>NZ_CP173614.1:0-775000 GCF_045037875.1 Pseudomonas petroselini
ATTTTCGACCGCCCAAAACAAAACCCCATCTGCTTTCGCAAATGGGGTTTCGGAATTTAATCTTGACGATGACCTACTCTCACATGGGGAAACCCCACACTACCATCGGCGATGCATCGTTTCACTACTGAGTTCGGGATGGGATCAGGTGGTTCCAATGCTCTATGGTCGTCAAGAAATTCGGGTACTGAGTCGCGGCCAGCTGGCCTCGCTTCAGCAAATTGGGTATGTGATAGCTTTCGGTGCTTTGTGAGCGTCGAACTTTCGGTTCATTTCGTCTTCACACACCGCAATCTGATGCTCGTTAGAGTAGTCAAATTGCTTGGGTGTTATATGGTCAAGCCTCACGGGCAATTAGTATTGGTTAGCTCAACGCCTCACAGCGCTTACACACCCAACCTATCAACGTCGTAGTCTTCGACGGCCCTTCAGGGAACTCAAGGTTCCAGTGAGATCTCATCTTGAGGCTAGTTTCCCGCTTAGATGCTTTCAGCGGTTATCTATTCCGAACATAGCTACCCGGCAATGCCACTGGCGTGACAACCGGAACACCAGAGGTTCGTCCACTCCGGTCCTCTCGTACTAGGAGCAGCCCCTCTCAAATCTCAAACGTCCACGGCAGATAGGGACCGAACTGTCTCACGACGTTCTAAACCCAGCTCGCGTACCACTTTAAATGGCGAACAGCCATACCCTTGGGACCGGCTTCAGCCCCAGGATGTGATGAGCCGACATCGAGGTGCCAAACACCGCCGTCGATATGAACTCTTGGGCGGTATCAGCCTGTTATCCCCGGAGTACCTTTTATCCGTTGAGCGATGGCCCTTCCATACAGAACCACCGGATCACTAAGACCTACTTTCGTACCTGCTCGACGTGTCTGTCTCGCAGTCAAGCGCGCTTTTGCCTTTATACTCTACGACCGATTTCCGACCGGTCTGAGCGCACCTTCGTACTCCTCCGTTACTCTTTAGGAGGAGACCGCCCCAGTCAAACTACCCACCATACACTGTCCTCGATCCGGATAACGGACCTGAGTTAGAACCTCAAAGTTGCCAGGGTGGTATTTCAAGGTTGGCTCCACGCAGACTGGCGTCCACGCTTCAAAGCCTCCCACCTATCCTACACAAGCAAATTCAAAGTCCAGTGCAAAGCTATAGTAAAGGTTCACGGGGTCTTTCCGTCTAGCCGCGGATACACTGCATCTTCACAGCGATTTCAATTTCACTGAGTCTCGGGTGGAGACAGCGCCGCCATCGTTACGCCATTCGTGCAGGTCGGAACTTACCCGACAAGGAATTTCGCTACCTTAGGACCGTTATAGTTACGGCCGCCGTTTACCGGGGCTTCGATCAAGAGCTTCGCGTTAGCTAACCCCATCAATTAACCTTCCGGCACCGGGCAGGCGTCACACCCTATACGTCCACTTTCGTGTTTGCAGAGTGCTGTGTTTTTAATAAACAGTCGCAGCGGCCTGGTATCTTCGACCGGCATGAGCTTACGGAGCAAGTCCTTCACCCTCACCGGCGCACCTTCTCCCGAAGTTACGGTGCCATTTTGCCTAGTTCCTTCACCCGAGTTCTCTCAAGCGCCTTGGTATTCTCTACCCAACCACCTGTGTCGGTTTGGGGTACGGTTCCTGGTTACCTGAAGCTTAGAAGCTTTTCTTGGAAGCATGGCATCAACCACTTCGTTACCTAAAAGGTAACTCGTCATCAGCTCTCGGCCTTAAGATCCCGGATTTACCTAAGATCTCAGCCTACCACCTTAAACTTGGACAACCAACGCCAAGCTGGCCTAGCCTTCTCCGTCCCTCCTTCGCAATAACCAGAAGTACAGGAATATTAACCTGTTTTCCATCGACTACGCTTTTCAGCCTCGCCTTAGGGACCGACTAACCCTGCGTCGATTAACGTTGCGCAGGAAACCTTGGTCTTTCGGCGTGGGTGTTTTTCACACCCATTGTCGTTACTCATGTCAGCATTCGCACTTCTGATACCTCCAGCAAGCTTCTCAACTCACCTTCGACAGGCTTACAGAACGCTCCTCTACCGCATCACTTACGTGATACCCGTAGCTTCGGTGTATGGTTTGAGCCCCGTTACATCTTCCGCGCAGGCCGACTCGACTAGTGAGCTATTACGCTTTCTTTAAAGGGTGGCTGCTTCTAAGCCAACCTCCTAGCTGTCTAAGCCTTCCCACATCGTTTCCCACTTAACCATAACTTTGGGACCTTAGCTGACGGTCTGGGTTGTTTCCCTTTTCACGACGGACGTTAGCACCCGCCGTGTGTCTCCCATGCTCGGCACTTGTAGGTATTCGGAGTTTGCATCGGTTTGGTAAGTCGGGATGACCCCCTAGCCGAAACAGTGCTCTACCCCCTACAGTGATACATGAGGCGCTACCTAAATAGCTTTCGAGGAGAACCAGCTATCTCCGAGCTTGATTAGCCTTTCACTCCGATCCACAGGTCATCCGCTAACTTTTCAACGGTAGTCGGTTCGGTCCTCCAGTTAGTGTTACCCAACCTTCAACCTGCCCATGGATAGATCGCCCGGTTTCGGGTCTATTCCCAGCGACTAGACGCCCTATTAAGACTCGCTTTCGCTACGCCTCCCCTATTCGGTTAAGCTCGCCACTGAAAATAAGTCGCTGACCCATTATACAAAAGGTACGCAGTCACCCAACAAAGTGGGCTCCCACTGCTTGTACGCATACGGTTTCAGGATCTATTTCACTCCCCTCTCCGGGGTTCTTTTCGCCTTTCCCTCACGGTACTAGTTCACTATCGGTCAGTCAGTAGTATTTAGCCTTGGAGGATGGTCCCCCCATATTCAGACAAAGTTTCTCGTGCTCCGTCCTACTCGATTTCATGACTAAGAGATTTTCGCGTACAGGGCTATCACCCACTATGGCCGCACTTTCCAGAGCGTTCCGCTAATCTCAAAGCCACTTAAGGGCTAGTCCCCGTTCGCTCGCCACTACTAAGGGAATCTCGGTTGATTTCTTTTCCTCAGGGTACTTAGATGTTTCAGTTCCCCTGGTTCGCCTCTTAAGCCTATGTATTCAGCTTAAGATAACCATCTTATGATGGCTGGGTTCCCCCATTCAGACATCTCCGGATCAAAGTCTGTTTGCCGACTCCCCGAAGCTTTTCGCAGGCTACCACGTCTTTCATCGCCTCTGACTGCCAAGGCATCCACCGTATGCGCTTCTTCACTTGACCATATAACCCCAAGCAATCTGGTTATACTGTGAAGACAACATTCGCCGAAAATTTGAATTTCTCAACTAAGAGAACTCACAAATTTTACCTTAGCCTGAGCCGTTACCAGTGAAAGTAACGTTCAGTCTATCTTTCTATCACATACCCAAATTTTTAAAGAACGATCTAATCAAAGACTAGAAATCAACATTCATCACCGTCTGGGTGGAATGCTCATTTCTAAGCTTTCAAAACTTCAGAAGCAGTAGTGGTGGAGCCAAACGGGATCGAACCGTTGACCTCCTGCGTGCAAGGCAGGCGCTCTCCCAGCTGAGCTATGGCCCCGTATTTCTACAGGCGTTTCCCACACAAAATTGGTGGGTCTGGGCAGATTCGAACTGCCGACCTCACCCTTATCAGGGGTGCGCTCTAACCAACTGAGCTACAGACCCAATTTCGGGCTGCTTCTTATCGTCTTCTTCAATGAATCAAGCAATTCGTGTGGGAACTTATGGAGCAGCTGATGTCGTCGATTAAGGAGGTGATCCAGCCGCAGGTTCCCCTACGGCTACCTTGTTACGACTTCACCCCAGTCATGAATCACACCGTGGTAACCGTCCTCCCGAAGGTTAGACTAGCTACTTCTGGTGCAACCCACTCCCATGGTGTGACGGGCGGTGTGTACAAGGCCCGGGAACGTATTCACCGCGACATTCTGATTCGCGATTACTAGCGATTCCGACTTCACGCAGTCGAGTTGCAGACTGCGATCCGGACTACGATCGGTTTTGTGGGATTAGCTCCACCTCGCGGCTTGGCAACCCTCTGTACCGACCATTGTAGCACGTGTGTAGCCCAGGCCGTAAGGGCCATGATGACTTGACGTCATCCCCACCTTCCTCCGGTTTGTCACCGGCAGTCTCCTTAGAGTGCCCACCATTACGTGCTGGTAACTAAGGACAAGGGTTGCGCTCGTTACGGGACTTAACCCAACATCTCACGACACGAGCTGACGACAGCCATGCAGCACCTGTCTCAATGTTCCCGAAGGCACCAATCTATCTCTAGAAAGTTCATTGGATGTCAAGGCCTGGTAAGGTTCTTCGCGTTGCTTCGAATTAAACCACATGCTCCACCGCTTGTGCGGGCCCCCGTCAATTCATTTGAGTTTTAACCTTGCGGCCGTACTCCCCAGGCGGTCAACTTAATGCGTTAGCTGCGCCACTAAGAGCTCAAGGCTCCCAACGGCTAGTTGACATCGTTTACGGCGTGGACTACCAGGGTATCTAATCCTGTTTGCTCCCCACGCTTTCGCACCTCAGTGTCAGTATCAGTCCAGGTGGTCGCCTTCGCCACTGGTGTTCCTTCCTATATCTACGCATTTCACCGCTACACAGGAAATTCCACCACCCTCTACCATACTCTAGTCAGTCAGTTTTGAATGCAGTTCCCAGGTTGAGCCCGGGGATTTCACATCCAACTTAACAAACCACCTACGCGCGCTTTACGCCCAGTAATTCCGATTAACGCTTGCACCCTCTGTATTACCGCGGCTGCTGGCACAGAGTTAGCCGGTGCTTATTCTGTCGGTAACGTCAAAACAATCACGTATTAGGTAACTGCCCTTCCTCCCAACTTAAAGTGCTTTACAATCCGAAGACCTTCTTCACACACGCGGCATGGCTGGATCAGGCTTTCGCCCATTGTCCAATATTCCCCACTGCTGCCTCCCGTAGGAGTCTGGACCGTGTCTCAGTTCCAGTGTGACTGATCATCCTCTCAGACCAGTTACGGATCGTCGCCTTGGTGAGCCATTACCTCACCAACTAGCTAATCCGACCTAGGCTCATCTGATAGCGCAAGGCCCGAAGGTCCCCTGCTTTCTCCCGTAGGACGTATGCGGTATTAGCGTCCGTTTCCGAACGTTATCCCCCACTACCAGGCAGATTCCTAGGCATTACTCACCCGTCCGCCGCTCTCAAGAGAAGCAAGCTTCTCTCTACCGCTCGACTTGCATGTGTTAGGCCTGCCGCCAGCGTTCAATCTGAGCCATGATCAAACTCTTCAGTTCAAACATCTTTGGGTTTTTAAGAAACCCTAAACTTGGCTCAGCAATCGTTGGTTACATCTTTGATTTCTCGCGGAGTAACTTGTGATGCTGATAATCTTGCTGACTATCAGTCTGACTCCACAAGCACCCACACGAATTGCTTGATTCAGTTGTTAAAGAGCGGTTGGTTAAGATCTTTCGTCTCAACCGAGGCGCGCATTCTACAGCAACCTCATTTGCTGTCAAGTGATTATTTTCAGAAGTTTTCGAAGATTTCTTAAACAACTTCAACCACTTGCGCTTCCGATCTCTCGTTAGCGGGAGGCGAATTCTACAGCGTTACACGCTGCTGTCAACACCTCTTTTTCTCCGCTTTCGACCGAGAGGATCGAAACGTTAATAGAGCCAAACAACACCGCTCTACCAACTCCTTCTGGGCTTCGGTGAACTGAAGCAACTCGCTGTCGAATCCTGTTTAACTCTTTGTTTACCAAGGAGTTTTCCGTTTCGACTGCGCCGGAAGTGGGGCGAATTATAGACAGATATAATTCGCCGTCAACACTTAATTTCAGGTTTATTCGGATTTGAGCGTAATACGCGCAAATGCCTTCTTCCCCGCCTGGTATACGTGGGTGCTACCCAGCTCGCATATAAAGGTACGATCTACGACCTCACCATCTACACGCACACCACCCGAACCCAACAGGTCACGCGCTACCGCCGAGTTTTTCACCAAACCTGCTTTATTAAGGACGGCAGCGATTGGCATCGCTTCGGCAGCAGACAGCTCGATCTCCGGCAGATCATCCGGCAGCTCGCCGTCCTTCATGCGATTGCCCGCAGCACGGTGAGCATTAGCCGCTGCTTCTTCACCATGGAAGCGCGCAACAATCTCTTCCGCCAGCTTGATCTTCACGTCACGCGGATTGGCGCCTGCCTCTACATCAGCACGCAGCGCATTGATCTCATCCATCGAGCGGAAGCTCAGCAACTCGAAGTAACGCCACATCAGCGCATCAGGAATCGAAACCAGCTTGCCGTACATGACGCCCGGGGCTTCCTGGATACCAACATAGTTACCCAGAGACTTGGACATCTTCTTGACGCCATCCAACCCCTCCAGCAATGGCATAGTCAGAATGCACTGGGCCTCCTGTCCATACGCACGCTGCAGCTCACGCCCCATCAGCAGGTTGAACTTCTGATCGGTGCCGCCGAGCTCAACATCCGCACGCAACGCCACCGAGTCGTAACCCTGAACCAGCGGATAGAGGAACTCATGAATGGCGATCGGCTGATTGGTGGAGTAGCGCTTGTCGAAGTCATCACGCTCAAGCATGCGTGCGACGGTGTACTGGGAGGTCAGGCGAATGAAATCCGCCGGCCCCATCTGATCCATCCAAGTGGAGTTGAACGCCACCTCGGTCTTGGCCGGATCAAGGATCTTGAATACCTGCGTCTTGTAGGTCTCGGCGTTATCGAGAACCTGCTCGCGAGTCAGCGGAGGGCGCGTGGCACTCTTGCCGCTCGGATCGCCGATCATCCCGGTGAAATCACCTATAAGGAAGATGACCTGATGCCCCAGCTCCTGGAACTGGCGCAGCTTATTAATAAGCACGGTATGGCCCAGGTGCAAATCCGGCGCAGTCGGATCAAAGCCAGCCTTAATACGCAGGGGTTGGCCACGCTTGAGCTTTTCGATCAGCTCGGCCTCGACCAACAGTTCTTCCGCACCACGTTTTATCAGCGCTAGCTGCTCTTCAACCGACTTCATAACAGACCTGCAAGGCTCAGATTCAAAAGGGAACCAACCATACAAGATCAGGGACTAATTACAAGTTTTGCCCTGCGAACGGACACCGTTCAGCAAGCCCAGCGTTCGCGAGCTTGCGCCACAGATGATTTGGTTATATTTTATACAGTTATTTCATCTTCATCATGTCATTCATCTTTTCCATTTCATCTTCAAAGTCAAATTACCTATGACCACTGAACCGTCTAAAGCGCCGCCGCTTTACCCGAAGACCCACCTGCTCGCCGCAAGTGGTATCGCCGCCCTTCTCAGCCTGGCACTCCTGGTATTCCCTTCCAGTGACGTAGAAGCCAAACGAACATCCCTGAGCCTTGACTTGGAAAGTCCGGTTGAACAACTGACACAAGATCAAGACGCTTCCGACGCACAACAAGCCACAAATGCTCCAGTTGACTCACCGTTCGCCCAGATAGAAAACAGCCCGGAAGACACACAGCAAGCCGCTCAGACCAAGGCCGCGCCGACTGTAGACACAGCCAAGAATCCCCAGCACCGCGAAGTCATCGTTGGCAAGGGCGATACGCTCTCGACGCTATTCGAGAAAGTCGGTATCCCCGCAGCCACCGTCAACGAAGTACTCGCCAGCGACAAACAAGCCAAGCAGTTCACCCAGCTCAAACGCGGTCAAAAGCTGGAATTCGAACTGACACCCGACGGACAGCTCAACAACCTGCACAGCAATGTCAGCGACCTCGAAAGCATCACCCTGACTAAAGGCGCCAAAGGCTTTGCCTTCAACCGCGTCACCACCAAGCCGGTGATGCGCTCCGCCTACGTACACGGTGTAATCAACAGCTCGCTGTCGCAATCCGCGGCCCGCGCCGGCCTGTCCCACAGCATGACCATGGACATGGCCAGCGTGTTCGGCTACGACATCGACTTCGCCCAGGACATCCGCCAAGGCGACGAATTCGATGTGATCTATGAGCAGAAAGTCGCGAATGGCAAAGTGGTCGGCACCGGCAATATTCTCTCCGCACGCTTTACCAACCGTGGCAAGACCTACACCGCCGTGCGCTACACCAACAAACAAGGCAACAGCAGCTACTACACCGCCGACGGCAATAGCATGCGCAAAGCCTTCATCCGCACGCCGGTAGACTTCGCTCGCATTAGCTCGCGTTTCTCCATGGGTCGCAAGCATCCAATTCTGAACAAAATCCGCGCCCACAAAGGCGTCGACTACGCTGCCCCGCGCGGTACACCAATCAAGGCGGCCGGCGACGGTAAAGTGCTATTGGCCGGACGCCGTGGTGGTTACGGTAATACCGTGATCATCCAGCACGGGAACACCTACCGCACCCTGTATGGCCACATGCAAGGCTTCGCCAAGGGCGTGCAAACCGGCGGCACCGTCAAGCAAGGCCAGGTGATCGGCTACATCGGCACTACCGGCCTGTCCACCGGCCCGCACTTGCACTACGAGTTCCAGGTTAATGGTGTGCACGTCGACCCGCTGGGCCAAAAACTGCCAATGGCCGATCCGATCGCCAAGGCCGAGCGCGCTCGATTCATGCAACAGAGCCAGCCGTTGATGGCGCGCATGGACCAAGAGCGCTCCACCCTGCTGGCTTCGGCGAAGCGTTAAGGTATGTCGCTCTATATAGGCGTGATGTCCGGGACCAGTCTCGATGGCCTGGACATCGCTTTGATCGAACAGGCCCCGGCGATCAAACTGATCGCCACGCACTACCTCCCCATGCCGGATACCCTGCGCACAGAGCTGCTCGCCCTGTGCGCCAGCGGCCCGGATGAGATCGCCCGCTCAGCAATCGCCCAACAGAAATGGGTGAACCTGGCAGCACAGGGCATTCACGCATTACTCGTTCAGCAACACCTCAAGCCCCAGGACATCCGCGCGATCGGCAGCCATGGCCAGACCATCCGCCATGAACCCGCCCGGGGCTTTACCGTGCAGATCGGCAACCCGGCCTTGCTCACCGAGCTGACCAACATCACCGTGGTCAGCGACTTCCGCAGCCGCGATGTCGCCGCCGGCGGCCAGGGCGCCCCGCTGGTCCCAGCATTCCATGAAGCACTGTTTGGTGAACGCACCGGCAACCGTGCCGTATTGAATGTGGGCGGTTTCAGCAATCTCAGCCTGATCGAGACCGGTAAACCTGTAGCCGGATTCGATTGCGGCCCAGGCAATGTGCTGTTGGATGCCTGGATTCACCAACAACGCAGCGAGCACTTTGATCGCGATGGTCAGTGGGCTGCCAGCGGCAAGGTTGAGCCCCAACTGCTCAATGCCCTGCTCAGCGATCCATTCTTCGTGGCCAAGGGCCCCAAGAGCACTGGGCGCGAAGTGTTCAACCTGGAATGGCTGCATCAACACCTTGGCCGTCTCCCCGCATTCGAACCTCAAGATGTGCAGGCCACGCTGCTGGAGCTGACCGCGCTCACCATCGTCGAGTCGTTGCAGTCCGCCCAACCCCAGACAGAAACACTGCTGGTGTGTGGCGGTGGCGCTCACAACGCCACGCTGATGAATCGCCTGGCAGCCCTGCTACCGTCAACCCACGTCAGCAGCACCGCCACCTATGGCGTAGACCCCGACTGGGTCGAGGCAATGGCCTTCGCATGGCTGGCCCATTGCTGCCTCGAAGGCATCGCGGCCAACCGCCCGAGCGTCACCGGCTCACGCGGGCTTCGGGTGCTGGGCGCGATATATCCCGCCTGACCGCCCCCATAATCCGTAGACAGCAAAACGCCGCTTGGCCTATCAAAGCCAAGCGGCGTTTCTGTATCCGCTATAGATCAGATCGAGAACGAAGAACCACAACCACAGGTGGTCGTAGCATTAGGGTTCTTGATCACGAAACGTGAACCCTCCAGACCTTCCTGATAATCCACCTCGGCACCTGCCAAGTACTGGAAACTCATGGGGTCCACGACCAGGCTTACGCCCTCGCGCTCAACGATGGTGTCATCATCGGCCACATCTTCATCGAAGGTAAAACCGTACTGAAACCCTGAACAACCGCCGCCCGTAACGAATACGCGCAGCTTCAAGCGATCATTACCCTCTTCATCGACCAGGCTCTTCACCTTGTGCGCAGCACCGTGGGTGAATTGCAAAGCCGTGGGGGTGAAGGATTCAACGCTCATGCTGATAATCTCCCGGCGTAGCGCCGCCATATGCGTAATGACGGGCATTATCCGCTTCTCCTAGAAAAGCGGTCAACTATTGTTACGGTATATCAATCTGCCTAGCCGCCATCAAAAACACAAAAGGCCCGATCATCGGGCCTTTTGCGCAACCACCTGAAAATCTTAAGGCAGCATGCCCGCGTGGGACAGGCCCAGCTTCTCGTCCAGGCCAAACAGGATGTTCATGTTCTGCACCGCCTGGCCCGACGCGCCCTTGACCAAGTTATCAATCACCGACAACACCACGACCAAGTCGCCATCCTGTGGACGGTGCACCGCAATCCGGCACACGTTGGCGCCGCGCACGCTGCGGGTTTCCGGATGGCTGCCGGCAGGCATTACGTCGACGAACGGTTCGTTGGCATAACGCTTTTCGAACAGCGCCTGCAGGTCTACCGAGCGATCAACCACTGTGGCGTACAACGTGGAATGAATGCCACGGATCATAGGCGTCAGGTGCGGCACGAACGTCAGGCCCACGTCCTGACCGGCGGCACGCCGCAGCCCCTGGCGGATTTCCGGCAAGTGGCGATGCCCTTTTACCGCATAGGCTTTCATGCTTTCCGACGTCTCGGAGTACAGCGAACCCACCGCCGCACCACGACCGGCGCCGCTCACACCGGACTTGCAGTCCGCGATCAAGCGCGAGGCATCTGCCAACCCGGCTTCGAGCAACGGCAGGAAGCCCAGCTGTGTGGCCGTTGGATAGCAACCCGGCACCGCGATCAGGCGCGCCTGCTTGATCTGCTCACGATTGACCTCCGGCAGGCCGTACACCGCTTCTTCCAACAGCTCTGGCGCACCGTGAGGCTGGCCATACCACTTGGCCCACTCATCAGCATCCTGCAAACGGAAATCCGCCGACAGGTCGATCACCTTGGTACCAGCAGCCAGCAGTTCACCGGCCAATGCATGGGCCACACCATGAGGCGTGGCAAAGAACACCACGTCGCATGCACCCAGGGTGCTGATGTCAGGGACACTGAACGCCAGGCCGTCGTAATGGCCTCGCAGGTTCGGGTACATGTCGGCCACGGCCAGGCCGGCCTCGGATCGGGAGGTGATGACCACCACCTCAGCTTGCGGATGCTGAGCCAACAGACGCAGCAATTCGACACCGGTGTAACCCGTGCCGCCGACGATACCGACCTTGACCATAAACCTGCCCTCAACGAACCCACTGGAAAGCCGTCGATAATAGGGGCCGCATCGTCCTGCGACAACCGTCAACGTGACGTACGGGCGCATGAGCCACTACTATCTTCAGTTACCGTGAACCTGGGAATAACTAAAAATGCTTTATCTATGGGTCAAAGCCTTCCACATCGTCAGCATCGTCTGCTGGTTTGCCGGGCTGTTCTACCTGCCGCGCCTGTTCGTTTACCACGCCCAGAGCGAGGACGCCGTCAGCAAGGAGCGTTTCAGTGTCATGGAGCGCAAGCTGTACCGCGGCATCATGGGCCCGGCGATGCTGGCTTCGCTGGTATTCGGTATCTGGCTGATCGCGCTCAACCCCGGCATCTTTCAATCGGGCGCCTGGATCCACGCCAAGTTGACCCTGGTGGTGTTCCTGATCGGCTACCACCATATGTGTGGCGCACAGGTAAAACGTTTTGCCCGTGGCGAAAACACCCGCAGCCATGTCTTTTATCGCTGGTTCAATGAAGTGCCCGTTCTGATATTGCTGGCTATCGTAATTTTGGTCGTGGTCAAACCGTTCTAACTTCAATGACTCGGGGTACCTCCAATGTCGCTGCCCGCTCTGCTTGAACACCGTCTGCGCCTGCCCGTCGTGGCTGCGCCGATGTTCCTTATCTCCAACCCGCAATTGGTCCTGGCGTGCTGCCGCAACGGGGTGGTCGGGAGTTTCCCGGCGCTTAACCAACGCGAAAGCAGCGGGTTCAAGGCCTGGCTGGAAGAAATCGAAGCGGGGCTGGCACAACTGGATAACCCCGCGCCCTACGCCGTCAACCTGATCGTGCACAACAGCAACCCGCGCCTGGAGGCAGACCTGGCGATTTGCGTCGAACACAAAGTGCCGATCGTTATTACCAGTCTGGGCGCCGTGAAGGAGTTGGTGGACGCCGTGCACAGCTACGGTGGCCTGGTGTTCCACGACGTCACCACCCGCCGCCACGCCGAGAAGGCCGCCGAAGCCGGTGTGGATGGCCTGATCGCCGTTGCGGCCGGCGCCGGTGGCCACGCCGGCACCTGGAGCCCTTTCTCGCTGATTGCCGAGATCCGCCAATTCTTCGACAAAACCCTGCTGCTGGCCGGCTGCCTCAACCATGGGCACGAGATTCTCGCCGCCCAGTTGCTCGGCGCAGACTTGGCCTATTTCGGCACGCGGTTCATCGGCACCACCGAAAGCCACGCCCCGGATGCGTATAAAGAGATGCTGCTCACATCGCGCGCCGCCGACATCGTGCACACTCCTGCTGTCTCCGGCGTGCCCGCGAGCTTTATGCGCCAGAGCCTGGAAAACGCCGGTTTCGATCTCGCCGCCCTGCAAGGCAAGGGCGAGGTCAACTTTGGCTCCAAGCTCAAGCCGTTGAGCGACGAGGCCAAGGCGTGGAAGACTGTATGGTCAGCCGGCCAAGGTGTCGGTGAGATTGATGATTTACCCAGCGTCGATGAACTGGTTGCTCGCCTGGATGCCGAATACCGCAAGGCACGCGAACAAGCCGCTCAACTGCGCTGGCCACGCTGACCCAACCGCAAGGCCTGCCAATTACACAGGCCTGCCCTCCTCCCTGAATAAGTGACAAGGAAGCCCGCATGAGCGACAACCGTTTCAAGATTGTGTTTGATGGAGCCTTGCTCCCGGGTGTCGAAAGCACCACGGCCAAACTGAACCTGGCCGAGCTGTTCAAGAGCGAAGTCGAAGCCATCGAGAAGCTCTTCACCGGCCGCACGGTCGCGCTCAAACGCGACCTGTCCCGACCGGACGCCGAAACCTACCTCACTGCGCTGAAAAACGCCGGGGTCGATGCACGTATCGAAGCCGAACAGCCCGTGGCCTTCAGCCTCGCCGAAACCCATGAAACGGATTCCGGCGCTTCCGACTTCTCCCGCCCGGCCGCCTCCCCCTACGCACCGCCGCGTGCCGCGGTAGGTGAGCACCTGCCGGAATACGCCACCCTCAAGGTTTTCACTATCCACGGACGTATTGGTCGTCTGCGTTACCTGGCCTGGACCCTGGTGTTGACCCTGGCGATGCTGGTTGCGGGTGGCATCATCAGCACCGTGAGCTTTGCCGTGGCCACCGCATCGCCGACGGCAGGCACTATCCTCGGGGTACTGCTGGGTCTCGCGCTGTTTGTGGCGCTTGTCTGGGTCAGCGTACAGATCGGTGTGCAGCGCCTGCACGACCTGGGCTGGTCCGGCTGGCTGTACTTCCTCAACCTCGTCCCACTGGTGAACAGCGTTTTCCCGATCCTGTTGCTGGTATTGCCGGGGAACGCGGGCGCCAACCAATATGGCGCACCACCACCCCGCAACTCCACGGCGGTAAAAGTCCTGGCCACGCTGTGGCTGGCGTTTATTCCGGTCATGCTGGCCATCGTGGTCACCCTGGGCATGAACGGTTACCTGAACCAACTCGAAGCCAACATGGACAGCGGCTACGAAAGCAGCTCCATCACCTCCGATGAAGACGCTGACCAAAGCGCGACCGTAGAAGAAGACGAAGCGCAGAGTGCTGACGAAGCGGGCGAACCTGTAGACTCTCCAGAACAGTAAAGAAACACCACCGGCCTGCGATGCCTCTGTCGCAGGCTCGGCGGTGTTGCGATGGAGAAAGGCATGACACGTTACGCTCTGATCACCGGCGCCTCCAGCGGCATCGGCCTGGCCTTGGCCGAAGCACTGGCCCGTCGCGGCCGCAGCTTGATTCTGGTGGCCCGCCAGCGTGATCAGTTGGAAAGCATTGCTATCGAATTGACCCAACGGTTTGGCGTCGAGGTGCTGTTCCGGGCCTGCGACCTGGGCGAGCCGCTGCGCTTGTCCGGGTTCCTGCTGGAGCTTGAAGAAGGTGAGCGGCAGATCGACCTGCTGGTCAACTGTGCCGGCATCGGTACCAGCGGGCCGTTCCTGGCCCAGGACTGGATGACCGAACAAGACCTCATGGAGGTCAACATCCTCGCTCTGACCCGCATGTGCCACGCACTTGGCAACACCATGGCGCTGCACGGTGGGGGGCAGATTCTCAATGTGGCGTCCATCGCGGCGTTTCAGCCCGGCCCGTGGATGAGCACCTACTACGCCAGCAAGGCCTACGTACTGCACTTTTCCGAAGGCCTGCGCGAAGAGTTGAAAACCTGCGGCATCAAGGTCTCGGTCCTTTGCCCCGGCCCGACCCGCACCGCGTTCTTCGGCACCGCGCAAATGGACACCGCCAAGCTCGACCGCAGCCAACAACTGATGAGCCCCGAAGAAGTGGCGCTCTACACCGTGCGCGCCTTGGAAAAGAACAAAGCCATCATCATTCCCGGCCGACGCAACCGCTGGATAGCCTTCAGCCCGCGCTTCAGCCCTCGCTGGCTGACTCGCAAGATCGCCGGCGCCATCAACAAGGCCTATTGCCCACGCTGACCGGCTGGGTACACTCACCCCGCATACTCATAATGGAGAAACAGCTGTGGATACTCTGTTCACCAAGATCATCAACAGAGAAATACCCGCGAAGATTATCTACGAAGACGACCAGGTTCTGGCCTTCCACGATATCGCGCCGCAGGCCCCCGTGCATTTCCTGGTCATTCCGAAGAAACCGATCCGGACCTTGAATGACCTGACGGAAGACGACAAAGCCCTTGCCGGCCATATCCTGTTCACCGCCCAGCGCTTGGCCGTTGAACAAGGCTGTGAAAAAGGGTTTCGTGTGGTGATGAACTGCAATGAAGACGGCGGGCAAACCGTTTATCACATCCATATGCATGTGCTGGGTCAGCGCCAGATGAACTGGCCGCCGGGCTGATCCGCCTCGGAACAAGGGTCACGGCCTCGGGCTGCGACCCCATGCCCCTGACTCAGCGCAAACGCTTTCCCCTCTCTTGCGGTAAACTGGCCGCCGAGATTCTTCCCGGAGGTCAGCATGACTACCCAACGTCACTACTCGCCGATTGACCGTCTGTTGCTGCAAGCCGACATGGCCATGCGCACGCTGCTGCCCTTCAGCGGCCAACCGTATCGCCCGTCGCCCGCCATCGTGCAGCCCGACGCACAGATGAGCGAGACCGAGACCCGCCATGTCGCCGGCCTGATGCGCATCAACCATACCGGCGAAGTCTGTGCCCAGGCGTTGTATCAAGGCCAGGCCCTGACCGCCAAGCTGCCGCAGGTTCGCGCAGCCATGGAGCATGCCGCCGAGGAAGAAATTGATCACCTGGCCTGGTGCGAGCAACGCATTCGCCAACTCGGCAGCCACCCGAGCGTGCTGAACCCGCTGTTTTATGGCCTGTCGTTTGGGATCGGTGCCGCTGCCGGCCTGATCAGTGACAAAGTCAGCCTCGGCTTTGTCGCAGCCACCGAACATCAAGTGTGCAAGCACCTGGATGAGCATCTGGAACAACTGCCCGCCGAAGACGAAAAGTCCCGGGCGATTCTTGAGCAGATGCGCATCGATGAAGAACATCACGCCGAAAGCGCGCTGGATGCTGGCGGTTTCCGCTTCCCCGCGCCGGTCAGGTTTGGCATGAGCTTATTGGCCAAGGTCATGACCAAGAGCACCTACCGCATCTAAACGCATCAAATCCGAGCCATAAAAAAGGGCGTCTCCAAAGCGCCCTTTCTTTTTTGCCCGCCGATTGAGCGATCAACCGACCTCGATGATTTCGTAATCATGGGTGATGGCCACACCGGCCGCGCCGAGCATGATGGACGCCGAGCAGTACTTCTCAGCGGACAACTCGATGGCACGCTTGACCTGGGCTTCTTTCAGCGCCCGGCCCTTCACCACGAAATGCATGTGGATCTTGGTAAACACCTTGGGATCTTCAGTGGCACGCTCGGCTTCCAGGAAGACTTCGCAGCTCTCCACGGCCTGGCGGGATTTTTTCAGGATGCTGACCACGTCGAAATTGCTGCAACCGCCCACGCCAAGCAGGAGCATTTCCATCGGGCGTACGCCCAGGTTACGGCCACCGGCTTCCGGCGGGCCATCCATGACCACCACATGGCCACTGCCCGACTCACCGAGGAACATGGCTTCGCCCGCCCATTGGATGCGTGCCTTCATCGCCCAGACTCCACTGCTAAAAAAGGTCGCCAGCTTAGCACAGCGCTCGCTGGCGTCAGCGCTTGCGACAAAAGTGATCAATTGCAGGGGCTACGCGGAAAAATTGCCTAATCGAGACAGAATGTGTCTGTTAAGCTGGCGCCAAATCGATGGCGTATTGCCACCCTTTATACAGCGTGTATCAATGCCGATACCGATGAATACAACAACTCCAACTACCTCGCGCAGTCTTTTCGGGATACAACCATGGTTGCTCTTACTCCCATACCCAAGATCAAGAATCTCGACAAACTGCTGATGCATTGCCAGCGCCGTCGCCACCCGGCCAAGCACAACATCATCTGCGCCGGCGAACGTTCCGATACGCTGTACTTCATTATCAAAGGCTCGGTCACCATCCTGATTGAGGATGAAGACGGCCGTGAAATGATCATCGCCTACCTGAACACCGGGGACTTCTTTGGGGAACTGGGTCTGTTCGAACAAGCCGGCAAGGAACAGGAACGCAGCGCCTGGGTGCGGGCCAAGGTCGAGTGCGAAGTGGCCGAGATCAGCTATGCCAAATTCCGCGAGCTGGCCCAGCAGGATCCCGACATCCTCTACGCCCTCAGCGGCCAGATTGCCCAGCGGCTGCGCGACACCACGCGCAAGGTCGGCGACCTGGCATTCTTTGACGTCACAGGCCGCGTCGCCCGCTGCCTCTTGGACTTGTGCAAGCAACCTGACGCCATGACCCACCCCGATGGCATGCAGATCAAAGTCACACGCCAGGAAATCGGGCGTATTGTCGGCTGTTCACGGGAGATGGTCGGCCGCGTGCTCAAAGACTTGGAAGAACGCAACCTGGTGCACGTCAAAGGCAAGACGATGGTGGTGTTCGGTACCCGTTAAACCGGCAGGAAGCTGGCCAACATTTGACGGTACAAGGTATCCAGCCGGCTGATCGCATCCGGCGCCGGGAAGGCTTCGTGCAGGGCGATATGGCTGTCGGCACGCACCCGCTGGTCGAGACCGCAGGCTTCATTGAAGCGGTTGACCGCCGCAATCAGCGCTTCGCGATCGTTATCCAACAACAAAGCCCCGTGCACCAGCCCCACCGGGCGGCCACCACTTTGTCGCCAACGTTGAGCCGTACCGACCATTTTGCGGCCATTGAGGTTGACGTTGTAGCGACCGTCGCAAAACGCGCCATCGATTTCGCCGACGGAGGCATCGCCCCCCAGCTCGATCAAAAAATCGCAGATGGGCTGACACAGCCGCTGGTAACCGGTTTCGATGCGCCCCTGATCGCCTTCGCTGCGCGGCGGGGCGTAGACCAGGGCGATGTTGACCGTGGCACTCGATTGCGGCACTGGCTCACCGCCGGTTTCACGCAGCAACACCGGCCAGCCGGCGTCGGATGATACCTGGCTGGCGGTTTCGAACGCCGGTAGCCGACTCAGACGACGCGGCATCACCAACGCTTGATCGCTGGGTTGCCAGAACAGCAGGCCGAATTCCTGCTCGCCGGCGCACACAGCCGCCAGCAGCGCCTGCTCGGCAGCCAGGCCCGCTTCAACCGTCATCGACACCGGCTTGACCATCAAACACTTACCTATCTGAATAAACACAAAACCCAATGTGGAGGGGGCTTGCCCCCGATAGCTTTAGATCAGTCAGTACAGGTATTGACTGACACCCCGCTATCGGGAGCAAGCCCCCTCTCACATGCTCGATTGCATTTCAAATCTTGACCGTGTTCAAGTCAGTCTAATGTCGAACCACTGACCGCCACCCCACGCTCCGGGAAGAACAGGCGCTGCAGCTCCGCCCCCGGGTTTTCAGCGCGCATGAAGGTCTCGCCCACCAGGAACGAATACACGCCGCTGATTTCCATCAGTTCCACATCGGCACGGTTGACGATGCCACTCTCGGTAATCACCAGACGGTCACGCGGAATACGCGGCAGCAGGTCGAGGGTGTTTTCCAGGCTGACTTCGAAGGTGTGCAGGTTACGGTTGTTGACCCCCACCAGCGGTGTGTCGAGGGTTTTCAGGGCGCGTTCCAGCTCATCGCCATCGTGCACCTCCACCAGTACGTCCAGGCCGACGCTTTTGGCGACGGCAGCCAGTTCGGCCATCTTCACGTCATCCAACGCGGAAACGATCAACAGCACGCAGTCGGCGCCCAGGGCACGGGCTTCGACGATCTGGTACGGGTCAACCATGAAATCCTTGCGGATCACCGGCAACTTGCACGCAGCGCGGGCTTGCTGCAGGAACAGGTCGGAACCCTGGAAGTAGTCGATATCGGTCAGCACCGAGAGGCAGGTCGCCCCGCCCTTCTCATAGCTCTTGGCAATGTCTTCTGGAATGAAGATCTCGCGAATCACACCCTTGCTCGGCGAAGCTTTCTTGACCTCGGCAATGACCGCAGGCTGCTTGAGCTTGGCCTGGGCGATCAAGGCATTGGCAAAGCCACGCGGTGCATCAGCGACCTTCGCCTGGGCTTCAAGCTCGGCCAGGCTGACACGAGCGCGACGCTCGGCGACTTCTTCAGCTTTGCGGGCCAGGATTTTTTCCAGAACGGTCGGCACACTCATCCTTCATTCTCCATCTTGAATACTGCGGTGAATGCCCCGAGTTCTTCGAGCTTCTCGCGAGCCAGACCGGTGTGCAGTGCATCGTGGGCCAAGGCGACACCTTCCTTAAGACTATAGGCATGGTCCGCCGCATAAAGTGCCGCGCCAGCATTCAGAACAATCATCTCAGCAGCTTTTTGGCCGTTCTCGGTCTTGCGACGCCCCAACGCATCGCGAATCAACTCCAGGGACGCCGCCGGGCTTTCCACTGCCAAGCCATGCAAGCTCTGGCTCTTCATACCCAAATCTTCCGGTTCGACCCAGTATTCGGTGATTTGGTCGTTCTTCAGTTCCGCCACGAACGTCGGTGCCGCCAGGCTGAACTCGTCCAGGCCGTCTTTGGAATGCACCACCAGCACATGCTTGCTGCCCATACGCTGCAGCACTTCGGCCAAAGGCCGGCACAGCGCCTGGCTGAACACGCCTACCACCTGGTGCTTCACACCGGCCGGATTCGTAAGCGGGCCGAGCATGTTGAACAGGGTGCGCAGGCCGAGGTCCTTGCGTGGGCCGGCGGCATGCTTCATTGCACCATGATGGGATTGGGCAAACATGAAGCCGATGCCGACGTTATCAATGCAACGCGCCACTTGAACCGGGGTCAGGTTCAGGTAGATGCCCGCCGCTTCGAGCAAATCGGCACTGCCGCTCTTGCCAGACACCGCACGGTTACCGTGCTTGGCCACGGTGCAACCCGCCGCCGCAACAACAAAAGACGACGCCGTCGAGACGTTGAAGATGTTCGCACCGTCACCGCCGGTGCCGACCACGTCGACCACGCCGTCGAGGGTCTTGAGCTCAACCTTGTCCGCCAGCTCGCGCATGACCGATACCGCGCCGACGATCTCGTCGATGCTCTCGCTCTTCATGCGCATCGCCATCATGAACGCGCCGATCTGCGCATCGGTGCACTGACCGGTCATGATTTCGCGCATCACATCGCTCATTTCAGCGGTGCTCAGGTCCAGATGGCCGACGATACGGCTCAGGGCAGTCTTGATATCCATGGAAAGTCCTTAGCGCGTGCCGCCGCTCTGCTTGAGAAAGTTGGCGAACAGCTCGTAGCCCTGCTCGGTCAGGATCGACTCAGGGTGAAATTGCACCCCTTCGATATTCAGTGTCTTGTGGCGCAGGCCCATGATCTCATCGACCGAGCCGTCTTCCAGCTGGGTCCAAGCGGTGAGTTCCAGGCATTCCGGCAAGGTTTCGCGCTTGACCACCAGCGAGTGGTAGCGGGTCACCGTCACCGGCAGGTTGAGGCCATGAAACACGCCTAGATCATGATGGAACACCGGGCTGGTCTTGCCGTGCATCACCTGGCGCGCCCGCACCACGTCGCCGCCAAAGGCCTGGCCGATGGACTGGTGGCCCAGGCATACGCCCAGGATCGGCAGCTTGCCGGCGAAATACTTGATCGCCTCCAGCGAGACACCCGCCTCGGTCGGCGTGCACGGGCCTGGCGAAACCACGATGCGCTCCGGGTTCAGGGCAGCGATCTCGGCCACGGTCAGTTCATCGTTGCGCACCACCTTGACCTCGGCACCCAGCTCGCCCAGGTACTGCACAACGTTGTAAGTAAAGGAATCGTAGTTATCAATCATCAGCAACATGGGGGAAACCTCAAGAATTGGGGGTCTGTTCAGCCAGCGCAACGGCGCGGAACATCGCGCGGCGCTTGTTCAGGGTTTCTTCCCATTCGAGGGCCGGCACCGAGTCGGCGACAATCCCGCCACCGGCCTGCACATGCAGCTCCCCGTCCTTGATCACGGCCGTGCGGATCGCAATGGCCGTGTCCATGTTGCCGTTCCAGGCGAAATAGCCCACGGCACCGCCGTAGACACCGCGCTTGACCGGCTCCAGCTCGTCGATGATTTCCATCGCACGGATCTTCGGCGCACCCGACAAGGTGCCCGCCGGCAGAATCGCGCGCAGCGCGTCCATCGCCGTCAAGCCGGCTTTCAGCTCGCCGGTGACGTTGGACACAATGTGCATCACGTTGGAATACCGCTCGATCACCATCTTTTCGGTGAGCTTCACCGAACCGATTTCCGAGACTCGCCCGGTATCGTTACGACCCAGGTCGATGAGCATCAGGTGCTCGGCGATTTCCTTGTCGTCGCTCAGCAGGTCCTTTTCCAGCGCTAGGTCAGCCTCTTCGGTCGCACCCCGTGGGCGAGTACCGGCGATCGGGCGCACGGTGATCAGGTTGTCTTCGACGCGCACCAGCACTTCCGGCGAACTGCCCACCACGTGGAAGTCACCAAAGTTGAAGAAGTACATGTAGGGCGTCGGGTTGAAGCAGCGCAATGCGCGATACAGATCGATCGGCGCGGCCTTGAAGTCGATGGACATGCGTTGCGACGGCACCACCTGCATGCAGTCACCGGCGAGGATGTATTCCTTGATGGTGTCGACCGCACGCTCGTAGTCATCCTGGGTAAAGCTGGAGCGGAACACCGGGTCGGCCGCCGGCGGACGGCTGAGGTCCAGGCCGCGACGCGGGGTGATCGGCTGGCGCAGTTTTTCCATGAGGGCTTCGAGGCTGGCCAGGCCTTGCTCGAACGCGTCGACCTGGGACGGGTCAGCGAGCACAATCGCGTGCATCTTGCCGGCGAGGTTGTCGAACACCACCACCGCATCGGAGACCATCAACAGAATGTCCGGCACCCCCAGCGGATCCGGGTTCGGGCATTTGCCCAGGCGTTTTTCCACGTAGCGCACGCAGTCGTAGCCGAAGTAACCCACCAGGCCGCCGTTGAAGCGTGGCAGCCCAGCAATGGTCGGCACGTTGTAGCGCGCCTTGAACGCCTCGACGAACGCCAACGGGTCTTCGACATCGTGGCTTTCGATCTCGACGCCATCATGGCTAATGCTCACATGATGGTCGTGTACCCGCAGCACCGTGCGGCACGGCAGGCCGATGATCGAGTAACGGCCCCACTTCTCGCCGCCCTGGACCGACTCGAGCAGGTAGGAGTTGGGCTCGTCGGCCAGTTTCAGGTAGATCGACAACGGCGTGTCGAAGTCGGCCAGGGTTTCGCAGGCCAAGGGGATACGGTTATAGCCGGCAGCGGCCAAACGCAGGAATTCTTCGCGGGTCATGATATGCCTCGTGGCTTGAGGATCTAACAGTCAGGTATGCAAACGTGCCGCAGAGCGCGGCCAGGATCAGTCAGGCGCGCCAACGCCAGCGGGCCAGGGCCTTGATAACTTTCATCCAGAGTTTGCGAGTGACCACCACGATGGAATTTCCAGAAGGGGACGGATCGGTGTCGGGCAACGTTATCTCAGCGCCAGCTCCCAAGCAACCGGGGATTAGCAGGCGCAGGTCATCAATGACCATTGCCGGCGACTCTTCGGCAATCGGCCGGCCATGGTTATAGCCGTAACTGAGGGCTACACACTGCACACCCGCGGCCTTTGCCGCCTGCACATCACTGCGCGAATCGCCGACAAACAACGACTGCGAGGCCGGAATATTGGCCATTTTCATCACGAAAAAAAGCGCCGCCGGGTCCGGCTTTTTCTGCGGCAGGGTATCGCCACCGATGATCCAGCGGAAATAACGGCCGATTTTCATCTGATCCAACAGCGGTGCGACGAAGCGTTCCGGCTTGTTGGTGATCAGGGCCATTTCCACGCCTTGCTTGCTCAGCCACTTGAGGGTGTCGCGCACGCCCGGGTAGACCACGGTCAGTTCGTGGCCGTCTTCGTAGGCCGCGTTGAACAGTTCCAGGGCGTGCTCAGCCTCCACCTCATCCACGCCTTCGGCATCGATGTGATCGGCCAAGGCGCGGCGCACCAGCATCTGCACGCCGTTGCCAACCCATTCGCGCACCGACTCGACCCCGGCCGGCTTGCGCCCCAGCTTGAGCAGCATCTCGTCCACCGCCGCCGCCAGGTCGGGCACCGAGTCGATCAAGGTACCGTCAAGATCGAACATCACCAGCCGTGGCAATTTGCCGGGGAACAGCTGCTCAAAGCCGCTCATGGACGCGCCAGCGCCAGTTCGGCGCGCATCTTGTCGATGACCTCTTGGTAGTCCGGCGCATTGAAGATCGCCGAGCCGGCCACGAAAGTGTCGGCGCCCGCCGCGGCGATTTCGCGGATGTTGTTGACGTTGACCCCGCCGTCGATTTCCAGGCGGATGTCACGGCCCGAGGCGTCGATCAGCGCGCGGGCTTCGCGCAGCTTGTTCAGCGTACCAGGGATGAACTTCTGCCCGCCGAAGCCCGGGTTAACGCTCATCAGCAGGATCATGTCGACCTTGTCCATCACGTACTCAAGCACGCTCAGTGGAGTGGCCGGGTTGAACACCAGACCCGCCTTGCAGCCGCCTTCGCGGATCAGTTGCAGGGTGCGGTCGACGTGCAGCGAGGCTTCCGGGTGGAAGGTGATGTAGGTCGCGCCGGCGTCAACGAAGTCGCCGATGATGCGATCCACCGGGCTGACCATCAGGTGCGCATCGATCGGCGCAGTGATGCCGTACTTGCGCAACGCGGCGCATACCATCGGGCCGATGGTCAGGTTGGGTACGTAGTGGTTGTCCATGACATCGAAGTGCACGAAGTCGGCACCGGCGGCCAACACCTTGTCCACTTCATCACCCAGGCGGGCGAAGTCGGCGGAGAGAATCGATGGAGCAATGACGAAGGGCTGCATGACGCACCTTTTTTGAGCTAAATCACGATGGCGCGCATTGTATACCTCATGCTTTGCCGCGCGCACCGTGACCTGGCTCAATGGCTAGTACGCAGCCCGATAGATTTTCTCGATATCCGCCGCGCTGAGCTTGCGCGGATTGTTGCGCATCAACCGTTCAATGCCCGCCGCCTCCACGGCCATGGCGGGGATCGCGTCCTCGGGCACACCGAAACTGCGCAGGCCCGCCGGGATCTCCACTGCGGCACACAGTCGCGTCATCGCCTCGACAGCTTGGTCGGCGGCATCATTGACGCTCAAGCCGGCGACATTCACGCCCATGGCCTGCGCAATGTCCTGCATACGCTCCACACAGGCCAGCTTGTTCCAGTGCATCACATAGGGCAGCAACAGCGCGTTGCTCACGCCATGGGCAATATTGAAACGCCCACCCAGCGGGTACGCCAACGCATGCACCGCGCCCACCCCGGCATTCCCGAACGCCATACCGGCCATCAGGCTGGCGGTGGCCATATCGTCTCGCGCCTGCAGGTTCGCGGGGTTCGCGTAGGCCTTGGGCAACGCCTTGGCGATCAGCTTGATGGCGCCGATGGCCAGCGCGTCGGTGATCGGCGAAGCATTCAGCGACAGGTAGGATTCGATGGCATGCACCAGCGCATCCACGCCGCTGGCGGCGGTGACGCTGCGCGGGCAGGTCAGGGTCATTTGCGGGCTGATCAGCGCGACGTCTGGCAGCAGGTAGTCGCTGACAATGCCTTTTTTCAGCTGCGCGGCCTTATCGGAGAGGATCGCCACATTGGTCACTTCCGAGCCGGTGCCCGCCGTGGTCGGGATGGCAATCAGCGGCGGGCCCTTGCGCGGCACCTGGTCGACGCCGAACAAGTCCGCCAGCGCGCCGTGGTATCCGGCATAGGCGGCAACGCTTTTGGCGATATCGATGGCGCTGCCGCCGCCCAGGCCGATCAAGCCGTCATGCCCACCCTCGCGGTAGACACGCATGCAGTCCTCGACAATGGCGATTTCCGGGTCGGGCAGGACGCGGTCGAAAATCTCGTAGCTGCGTTCGCCCAAGTGCTCGAGTGCCAGCGCCACGGTGCCGGACTTGACCAGCGCGGCGTCGGTGACGATCAGCGGGTTGTCCACATCCAGGCGGGTGAGCTCAAAGGCCAGTTGTTCGATGGCGCCAGCGCCGGTGAGCAGTTTGTGGGCGATCTTGAATGAGGAGGTACTCATGTGCGCGGCCTCTTATCAGGGATGGGCTGGCACAAGAGTAGCTCGGAAAATGGGGTTGCCCAGCATTCACAGCCTGAATGGTTATTTCCAGGACAACACAACACCAATGTGGGAGGGGGCTTGCCCCCTCCCACACTTGAATCTCCAGCAGGCCGTTAGACCGCCGCAGTACGCAGCTTCTCACTGCGGCCACGCAACCATTCCAGGGTCAGCAACAACAGCACCGAGAAAGCAATCAACAAGGTCGCCGCCGCCGCAATCGTCGGGCTGAGGTTTTCGCGGATGCCGCTGAACATCTGGCGCGGCAGGGTCGCTTGCTCCGGGCCGGCGAGGAACAGCGTCACCACCACTTCATCGAACGACGTGGCGAAGGCAAACAACGCCCCGGAAATCACGCCTGGCGCAATCAACGGCAAGGTCACCCGGCGAAATGCAGTCAACGGCGATGCGCCAAGACTGGCCGCCGCCCGCACCAGATTGTGGTTGAAGCCCTGCAAGGTCGCCGACACGGTGATGATCACAAACGGCACGCCCAGCACCGCATGCACCACGATCAACGAGAAAAAGCTGTTGCCCAGGCCCAGCGGTGCAAAGAACAGGTAACTGGCCACGCCAATGATCACCACCGGCACCACCATCGGCGAAATCACCAGCGCCATGACCAACGCCTTGCCGGGGAAATTACCGCGCGTCAGGCCGATCGCCGCCAGGGTGCCGAACACCATGGCCAGCACCGTGGCCGCCGGGGCGACGATGATGCTGTTCTTCAGCGCACGCATCCATTCGGCGGAGGCGAAGAAGTCCTGGTACCAGTGCAGCGAAAAACCTTGCAGCGGGTACACCAGGAAACTGCCGCTGTTGAACGACAGCGGAATGATCACCAGCACGGGCAATATCAGGAACAACAGGATCAAGCCGCAGAGGATCCGCAAGCTGTAGAACCACACCCGCTCAACGGGCGACATATAAGGGCTCAGCATCGCAGGGTCTCCTTAGCTCAGGCGCAGGCGGCTGGCGCCCACCAGCCGGTTGTAGATCAGGTACAGCACCACGGTCGCCAGCAGCAGCAAGCCGCCCAACGCCGTCGCCATGCCCCAGTTGATACTGGTGTTGGTGTAGAACGCCACGAAGTAGCTGACCATCTGGTCGTTCGGGCTGCCCAGCAGGGCCGGGGTGATGTAGTAACCAATTGCCAGGATGAACACCAGCAGGCAACCGGCGCCCACTCCGGCGTAGGTCTGCGGGAAATACACGCGCCAGAAGCTGGCGAACGGGTGACAACCCAGGGAAATCGCGGCGCGCATGTAGGTCGGCGAGATGCCTTTCATCACGCTGTAGATCGGCAGAATCATGAACGGCAGCAGGATGTGCACCATGGAGATGTAGACACCGGTACGGTTGAACACCAGTTCCACCGGTTTGTCGATCAGTCCCAAGCTCATCATTGCGCTGTTGATCAGGCCGCCGGACTGCAGCAACACAATCCACGCGGCTACCCGCACCAGGATCGAGGTCCAGAACGGCAGCAACACGAGAATCATCAACAGATTGCTTTTGCGCGCCGGCAGGTTGGCCAGCAGGTACGCCAGGGGATAGGCCAGCAGCAGGCAGATAGCCGTGATCACCAGGCCCATCCAGAAAGTGCGGGCAAAAATGTCCAGGTAGATCGCCTGGTCTGGCGTGGCCGGCGCTACTTCGCCGAGGTCGTCGATGCGGTGATCGACAGCCGCCAGCAGGTAGAACGGTGTCAGGCTGCTGGTATTGCGCCGGATCGCCTGCCAGTAGGCCGGGTCGCCCCAGCGTTCGTCGAGGTTTTCCAACGCTTCCTTATAAGAGGCAGGCGCTTCACTGAACGGCAGCGTCCGCGCGGTTTTGGTCAGCAGGCTGCGGTAGCCGGCCAGTTCCATGTTCAGGCGTTTGGACAGATCGCCCAGGGTCTGGTTTTTACGCGCTTCGCCCAGGTCTTCACTGAGGGCCTGGTACACCGGCTCGCCCGGCAAGCCACGACCGTCCCAGGCCGTCACCGCCACCACGGTGCGCGGCAGACCGCCCACCACTTCCGGGTTGCCCACGCTTTTGTAGAGCAGCGCAACGATCGGCACCAGGAACACCAGCAGCAAAAACAGCACCAGCGGCGCAATCAATGCCTGGGCCTTCCAGCGATTAAGCCGCTCGGCGCGCGCCAGGCGCTGCTTGAGGGTGGGGCTGTTGACCTCGTTCGAGGGAACGGCGATGGCCATGGCTGACTCCGGATCTTAAAGATAAATACAGATCCCCTGTGGGAGGGGGCTTGCCCCCGATGGCGGTGTATCAGTTGATAAATAGGCTGACTGACACTCCGCTATCGGGGGCAAGCCCCCTCCCACATGGGTTACTTGGCAGCCCAGGAATTGAAGCGCTGCTCCAGCTGCTCACCGTTGTCCGCCCAGAAGCTCACATCGATCTGCACCTGGTTGGCGATGTTTTCCGGGGTGGTCGGCATGTCCTTGAGGATGTCCTTGGCCAGCAACGGGACGGCTTGGGTATTGGCTGGGCCGTAGGCGATGTTTTCCGAGTAGGTCTTCTGCTGCTGCGGCTGCACCGAGAAGGCGATGAATTTCTTCGCCGCTTCCGCACGATCCTTGGCCAGGCCTTTAGGAATGGCCCACGCGTCGAAGTCGTAGATACCGCCGTTCCATACCACTTTCAGGTTGCTTTCTTTCTGCACGGCGGCAATGCGGCCGTTGTAGGCCGAGCTCATCACCACGTCACCCGAGGCCAGGTACTGCGGCGGTTGTGCGCCGGCTTCCCACCACTGGATCGACGGCTTGAGTTCATCGAGTTTCTTGAATGCGCGGTCCTGGCCATCTTTGCCGGCCAGCACTTTGTATACGTCCTTCGGCGCTACGCCGTCGGCCATCAAGGCGAATTCCAGGGTGTACTTGGCGCCTTTGCGCAAACCGCGCTTGCCCGGGAATTTCTTGGTGTCCCAGAAATCCGCCCAACTGGTCGGCGCGGACGCCAACTTATCGGCGTTGTAGGCCAGCACCGTCGACCATACGAAGAAGCCCACGCCGCACGGCTGGATCGCGCCCTTCACGTAATCGGCAGCGTTGCCGAACAGTTTCGGGTCCAGCGGCTCGAACATGTCTTCGTCGCAGCCACGGGACAGTTCCGGCGACTCCACCTCCACCAGGTCCCAGGACACGCTCTTGGTGTCGACCATTGCTTTCACCTTGGCCATTTCGCCGTTGTACTCGCCGGCGACGATCTTGCCGTTGCCCGCGCTTTCCCACGGTGCGTAGAAGGCTTTGACCTGAGCCGCCTTGTTCGCGCCACCGAAGGACACGACGGTCAGGTCCGGGCCGGCCATGGCCTGTGTCGCGCCCATCAAACTCAATGCCAGGACGGAATACTTCAAGGAACTCAACATTGTTGTTCTCTCCACGTGCAGGGTTGGTGAAGCCATGGGGCGATCAATTCGCCTCTAGAAGTGGGTCGAGTGCGCGAACGTGCTCGACTTGCCAGCCAATCGGTACCACGTCGCCGACCGCCAGGGCTGGGTCCAGCTCGGCAATCGGTTGTTTCACAAAAAAATCGGCCTTGCCGCAGACTTCCAGGCGCACGCGCACGTGGTCGCCCAGGTAGATGAATTCCGCCACCCGCCCGGAGAAGCGGTTGACGCAGCTTTCGCTGGAGCCATTGAGGCTCACACGTTCCGGACGCACCGAAAGCGTTACCGGGCCACCGACCTGGCCGACGTTCACGGCCAGCGCCTCGACTTTCTCGCCGCGCGCCAGCTCGACGACACAGCGGTCGCCGGTGTGGCTGTGCAGGCGGCCATTGAGACGGTTGTTTTCACCGATGAAGTTGGCGACGAAGGTGTTCTTGGGTTCTTCGTACAACGTGCGCGGTGCGGCGATCTGTTGGATCTCGCCCTGGTGGAACACTGCCACCCGGTCGGACATGGTCAGCGCTTCGCCCTGGTCGTGGGTCACATACACCACGGTTACGCCGAGGCGCTGATGCAGGTGCTTGATCTCCATCTGCATGTGTTCGCGCAGTTGCTTGTCGAGGGCGCCGAGGGGTTCGTCCATCAGCACCAGCTGCGGTTCGAACACCAACGCTCGGGCCAGCGCCACACGCTGTTGCTGGCCGCCGGACAGTTGCGCCGGGTAGCGTTGGGCGAACGCGTCGAGCTGGACCATGCTCAGCACGCGTTTGACCCGCTCGCTGATATCGGTCTTGCTCAGGCCACGCACAGAGAGGGGAAACCCCAGGTTTTCGGCCACGGTCATGTGCGGGAACAGCGCGTAGTTCTGGAACACCATGCCGATGTCGCGCTTGTGCGGCGGTACGTTGTTGATGGAGCGCCCGGCCAGCTGGATTTCACCGGCGGTCGGCGTTTCAAAGCCGGCGAGCATCATCAGGCTGGTGGTCTTGCCCGAACCGGAAGGCCCGAGCAGGGTAAGGAACTCGCCCTTGCGAATCTCCAGGTTGAGGTCTTTGACGATCAGGTTCTCGCCGTCGTAGCTCTTCTGCACGCCACGAAAGCTGACCAGCACATCATTTGTATCCACCTCGCTCATACCCGCACCTTTGTATTTTGGACTGCTGTGGAACAAGCGTAGTCCAGGCACGAGCCCCCGGAAATCGGGGGCCAGGAGAGAATGGCATCAGCCGGATGGAAGGTTCGGGGTAGGGATCGCCCTACACGGATGGCGGGGATAGAACAGTGCCGCAGCGCCCTGCGCCAGCCATCAGCTCAGCGCCGCTCAAAGGGCGTCGTAAACAGGCATGTGGTTAAAGCAGCTTGTGCTCCATCGCGTACTTCACCAGTTCAGCCAGGGAGGTGATATTGAGCTTTTGCATCAACCGCGCCTTGTGCGTGCTGATGGTCTTGCTGCTCAGCGCCAGTTGCTGGGCGATATCGTTGACGTTGGCGCCCTGGGCCAGACGCTCGAACACCGAGAACTCGCGCTCCGAGAGCAATGAATGCAGCGGCCGGGTATCGGTAAGGCCGACTTCGAAGACCATGCGGTCGGCCAGGTCCGGGTCGATGTAACGCCCGCCGGCCGCGACCTTGTGGATCGCCGTGAGCAACAGCGCCGGGTCGCTGTCCTTCGTCGCATAACCCGCCGCCCCCACTTTCAAGGCTCGGGCGGCCATTTGCGCTTCATCGTGCATCGACAGCACCAGGATCGCCGGCGGATTGTGCAACGCACGAATGCGCGCAATCGCTTCCAGGCCATTGACGCCGGGCATCGAGATGTCCAGCAACACCACCTCGCACGGCACATGGCGCAAGGTCTCCAGCAGTTGCTCGCCATTGCTCGCTTCTCCAACCACCAGCAGGTCTTTGGCCAGGCCGATCAATTGCTTGATACCTTCACGAACAATGGTGTGGTCTTCGGCTACCAGTACGCGGATCACAGGGACTTCCTCTTGGTGTTATGCATCCAACGGCACCGTCACACTCAGGGTGGTGCCCTCCCCCCGTTCGCTGTCCAGGCGCAGTTGCCCGCCCATGATCAGCACCCGCTCACGCATGCCCACCAGGCCGAATGATACCGGTCGGCCCTGGGCCTGGATGAAACCGACGCCATCGTCGCTGATGGTCAGCCGTAAATCCGTCCCCTCCACCGCCAGGGTCAGCTCGACAGTATGCGCCTGGGCATGGCGCATCACATTGGTCAGCGCTTCCTGCAGGATGCGAAACAGGCCGATCGCCTTGGCATCGCTCAGCGCCGGCAGGTTATCCGGCACCTGCACCAGGCAAGGAATGTGTGTGCGCGCTTCAAAGCGTCGCGCCTGCCATTCGATGGCCGAGGCAATGCCGGCATCCAGAATCGGCGGGCGCAGTGCCGTCGCCACATCCCGCACCAGTTGGAACAGCTGGGCGATCAGGCGTTTCATGCTGTTCAAACGCTCGTGCAAACCGGGGTCGAGTTGCGCATAGGCCAGCTCGCACATGGAAGTTTCGAGCTTGAGCACGGTGAGCATTTGCCCGAGTTCGTCGTGCACCTCACGGGCGATACGGGCCTTTTCTTCTTCGCGCACGGTTTCCAGGTGGGCGGACAGCTCGCGCAGTTGCGCTTCACTTTGCAGCAAGGCCGCCAGCGTTCGGCGCAACTCGGTGACGTCGTTGAGGTAGACCACCAAGTATTCGGCCTCCGCAAAGCGCAGAAAGCTCAAGGACACATTGGTCGGCAGGATGCTGCCATCTGCACGCCGGCAATCAGTGGCAAAGTTCTGTGGGCCCTCTTCGCTGGCCCGCGCGCGCTTCCACAGGTTGAGCCAGCGGTCCATATCCAAGGTGGGGTCGAGGTCAATCAGCGGCCGCTCGATCAACGCACCGGGGCCGTAGCCAAGCATGTTTTCGGCCGCACGGTTGGCGTAGCGCACATGGCTGTCCCAGTTGACCCAAAGGATACCGACCGTGCTTTGATCGATGGAGAATTGCGTCAGCCGCAGTGCTTCGGCGCCGGCTGCGCGGGCCTCGCTCTCTTCGCGGGCAGCCAGTAAGCCGTGCTCCAATACGCGCTGCTGGCGGCGCTGCCAGAACACCAGCGCCAGGCTGGCAAGCAGGAGCAGGCCCAGCAACAGGCTGACGTTTTGCCACAGGCCCGGTGATTCCGTCAGCCGTGGGTACTTGGGCTGCAGCCAGCGGCTGTGCAGTTGGTCCAGGTCGCGGGCGGGGATGGCGCGCAAGGCGCTTTCCATGATGCCGGCCAGCTCCGGCCATTCCCGACGTGTAGCCACCCGCAGCAATTGCGGCAGGCCGATATCGCCCACGACCGCCAGCCCGGCGAACTCCGCCTCGCCGGACAAACGGCTAAGTTGCGCCTCATCCACCACGGCGTAGCGCGCTTGCTGGCTGACCAGCAATTGCAGGGCCTGGCGCTCCATGGGCACGCCTTGCAGGTTCAGGCTCGGATAGGTACTGCGCAGGTAATCGGCCACGGCGCTGGGCATGCGCACGGCGACGCGGGATTGGTCATCGAGTTTTTCCAACTCCACCGCGCCGCCGCCCTCCCGGATGCCGACGATGTGCTGCGGCACACGCATGTAGGGATCGGAGAACAACCACAGGCGCAAACCGGCCGGGGTTTGCTGCAGGCCAGGAGCTATGTCCACTTCGCCCTCGCGTACGGCCGCTTCCAGTTGCTCCTGGCTGGGGAAGTTGCGCCAGGTCAGCTCGATGCCCAGCGCCTTGGCCAGCCACTGCATCAACTCGACATTCGCCCCGGACAACCGCTGCAAACGCCGATCGTATTGCGCGTATGGCGCCTGCAACACCAGGCCCACCCTCAGCTCCGGGTGCTGGGCCAGCCATTCGCGTTGTTGCACAGTGAGCTGCGCCTGGGGTGCGGCGGGCGCAGGGGCGGCATTTGCCATCAAGGCAAGGCACAAACAGCCGATAACCAGCAGACAGCGAAAACCCATGATCCACGTCTCACATCACTGACAAATACTGACCAACCCATTAGGCTGCTGGAATCACTTCTGGCCGGGAATTAACGATGCCCTTTCTCCACCGTTCGGCACTGCCAGCATTGTGCCTGTCGCTGCTTATTACCAGTGCCTTTTCTGTACAGGCCGCTGACGCGCCTGAGCCTGCCACCGAAAAACCCGTCGAACGCCAGCCCTTGCCCGAGCGCAGCAAGGAAGAGGCCAGCGCCCTGGAACGTAAAATCCCGCAACAGGAACAGCAACAATTGCAGGCCGGCAGCGATACCTTTCTCGCGCTGTGGAAACCGGCCAACAGCGCCGAGCCCGAAGGCGTGGTGATTATCGTACCCGGCGCCGGCGAAAATGCTGACTGGCCGCAAGCAATCAGCCCGTTGCGGCATAAATTGCCGGATGCCAATTGGGGCAGTCTCAGCCTGTCATTGCCGGACGTGAGCGTAGATACCCTGCCGCCGCGCGTGATGGAAGCGCCCAAGGCCACCGTCGACACCAGCAGTAAAGAAGCGAGCACCGCCGACAAACCCATCGAGCAGGCCGCCAGCGCCGAGGCCGAAGGCACCGACCCTGCGGTGGTGCCTGGCGCAGACGAGCAAGACAAGACTGACGCCTCGCGCATCTTCGACCGCATCGACGCCGCCGTGGCCTTCGCCCAGACCCAGAGCGCACGCAGCGTCGTGCTGCTCGGCCACGGCACCGGCGCGTGGTGGGCCGCACGTTATGTGAGCGAGAAGCAACCGTCCCAGGTGCAGAGGCTCGTCATGGTCGCGGCGCAGACGCCCACTGGGCGCCATCCGGATGTGCAGCAACTGGCGCCCGGCCTGAAACTGCCGACCGCCGATGTCTTCTATCAAGACGACGCCCAATCACGCAAAAACGCCCTGGCACGTGCCCAGGCGGCCAAGCGCTTGAAGAATGAGGGTTATAAACAGGTGTCGCTGAAGACCCTGCCCGGCAACAGTGCTGCAGAGCAGGAACAGTTGTATCGCAGGGTTCGTGGCTGGTTGAGCCCGCAGGCGACTTCAGACTGATCACCGGTTTCAACACCACCCTAGATCCAATGTGGGAGGAGGCTTGCTCCCACATGTGGATTGGATTGCCACTTCCCGATCGTTAACGGAAATCCCGGCGCTCGCGGATCAACGTGTAGGCATTGTGCAATTCCCGAGTGCGCTCCGTGGCCTCACGCACTTGCGCAGGACTCGCACCGGTGCCGGCAATCTTGTCCGGATGATGGCGGCTGAGCAGTCGGCGATAGGCACGCTTGATCGCCGACGGTTCGGTGGTCGCCGTCACACCCAGCAAGCGCAACGCATCCTGATAGGTGCCGCCCCGACTCACCAACGGTTTGCGCTCCGGCGTGTAGTCACCCGCCAATGCCTGGAGTTGTTGCGGCGTCCAGCCCAGCCACTTGCCCCATTGATCAATCAGGTCACGCTCGGCGTCACCGGCCTTGCCGTCCGCCCAGGCCATGCGCCAGCACGCACGCAATACCCCTTCTGCCGCATGGGGTTGAGCCTTGAGCACACGCAGATAGCTGCGCACCCGGTCGGCGCCGGACTTGCCGCGATTAAACGCCGCAATCGCACGGCGTTGCGCTGAGTCGCTCATGTCCAGCCCACGCATTTCCTGGCGCGCCTGCTGGATATGTCCATCCACCACTCGCCCATTGCTCTTGGCCAGACGCCCCAGCAACACAAACAACAACTCGTCATTGCGCAACACCGGGCGCCCGCCCAGGCGCTCGCGCAACTGCGCCCAGCTGTGCAGTTGCAGACGGCGGTCCAGCGCCTGCCCCAACAGCGCACCCAACAAAGCCCCCGGAATACTGGCAATCGCAAAGCCAGCCCCGGCGCCGATCAGCGTCCCTGGCCACAGCATGTTACTGCCCCGCTGCCAGCAGGGTTTCGACTTGCGCCAGGCGCTCCAGCGTGCCGACATCAATCCAGCGTCCTGCCATGTGTTCCCCCGTTACCAGACCTTTGGCCATGGCTGCCCGCAAAAGCGGCGCCAGCTTGAAGGCACCCGCGCTGCAACCCGCGAACAGCTTGGGGTCGAGTACGGAAATGCCACTGAAGGTCAGGTTATCGGCACCGGGCGCGGCATCATGAAGCAAACCCTGATCAAGGTAGAAATCACCGCCCGAGGGGTGATGCGCCGGGTTATCGACCATCACCAGGTGAGCCAGGCCCTTGAGCGGTTGCTTGAGCCGGGTGAAGTTGTAATCAGTCCAGATATCGCCATTAACCACCAGGAACGGCTCATCCCCCAGTAACGGCAGTGCCTGGAAAATCCCGCCGCCGGTTTCCAGCGGCTCGCCCTCAGGCGAATAACGGATGCGCAAGCCAAACTGCGCGCCGTCCCCCAGATAGCTTTCGATCTGCTGGCCGAGCCAGGCATGGTTGATCACGATCTCGGTGAAGCCGGCCTTGGCCAGCGCCTCCAGGTGATACTCGATCAGGCGCTTGCCGCCGGCCTGCACCAGCGGCTTGGGCGTGTGCAAGGTCAGCGGACGCATCCGCTCGCCTTTGCCGGCGGCCAGGATCATGGCCTTCATACGCTCGCCTCGGCGGGTTGACGCAGGCTGGCCAGCAGTTCACCCAGTTCGCTCAGTTCCGGGCGGTCCGCCAGTACCGCTTCTATATAAGCAAAGAAGCGCGGTACGTCGGCCAAGTAGCGTGGCTTGCCGTCGCGATGACAGATGCGCGCAAAAATGCCGATGACCTTGAGGTGACGCTGCACGCCCATCAAGTCGCTGGCACGCAGGAATTCTTCGACATCCGCCTGCACCGGAATGCCCAATTGCCCGGCACGCTGCCAGTAACCGCGCTGCCAATCCCGCACGCGGGCCTTGGGCCAACTGAGGAAGGCATCTTTGAACAGGCAAGTGATGTCATAGGTGACAGGCCCGTAGACCGCATCCTGGAAGTCCAGCACGCCAGGGTTAGGCTCGCTGATCATCAGGTTGCGCGGCATGTAGTCGCGGTGTACCAGCACCTTTGGCTGGGCCAGGGCGCTGTCGATCAGGTGATCGCTGACACGCTGCCAAAGCGCTTGCTGCTGCGTATCGAGTTCGATACCCAGGTGCCGGCGCACGTACCACTCGGGAAACAATTCGAGCTCGCGGCGCAGCAAGGCTACGTCATAGCTGGGCAGTGGCGCGTCCATCGGCAATTGCTGAAAAGCCAGCAAGGCGTCGATGGCATCGGCAAACAATTGATCGGCATTCTGCTCGTCAATCACGTCCAAATAGGTTTTTGTGCCCAGGTCATTGAGCAAAAGAAAGCCTCGCGGCAAATCTTCTGCATAAATTTTTGGCACATTTATTCCCGACTTCGCTAACAAATGCGCGATATCGACGAAAGGTTTGCAGTTTTCCTGGGGGGGTGGGGCGTCCATCACCACGAATGTCCGGCCACCGCCTTCCCAACGGAAATAGCGCCTGAAACTCGCGTCGCTGCTGGCCGCGGTCAATGTGGCCGGGGGTACGGCACCCCAGCCTTGAGCGTTGAAAAGGATCGGCAACTGCTCATCCAGCCAGACTTCCAGCTGTTGTAAACGTAGATCGTGCTCGGGCATTACAAGGGTCTCCGACGGCGCTAGCCGTCAAGCGGGGCATGCTTTATTATCACGCATCTTTTTCAGACCATCGAGAGGCGTGCGGCCCAAACCGCGGGCAGATGGCACGCAGGAAGCCCGGACTAATAAGATGGCATTGAAATCCCCCGCGTTTCGTAGAAAATTTCCGTTGCTGGTAACCGGCAGTCTGCTGGCCCTGCAACCCTTCGCCACCTCATTCGTGGTCGCCGCGGAACAGTATGACTGCTCAGTCTCTGCTTCGGGTGCCTGGGATTGCGCGCCGAAAACCGCCGCAGCCCCGTTGCCACCACGCCCGGTGCATGATGGCGCAGCCATCAGCTCCGCCAACAGCACGGCGCAAGCCGATGCCGGCGGCAAAGCCGAGGCCGTGCCGCAGACCGCACTGGTCACCGAATCCAAGGGCCGTGGCCTGCGCTCGCGCAGCGCCGACTACAGCCACCTGGACTGGGTACCGCGCGACAAGCTGACCGCAGCGCAACTGGCCGAAACCGGCCCTTACTGCGGCGGTGCGTACATCGAGCCGACTCGTCCTGGCATGAACGACAAGACGAACAAGAGCGATGCGCCCACCTTCATCGGCGCCAAGGCCTCGCGTTACGAGCAGGAACAACAGGTCGCGACCCTGGCCGGTGACGTCGTCATGCGCCAGGGCAGCATGCAGCTGGAATCGGAAGAAGCCAGCCTGTACCAGGCCGAGAACCGTGGCGAGCTGAACGGCAAAGTCCGTCTGCGCGACAACGGCGCACTGATCGTGGGCGACCACGCCGAAGTGCAACTTGATACCGGCGCGGCCCAGATCGACAACGCCGAATACGTGCTGCACAAGTCGCGTATCCGCGGTAACGCGCTGTACGCCAAGCGTGCCGAGAACGCGATCATCCGTCTCAAGGACGGTACGTACACAACGTGCGAGCCAGACAGCAACGCCTGGCAGCTCAAGGGCAACAACATCACGTTGAACCCGGCCACCGGTTTCGGTACGGCCACCAACGCGACGTTGCGGATCAAGAATATCCCGATCCTCTATACCCCTTACATCTACTTCCCGATCGACGACCGTCGTCAATCCGGCTTCCTGCCGCCAAGCTTCAGCACCGGCAGCGAAACTGGCTTCACCCTGGTTACGCCGTACTACTTCAACCTGGCGCCAAACTACGACGCCACGTTGTACCCGCAATACATGACCAAGCGCGGTTTGTTGATGGAAGGCGAATTCCGCTACCTCACCAAGTCCAGCGAAGGCCAGTTCGGCGGCGCGTACCTGAACGACGACAACGACGAGCGCAGCAAGCAGACCGATTACGAAAAAACCCGCTACATGCTCAACTGGCAACACAAGGGTGGGCTGGATTCGCGTGTACTGACCCAGGTCGACTACACCCGGATCAGCGATCCTTACTACTTCCAGGATCTGAAGTCGTTCCAGGAAGGCGTTGAAAGCCGGGATGCCCTTAATCAACAGGGTTCCGTGACCTACCGGGGCGACTCTTACCAGGCGCGCCTGAACGTCCAGGCTTATCAGTTGGCGACGATCTCCCAGATCACGCCGTATGACCGGTTGCCGCAAATCACCTTCAATGGTGCGCTCCCGTATCATCCGGGCGGGCTGGACTTTACCTACGAGACTGAAGCTGTTCGCTTTGAGCGCAGTCTGGAGAACGGTACCTTTACCGATCAGGACGGCCTCGTGTCGCCTCGCCTGGACACCTACGTCAGAGGCCTGACCCGTGCAAACGGTACTCGCCTCAACGTAGCTCCAGCTGTTGAATATCCGATGAACTGGACCTATGGCTTTGTGACGCCGAAGCTCAAGTACGTCTACACCAAGTACGACCTGGACCTGGACAGCACCGGCAAGAACCAGATTATTGCTGACCAAGCTGCAGCAACCGCCGCCAACCCTTACGCGGGTGGCACGTTCAAGAGCTCCCAGGACCGTGCGGTTCCGGTGGCGAGTGTCGACAGCGGCCTGTACTTTGATCGCAACACCAACTGGTTCGGCAAAGATTATCGCCAGACCCTTGAGCCGCGTGCGTTCTACCTCTACGTACCGAACAAGGACCAGGCTGATATCCCGGTCTTCGACACCAGCGAATACTCGTTCAGCTACGCCTCGCTGTTCCGCGACAACCGCTTCAGCGGCGCTGACCGGATCGGTGACGAGAACAAGCTGTCCCTGGGCTTGACCAGCCGCTGGATCGAAGACAACGGCTTCGAGCGTCAGCGCGTCTCCGTGGGCCAGGCGCTGTACTTCAAGGATCGTGAAGTCCAACTGCCGGGCATCCTGGCTTCCGACCGTGCCGATGCAAACTCGGATGTATCACCAGTCGCCCTGGACTACGAGTTCCGCTTCAACCGCGACTGGCGCGCCACCGCTGATTACAACTGGGACACCGAGGAACACAGTCCTCGTTCCGGCAGCGCGATGCTTCACTACCAGCCGGAAGACAACCCGAACAAGATCATCAACGTCGGTTACCGTTATCGTAACGACCAGGTGGTCTACAACCAGCTGACCGGCAAATGGCAGTTCGGTGGTGACTACGGGCAGCCAGGCGATCCGAACTTCGTGAAGGATTACTACAAAATCCAACAACACGACTTCTCGATGATGTGGCCGATCATTCCTCAGTGGAACCTGATCACCCGCTGGCAGTATGACTACGCCCGCAACCGTACCCTGGAAGCCTTCGGTGGTTTCGAGTACGACAACTGCTGCTGGAAACTGCGCGTCATCAACCGTTACTGGGTTTCCAACGACGAATACAGCCAGATCGCCCCGCTTAACGAAAAGGGTGACCACGGGCTCTTCTTCCAGATCGTCCTCAAAGGACTCGGCGGCCTGACCGGCGCCAAGGTAGAGAGCTTCCTCGACAAAGGCATTGAAGGTTATCGTGAACGTGAAGACCAAGCTTTCTGATTGTCTGCGCCCGCTAGTGCTGGGCGCACTGCTCCTGGGGACCGCATCGGCTCACGCTGCGGTTCAACAACTGGACAAGGTCGTGGCCATCGTCGATAACGACGTGATCATGCAGAGCCAACTGGACCAACGCGTCAAGGAAGTCCAGCAAACCATCGCCAAGCGTGGCGGTGGCGTGCCACCTACCAGCGTCCTGGACCAACAGGTACTGGAACGCCTGATCGTCGAAAACCTGCAACTGCAGATCGGTGATCGTTCCGGCATCCGTATTTCGGACGAAGAACTGAACCAGGCCGTGGGCACTATTGCCCAGCGCAACAACATGAGCATTGACCAGTTCCGTGCAGCCCTGGCCCACGACGGTTTGTCCTATGAGGACGCCCGTGACCAGATCCGCCGTGAAATGATCATCAGCCGTGTGCGTCAGCGCCGTGTCGCCGAGCGGGTTCAGGTGTCCGAGCAGGAAGTGAAGAACTTCCTGGCGTCCGACTTGGGCAAGATGCAGCTTTCCGAAGAACTGCACTTGGCCAATATCCTGATCCCAACCCCGGACAGCGCCAACTCCGAGCAGCTCAATGCAGCCGCCGCCAAGACCCAGGCTATCTATGATCGCCTCAAGGCTGGTGCTGATTTTGCCCAGATGGCCATTGCCCAGTCCGGCAGCGACAACGCCCTCGAAGGCGGTGACATGGGCTGGCGTAAAGCCGCTCAACTGCCACCTCCGTTCGACCGTGAACTGAGCGCCATGGAAGTGGGTGGTATCACCCAGCCTGCGCGTACGCCGGGTGGCTTCATCATCCTCAAGCTCCTGGAAAAACGCGGCGGTGAAACCTCGCTCAAGGATGAGGTGCATGTTCGCCACATCCTGGTCAAACCGAGTGAAATCCGTACCGAAGCCCAAACCAAGGAACTGGCCCAGAAGATCTATGACCGCATCGAAAGCGGTGAAGACTTCGCCACCTTGGCCAAAAGCTTCTCGGAAGACCCAGGTTCCGCCCTCAACGGCGGCGATTTGAACTGGATCGACCCGAAGGCCCTGGTGCCTGAGTTCCAGCAGGTGATGGCCGATACTCCGCAAGGCGTACTGTCCAAGCCGTTCAAGACCCAATATGGCTGGCATGTGCTGGAAGTCCTTGGCCGTCGCGCCACCGACAACACCAACCAAGCCCGCGAGCAACAAGCGTTGAACGTACTGCGTAACCGCAAGTACGACGAAGAGCTGCAAACCTGGCTGCGTCAGATCCGTGACGAAGCCTACGTGGAAAACAAGCTGCCAGGCGCCCCGCAAACAGGCACCGACCAGGCCGCTCAGTGAAACCCCAGCGTTTCGCGGTGACACCCGGCGAGCCGGCCGGCATTGGTCCTGACCTGTGCCTGCTGCTCGCCTCGCAACCTCAGCCACATCCCCTGATTGCTATTACCAGCCGCGACCTGCTCCTTGAGCGGGCCGCGCAGTTGGGTGTGGCTGTCACTTTGCTGGACGTGGCGCCCGGCAACTGGCCCGACTTGCCCGCCCCCGCCGGTAGCTTGTATGTGTGGGACACCCCGCTGCAGGCCAAGGTGGTTGCCGGGCAACTGGACAAGGCTAATGCGGCGTTCGTGCTGGAAACCCTGACGCGCGCAGGGCAAGGCTGCATCGACGGCGATTTCGCCGGCATGATCACGGCCCCGGTGCACAAGGGCGTGATCAACGAATCCGGCATCGCCTTTTCCGGTCACACCGAATTCCTTGCCGAACTGACCCACACCGCTCAAGTCGTGATGATGCTGGCCACACGCGGCCTGCGGGTCGCCCTGGTGACCACGCACCTGCCGCTGCGTGAGATTGCCGATGCCATCACCGTCGAGCGACTGGAGCGCGTGACACGCATCCTGCACGCCGACCTGCAACAGAAATTCGGCATCGCCCAACCGCGCATCCTGGTCTGTGGGCTTAACCCACACGCGGGTGAAGGCGGCCATCTGGGCCATGAAGAAATCGACATCATCGAACCCACCCTGGAGCGTCTGCGCCAAGAAGGCATGGACCTGCGCGGCCCACTGCCAGCGGACACTCTGTTTACCCCCAAATATCTGGAGCACTGCGACGCAGTGCTGGCGATGTACCACGACCAGGGGCTGCCGGTGCTTAAATACAAAGGCTTCGGCGCCGCCGTCAACGTGACACTGGGCCTGCCGATCATCCGTACCTCCGTCGACCATGGCACTGCCCTGGACCTGGCGGGCAGCGGCAAGATCGATACCGGCAGCCTGCACGTGGCCCTGGAAACCGCCTATCAGATGGCCGAGACCCGTATATGACTGAGCATTACCAACACCGGGCGCGTAAGCGCTTCGGGCAAAACTTCCTGCACGACGCCGGCGTGATCGACCGCATCCTGCGCTCGATCCATGCCAAGCCCGAAGACCGTCTGCTGGAAATCGGCCCGGGCCAGGGCGCATTGACCCAGGGCCTGCTGGCCAGCGGCGGCCAACTGGACGTGGTGGAACTGGACAAGGACCTGATCCCGATCCTCAACCAGCAGTTCGCCGGCATGCCCAACTTCAACCTGCATCAAGGCGATGCACTGAAGTTTGACTTCAATACCCTCAACGCAGCGCCCAACAGCCTGCGGGTGGTAGGTAACCTGCCGTACAACATCTCCACGCCGCTGATTTTCCACCTGCTGAACAACGCCGGGATCATCCGCGACATGCACTTCATGCTGCAAAAGGAAGTGGTGGAACGCCTGGCTGCCGGGCCGGGGGGTGGTGATTGGGGTCGGCTGTCGATCATGGTCCAGTACCACTGCCGCGTCGAACACCTGTTCAACGTCGGCCCCGGTGCGTTCAACCCGCCGCCGAAGGTCGACTCGGCCATCGTGCGCCTGGTGCCACACGCCGTGCTGCCGCATCCGGCCAAGGATCACAAATTGCTTGAGCGCGTGGTGCGTGAAGCCTTCAACCAGCGCCGCAAAACTCTGCGCAACACGCTCAAGGCGCTGTTGAGCCAGGCCGAAATCGAAGCTGCCGGCGTCGATGGCAGCCTGCGGCCCGAGCAGTTGGACCTGGCCGCATTCGTGCGCTTGGCCGACCAGCTTGCCATCCAGCCTGCGCCTACTGCGGACTGAAGCCTGTAGTGCCTGGGCCGGACAGCATGTCTGGCCTAGTGCCCGCTTCTTGGCCTAGACTGACCCGCATCTGCTGTCCTCCGCTTTTGCTTTTAAGGCCTCTTGCATGTCCGATCCTCGCTACCAGATCGACGTCAGCGTCGTCACCCGCTTCCTCGCGGACCAATCGCAACCTGAACAGAACCGCTTCGCCTTTGCCTACACCATCACGGTGAAAAACAACGGGCTGGTGCCGGCCAAGTTGCTGTCACGCCATTGGGTCATCACCGACGGTGACGGCCAGGTCGAAGAAGTGCGCGGCGCGGGCGTGGTAGGCCAGCAGCCGCTGATCGACATAGGCGCCAGCCACACCTACAGCAGCGGCACGGTGATGACCTCCAAGGTCGGCACCATGCAGGGTTCGTATCAGATGAAAGCCACTGACGGTAAATTGTTCGACGCCATCATTGCGCCCTTCCGCCTCGCGGTGCCGGGAGCCCTGCACTGATGGCGACCTATGCGGTCGGCGACCTGCAAGGTTGTCTGGAGCCCCTCAAGTGCCTGCTTGATCGCGTAGCCTTCGACCCGGCAAAGGATCGACTGTGGCTGGTGGGTGATGTGGTCAACCGGGGCCCTGAGTCCCTGGAGACCCTGCGCTACTTATATAGCCTGCGTGACTCCCTGGTGTGCGTGCTGGGCAACCACGACCTGCACCTGCTGGCGGCCGGCAACACGATCGAGCGCCTGAAAAAGGGCGACACCCTGCGGGAAATCCTCGAAGCGCCGGATCGCGCCGAGCTGCTCGACTGGCTGCGCCGGCAAAAAATCATGCATTACGACGAAGGCCGCAACATGGCCCTGGTCCATGCTGGCATCCCGCCCCAGTGGACACTGAAGAAAGCCCTCAAGTGTGCTGCTGAAGTCGAAAGCGCACTGGCCGATGACAACCTGTATACCGCCTATCTCGACGGCATGTACGGCAATGATCCCGTCAAGTGGGACAACGACCTGACCGGCGTCGCCCGCCTACGAGTGATCACCAACTATTTCACCCGCATGCGCTTCTGCACCGCTGAAGGCAAACTGGACCTCAAGAGCAAAGAAGGCGCCGACACCGCGCTGCCGGGTTACAAACCGTGGTTTGCTCACAAAGAGCGCAAGACCCGTGACACCAAGATCGTTTTTGGTCATTGGGCAGCGCTTGAAGGCAAGTGCGATGAGCCCGGCGTCTTCGCCCTCGACACCGGTTGCGTGTGGGGCGGGGCCATGACCCTGATGAATATCGACACCGGCGAGCGTTATAGGTGCCAGTGCGAATCTCCCCTTCCCGTTACACTGCCGGCTACGGCCAAGCCATAGGAGCCCGCCATGAGCGAATTCAAACGTATCCCTCCCGAACACGCCCAAGCCCTGCGCGAGCAAGGTGCCGTGGTGGTCGACATCCGTGATCAGCCGACGTATGCGGCCGGCCACATCACCGGTGCCCAGCACGTGGACAACGTCAACATCGCCGACTTCATCCGCGCCGCCGACCTTGACGCACCCGTGATCGTGGCGTGCTACCACGGCAATTCCAGTCAGAGCGCGGCAGCCTACCTGGTCAGCCAGGGTTTCTCCGATGTCTATAGCCTGGACGGTGGCTTTGAGCTTTGGCGTACGACTTATCCTGCGGAAATTTCTTCAGGCAATTCGCAATAATTTTTTTCACACCCCGCTACCCCGCGTGACGCTTGGGCTAGCGCCGTTTCTGACGAACGGCGCAGCCAAACTAATTACGTATCGCGCCTTGACCTCTCCGATTCCGAACTATCCTTAAGCGCAGGCCATCCGAATCAGGGGAGAGCCGGTACACCGGCGTGCGGGTCATCGGTAGCGTTTCAGGGTGTTTGGGGGGAAAACGGCCATTGGTGTTCGCCAATGTCTGCCAGCATCGACTGATTGATCCGGCGTCGGCTCCACGTATCGAGCGAGGTGACGACGTCATGAGTATCTTTAGCCACTTCCAACAACGCTTCGCGTCCACACAGCAGGAAGAACTCACGCTGCAAGAGTATCTCGAGCTGTGCAAACAAGACCGTAGCACCTACGCATCTGCCGCCGAACGCCTGCTCTTGGCGATTGGCGAGCCGGAGCTGGTGGAAACCGCCAATAATTCGCGGCTGTCGCGAATATTCTCCAACAAGGTGATCCGCCGCTACCCGGCCTTTGAAGACTTCCACGGAATGGAAGAATGCATTGACCAGATCGTCTCCTACTTCCGCCATGCCGCCCAAGGCCTGGAAGAGAAGAAACAGATCCTCTACCTGCTCGGCCCCGTCGGCGGCGGTAAATCGTCCCTGGCCGAAAAACTCAAACAACTGATCGAGAAGGTGCCCTTCTACGCCATCAAGGGCTCACCGGTCTTCGAGTCGCCCCTGGGCTTGTTCAACGCCACGGAAGATGGCGCGATCCTCGAAGAAGACTTCGGCATCCCACGGCGCTACCTCAACACCATCATGTCGCCCTGGGCCACCAAGCGCCTGGCCGAGTTCGGCGGTGACATCAGCCAGTTCCGCGTGGTGAAACTCTACCCGTCGATCCTCAACCAGATCGGCGTGGCCAAGACCGAGCCGGGTGACGAGAACAACCAAGACATATCGGCGCTGGTGGGTAAGGTCGATATCCGCAAACTCGAGGAATTCCCGCAGAACGACGCCGATGCCTACAGCTACTCGGGCGCACTGTGCCGGGCCAACCAGGGCCTGATGGAGTTCGTGGAGATGTTCAAGGCACCGATCAAGGTGCTGCACCCCCTGCTCACCGCGACTCAGGAAGGCAACTACAACAGTACCGAAGGCCTGGGCGCGATTCCGTTCACCGGGATCCTGTTGGCACACTCCAACGAATCGGAATGGCACACCTTCCGCAACAACAAGAACAACGAAGCCTTCATCGACCGGATCTATATCGTCAAGGTGCCGTACTGCCTGCGGGTCAGCGATGAGATCAAGATTTACGACAAACTGCTGTTCAACAGCTCGCTGGCCAAGGCCCACTGCGCACCCGACACCCTGAAGATGCTCGCCCAGTTCACCGTGCTGTCACGCCTCAAGGAGCCGGAAAACTCGAACATCTACTCGAAGATGCGTGTGTACGACGGCGAAAACCTCAAGGACACCGACCCCAAGGCCAAGTCGATCCAGGAATACCGCGACACGGCGGGTGTGGATGAGGGCATGAACGGTCTGTCGACGCGCTTTGCGTTCAAGATCCTGTCCAAGGTCTTCAACTTCGACCCCCACGAGATCGCCGCCAACCCGGTACATCTGCTCTACGTGCTGGAACAGCAGATCGAACAGGAGCAATTCCAGGCAGAAACCCGCGAGCGCTACCTGCGCTTCCTCAAGGAATACCTGGCGCCGCGCTACATCGAGTTCATCGGCAAGGAAATCCAGACCGCGTACTTGGAGTCCTACAGCGAATACGGCCAGAACATCTTCGACCGCTACGTGCTATACGCCGACTTCTGGATCCAGGACCAGGAATACCGGGATCCGGAAACCGGTGAGATCCTCAATCGCGTGGCCCTCAACGAAGAACTGGAGAAAATCGAAAAACCAGCCGGCATCAGCAATCCGAAAGATTTCCGCAACGAAATTGTCAACTTCGTGCTGCGTGCACGGGCCAACAACAACGGCAAGAACCCGACCTGGCTCAGCTACGAGAAGCTGCGGGTGGTCATCGAGAAGAAAATGTTCTCCAACACCGAGGACCTGCTGCCGGTCATCAGCTTCAACGCCAAGGCCAGCAAGGAGGATCAGCAAAAGCACAACGACTTCGTCACACGAATGGTCGAGCGCGGCTACACCGACAAACAGGTACGGCTGCTCTCCGAGTGGTACCTGCGGGTTCGCAAATCGCAGTAAGGCAGCGACAGGCGTGTGCTGCCGGGCTTCTGGCCTGGCAGCCGACCGCTTGTCTCTAAGCTTCCAGCTCGCTGCTTGAAGCTTGTAACGTGAAGCTGCCCGGAGGGCTCCCCATGAGCTATGTGATCGACCGACGCCTCAATGGCAAGAACAAGAGCACGGTAAACCGCCAGCGTTTCCTGCGGCGTTACCGTGACCACATCAAAAAGGCCGTTGAAGAGGCCGTCAGCCGCCGCTCTATCACCGACATGGAGCATGGCGAACAAATCAGCATTCCTGGACGGGACATCGACGAACCGGTGCTGCACCACGGCCGGGGTGGTAAACAGACCGTCGTGCACCCCGGCAACAAGGAATTCACCACCGGCGAACATATCCAGCGCCCCCAAGGCGGTGGCGGCGGCAAGGGCCCCGGCAAGGCGGGCAATTCCGGCGAAGGCATGGATGAGTTCGTGTTCCAGATCACCCAGGAAGAATTCCTCGAGTTCATGTTCGAGGACCTGGAGTTGCCCAACCTGGTCAAGCGCAACCTGACCGGCACCGACACCTTCAAGACCGTCCGCGCCGGGATCAGCAACGAGGGCAACCCGTCACGCATCAACATCATCCGCACCCTGCGCTCGGCCCATGCCCGGCGTATCGCCCTGTCGGGCAGCAGCCGCGCCAAACTGAGGGATGCCAAGGAAGAGTTGGCGCGTTTGAAACGTGAAGAGCCGGACAACTTCGGCGATATTCAAGAAATAGAGGCGGAAATAGAGAAACTCAGCGCACGCATTCATCGTGTGCCATTTCTCGACACCTTTGACTTGAAATACAACCTGCTGGTCAAACAACCCAATCCCAGTTCCAAGGCGGTGATGTTCTGCCTGATGGACGTTTCCGGCTCCATGACCCAGGCCACCAAGGACATCGCCAAGCGCTTCTTTATCCTGCTGTACCTGTTTCTCAAGCGGAACTACGACAAGATCGATGTGGTGTTCATTCGCCACCACACCAGCGCCCGGGAAGTAGACGAAGAAGAGTTCTTCTACTCGCGGGAAACCGGCGGCACCATCGTCTCCAGCGCGTTGAAGTTGATGCAGGAGATCATGGCCGAGCGCTACCCGGCCAACGAGTGGAATATCTACGCCGCCCAAGCCTCGGACGGCGACAACTGGAACGACGACTCGCCTATCTGCCGCGACATCCTGATCAACCAGATCATGCCGTTCGTGCAGTACTACACTTACGTTGAAATCACCCCCCGTGAGCACCAGGCCCTGTGGTTCGAATATGAACGCATCGGCGAAGCCTTTGCCGACACCTTCGCCCAGCAGCAACTGGTCTCGGCCGGCGATATCTACCCGGTCTTCCGTGAACTCTTCCAGCGCAGGTTAGTGACATGACCGCCAAAAAAGAGCAAAAGCGCCAACCCATTTCCACGGGGTCTGAGTGGACCTTTGAACTGATCCAGGCCTATGACCGGGAAATCAGCCGCATTGCGGCGGGTTATGCCCTGGACACCTACCCCAACCAGATCGAAGTGATCACCGCCGAACAGATGATGGATGCCTATGCCTCCGTCGGCATGCCCCTGGGTTATCACCATTGGTCCTACGGCAAACACTTCCTCAGCACCGAAAAGTCCTACAGTCGTGGCCAGATGGGTTTGGCCTACGAGATCGTGATCAACTCCGACCCCTGCATCGCCTACCTGATGGAAGAGAACACCATCTGCATGCAAGCGCTGGTGGTGGCCCACGCATGCTACGGGCACAACAGCTTCTTCAAGGGTAATTACCTGTTCCGCACATGGACCGATGCCAGTTCGATCATCGATTACCTGGTGTTTGCCAAGCAGTACATCATGCAATGCGAGGAGCGCCACGGCATCGATGCGGTGGAAGACCTGCTCGACTCCTGCCATGCCCTGATGAACTACGGAGTCGACCGTTACAAACGCCCCTACCCGATTTCCGCCGAGGAAGAACGTCTGCGCCAGAAAGAGCGCGAAGAGCACCTGCAGAAACAGATCAACGACTTGTGGCGCACCATTCCCAAACGCGCCGGCAAGAACAGCGACAAGGACAATGCGCGTTTCCCCTCCGAACCTCAGGAAAACATCCTCTATTTCCTGGAAAAGCACGCACCGTTGCTGGAACCGTGGCAGCGCGAAATCGTGCGCATTGTGCGCAAGATCGCCCAGTACTTTTATCCACAGCGTCAGACCCAGGTGATGAACGAAGGATGGGCGACGTTCTGGCACTACACCTTGATGAACGACCTGTACGACGAAGGCCTGGTCACTGACGGTTTCATGATGGAGTTTCTCACCTCCCATACCAGCGTGGTGTTCCAGCCAGGCTTCGACAGCCCTTACTACAACGGCATCAACCCTTACGCGCTGGGCTTCGCCATGTACCGCGATATCCGACGCATGTGCGAACACCCAACCGAGGAGGACCGCCGCTGGTTCCCCGAAATCGCCGGCAGCGACTGGCTGTCTACCATCAAGTTCGCCATGAGCAGCTTCAAGGATGAGAGTTTTATCCTGCAGTACCTGTCACCCCAAGTGATTCGTGACCTGAAGCTGTTCAGCATCCTCGATGACGACCTCAAGGATGACCTGCTGGTACCGGCCATCCATGATGAACCCGGCTACCGCACCATCCGCGAAACCTTGGCGGCGCAGTACAACCTGGGCAATCGCGAGCCTAATGTGCAGATCTACAGCATCGATGTGCGTGGCGACCGCTCGTTGACCCTGCGCCATCAGCAACACGACCGCAAACCTCTCGGCGAATCCACCGAGGAAGTGCTCAAGCACCTGCATCGGCTGTGGGGGTTCGACATCCACCTGGAAACCCTGCAAGGCGATCAGGTGATGAAAACCCATCACGTGCCACCGCGCAGCGATCATAACGACAACGACTACGGGCGCCTGGACCTCGCCGTCGTTCATCTCTGAAACAGCAAAGCCTCCATTGGCCAGGCACAGGCGGTATCCTGTGACGCTAATGGAGGCTTTTTCATGAAAATCTACAAAGTCGGCGGTGCCGTACGCGACCGCTTGCTGGGCATCAAGGTCACCGACATCGACCGTGTCGTCGTGGGTGCAACCACAGAAGAGATGCTGGCCAAAGGCTTCAAACCTGTGGGTGCAGACTTCCCGGTATTCCTGGACCCAAAAAATGGCGATGAATACGCGCTGGCCCGCACCGAACGCAAGAGCGGTCGGGGTTACGGCGGCTTTGTGTTTCATGCCAGCCCAGAGGTTACGCTGGAAGAAGACCTGATCCGTCGCGACCTGACCATCAACGCGATGGCGGAAGACGATGACGGCAACTTGACTGACCCCTATCACGGCCTGCGCGACCTTGAAGCGCGCATTTTGCGCCATGTTTCCCCGGCATTCGCCGAAGATCCTCTACGTGTACTGCGAGTCGCGCGCTTTGCTGCGCGTTACGCGCACCTGGGTTTTACCGTCGCGCCCGAAACCCTGGAACTGATGCGTCAACTCAGCGAGTCTGGTGAACTGGAAGCCCTGACACCGGAGCGCAGCTGGAAAGAAATCTCTCGGGCATTGATGGAAGACCAGCCGCAGGTATTTATCCAGGTACTGCGCGACTGCGCTGCGTTGAAAACGTTGATGCCTGAGGTCGATGCACTGTTCGGCGTACCGCAGCCCGAAGCCCACCACCCGGAAATCGACACCGGCGTGCACACCTTGAGCGTGTTGGAACAGGCGGCCTTGCACAAACAGCCACTGACTGTGCGCTGGGCTTGCCTGCTCCACGACCTGGGCAAGGGCACGACGCCTGTGGATAAGTTGCCGCAGCATATTGCCCATGAACATCGGGGCTTGAAGCTGATCAAGGCCGTCAATGAACGCTTCAAAGTGCCAAGGGATTGTCAGGAACTGGCGTTGCTGGTGGGCCAATACCACACTCACGGCCATCGGGCGCTTGAGCTGAAAGCCTCGACATTGCTGGAGTTGCTACAGAGTTTTGACGTGTACCGTCGGCCGCAGCGCTTTGAAGAGTTTGTGATCGCCTGCGAGATGGACGCCCGCGGCCGCAAGGGCCTGGAGCAACGCATTTATCCACAGGCGGATTATTTGCGTGGGGCTGCGAAGGCAGCCCGCGAAGTGGCCGTCGCGCCCTTGCTGGAGAAGGGCTACAAAGGCCCGGAACTGGGTGAGGCGCTGAAGCGCGAACGGCTTAAGGCGTTGAAGGCCTACAAAGAACAGCCCATTCTCTAGACGCTGCCCACCCGTGGCGAGGGAGCTTGCTCCCGTTGGGCTGCGCAGCAGCCCTAAACCCGGCTGTTGAGTCTTGGCAGGGAGACTGTGGTGTTCTTATTGGGCCGCTTCGCAGTCCAACGGGAGCAAGCTCCCTCGCCACAGGACGCTCGGCGCCTACAAGAGCGTGCCTGGCGTGAGTTGCTGGCCCCGCCATTCAAACCCGACAGGGGCCAACACCTGGTCAATCTGCGCATCGCGCCACAGTTCGGCCAGGGTCTTGCCCACCTCAGGGTGCACGCGATCGGGCGCCATCAACGACAGCGGCCACAGCACAAAGGCGTTCTTCAGGATCTCTGCACGGGGCAGGACCAGGCCCTCGAAATTACCCACCAGCTCGCCATACAGCAGCACGTCGATATCCAGCGGCAAGCCCTTACGGTCCGGCGCATAGCGACCATTATCGGCTTCGATGAATTTCAACCGGCGATCCAGCTCCATCAACGGCAGGTCGGTATAGGCCGACACCACCAAGTTGAAGAAAGGCCCGCTCTTGATGCCCACCGGCTGGCTTTCGAACACCGCCGAGCAGCGCATATCGGTCAAAAAAACCGCCAGCGCATCAAGGCCGGCGCGTAGATGGGACTCGCGCTCGATATTACTGCCTAGGCCAAGATAAACCTGAGTTAGCGACATCCGCGCTCGATCTCCACACCCACGCCCTTGGCAGCCGGCACGGCCCCCGGCTTGGTCAACTTGAGGTGCAACCAGGGAATCTGGAATTCACTCATGAGCACCTCGGCCAGGCGTTCAGCAAAGGTCTCCACCAATTGGTACTGGGACTGCTCGGCAAACGCCTGGATACGCGCGGATACACTGGCGTAATCCAGCGCCAGGGTCAGGTCGTCACCGGCAGCGGCCGGGCGGTTATCCCAGGCGAAGCTCAGGTCCAGGCGCAGGCATTGGCGGATTCCGCGCTCCCAGTCGTAGGCCCCGATGACGGTGTCGACTTCCAGGCCTTCGATAAACACTCTGTCCAAGCACTCTTCTCCGCTGCACGACAAGGGCGCGATGCCCCGTTAGAATCAGGGCGTCCTCGCCCGGAATAGTTAGCATGTTTTGGTTACTGGCGATTCTCGCCTACCTGCTCGGCTCGCTGTCCTTCGCCATTTTGCTCAGCCGCCTGACGGGAAATCCCGACCCGCGAATGAGTGGCTCAGGCAATGCCGGCGCCACCAACATGTTGCGCCTGGCCGGTAAGAAGCTCGCCGTACTGACCCTGCTGGGCGACATGTGCAAGGGCTTGTTGCCCGTGCTGATCGCCAGCCTCGCCGGCCTTACCCTGCAACAACAGGCCTGGATCGGTGTATGTGCCGTCCTGGGCCATTTGTTTCCACTGTACTTCCGCTTTCGCGGTGGCAAAGGCGTCGCCACGGCAGCCGGCATGTTACTGGGGATCTACCCACCAGCGGCGTTGCTGGCCGTGCTCGCCTGGCTGCTGGCGTTCTACCTGACCCGCACCAGTTCACTTGCCGCGCTGATCGCCACCCCGCTCACCCTGCCGCTATTGGCCTGGCAGGAACCGGCGGCGCTGGTGCCGATGAGCGTGCTGACACTGCTGATCGTCTGGCGCCACCGAGGCAATTTACGCGACCTGTTTGCCGGGCGCGAACGGCATTTTTAAATACGTTCGCTGAGCCCGGCTCACGTTATGGCGTTACAACGGCGACAACTGCTCCATCGGCCAGCGCGCCTGCACGCTGATCGCCAGGCTTTCATGCTGCCCGGCCTGCAGGCGCTGGCAACCGGCATAGGCGATCATCGCGCCATTGTCGGTGCAGAACTCCGGTCGTGCGTAGAACACATCGCCTTTCATGTCGCCGAGCATTTTTTCCAGCGAGGTGCGCAAGGCCTTGTTGGCGCTGACGCCGCCTGCGATCACCAGGCGCTTCATGCCCGCCTGTTTCAAGGCACGCTTGCACTTGATGGTCAAAGTCTCCACCACGGCCTGCTGGAACGCCAGGGCGATGTCGCAACGGGCTTGCTCGCTGTCGTCCCCAGCGCTGACGCTTTGCTGCCAGGTGTTCAGCGCGGAGGTTTTCAGACCGCTGAAGCTGAACATCAGGCCTGGTCGATCACACATCGGACGCGGGAAGGTGTAGCGGCCGGCAACACCTTTTTCGGCGAGGCGGGCGATTTCCGGACCACCGGGATAATTGAGGCCCATCATCTTCGCGGTCTTGTCGAAAGCTTCGCCGGCGGCGTCATCCAGCGACTCACCCAAAAGGGTGTATTGGCCGATGCCATCCACCTGAACCAACTGCGTATGGCCGCCCGAAACCAACAAAGCGACGAACGGGAACTGCGGCGGTGTTTTTTCCAGCATGGGCGCCAATAAATGGCCTTCCATATGGTGCACGCCGAGCGCCGGAATGCCCCAGGCGAACGCCAGCGCCTGGGCGCAAGAGGCCCCAACCAGCAGGGCTCCGACTAATCCGGGGCCCGCGGTGTAGGCAATGGCGTCGATCTCGGTCGGCACGCAGCCGGCTTCATCCAGCACCTGACGAATCAGGGGCAGCATGCGTTTGACGTGATCACGGCTGGCCAGCTCCGGTACCACGCCGCCATAGGCGCGGTGCAGGTCGATCTGACTGAACAGCGCATCGGCCAAGAGCCCGCGTTCACTGTCGTAAAGTGCGACACCGGTTTCGTCGCAGGAGGTTTCAAGTCCCAGTACTAGCATGGGTTTGCGCCTTGTAGAGGCTGAATTCGAAGGCGCGCATAATAGTCGCCACTCCCCCTCCCGACTAGCGGTTTTCGATCAGAGGCTTTGCATTCCGGGCAATGAGGGGTTAACATCCGCAACCCTTAAAAACCGACGACCTCAGCCGCGAATTTTTTGCGACGAGAACGTTGATCCCGGTAATGAAAGAAGGTAGCTCTGGATGCCAGCCGTCAAAGTTAAAGAGAACGAACCCTTCGACGTAGCTCTGCGTCGTTTCAAGCGCTCCTGCGAAAAAGCCGGTGTACTGGCTGAAGTTCGTAGCCGCGAATTTTACGAGAAGCCTACTTCTGAGCGTAAGCGTAAAGCAGCAGCCGCTGTTAAGCGTCACGCCAAGAAAGTTCAGCGCGAACAGCGCCGCGCCGTTCGTCTGTACTAATACACAGACGTTCGTAGCAAGCTTCTGCCAAGCCCGGCCCTCAGCCGGGCTATTGGCATTTGCGGATATCGCTTGATGCTTCACTGTCGACGCCGCACATGCGACCGAGACAACCGCTTCACACGTCAGGACTGGCTCTTTTGCCAGCGGTGCACGTCTCTTCTGACGAGCCTAACAAGGCTACTGACGAGCACACTCATTCTGTAAACAGGCGATCAAATCGGTCGACTGCGCCCATCGAGCTCCGAGGCCCGCCGTTGGCCAATACCGGATGCCCGGGTAACATTTCCATGCCAAAGACTGAATAGAAATTAACGTCAGTGAATGTTCGGCAGATACACTTCCATGCAGCCCAAGCAGACGATAATGGTCGAGCCACTCAACCTGTGCGCTTGAGCTCTTCACGGGCCCTCATTTACACGCAGTGACGACGAGAACGCCATGGCCGGGCTGATTCCCCAGAGCTTTATTGACGACCTCCTGAACCGCACCGACATCGTCGATGTTGTCAGCTCGCGCGTGCAACTGAAAAAAGCCGGCAAGAACTACACCGCCTGCTGCCCGTTCCACAAAGAAAAGACCCCGTCGTTCAGCGTCAGCCCCGACAAACAGTTCTACTACTGCTTCGGTTGCGGCGCGGGCGGTAATGCCCTCGGCTTTCTCATGGACCACGACAACCTGGACTTCCCCCAGGCGATCGAGGACCTGGCCAAAGCCGCCGGCATGGAGATCCCCCGCGAAGAAAGTGGTCGCCCACACAAACCGCGACAACCCACCGATTCGCCGCTGTACCCGCTGCTGACCGCCGCTGCCGACTTTTACCGTCAGGCGCTTAAAAGCCATCCGCAGCGCAAGGCCGCCGTCGACTATCTCAAGGGCCGCGGCCTCACCGGTGAAATCGCCCGCGACTTCGGCCTCGGTTTCGCCCCTCCCGGGTGGGACAACCTGTACAAACACCTGAGCAGCGACACCCTCCAGCAAAAGGCCATGATCGACGCAGGCCTGCTGGTGGAAAACGCCGAGACGGGCAAACGCTATGACCGCTTCCGCGATCGCGTGATGTTCCCGATCCGCGACAGCCGAGGCCGCATCATCGCCTTTGGTGGCCGGGTACTGGGAGACGACAAGCCCAAGTACCTGAACTCCCCGGAAACCCCGGTGTTCCACAAAGGCCAGGAACTCTACGGCCTGTTCGAAGCACGCAAAAACAACCGCAACCTCGATGAGATCATTGTGGTTGAAGGCTATATGGACGTGATCGCGCTCGCCCAACAGGGCCTGCGCAATGCCGTGGCCACCCTCGGCACGGCCACCAGCGAAGAACATTTGAAGCGTCTGTTTCGCGTAGTGCCCAGCGTGCTGTTCTGTTTCGACGGCGACCAGGCGGGCCGCAACGCCGCCTGGCGTGCACTTGAAGCAACGCTGTCGAGCTTGCAGGACGGGCGTCGCGCACGCTTTCTGTTCCTGCCCGAAGGCGAAGACCCGGACACCCTGGTGCGCTCCGAAGGCACCGATGCGTTCCGCGCGCGCATCAATCAACACGCACAGCCGCTGGCGGACTATTTCTTCCAGCAACTGACCGAAGAAGCCGACCCGCGCTCCCTCGAAGGCAAGGCCCACATGGCCACACTCGCCGCACCGCTGATCGACAAAGTACCGGGTGCCAACCTGCGTACGCTGATGCGCCAGCGCTTGCTGGAAATCACCGGATTGAGTGGCGAGGCCGTCAGCCAGCTGGTGCACAGTGCGCCGCAGGACGCCCCACCCGCCTACGACCCAGGCATGGATTATGACGCCATGCCGGACTACTCCGACTTCCACCAACCGCAGGAGGCCTACACGCCCCAGCAAGCGTGGACACCGAAAAAGCCCGGCGCCGGCGGCAAGAAATGGGACAAGAAACCCTGGAGCAAGAACGGCAAGCGCGGTGACAACGATGAAGCCTATGCCCCACGCACCCCGGTTGCCGTAGAAGCGCCGACGCTGATTGCCCTGCGCACGCTCATCCATCACCCGCAATTGGCACAAAAGGTTGAAAGCGCCGATCACTTTGCCAACGCGAGCAATACGTACGCCCAGGTCCTGATCGCCTTGATCGAGGCAGTCCAGAAAAATCCTAAGCTAAACTCAATTCAGTTGATGGCTCGCTGGCATGGCACCGAACAAGGCCGATTGTTGAAAGCACTCGCAGAAAAGGAGTGGCTAATTGACGGCGATAACCTTGAACAACAGTTTTTAGACACCATTACTAGGTTATCCGCGGGTCAGCACACGCAGACCCTCGATGAGCTCATAAAGCGAGCCAGGCAGCCGGATTTATCGGCTGAAGAGAAAATTCAGATAGCAAAACAGATGCGTGACCTCTTAAAACAGAATGTTTCCGCATCAAACCCGACCTCAGCTGGCGTGTGAGGTCATAGCTCGGGTATAATCCTCGGCTTGTTTTTTGCCCGCCAAGACCTTCAGTGGATAGGGTGTTATGTCCGGAAAAGCGCAACAGCAGTCTCGTATCAAAGAGTTGATCGTTCTCGGTCGTGAGCAGGGTTACCTGACTTACGCGGAGGTCAACGACCACCTGCCTGAGGATATTTCAGATCCAGAGCAGGTGGAAGACATCATCCGCATGATTAACGACATGGGGATCAACGTATTCGAAGCTGCGCCAGATAAGGATTCCCTTATGCTGGCGGACGCCGATACCGACGAGGCTGCCGCTGAAGAAGCTGCTGCCGCGCTGGCTGCTGTGGAGACCGATATCGGTCGTACCACCGACCCTGTGCGCATGTATATGCGTGAAATGGGTACCGTCGAGCTGCTGACACGCGAAGGCGAAATTGAAATCGCCAAGCGTATCGAAGAGGGTATCCGTGAAGTGATGGGCGCAATCGCGCACTTCCCCGGCACGGTTGACCACATTCTCTCCGAGTACACCCGCGTCACCACCGAAGGTGGCCGCCTGTCCGACGTGCTGAGTGGCTACATCGACCCGGACGACGGCATTGCGCCGCCTGCCGCCGAAGTGCCGCCGCCTGTGGATGCCAAGGCTGCGAAAGCCGACGACGACACCGAAGACGACGACGCTGAAGCCAGCGGCGACGATGAAGATGAAGTCGAAAGCGGTCCAGACCCGGTCATCGCTGCACAGCGTTTCGGTGCGGTTTCCGATCAAATGGAAATCACCCGCAAGGCCCTGAAAAAGCACGGTCGCTCCAATAAGCAGGCAATTGCCGAGCTGCTGGCGCTGGCTGAGCTGTTCATGCCAATCAAGCTGGTACCGAAGCAATTCGAAGGCCTGGTTGAGCGTGTTCGCAGTGCCCTGGAGCGTTTGCGTGCACAAGAGCGTGCGATCATGCAGCTCTGTGTCCGTGATGCGCGCATGCCGCGTACCGACTTCCTGCGCCAGTTCCCTGGCAACGAAGTAGACGAAAGCTGGACCGACGCACTGGCCAAGGGCAAGGCGAAATACGCCGAAGCCATTGGTCGCCTGCAGCCGGACATCATTCGCTGCCAGCAGAAGCTGACCGCGCTCCAGACCGAAACCGGTCTGACGATTGCCGAGATCAAGGACATCAACCGTCGCATGTCGATCGGTGAGGCCAAGGCCCGCCGCGCGAAGAAAGAGATGGTCGAAGCGAACTTGCGTCTGGTGATCTCCATTGCGAAGAAGTACACCAACCGCGGCCTGCAATTCCTCGATCTGATCCAGGAAGGCAACATCGGCTTGATGAAGGCTGTGGACAAGTTCGAATACCGTCGCGGGTACAAGTTCTCGACATATGCCACCTGGTGGATTCGTCAGGCGATCACTCGCTCGATCGCCGACCAGGCCCGCACCATCCGTATTCCGGTGCACATGATCGAGACGATCAACAAGCTCAACCGTATTTCCCGGCAGATGTTGCAGGAAATGGGTCGCGAACCGACCCCGGAAGAGCTGGGCGAACGCATGGAAATGCCAGAGGATAAGATCCGTAAGGTATTGAAGATCGCTAAAGAGCCGATCTCCATGGAAACCCCGATTGGTGATGACGAAGACTCCCACCTGGGTGACTTCATCGAAGACTCGACCATGCAGTCGCCAATCGATGTCGCCACCGTTGAGAGCCTTAAAGAAGCAACTCGCGACGTACTGTCCGGCCTCACTGCCCGTGAAGCCAAGGTACTGCGCATGCGTTTCGGCATCGACATGAATACCGACCACACCCTTGAGGAAGTCGGTAAGCAGTTTGACGTGACCCGTGAGCGGATCCGTCAGATCGAAGCCAAGGCGTTGCGCAAGTTGCGCCACCCGACGCGAAGCGAGCATCTGCGCTCCTTCCTCGACGAGTGATACCAGAACCCCCGGCCCAGGCCGGGGGTTTTGCTTTCTACAGATAAAATCCCAAGCGACACCCCTCCCCCGCAATGCCCGTCTACACTCGAAACATTCCCCGTGCCATAACGAGACCGTTATGCCCAGACTGTCGACTGTGCTACTGCTGTCGCTGCTGACCTGGACCGCAACGGCTGGCGCGTTGACTCTTACCGATGATGAGCGTGGCTGGCTGGCGGACCATCAGGAGCTGAGCCTCGGGGTGGACGCCTCATGGCCACCTTTTGAATACCGTGACGAAGACGGCCGCTACCAAGGCTTGGCGGCAGATTACGTGCGCCTGATCCAGGATCGTTTGGGCGTCAGGATCAAGGTGATCGAAACGCCGAACTGGAGTGCCGTCCTGGAACTGGCCCGAGCCAATCAGCTCGACCTTGTCCCCAGCGTTATGTCGACGCCCGAACGGCAGAATTATTTGGCGTTCACACGCCCCTATATCGACTTCCCGATGGTCATCCTTGCCCACGAAGGCGGCGTACGACCGCGCAATCTCAAGGACCTGTACGGGCTGAAGATCGCCGTGGTGGAAAACTACGCCCCCCACGAATTACTGCGCACTCACCACCCCGACCTTAATCTGGTGGCCATGCCCAACGTCAGCTCAACCCTGCAGGCCCTGGCTACCGGCGAAGTGGACGCCGTGGTCAGCGACCTGGCCTCCAGTGTCTGGAGCTTGCGCGAACTCAAGCTGGACGGGCTGTATGTCAGCGGCGAAACCCCCTACCGCTATCAATTGGCGATGGGAGTACCGCGCGACGACAAGATGCTGGTCGGCATCCTCGACAAAGTCCTCGCCGACCTCAGCCCGGAAGAAACCAACACCATCCAGCAACACTGGGTAGGCAAGTTCACCGATAACCGTACGTTCTGGACCGATCTGCTGCTGTATGGCCTACCCGCGGTTCTGCTCTTGATTACCGTATTAGCCATTGTGATTCGGATCAATCGCCGACTCAGTTCGGAAATTTCCCGCCGCGTGGCCCTCGAACAGGAACTGCGCAGCAGCGAATACCACTACCGCGGCCTAGTGGAGAGCCTGTCCGCCATTGCCTGGGAAGCCAGCGTCACCGATTTCACCTACAGCTACGTGTCGCCGCACGCCGAGGAACTGCTCGGCTATCCGCGCGCGCACTGGCTGATCCCAGGGTTCTGGCGCAACATCATCCACCCCGCCGACCTGCTCCGCGCCGAAGCCTACTGCTACCGCGAAACCCGTGCTAACCGCGACCACAGCATTGATTACCGGGTGATCACCGCCGACGGCCGTTGCTTGTGGGTGCGTGACATTGTCAGCCTGATCGAGCACGGCCATGAGCCTGTGTTGCGCGGTTTGATGATCGACATCAGCGAAGCCAAACGCACCGAAGAGGCGCTGCAGCTTTCCGAACAGAAGTTTGCCTCGGTATTCCAACAGTGCCCGGACATTCTGGTGATCGCGCGACTGTCCGATGGCTGCCTGCTGGAGGTCAACAAAGCGTTCGAGGATCAAGTAGGCCTGAAGGCCGAAGACGTGATCGGCAAAACGGCCACCGCGCTGAACATTTGGGGGATTCCAGGCATCGGCCCGGACCTGTTGAAACGGGTGCAGACCACCAGCATCCGCAACTTGGAAATGCCGTTTCTGCGCAACAACGGCCAGGCCTTTACCGGCCTTATCTCCGCCGAGCCGTTTCAACTCGACACCACTGAGGCAATCGTGGTGGTGGTGCGCGACATCACCCAGCTCAAGGAAACCCAGCAACTACTGCAAACCTCCGAAGAGAAATTCGCCAAGGCCTTCCATGCCTCTCCCGACGGCTTGCTGTTGAGCCGACAGCGCGATGGCCTGTTGCTTGAAGTAAACGACGGTTTCAGTCGCATCACCGGTTTCAACAGCGCGGCCTCCTTGGACCAATCAACCTTGGACCTGGGCATCTGGGTCGACCTCAACGAACGCAAACACATGCTGGAACTGATGGCGCGCGATGGCTTTGTGCGGGACTTCATCTGCCATATACGCCGCAACGATGGGCAGATTCGCCTGTGCGAGCTGTCCAGCCGCCCACTGCCCATCGGCGATGACGACTGCATGCTGACGATTGCGAGGGACATCACCGAACGCCAGCTGATGCAGGAAAAACTGCAACAGGCCGCCACCGTGTTCGAGAGCACGGCCGAAGGCGTATTGATCACCGACACCCGACAGCACATCAGCGCCGTCAACCGTGCCTTCAGCGAGATCACCGGCTACAGCGAGGCCGAAGCCCTCGGCCAGACCCCGCGCCTGCTCGCCTCTGGCCTGCATGACAGCGCCTTCTACGCCGCCATGTGGCACCAGTTGACCGCACAGGGTCACTGGCAGGGCGAGATTTCCAACCGACGCAAAAACGGCGAGCTGTACCCCAGCTGGCTGACGATCAGTGCGGTACGCAACCGCGAACAGTTGATCACGCACTTCGTTGCGGTATTTGCCGACATTTCCAGCCTCAAGCTGGCCCAGGCCCGCCTCGACTACCAGGCGCACCACGATCCATTGACCGGCCTGCCCAACCGTACGCTGTTCGAAAGCCGACTACAGGCCGCCCTCAACGGGCATCAGGAAACCGGCAAGCAGGGCGCCGTTCTGTTTCTCGACCTGGACCGCTTCAAACACATCAACGACAGCCTCGGCCACCCGATAGGCGACCTGCTGCTCAAAGACATTGCCGTGCGCCTCAAGGAACAATTGCGCGACATCGATACCGTCGCTCGCCTGGGCGGGGATGAATTCATCATCCTGCTCCCCGGCCTCCAGCACGCCAGCGACGCCCAGCACCTGGCCAATAAACTGCTGGCCTGCTTCACTCCCCCCTTCCAGGCGGGTGAGCACGAGTTCTTTATCAGCGCCAGTATCGGCACCAGCCTATACCCCGAGGACGGCACCGACGTCGCCACCCTGGTCAAAAATGCCGACGCCGCGATGTACCGTTCCAAGGCCAAGGGCCGCAACCGGGTCGAAAGCTACACCCGCGACCTCACGGCCCAAGCCAACGAGCGCGTGGCCCTGGAACATGAACTGCGCCGCGCCATAGAGCGCGACGAATTGAGCCTGTACTACCAGCCAAAACTGAGCCTGGCCACCCAGCAATTGATCGGCGCCGAAGCCCTGATCCGCTGGCACCATCCCACCTTCGGCGATGTCCCCCCCGAGCACTTCATCGCCTTGGCCGAAGAAAACGGCACAATCCTGCAGATTGGCGATTGGGTACTGGAACAGGCCTGCCGACAACTGCACGCCTGGCAAGGCACATTCGATGATTTCGGCCCACTGTCGGTCAACCTCGCCGGCGCGCAACTGCGTCACCCCGGCTTGCTGGGCCGCATCGAACAGCTGCTGCGCGACTATGGCCTTGACCCAGGCCGCCTGCAGCTGGAGATCACCGAAAACTTCATCATGAGCCAGGCCGAAGAAGCGCTGGAGGTCCTGCACCAACTCAAACACTTGGGCGTACAACTGGCGATTGATGATTTCGGCACCGGCTACTCATCCCTCAGCTACCTCAAGCGCCTGCCACTGGACTTCCTCAAGATCGACCAATCTTTCGTCCGCGGCTTACCCGACGATCCCCACGACGCCGCCATCGTGCGCGCCATCATCGCCCTGGGCCACAGCATGCAATTCACCATCATCGCCGAAGGCGTGGAGAACCCCGCACAGCAAGCGTTCCTGGCCGCCGAAGGCTGCGAACAGATGCAGGGCTACATCGTCAGCCTGCCGTTACCACCGGCGCTTTTTGCCACGACGTTTCTTCGTATGAGCATTGGGGATTTTTCGGATGGCACAGCGGGTAAACCATCGTTATAATCCGCGGCCTACTGAGGGCCTATAGCTCAGTTGGTTAGAGCAGGGGACTCATAATCCCTTGGTCGTAGGTTCGAGTCCTACTGGGCCCACCATCTTGAAAGCCGCGCATTGCGCGGCTTTTGTGTGTCTGGAAGCCTGTAATATGCTTCCCGCCACCGCCCACACTCTGGAGCCCACCTTGCCCGCCCTAGACGAAATCGATCGCCAACTCATAGCCGCCCTGCAGCTCAACGCCCGCGAAAGCGTGGCCATGCTCGCCCGGCAGTTGGGCATCGCGCGCACTACCGTGACGTCACGCCTGGCACGCCTGGAGAAAACCCAGGTGATCACCGGTTATGGCGTGCGCCTCGGGCAACGTGTGGTCGACGGTGGCTTGCAGGCTTACGTAGGCATCACGGTGCAGGCGCGCTCGGGCAAGGACGTGCTGCGCAGGCTGAGTGCCATGGCCCAGGTGCAACAGTTATGCGCGGTGAGTGGCGAGTTCGATTACGTCGCGTGGCTGCGTACTGATTCGCCTGAACAGCTGGACCAATTGCTGGACCAGATCGGCAGCGTCGACGGGGTGGAGAAAACCACCACCTCGATCATCCTCAGTAACAAATTGGATCGCGGACAACCAATCTGATCACGATGCTCGTCATTCTGACTAAAAACAGATCAATTCGACGACACTTTGCGTCTTATTAACGAACGCTACACGCCCTAAACTGGCTGCCATCTTTTCCTATACTCAGCGGGTCACATCCGCCGATGTCGCCAGTAAGGTCAGCCATGAGCATTCCGTCCAGCACCTTCAGCAAGACCAATCGCCACCCCGCCGACGGCAAGAAACCCATCACCATCTTTGGTCCGGACTTTCCGTTTGCCTTCGATGACTGGATTGAACACCCTGCAGGCCTGGGCAGCATCCCCGTCGCCAATCATGGCGCCGAAGTGGCGATCGTCGGCGCCGGGATTGCGGGCCTGGTGGCTGCTTATGAGTTGATGAAACTGGGCCTCAAGCCGGTGGTGTACGAAGCCTCGAAAATGGGCGGCCGTTTGCGCTCCCAGGCTTTTGAGGGCGCCGAAGGCATCATCGCCGAGTTGGGTGGCATGCGCTTCCCGGTGTCGTCCACCGCCTTCTACCACTATGTGGACAAGCTCGGCCTGGAGACCAAACCCTTCCCCAACCCGCTGACCCCGGCGTCCGGCAGCACCGTGATCGACCTCGAAGGCCAGACTCACTACGCACAGAAACTCTCCGATTTGCCGGTCCTGTTCCAGGAAGTGGCTGACGCCTGGGCGGACGCCCTGGAAGCCGGCTCGCAGTTCGGCGATATCCAGCAAGCCATCCGCGACCGTGACGTACCGCGCCTCAAAGAACTGTGGAACACGTTGGTGCCGTTGTGGGACGACCGCACCTTCTACGACTTCGTCGCCACCTCCGAGGCATTTGCCAAATTGTCCTTCCATCACCGCGAAGTGTTTGGCCAGGTCGGATTCGGCACGGGCGGCTGGGACTCGGATTTCCCCAACTCAATGCTGGAAATCTTCCGCGTGGTGATGACCAACTGCGACGACCACCAACACCTGGTGGTCGGCGGCGTTGCCCAAGTGCCGATGGGCATCTGGCGCCATGTACCGGAGCAGTGCGCCCACTGGCCGGCCGGCACCAGCCTCAGTTCGCTGCACCGTGGCGCACCGCGCGCCGGGGTCAAGCGGATTGCCCACGCGGCCGACGGCCGTTTCGCGGTGACCGACAACTACGGTGACACCCGCGAATATGCCGCCGTGCTCACCACCTGCCAGAGCTGGCTGCTGACCACCCAGATCGAGTGCGACGAAACCTTGTTCTCACAAAAGATGTGGATGGCCCTGGATCGCACGCGTTACATGCAGTCATCAAAAACCTTTGTGATGGTCGATCGCCCGTTCTGGAAGGACAAAGACCCCGAAACCGGCCGCGACCTGATGAGCATGACCCTGACCGATCGCCTCACCCGTGGCACTTACCTGTTCGACAATGGCGACGACAAGCCTGGCGTGATCTGTCTGTCGTACTCGTGGATGAGTGACGCGCTGAAAATGCTCCCGCAGCCCATCGACAAGCGCGTGAAGCTGGCCCTCGACGCCCTGAACAAGATCTACCCGAAGGTCGATATCAAGGCGCGCATCATCGGTGACCCGATCACCGTGTCCTGGGAAGCCGACCCGCACTTCCTCGGGGCTTTCAAAGGCGCGTTGCCCGGCCACTATCGCTACAACCAGCGGATGTATGCGCACTTCATGCAGAAGGACATGCCCGCCGAACAACGTGGGATCTTTATCGCCGGTGATGATGTGTCCTGGACCCCAGCCTGGGTGGAAGGCGCGGTGCAAACCTCGCTGAACGCGGTGTGGGGCATCATGACTCACTTCGGTGGCAGCACCCACCCCGAGAACCCAGGGCCGGGTGATGTATTCGATGAAATCGGGCCAATCGCCCTGGCCGATTAAGGAGTTGAGCATGCGCGTCGCCCTGTACCAATGCCCACCGTTGCCGCTGGATGTGGCCGGCAACCTCAAGCGCCTGCACCAGCTGGCCCACGAGGCGTCCGACGCCGACGTGCTGGTGCTGCCGGAGATGTTTCTGAGCGGCTACAACATCGGCACCGAGGCCGTTGGCGCCTTGGCCGAGGCACAGGACGGACCGTCGGCGCAGGCGATTGGCGAACTGGCCAAAAGCGCCGGGCTGGCGATTCTGTACGGTTACCCGGAGCGCGCCGAGGACGGCCAGATCTACAACGCCGTGCAGCTGATTGACGCCCACGGCCAGCGCCTGTGCAACTATCGTAAGACTCACCTGTTTGGTGACCTGGACCATTCGATGTTCAGCGCCGGCGACGATGATTTCCCGCTGGTGGAGCTCAACGGTTGGAAACTCGGCTTCCTGATCTGCTATGACTTGGAGTTCCCGGAAAACACCCGACGCCTGGCCCTCGCAGGCGCCGAACTGATCCTGGTGCCCACCGCCAATATGGTGCCGTTCGACTTTGTCGCCGATGTCACGGTGCGGGCACGGGCCTTTGAAAACCAATGTTATGTGGCCTACGCCAACTACTGTGGGCACGAAGGCGAGATCCAGTACTGCGGGCAAAGCAGCATCGCCGCGCCGAATGGCCTGCGCATCGCCCAGGCGGGCCTGGATGAAGCGCTGATCGTCGGTGAGCTGGATCGCCAGTCGATCCTCGACGCCCGTGCTGCCAATCACTACCTGCAAGATCGTCGCCCCGAGTTATACGGTGCACTGCACAAGTCCTGATCCAGCCGGTTTGTGAGCGGTTTGTTAACATGGGCACATTCTACGTTTCGGAAGTGCCCATGCCTGCGCCGGCCCAGCCTCATCACCTTCACCTGACCCTGGCCAACGGCTTGCGGGTTGCCTTGCAACATGCGCCGCGCTTGAAGCGTTGTGCCGCCGTTCTGCGGGTGGCGGCCGGCAGCCATGACGTACCGCTGGTGTGGCCGGGGCTGGCACATTTCCTCGAACACCTGCTGTTCCTCGGTACCGAGCGTTTTCCCGCGAGCGAAGGGTTGATGGCCTACGTGCAACGGCATGGCGGGCAGGTCAATGCCAGCACCCGCGAGCGCACCACGGAGTTCTTCTTTGAACTGCCGGTCGCGACGTTTTCCGGTGGGCTGGAGCGGTTGGTGGACATGCTGACCCACCCGCGCCTGACGCTGGAGGATCAACTGCGCGAGCGCGAAGTGCTGCACGCCGAGTTTGTCGCCTGGTCCCAGGATGCCAAGGCACAGCAACAGGTCGCGTTACTGGAAGGGCTGGCGGCTGACCACCCGCTGCGGGGTTTTCATGCGGGCAACCGCGACAGCCTGCCGGTGGAACGTGAGGCGTTTCAGCAGGCATTGCGGGAATTCCACGCACAGTTCTATCAGAGCGGCCAGATGACCTTGAGCCTGGCAGGTCCACAGCCGCTGGAAGCGCTGGAAGGCTTGGCACAGCAGTTCAGCGAGCAACTGACCTCAGGCCCTCTTCGCCCACACTCCGCGCCACCGGCATTGATGCAGGGGCAAGCGCAGCGCTATCAGCACATCGCCAATGATCACCTGCACCACGTCATCACCTGTAACGCTCCGCGTGAAGCACTGGAATTCCTCTGCACCTGGCTCAACGCTTCGGCACCCGGCGGGTTGCTGGCGCAACTGAAAACTCAAGGGCTGGCCAGCGCACTGCAGGCGTCGGTGCTGTATCACTTCGCCGGGCAAGCCGTGTTGGATATCGACGTTACGCTCAGTAATCCTGTTGAATCGGCGACGCGCATCGAGGCGTTGCTGCACGACTGGTTGAGCTTTTTCGCACACAGCGACTGGACAGCCTTGCGGGAAGAGTTCGCCTTGCTGGCCGCTCGCCAACAACAGACCCAAGGCGCCCTGGCACTGGCGCGACACGACAGCGAGGCACTCTCGGAACAGGCTGTCATCGCCCTCAGGATCATGCTCGAGTCACTGCACCTGCCACCCGCCGCGCACACGTGGCAACTGCCGCCGAACAATCCGTTCCTGCACCCACCGGTCAAGGAAGAACGCGCCGGCCTGATTCGCGGCCAGACCAGCGCCCACCGAGGGTTGCGCACCTTTGCCCAGGATCGCTCACGAGGACGTCGTGATGTATCGGCGCTGGTCTTCAGCCAGGCACTGACGGATGACAATGATGAAGGCGCCCTGTATCTGCAATGGCAGTCTGCCCCGTCTGGCCTGGAAAGCGCAGTGCAGTCGTTGCGTGAAAATGCCCGGCAGGCGGGCGTCGACGTGTCGTTCGAAAGCCTGGGTAATGACGGGCTGGTGAAGATGGTCGGGCTGCAGGAGCCCATCCCAGCCGTGCTGGAGGTGTTGGCACAACGCCTGGGCGAACCGCAGGCTGCCCCAACCGTCTCGCCGCCCATGATTGCCATCCGAGCCTTGTTAAAGGCGCTGCCCGCTTGCTGCAGCGTGAGCACGCCCGACTCGACATCGTGGCAAGGCCTGGGGCTGGGCTTCTCCGCCGCGAATGAAGCCGCGATCAAAACAGCGGTGACCCGTTTGCCAGGGCAACCGGCGAACCTCAACCCCGTACTCCCCTCCCTCAGCGGCCAACGTATCTGGCACGCGGTGGAAACCGACTCAACCGAAGCCGCCCTGCTGCTGTTTTGCCCGACACCGAGCGCGTCGCTGGAGGACGAAGCCGCATGGCGACTGCTCAGCCATCTGCTCCAGGCGCCGTTTTATCAGCACCTGCGCGTAGAGCTGCAAATCGGCTACGCCGTATTCAGCGGCATCCGACAGATAAACGGTCAGACCGGCCTGCTATTCGGCGTGCAATCCCCCAGCGTCTCCCTGGAAGGCATCGCTGATCACCTGAACACCTTCCTGAAACAACTGCCGGCGCTGATCAACAGCAACGACGACCTGGGCAGCCTGGTCCTGGCGCAGCAGTTCTCAGCGCAGACACTGCCCAACGCCCAAGCCGCCGAACTGCTGTGGCATGCGCATCTGGCGGGCCATCCGTCGGGCTACTTGGAACACCTTCAGACCCACATCCAAACCTCTACCCGAGAAGCACTGCAGCGCGCCGCCCAGCAATTAAACGACGCTGCCGGCGGCTGGCACTGCGTGGCCAATGGCCCGCGCATCAGTGATGACTGGCAAGCGGCCGACTGATCATTGCCGCCCCTGCAAAAAGCTTTTTCCGCCAAGACAGCGCTAACTTGAAAAGAATTGCGTAACATTCCTGCGCACAAAGCTGAACATCTCCGACTGGAGGTGGACTATATGTATTGCTTGGTAGTGAACGTCCCATCCCTTCGTAGGAGTAAGAATATGACCTGGTCCAAACCTGCTTACACTGATCTGCGCATCGGTTTCGAAGTCACCATGTACTTCGCCAGCCGTTAATCCGCTGGGTAATACAACGCCTCGGTTCGCCCGGGGCGTTTTTGTTTTGAGCTTGATGGAGCTGCCATGTTTGTCCAGATTCTAGGTTCCGCCGCCGGCGGTGGTTTCCCGCAGTGGAACTGCAACTGCGTGAACTGCGCAGGTTTTCGTGATGGCAGCCTGCGGGCCCAGGCGCGTACCCAGTCGTCCATCGCGATCTCCGACGATGGCGTGAACTGGGTGCTGTGCAACGCTTCGCCGGATATCCGCGCGCAACTGCAAGGTTTTGCACCGATGCAACCCGGTCGCGCCCTGCGTGATACCGGCATCAGCGCGATCATCCTGATGGACAGCCAGATCGACCACACCACCGGCCTGCTGAGCCTGCGCGAGGGTTGCCCACACCAGGTGTGGTGCACCGACATGGTCCATGAAGACCTGAGCACCGGCTTCCCGCTGTTCACCATGCTCACCCACTGGAACGGCGGCCTGGCCTGGAACCGTATCGAGCTGGACGCCAGCTTCACCATCCCGGCGTGCCCCAACCTGCGCTTCACCCCACTGCCACTGCGCAGCGCCGCGCCGCCTTACTCGCCCCACCGCTTCGACCCGCACCCAGGCGATAACATCGGCCTGATCGTCGAAGACCTGCGCACCGGCGGCAAACTGTTCTACGCCCCGGGCCTGGGCAAGGTCGACGCGCCGTTGCTGGAGATCATGGCCGGCAGCGACTGCCTGCTGGTGGACGGCACGATGTGGGATGACGACGAAATGCAGCGCCGTGGCGTCGGCACTCGTACCGGCCGCGAAATGGGCCACCTGGCACAAAACGGCCCTGGCGGCATGCTCAACGTGTTGGAGCAGTTGCCTGAACAGCGCAAGGTACTTATCCACATCAACAACACCAACCCGATCCTCGATGAAGACTCCCCCGAGCGAGCGGAACTGGTGCGGCGCAATGTCGAAGTGGCTTACGACGGCATGAGCATTGAACTGTAGGAGCTGACGAGATGACTGACACGCCGATGACACCCGTCGAATTCGAAGCAGCCCTGCGGGCCAAGGGCGCCTTCTACCATATCCATCACCCATACCATGTGGCGATGTACGAAGGCCGCGCGACCCGCGAGCAAATCCAGGGCTGGGTCGCCAACCGTTTTTACTATCAGGTGAACATCCCGCTGAAAGACGCGGCGATCCTGGCCAACTGCCCAGACCGTGAGATCCGTCGTGAGTGGATCCAGCGCCTGCTCGACCACGATGGCGCTCCCGGTGAGGACGGCGGTATCGAAGCCTGGCTACGCCTGGGCCAGGCGGTCGGCCTCGACCCGGACCAACTGCGCTCCCAGGAACTGGTGTTGCCCGGTGTGCGGTTTGCAGTGGATGCCTACGTCAACTTCGCCCGCCGCGCCAGTTGGCAAGAAGCCGCCAGCAGCTCGCTGACCGAGTTGTTCGCGCCGCAGATCCATCAGTCGCGCCTCGACAGCTGGCCGCAGCATTACCCCTGGATCGACCCAGCCGGCTACGAATACTTCCGCACTCGCCTCGGCCAAGCCCGGCGCGATGTGGAGCACGGGCTGACGATCACCCTGCAGCACTACACCACCCGCGAAGGCCAGGCGCGCATGCTGGAAATTCTCCAGTTCAAACTGGACATCCTGTGGAGCATGCTGGATGCCATGAGCATGGCCTACGAACTCAAACGCCCGCCGTATCACAGCGTGACCGACCAGCGGGTGTGGCATAAGGGGATCACCCTATGAGCTTTGATCGCAGCAGAACACCGACCTGGCGCCCGGGCTATCGCTACCAGTACGAGCCCGCGCAAAAAGGCCATGTGTTGCTCTACCCCGAGGGAATGATCAAGCTCAATGACAGCGCCGCGCTGATCGGCGGCTTGATCGACGGCGAGCGTGACGTGGCGGCCATCATCGCTGAGCTGGATAAGCAATTCCCAGGCGTGCCTGAGCTGGGTGATGACATCGAGCAATTCATGGAGGTCGCCCGTGCTGAGCACTGGATCACCCTTGCCTGAAAAGCCAGCCATCGGGTTGCCACTGTGGCTATTGGCCGAGCTGACGTACCGTTGCCCGTTGCAGTGCCCGTACTGCTCCAACCCGCTGGATTTTGCCGAGCAGGGTAAAGAGCTGAGTACCGAGCAGTGGATCAAGGTGTTTCGCGAAGCCCGCGAAATGGGGGCTGCACAATTGGGGTTTTCCGGCGGTGAACCCTTGGTGCGCCAGGACCTTGCCGAGCTGATCGCAGAGGCACGCAAGCTGGGGTTCTACACCAACCTGATCACCTCCGGCATCGGCCTGACCGAGCAGAAGATCAGCGACTTCAAGAAGGCGGGGCTCGACCATATCCAGATCAGCTTCCAGGCCAGCGACGAGCAAGTGAACAACCTGCTGGCCGGGTCGAAAAAGGCCTTCGCGCAAAAGTTGGAAATGGCCCGCGCGGTGAAGGCGCACGGCTACCCGATGGTGCTGAACTTTGTCACCCATCGGCACAATATCGACAAGATCGACCGTATCATCGAGCTGTGTATTGCGCTTGAGGCAGACTTCGTAGAGCTCGCCACTTGCCAGTTCTACGGCTGGGCGCAGCTCAATCGTGTGGGCTTGTTGCCGACACGGGAACAGCTGGTGCGCGCCGAACGCATCACCAACGAATACCGCGCCAAGCTGGAAGCCGAAGGCCACCCGTGCAAGCTGATTTTTGTCACACCGGATTACTACGAAGAACGCCCGAAAGCCTGCATGAACGGCTGGGGGAGTATCTTTCTGACAGTAACGCCAGACGGCACCGCCCTGCCCTGTCACGGCGCCCGACAGATGCCAGTGCAATTTCCCAATGTGCGTGACCACAGCATGCAGCACATCTGGTACGACTCATTTGGCTTCAACCGCTTTCGCGGCTACGACTGGATGCCCGAGCCGTGCCGTTCCTGCGACGAGAAGGAAAAGGACTTCGGCGGCTGCCGTTGCCAGGCCTTCATGCTCACGGGGGATGCGAGCAATGCCGACCCGGTGTGCAGCAAGTCCGAGCAGCACGGCATCATCCTTCAAGCACGGGAAGAAGCTGAACATGCCACCCAGACCATCGAACAGTTGGCCTTTCGCAATGAGCGCAATTCACGACTCATCGCAAAAGGCTGAGGGCCTCAGCGCTTGGCGATGATGTACACCGCGTGAATGATGCCTGGGAAGTAACCGCACAGGGTCAGCAGAATATTCAGCCAGAACGCGCCGGCGAAACCCACTTGCAGGAACACACCCAGTGGCGGCAGCAGAATGGCGATGATGATACGAATGATGTCCATGGGTCAGCTCCAAAAAATCGGCTCGTGTGAGCCGTGTAGCTAATCGACCTTGGCGGTTCGTGAGGGTTCAGTGGGATCTGGCGTTGGGCCACCCATCGCTGTTACACAGACAAAAAAACGCCCCCAGCCAAAAGAATCAGGCCGGAGGCGCCGCGTAGGCCGCGAGACGGTTCAGGAATAGGGGATTAAACGGCGATGCCCTTGCGGCATTGCAGCTGTGCGGTGCGCACGCGGGAGAAGGCGCGGGCCAGGCGCAGGAGCATTTCGTCGATGTTGCTTTTGCTGACTGTCAGGGCCGGGGTGAAGCGCAGGCAGTTCGGTTGCGGGGCGTTTAGGATCAGGCCTTCGTGCAGTGCAGCCTTTACGACAGCGTCCGCAGAATCATCCGACAGCGTCAGGCCCCACATCAGGCCGTGGCCACGCAATTGACCGTGGTCATAGCGGTAGGCCAGGCGGGCCAGGCCTTCACCGAGGTAAAGCCCGGACTCACGCACCTGCTCCAGAAAGCCGTGCTCCAGCACCGTATCGAGTACGGCAACCCCGGCCGACGCCATCAGCGCATTGCCATGATGCGTGCCTTCCAGTTCGCCCACGTCGAAACAACAGGCTGTGCCACGCGCCAGCAACGCTGCGAGGGGCACGCCGCCGCCCAGGCCTTTGCCGAGGGTGATGATGTCGGCACGTACGCCGTATTGCTGTTCGGCGAGCAAGGTGCCGCAGCGGCCTATGCCGGTTTGCACTTCGTCGAGGATCAGCAGGATCCCCAGTTCACGGCACAGGCGCTCGACGCCCTTAAGGTAGTGTTCCGTTGCGGGGATTACGCCGGCTTCGCCCTGGATCGGTTCGAGCATGATCGCGACGGTCTGTGCATCCACGGCGGCATGCAGCGCCGACAGATCGTTGAACGGCACGTGGCTGAAGCCCGGCAATTGCGGCTCAAATCGGTTTTCAATGGCCCCAGCCGACGCCGACATCGCCGCGAAACTGCGACCATGGCAACCACTGCTCGCGCTGATGATGCGGTAAGCGCCGCCGCGATGCAGCTGGCCCCATTTGCGCGCCAGTTTGATCGCGGCTTCGCAGGCTTCCGCACCGCTGTTGAGCAGGTACGCCTGGTCGCTGCCGGTACGATGGCAAAGGCGCTCGACGAGGTTGAGTTGTGTGCGGTTATGCAAGCTGTGGCCCGGATTGATCAGCGCCTGCGCCTGGTCGGCCAACGCCTTGATCAATACCTGCGGGCTGTGGCCGAGGCTGTTGGCGGCGCCGCCCTGGCTGAAGTCCAGGTACGCGCGGTCGTCGCTGTCCCACAGCCAGGAACCCTGGCCACGCACAAATACTTGAGCCGGACGCGCCACCGTGGGCATCAGCGCTTCGCTGGAAGCGCTGTCGCCTGGCGTATCGAGGATCAGGTCGTCCAGGCTCGGCGCCGCGCGGCGCATATTGAACAGGTTCACACCTCACCCCCGCTGGCAACCGGACCTTGGTCGGTACGCGTGGTGTAACTTGGTTGAAGATTGTTTGCCTTGCCTATGTAAACGCTATCAACATAAACGCTGTTCATTGCCCGATCCGGCCCTGTAAGCCCTGCGAATAGGCGCTAGACTAGGCGCCTCAGGGGCCAACAGCCATTTCGTTTTTCCAGCTTTTTCGATAAGTAAGCCTTATGGATTTCAAGCAACTGCGTTATTTCGTCGCGGTGTATGAGGAAGGCCACGTAGGCCGGGCCGCGGAGCGCCTGTCGATCTCCCAGCCGGCGCTGTCGCAACAAATTCGCCAACTGGAACAGAACTTGGATGTCAGCCTGTTCGAGCGCAGCAGCAAGCGCCTGCTCCCGACTCTGGCGGCGCATACGCTGTACAACCACGCCCTGCCGCTGATCGATGGTCTGCAACAGGCGGTGGAAGCGTTGCGCAACTTCAAGGGTCAGGCGATGCGCACGCTGGCCATCGGCGTGCTGCAAACCGTGCACACCAGCCTGGTGCCGCAGATGCTCGAGCGCGTGCGCAAGGCCCAGCCGCACCTGGTGGTGCAGATCTACGAATTGACCGGACTTGAGATTGAGCGGCGCTTACTGAACGGCTCGCTGGACATCGGCATCAGCTACCTGCCGCCACGCCAGCCAGGGCTGCACGGCGTGTTGTTGTATGAAGATGAGTTGAAGGTGGTAATCCCCGAGGACCATCCCTTGCGCGAATTCAAGAAAGTCTCGCTGAAGCAGGCGGCCGAGTTGCCGATGTTGCTGCTGGGCGAAGAGTTTCAGGTCCGGCAGATCTGGCAGGGCCAACTGGCCAACCTCGGACGCCGCCCGCAAGTGCAGGCGGAACTGAATACCATGGTGGGGATTCTCGACAGCTTGCCTCACACAAAACTGGCGACGGTGCTGCCGGGGCGTTCCCAGGATGAACACAATAGCCAGTCGCTGCTGTGGAAACCCTTGAGTGAACCCAGGGTGCCGCTGAAAGTGGGCTTGGTGTGCCGCGATGTGCAGCGCCAGCAGGCGACGGTGGCGTTGCTGCGCACGTTGCTGGAAGACGTGATGAATGCCCCGCAGGTCATCGCCTGACTTTTTCGCGGGCAAAAGAAAACCCCGCCGAAGCGGGGCTTTGCAGACTGTTTCCCTGACATCCATTTCACTCCGCCATCCTGGCAGAATCCTACGTGTCCGTGTTGTTGCTTTGCGCTTCCTGCGCGACGTCCATGTGAAGTAGATTATCGGTGGATCCAATCTGGCGATAGAGGACGAATAGCAGCACGTCATGTAAGAGAATGCTTACACGCCCTCCAAGCCCTTAGAACAGGGCTTCATCCAGCAAAAATAATGATTCGCTACCGGCTTTTACCGACGCACTCAGCGAATAAATACGTGGCAATAGGCGGGCAAAGTAGAAACGCGCGGTGCCGAGCTTGCTGGCGTAGAAGTCTTCTTGCGACTCCTTGCCCAGCGCGGCCTTGGCCATGCGTGCCCACATATAGGCATACGCCATGTAGCCGAAGGCGTGCAGGTACTCCACCGACGCCGCGCCGATTTCATTCGGGTTGGTCTTGGCGCGGTCCAGCACCCAGGCGGTCAACTCATCCAGGTTATCCACCGCCACGCCCAGCGGTTTGGTGAACTCAGCCAGCTCGGGGCCCGCCGAAGCGATGAACGCGCGGATCTCATCGGCAAACAAGGTATAGAACGCCCCGCCACTGCCAACGATCTTGCGCCCCATCAGGTCCAGCGCCTGGATCCCGTTGGTGCCTTCGTAGATCTGGGTGATGCGCACATCCCGCACCAGTTGCTCCTGGCCCCACTCGCGAATGTAGCCATGGCCGCCAAACACTTGTTGGCCCAGCACGGTGGTTTCCAGGCCAAGGTCGCTCAAGAACGCCTTGGCCACCGGCGTCAGCAATGCCACCAGGTTATCCGCACGCTCGCGGGCAACAGCATCTTCACTGAACTTGGCGATGTCCAGTTGCGTCGCCACGTAGGTGGAGAACGCACGGCCGCCTTCGTTCGAGGCCTTCATGGTCAGCAGCATGCGACGCACGTCCGGGTGCACGATGATCGGGTCGGCCACCTTGTCCTTGGCCTGGGCGCCGGTGGGTGCACGGCTTTGCACGCGGTCGCGCGCGTATTCAATCGCGTTCTGGTAGGAACGCTCGCCGGACGCCAGACCCTGGATACCCACACCCAGACGCTCGTAGTTCATCATGGTAAACATCGCCGCCAGACCACGGTTCGGCTCGCCGACCAAGTAACCCACGGCTTCGTCGAAGTTCATCACACAGGTCGCCGACGCCTGGATGCCCATCTTGTGCTCGATGGAACCACAGCTCACCGTGTTACGTTCGCCCAGGCTGCCGTCGGCGTTCACCATGAACTTCGGCACCAGGAACAGCGAGATGCCCTTCGGACCCGCTGGCGCGTCCGGCAGCTTGGCCAGTACCAGGTGGATGATGTTTTCGGTGAGGTCATGTTCCCCCCCGGTGATAAAGATCTTGGTGCCGCTGACTTTGTAGGAACCGTCCGCCTGTGGCTCGGCCTTGGTCCGAATAATCCCCAGATCCGTCCCGGCATGCGCCTCGGTCAGGCACATGGAACCGGCCCATTCACCGGAATACATCTTCGGCAGGTAGGTGGCCTTGAGGTCTTCGCTGGCGTGGGTGTTGATCGACACGCAGGCGCCGGACGTCAGCATCGGATACAGGCCAAACGCCAGGCTCGACGAGTTGATCATCTCTTCGACCTGGGCCGACACGGCCTTGGGCATGCCCATGCCGCCAAAGGCAGGATCACCGCCCACACCTACCCAGCCGCCTTCGGCGTAGGTTTTGTAGGCCTGTGGGAAACCGTCCGGGGTGAACACTGCCGTGTTGTCCCAACGGCAACCTTGTTCATCGCCACCGCGGCTGAGCGGGGCGATGGATTTGGCGGTGACCTTGCCGGCTTCTTCGAGGATGGCCTCTACGGTTTCGGCGTCAACGGTGTCTGCCAATGCCGGCAATTGGGCCCAAGTGGTGGCGACCTCAAAGACTTCGTTGAGGACGAAGCGCATATCACGCAGCGGCGCTTTGTAATCAGCCATGGCAAACCTCGTGAGAACGTGAAAAGTGATTCGGTGAGAGTCGGTTTTACAGGCTCAGAGTGTACCCGAACAACTTTTCAGACACATAGGGTCCACTTGTGACTGATTGGTATTTTTAAGTCATCACAGTGCAAAGGCCTCCGCAGGCAGACTCATCAGGCATTCGCTGCCCGCTTGCACTGCAACACGGTGGGAGGCGGTACGCGGCAGCAGACGTTTGAAGTAGAAGTCGCATGTCGCCAGCTTGGCCTTGGCGAAGTCGGTGTCCTGTTGCTCAAGGGCGGCGATCGCCATGCGCAGCCAAAGGTAGGCGAGAATGACGTAACCGCTGTACATCAAGTAATCCACAGCTGCCGCGCCCACTTCATCGGGGTTCTTCATCGCGGCCATGCCGACTTGGGTGGTCAGTTCGCCCCACTCCCCGTTCAGTTGATTAAGCTGCGCCACATAAGCCCTGAGCTGCGGGTGCTCGGCATTCGCCCCGCAGAACTTATGCACGATCCTGGTAAACCCACGCAGCAACTTGCCCTGGCTGCCCAATACCTTGCGTCCGAGCAGGTCGAGGGCCTGGATGCCGTTGGTGCCTTCATAGATCGGCGCAATCCGCGCATCGCGTGCCAGTTGTTCCATGCCCCATTCGCGGATGTAACCGTGGCCGCCGAAGACCTGCATGCCGTGGTTGGTCACCTCCAGCCCGGTATCGGTCATAAAGGCTTTGCAGATGGGCGTGAGGAACGCCAGCAGGTCTTCAGCGTCCTGGCGTTGAGTGGCGTCGCTGCTCAGGTGCGCCGTATCGAGCAATTGCGCGGTGAAGTAGGTCAGCGCGCGGTTGCCTTCGTTGAAGGCTTTCATGGTCAGCAACATGCGGCGCACATCGGGGTGCACGATGATCGGGTCGGCAGCCTTTTCCGGGGCCTTGGCGCCGGTCAGCGAGCGCATTTGCAGGCGGTCGTTGGCGTATTTGATCGCGCCCTGGAAGCTTGCCTCGCCATTGCACAGGCCCTGCATACCGGTGCCCAGGCGCGCATGGTTCATCATGGTAAACATGCAGTTGAGGCCTTTATTCGCCTCGCCGATCAGGAAGCCCTTGGCGCCATCGAAGTTCAGTACGCAGGTCGCCGACCCCTTGATGCCCATCTTGTGTTCGATGGAGCCGCAGTGCACCGCATTGCGCTCACCGGAATCGGCATGGAACTTGGGCACGATAAACAGCGAAATGCCCTTGGTGCCCGCCGGCGCATCCGGCAGTTTGGCCAGCACCAGGTGGATGATATTGGCGCTCATGTCGTGTTCGCCGGCCGAGATGAAGATCTTGCTGCCGGTGACCGCGTAGCTGCCGTCCGCCTGGGGCACGGCGCGGGTCTTGATCAGGCCCAGGTCGGTGCCGCAGTGGGCTTCGGTGAGGCACATGGTGCCGGTCCACTCGCCCGCGGTGAGTTTGCTCAGGAAGGTGTCTTTTTGCTCGGCAGTGCCATGGGCATGGATCGCCGACATCGCGCCGTGGGTCAACCCTGGGTACATGCCCCAGGAGGTGTTGCTGGAGCCGATCATCTCGCTGAGCACCAGGCCCAATGACTGCGGCAGTCCCTGGCCACCGTAGGCCGGGTCCGCTGCCACGCCGTGCCAGCCGCCTTCAACGTATTGGGCGAAGGCTTCCTTGAAACCCTTGGGCGTGGTGACGACGCCATTGTCGAAATGGCAGCCTTCTTCATCGCCGCTGCGGTTGAGCGGCGCGAGCACGTTCTCGCAGAATTTCGCGCCTTCTTCGAGGATCGCGCCCACCATGTCCGGGCTGGCATCGGTCGCGCCCAATGCCGCGTAGTGGCCGTGGAAATCAAACACGTTGTCGATCAGAAAGCGCATGTCGCGAAGGGGAGCTTTGTACTCAGGCATGGCAATGTCTCCGTCAGCAGATGGTTTCAACCTACTGCCAGCCACTGCCGCGGACAATCACTGTAGAACCGCTGAATACACCGCCATCACTCAACCGGCAGCGCTCTCCATGCGCACCGCGCCACGCCGGGTTTGCCCGGCCGCCACCACACAGTTACGCCCGGCGCCCTTGGCGGCGTACAGCGCCTGGTCGGCGGATTTGAGCACCTCCTCCGGCGTGCGCTGCTCGGCCTGGCGTTCGGCCACGCCGATGCTGATGGTCACCGAAACACTCGAGGCGCCGCTGCCCGAGCGACGCTGGCGGCCCTGTTGGTCGTCGTTAGGACGGTCCGAGTTGCGCAGCTTGATGTCGTAATCGGCGATGATCTCGCGGATCTCCTCCAGGTGCGGCAAGCATTCTTCCACCGTCTTGCCGGCGAACACCACGGCAAACTCTTCACCGCCATAGCGGTAGGCGCGCCCGCCGCCGTTGACCTTGGACAGCTTGCTCGCCACCAGCCGCAGCACTTGGTCGCCAACGTCGTGGCCGTGGGTATCGTTGAAGCGCTTGAAGTGGTCGACGTCGCTCATTGCCAACACATAGTTGCGCCCCAGACGCTGCATGCGCTCGTTCAGCGCGCGTCGCCCCGGCAAGCCGGTCAGCTCATCGCGGAAGGCCATTTGATAAGCCTCATGGGCCACACCGGCGGCGATCATCAGCATCACCTGGCTGCACATGATGTTCAGGGTAAACGGCAGGATGAATGTCTGCGGCAACATCCAGAACAGGCCCAGCAGCCCCACCAGTTGCGCCGCATGCAGCGGGCGCGGCTGGTACCAGTACTGCGCCGCCAGGGTCAGGAAGCCGATCAGGAACATTGGGTACGACAGTTGGATCAGGCTCATCCAACTGCCATGCAGCGCCGGCCAGCGAATCTCCGCCAACCAGTTCAGCACCGCCTGGGGATAACTCTGCTCGAGCGCCAAGGCCACACTGCCGATTGCCAGCAACACCGCGCCACGTGCGACGAAGTCACGGAACAGGTGCGTCTTCTCCTGCCACAGCGCGTAGATGCTGAACAACAACGGCAGCAGCAGGCAGCACAAGTGAAACACCACGGCCGCGTCTTCGCGTACGCGACCGTTGTCGCGATAGAAGTCGGTCTGGGTATCGAGCAGGAAGTAGGCGATGTACACCGTGATCATCAGGAACAGTTCACGCTGACGGCGATACACCGCGCAGTACGAACCGCCGAGCAACAGCACCAAGGTCGGCAACACATTGAACAGCGAGGTGAAGAAGACGTTGAGGTCCTTGACGTACGCAGCCGAAAGCCCAGCCAGCAAGAGCAGCAACGAAGGTAAAAAGTGACTGAACCGTACAGCGGACACGCGCGACAAGGGTAAAACTCCGACCCGCAAAAAAAATGATGGCACTGTGCCTTGATGCGGACAGTTAAGCACAACCTGCCGAGCATGTATCACATTGCCATCACTGTAACGGCAGCGGGCGGCAATCCCTGAGCGCTGTACTGCGGTTTTTTATCGCCCACAAAAAAGCCGCCGCTCCGGGAAGGAGCGGCGGCTTAGGAAGTGAACCCGGTAAGGCTTAGTAAGCCAGGCCGAAGTCTTCTTCTTTCATGTCCATCAGGTTGTTGGCGCCCGACAGCATGGTGGCCACGTGAGTGCGGGTACGCGGCAGGATGCGCTGGAAGTAGAAGCGCGCGGTCTGCAGCTTGGCGGTGTAGAACGCCTCTTCGGTAGTGCCGGCCGCCAGTTTTTCGGCTGCCAGGCGCGCCATGTCGGCCCAGAAGTAAGCCAGGCAGGCGTAACCGGAGTACATCAGGTAGTCCACCGAAGCGGCACCGACTTCTTCGCGGTCTTTCATCGCGGCCATGCCGACCTTCATGGTCAACTCGCCCCACTCTTTGTTCAGTGCCGCCAGCGGTGTAACGAACTCTTTGACGGCTTCGTTACCTTCGTTGGCCTGGCAGAACTTGTGCACGATCTTGGTGAAGCCCTTGAGCGCTTCGCCTTGCGTCATCAGCACTTTACGGCCCAGCAGGTCCAGGGCCTGGATGCCGGTGGTGCCTTCGTACAGCATCGAAATGCGGCTGTCGCGAACGTTCTGCTCCATGCCCCACTCGGCGATAAAGCCGTGGCCGCCGTAGATCTGCACGCCGTGGTTGGCCGATTCAAAGCCGACTTCGGTCATGAACGCCTTGGCGATCGGGGTCATGAAGGCCAGCAGGCCATCGGCGTGTTTCTTGGCTTCGTCGTCGGTGCCGTATTTGACGATGTCCACTTGCTTGGCGGTGAAGTACACCATCGCACGGTTGCCTTCGGCGAAGGCTTTCATGGTCAGCAGCATGCGGCGCACGTCGGGGTGCACGATGATCGGGTCAGCGGCTTTGTCCGGTGCTTTCGGGCCGGTCAGGGAGCGCATTTGCAGGCGATCACGCGCATATTTCAGGCCGCCCTGGAAGCCGATCTCGGCGTGGGACAGGCCTTGCAGCGCGGTGCCCAGCCGAGCGGTGTTCATAAAGGTGAACATGCAGTTCAGGCCTTTGTTCGCCGGGCCGATCAGGAAACCGGTGGCCGCGTCGAAGTTCATCACGCAGGTGGCGTTACCGTGGATGCCCATCTTGTGTTCCAGGGAACCACAGGTCACCGCGTTGCGCTCACCAATCGAGCCATCGGCGTTCGGCAGGAACTTCGGCACGATAAACAGCGAAATGCCTTTGGTTCCGGCCGGTGCGTCCGGCAGGCGGGCCAGTACGATGTGGACGATGTTGTCGGCCATGTCGTGCTCACCGGCCGAGATGAAGATCTTGGTGCCGGAGACTTTGTAGGAACCGTCGGCCTGAGGCTCAGCCTTAGTGCGCAACATGCCCAGGTCGGTGCCGCAGTGTGGCTCGGTCAGGCACATGGTGCCGGTCCATTCACCCGACACCAGTTTGGTCAGGTAAGCGGTTTGCTGCTCAGGGGTACCGTGCTCGGAAATGGTGTTCATCGCACCGTGGGACAGGCCCGGGTACATGCCCCACGACCAGTTGGCGGCGCCGACCATTTCACTGACAGCCAGACCCAGGGATTCGGGCAGGCCTTGGCCGCCGTGCTCCACGTCGTGGGCCAGGCTTGGCCAGCCGCCTTCGACGAATTGTTTGTAGGCTTCTTTAAAACCCGTTGGGGTTTTAACGCCCGACTCACTCCAGGTACACCCTTCGATGTCGCCCACGCGGTTCAGCGGTGCCAGCACTTGCTCACAAAACTTGGCGCCTTCTTCAAGGATGGCGTCAACCATGTCCGGGGTAGCGTCCTGGCAAGCCGGCAGGCTCTGATAGTGCGCTTCATAGCCAAGCAGTTCGTCACGAACGAAGCGAATATCACGCAAGGGGGCCTTGTAGTCAGGCATAGCGATAAACCTCTGCTGATGTATCTGGAATGAACAACCGCTTGGAATTGTGCTGTGGCGGTCAAACAGGTGTTTGAAACATACGTTTACCACCTGGGGATGTCAAGCGTCGTCCGGACGCCGTTTGTCATGACGCACATCAACGGCGCGCACGGCAACGCTTGCGGCAAGACGCCACAAGACTGCGGGAGTGTAGAAGTGCAGAAGTACGACACACATAAAAAATGTGGGAGGGGGCTTGCCCCCGATAACGGTGTGTCAGCCATACACACGTTGGCTGATCCATCACTATCGGGGGCAAGCCCCCTCCCACATTTTTTAGCGCCAGCAGATCAGGCGTAGGTGTCGATCAACGTGCCGAGCATTTCATCCGAGGCCTTGGCGACTTTCACGCCCAGTTCCACCTGAAATTTGCCTTGGGCCATTTCGACCATGTTGCTGGCCGAGTTGGAAGGCTGTGCACGGTCGTTGGCGCGCAGACGGTCAACTTGCGCATCCGACGGCTGGGTAGTCGCGGCGCTGGCGATCTTGCCGGCGGCCTGGTCGACACGGCTCTGCCCGGTCTGAATGGTGCTCAGCCCCGAGTAAAACGCGCTGCTGCCAGAGATGTCCATGGCGTAAACCTGCCTTTAGAGAATCGTGAAGTTGAATTGAAGCAGATATCCCGGCAAAGGGCCCGTCAAAAACACTAATGGCATAATGCCTTAGCGATAGCCAAAATCAGTCAAGCAGGTCCAGCTGCAAGTATTCAGCAACCGCTTCGGCCCCGGCGTGCTTGAGTTTGGGCACACGCCCCAGGCACGGCGCAGGCAGCCGCTCGGCCAGGGTGGCGAGGTTCTCTTCCAGACGAGAGGTCTTGGGGTCGATGATATTCGCCACCCAACCCGCCAGCGGCAAACCGTCCCGGGCGATGGCCTCGGCGGTGAGCAAAGCATGGCTGATGCACCCCAGGCGCACGCCCACCACCAGGATCACCGGCAATTTGAGCGCCATGGCCAGGTCCGACAGATTGTCCTGATCAGCCAACGGCACGCGCCAGCCGCCTGCGCCCTCGATCAAGGTGAAATCCGCTTGCCTTGCCAGAATCTGCTGCATGGGCTTGAGCAAGGATTGCACCGTGAGCGAGACACCCGCCTCCCGCGCTGCCAGATGAGGCGCGATGGCCGGCTCAAATGCCACCGGGTTGACCTCGGCATAGGTCAGCGGCAATGAGCACTCGGCCAGCAACGCCAGGGCATCGGCGTTGCGCAAGCCTTTGGGCGTGACCTGGCAGCCGGACGCCACCGGTTTGCCGGCGGCGGTGCTTTTGCCGGCTTGCCGCGCCGCATGCAACAGCCCGGCGGCGATGGTGGTCTTGCCGACATCGGTGTCGGTACCGGTGATGAAGTAAGCGGCACTCATAGAGGTTTCTCCAGCACGGCATACACCACTTGGTAAGTCGCCGGCAGGCCTTGGGCCTGGCGGAACCGCTCATACGCTTGCACCAGTGCAACAATCCGCGCGCGCCCCGTCAACCCTCCCGGCCGGCCGGGGTTGAGGTTATGCGCGCCCAACGCCTTCAATTCGTGGGTCAGGCTGCGTACATCCGGGTAATGCAGCACATGGGGACGGCGCTCCAGGCTGACCAGTCGCAGGCCGCTGGCCGCGCACAGTTGCTGATAAGCCTCGAAGGTGCGAAAGCGATTGACGTGTACCAGACCATCCGCTGCGCGCCAGCTTTCGCGCAGCTCTTCCAGGGTGCCCACGCACAGACTGGCGAACGCCAGTACACCGCCCGGCTGCAACACGCGATAGGCCTCGCTGAGTACCGCCTCGAAGTTCGCGCACCATTGCACCGCGAGGCTGGAGAAGATCAGCCCCAGGCTTTCAGCCTTGAGCGGCAAGCGTTCGGCATCCCCCGCGATGAAGTGATGCGCGCCCCCCAACGGGCGGGCGTGGTTAAGCATGCCCTCAGCAATATCCAGCGCGACGCCTTGGCTGGCGGGTAACCGTTCGGCCAGCATGCGGCTGAAATACCCGGTGCCGCAGCCCATGTCCAGCCAGCGCTGTGGCGCGGTGCCCGCCGGCAAGCGCGCCAGCAGCTGGCTGCCCACCGCCCGCTGCAACTCGGCGACGCTGTCGTAGCTGGCGGCTGCACGGGAAAAGGAGGCCGCCACCTGGCGCTTGTCCGGCAAGGCACCCGGCAGCGGGGCGTGGGATAAATCAGTCATCGACATACTCATGCAAAAAAGCCTGGATCGCCCCCGCCACACCGTGGGGGTCTTCCAGAAGAAAAGCGTGGCCGGCCTGTTCAATCAGGCCGATTTCAACATCGGGCAGCAGCGCCAACAGGTCGCTGGCGGCTTCGGCGGGCACCAACCCGTCCAGCCCGGCGAACAGGTGCAACTGCGGGCCGCGATAGGCCAGCAAGGCCTCGCGGGTGTCGAGTTGGGCGAGCAGTTCAAGCCCAGGCATCAATACGCTCGACGGCGTATTCGGTGCACCGCTGACCAGTAGCCGCGACAGCCCGCGTGGTTCTTCGGCGCCCTTGGCGCACAACAGGCCGAAACGTTTGAGGGTGACTTGGGAGTCGGCATGGCAGCCGGCGAGAAACGCGTCGAATGTTTCGGCGGGCATCGCGCTCGGCCAACCGTCGTGGGCGACAAAACACGGGTTGCTCGCCAAGGTCAGCAGCCCGCAGCAGCGTTCGCCGCGCCGCGCCGCCAGCTCCGACGCCAGCATTCCACCCAGGGACCAACCGCCCAGCCAGGCGTTATCCGGCAAGGTGGCGTCGAGTTCATCGAGCCACTCATTCAGGTCGCTGGAACCCAACGCCGGCAACGGCTCGATATGCACCTGCAGGTGCGCGTCCAGGCCTTGCAAGGCAGCGGCCAACGGTTCCAGCGGCGATACGCCGAGGCCCCAGCCGGGCAGCAATACCAATCGATCACGCATGGTCGGGCTCCGAACTGCCTAACAAGCGAAAACACGCTTCCAACGCATTTAACAATAGCTGCACCTGCGCCGCGCTGTGGGCCGCCGTCAGTGTCACGCGTAAACGCGCGCTGCCGGCGGGCACGGTGGGTGGGCGGATCGCCGTCACCATCAGGCCGCGCTCGCGCAGCATCTGCGACAGGCGCACGGCCTTGGCGCTGTCGCCGATCAGGATCGGTTGGATCGGCGTGAAGCTGTCCATCAGGTCCAGGCCAAGCTGCTCGGCGCCCGAGCGGAACTGGCGGATCAACCCGTTGAGGTGCTCACGCCGCCAATGTTCGGTGCGCAACAGTTCCAGGCTTTTCAAAGTGGCGCACGCCAGGGCGGGCGGTTGGCTGGTGGTATAGATGTACGGGCGGGCGAACTGGATCAGGCTTTCGATCAGGTCTTCACTGCCGGCTACAAAGGCCCCCGCCGTGCCGAACGCCTTGCCGAGGGTGCCGACCAGCACCGGCACGTCGTCCTGGCTCAGGCCGAAATGCTCGACGATCCCGCCGCCATTGGCGCCCAACGGGCCGAAGCCGTGAGCGTCATCCACCATCAACCAGGCACCTTTGGCCTTGGTTTCACGGGCGAGTGCGGGCAGGTCTGCCAGGTCGCCGTCCATGCTGAACACGCCATCGGTGACCACCAGGGTATTGCCGGTGGCTTTCTCCAGGCGCTTGGCCAGGCTGTCAGCATCGTTGTGCAAGTAACGGTTGAAACGCGCACCGGAGAGCAGGCCCGCATCCAGCAGCGAGGCATGGTTGAGACGGTCTTCCAGCACCGTATCGCCCTGCCCCACCAACGCCGTGACTGCGCCGAGGTTGGCCATGTAGCCGGTGGTAAACAGCAGCGCGCGCGGGCGACCGGTAAGGTCCGCCAGGGCTTCTTCCAGCTCATGGTGCGGCGTGGCATGCCCGACCACCAAGTGCGAAGCGCCGCCGCCCACGCCCCAACGGGACGCACCGGCGCGCCAGGCTTCGATCACTTGCGGGTGATTGGCCAGGCCGAGGTAATCGTTGTTGCAGAACGCCAGCAACGGCTGGCCGTCCACCACCACTTCCGGGCCTTGGGGGCTGTCCAGCAGCGGGCGCTGGCGATAAAGGTGTTCGGCACGGCGGGCAGCGAGGCGCGCGGCGAGATCGAAAGACATGCAGGCCTCGGTTAAGCAGGATGTACGCGCTAAAGAATGGGGCAGGGAGCTGATGTGGGAGGGGGATTGCCCCCTCCCACACACGTCATTTCCAACAGTGGGGTGGCATTTCAATCAAACGGCGGCGTTGTAAAACTGCTCGCTGCTCTTCTGCTCCACCAACGCCTGCTCGATCGCCGCCTGATGCACCTCATCAGCGTGCTCTTCACGCGCTTCCGGCAGGATGCCCAGGCGCGAGAACAGTTGCATGTCCTTGTCGGCCTGCGGGTTGGCGGTCGTCAGCAACTTGTCGCCGTAGAAAATCGAGTTGGCACCGGCAAAAAACGCCAGGGCCTGCATCTGCTCGTTCATCGCTTCACGGCCAGCCGACAGCCGTACGTGGGACTGCGGCATCAGGATGCGCGCCACGGCGAGCATGCGGATGAAGTCGAACGGGTCGATGTCTTCGGCGTTTTCCAGCGGCGTACCGGCGACTTTCACCAGCATGTTGATCGGCACCGATTCCGGATGCTCCGGCAGGTTAGCCAGCTGGATCAGCAGGTTGGCGCGGTCGTCGAGGGACTCGCCCATGCCGAGGATACCGCCGGAGCAGATCTTCATCCCCGAATCACGCACGTAGGCCAGGGTTTGCAGGCGCTCGCCGTAGGTGCGGGTGGTGATGATGCTGCCGTAGAACTCCGGCGAGGTATCGAGGTTGTGGTTGTAGTAGTCGAGGCCGGCCTGGGCCAGGGCTTCGGTCTGGTCCTGGTCGAGACGGCCGAGGGTCATGCAGGTTTCCAGGCCCATGGCTTTTACGCCTTTGACCATCTGCAGCACGTAGGGCATGTCTTTGGCCGACGGGTGCTTCCAGGCAGCGCCCATGCAGAAACGGGTCGACCCGATGGCTTTGGCGCGGGCGGCCTCTTCGAGGACCTTCTGCACCTCCATCAGCTTCTCTTTTTCCAGACCCGTGTTGTAGTGGCCCGACTGCGGACAATATTTGCAATCTTCCGGGCAGGCGCCGGTTTTGATCGAGAGCAGCGTCGACACTTGCACACGGTTGGCGTCGAAATGCGCGCGGTGCACGGTCTGCGCCTGGAACAGCAGGTCATTGAAGGGCTGCACGAACAGCGCTTTGACTTCGGCGAGGGACCAATCGTGACGCAAGGTGGCGGTGGTGCTGGCGCTCATGGGCGATTCCTTGATTATGCTTTGGCAAGCGCTGCGGGAAGGGCAATACCCACAGGCACGACACGGATGCTCGGCATATTTAAGGAAGATTCATGCACTGTCAACTCAAGCACAAACACCAGGTTTACATCTGGCTAAAAAACATACAATCCTGTCTAGTCTGTGATGAGGCGACGGAATCAGCCCATTGTGTGTGCAACGCCTGCGAAACAGAGCTGCCCTGGCTGATGGAGCACTGCGATGTGTGCGCCCTGCCCTTGCCAATGGAAGGTCTGATCTGCGGCCAATGCCAGAAACAACCACCCGCCTTTAAACAGGTGACCGCGCCCTGGACCTACAGCTTTCCCATCGACAGCTTGATCAGCCGCTTCAAGCACCAGGCGCGCTGGCCTCTCGGGCAGATGCTCGCCCGGCTTTTAGCGCAGCATCTGCAACACCGCCTCGACAACAGCGAACTGACGCGCCCCGACTGCCTGTTGCCGGTGCCCATGGCCCGCAAGCGCCTGCGCGAGCGCGGCTATAACCAGGCGTTGATGCTGGCGCGTTGGCTCAGCAGCGACTTGAACATTGCCTACGATGAACACCTGTTATTACGTCCCCATGAAACCGTCGCCCAACAAGCCTTGGACGCCAAGACTCGCAAGCGCAACCTGCTCGGCGCCTTCGCCCTGGCGCCTGGCGCCCAGGTGCAGGGCCGGCACTTTGCCTTGGTCGACGATGTGCTCACCACCGGTGCCACCGCCCACAGCCTGGCGCGGTTATTGATCAATGCTGGCGCACGACAGGTCGATGTGTACTGCCTGGCCCGCACACCCAAACCGGGCAACTGACTTGACTCCGGCCCACCTTGCCCGCAACGTTCAGCTCATCACATCGAAGCGCATCCACATGTCTCTGCCAGCGTCCCTCAGCCAACACATCATCCGTCGCCCCCAGCGCATTGCCTTGCTGGCGCATATCGCCGAGCAAGGTTCCATCACCCGCGCGGCGAAAAGTGCAGGCCTCAGTTACAAGGCGGCGTGGGACGCCATCGACGAGCTGAACAACCTGGCGCAAAAACCCTTGGTGGAACGCAGCGTCGGCGGCAAAGGCGGTGGCGGCGCCAAGCTGACGGCCGAAGGTGAACGCGTGTTGCGTCTTTACCAGCGCCTGCAAGTGTTGCAGGCCGAAGTGCTGGGCTCGGACGAAGCCGCCAGCGACTTCAACCTGCTCGGTCGCTTGATGCTGCGCACCAGTGCGCGTAACCAACTGCACGGCCAAGTCATCGCCATCGAGCCGCATGGCCGTAACGACCTGATCCGCCTGCAGCTGGCGGGCGGGCTAACCCTGGAGGCGCAGATCACCCACGACAGCACGCAGCGGCTGGAACTGGAAACCGGCGTGGAAGTGGTCGCGCTGATCAAGGCCGGCTGGTTGGAATTGCTGGCTCCCGGCGACTCTGCAACACCTGGACACAATTGCATGAGCGGCAGCGTCGACGCCATTCTCGACGCCGACGACGGCCCCAGCGAAGTCCGCATCGCCCTGCCCAACGGCCAGGTTTTATGCGCCCTGGCGCAGCCCGGCGCGCTCATCGCCATCGGCGCCGCCGAGGGCCAGGCAATCCACGTGCAATTCGCGCCGAACAATGTGCTGCTCGGCACGCCGGTTTAGCCGCTGCCGATATTCAAACTGCAACAATTTCGTCACGCCCGCTCCTTAAGGTGTCTGCAAAAACCGCAGGGAGCCTGAGATGAGCCTATTAGAAGAAAACCAAGCCACCGACCTTGAACAGATGGTCGGCCTGACCCGCCGCCGCTTCATCGGCGCCGGCGCCTTGTGCGGTGCCGCGATGTTCCTCGGTGGCAACCTGCTGACGCGCAGCGCCCTCGCCGTCAACGCCGCCAGCGCCAGCCCGTTGCTGGGCTTTACCAGCATCGCCGCCGCCACCCGCGACACCATCACCTTGCCGCCGGGCTACAGCGCGTCGGTGCTGATCAGTTGGGGCCAGCCGCTGAGCAGGAGCGCGCCGGCCTTCGATCCGTCCGGCAACGGCACGGCCAAGGCCCAGGAACAGCAGTTCGGCGACAACAACGACGGCATGAGCCTGTTCGCCTTCCCCGGCGACGATAACCGCGCGCTGATGGCGATCAACAACGAATACACCAATTACCGTTACCTCTTCGCCCACGGCGGCGCGCCGCAATCGGCCGAAGACGTGCGCAAGGCCCAGGCCAGCGAGGGCGTCTCGGTGATCGAAGTACGGCGCAAGGGAGACACCTGGCAGTTTGTGCAGGACTCGCGCTACAACCGACGCATCCACGGCAACTCGCCGATCCGCCTCAGCGGCCCCGCCGCCGGCCACGCCTGGCTGAAGACCAGCGCCGACAAAACCGGCAAGAACGCCCTCGGCACCTTCCAGAACTGCGCCAACGGCAAGACGCCGTGGGGCACTTATCTGACCTGCGAAGAGAACTTCACCGACTGCTTCGGTAGCAGTAACCCACAACAGACGTTCGACGCCGGACAGAAACGCTATGGCGTGGTGGCGGCCAGCAAAGACATCAACTGGCACCCGCACGACCCACGCTTCGACATCGCCAAGAACCCCAACGAACTGAATCGTCATGGCTGGGTGGTGGAAATCGACCCGTTCGATCCGCACTCCACCCCGGTCAAACGCACCGCCCTGGGCCGCTTCAAACACGAAAACGCTGCCCTGGCCGAAACCCGTGACGGCCGCGCCGTGGTGTACATGGGCGACGACGAACGCGGCGAGTTCATCTACAAGTTCGTCAGCCGCGACAAGATCAACCACAAGAACCCCAAAGCCAACAAAGACCTGCTCGACCACGGCACCTTGTACGTAGCGATCTTCGATGCGGGCGACGGCAACGCCGACCATCCCAAGGGCAAGGGCCAGTGGGTCGAGCTGACGCACGGTAAAAACGGCATCGACGCCAGCACCGGTTTCGCCAGCCAAGCCGAAGTGCTGATCCATGCGCGCCTGGCCGCCAGTGTGGTGAAAGCCACGCGCATGGACCGCCCGGAATGGATCGTGGTCAGCCCCACTGACGGCCAGGTCTATTGCACCCTCACCAACAACGCCAAGCGCGGTGAAGACGGCCAGCCGGTGGGCGGCCCCAACCCGCGTGAGAAAAACGTCTACGGCCAGATCCTGCGCTGGAAGGCCGACGCCGATAACCACGGCGCCAGCGAATTCAGCTGGGACCTGTTTGTGGTGGCCGGCAACCCTGGCGTTCACGCCGGCACGCCGAAGGGCGGTTCGTCGAACATCAACCCACAGAACATGTTCAACAGCCCCGATGGGTTGGGCTTCGATAAGGCCGGGCGCTTGTGGATTCTTACGGATGGCGACTACAGCAACGCCGGTGACTTCGCGGGGATGGGCAATAACCAGATGCTGTGTGCCGACCCCTCCACCGGGGAGATACGCCGCTTCATGGTCGGGCCGGTGGCCTGTGAAGTGACAGGCATCAGCTTCTCGCCGGATCAGAAGACGCTGTTTGTGGGCATCCAGCACCCAGGCGAAACCGGCGGTTCGACCTGGCCGGAGCATCTGCCGAACGGCAAGCCGCGGTCGTCGGTGATGGCGATTCGGCGGGATGATGGTGGGGTCGTCGGCGCCTGACAGGGCCTCATCGGGGGCAAGCCCCCTCCCACAGTACGCGGCCCAATGTGGGAGGGGGCTTGCTCCCGATAGCAATGGCACAGTCGCCCCCTATCTCGACCTCGGTGCGTTACCATACCCGGCCGGACGCGGCGCTCTGCTGCGCGCAGGAGTTCGCATGGCCCACCCGTTTGAAACACTCACCCCCGACCTGGTGCTCGACGCTGTCGAAAGCATCGGCTTCCTCAGCGATGCTCGCGTTCTGGCGCTGAACAGCTACGAAAACCGCGTCTATCAAGTGGGCATCGAAGATTCGGAACCGCTGATCGCCAAGTTCTACCGCCCGCAGCGCTGGACCAACGAAGCGATCCTTGAAGAGCATCGCTTCACCTTCGAGCTGGCCGAATGCGACGTGCCAGTGGTCGCCCCGATGATCCACAACGGCGAAAGCCTGTTCGAACATGCCGGTTTCCGTTTCACCCTGTTCCCACGCCGCGGCGGCCGGGCGCCGGAGCCGGGTAATCTCGATCAACTGTATCGCCTTGGCCAATTGCTCGGCCGTTTGCATGCGGTGGGTTCCACCCGCCCGTTTGAACACCGTGAAGCCTTGGGCGTTAAGAATTTCGGTCACGACTCCCTCAACACCCTGCTGGAAGGCAACTTCATCCCCAAGAGCCTGTTGCCGGCCTACGAGTCCGTGGCCCGCGACCTGCTCAAGCGTGTGGAAGAGGTGTACAAGGCCACGCCGCACAAGAACATCCGCATGCACGGTGATTGCCACCCCGGCAACATGATGTGCCGCGACGAGATGTTCCACATCGTCGACCTGGATGACTGCCGCATGGGCCCGGCGGTACAGGACCTGTGGATGATGCTCGCCGGAGATCGTCAGGAATGCCTGGGCCAGCTGTCGGAATTGATGGACGGCTATCAGGAGTTCCACGATTTCGACCCACGTGAACTGGCGTTGATCGAACCCCTGCGCGCCTTGCGGCTGATGCATTACAGCGCCTGGCTCGCACGACGTTGGGATGACCCGGCGTTCCCCCACAGCTTCCCGTGGTTCGGCAGCGAGCGCTATTGGGGTGACCAGGTGCTGGCGCTGCGCGAGCAACTCTCGGCGCTCAATGAAGAACCCCTGAAACTGTTCTGACGGGTGGGTAACGTGTGGGAGGGGGCTTGCTCCCGATAGCAATCTGTCAGTTGATGAAAAGTCGGCTGATACACCGCTATCGGGAACAAGCCCCCTCTCACATAAAGCAACGCAGATCCCATTGCCGGACAAATATCCTTACAATCGCGCTTTGTTAGCTGCCTAAGCAAGGATTCTGCAATGCAAGCCGCCAACCCCCGCAAGGGCTACATCCTGGGCCTGAGCGCCTATGTCATCTGGGGTCTGTTCCCGCTCTACTTCAAAGCCATCGCCAGCGTGCCCGCCGCCGAGATCATCGTGCATCGCGTGCTGTGGTCGGCACTGTTCGGCGCGTTGCTGTTGATGGTCTGGAAACACCCAGGCTGGTTCCGCGAACTGCGCGACAACCCCAAACGCCTGGCGATCCTGGCACTCAGTGGTTCGTTGATCGCGGGTAACTGGCTGACCTATGTGTGGTCGGTCAACAGCGGGCGCATGCTGGAAGCCAGCCTGGGTTACTACATCAACCCCTTGGTGAATGTGGTGTTGGGCATGCTGATCCTGGGCGAACGCCTGCGTCGTCTGCAGTGGGTTGCCGTTGGGCTGGCCGCAGTGGGTGTGGCACAACAGGTGTGGCAAGTGGGCAGCCTGCCCTGGGTCTCGCTGGTGTTGGCGCTGACCTTTGGCTTCTACGGGCTGATTCGCAAGCAGGCACCGGTGAAAGCGCTGCCGGGGCTGGTGGTAGAAACCTGGATGCTGGTGCCAATTGCCGTGGCATGGTTGCTGTTCAACCCCTCGGCCCACAGTGCACAGATGGCTTTCTGGAGTACGTCCGAGGCGTGGTGGCTGGTGGCCGCTGGCCCGGTGACGCTGATCCCGCTGGTATGTTTCAACGCCGCCGCACGGCACTTGCCCTACACCGCCCTAGGCTTCTTGCAATATGTGGCGCCGACCCTGGTGCTGCTGGAAGCCGTGCTGCTGTTCGGTGAACACCTGGCGCCGAGCACGTTGACCGCCTTCGCTTTCATTTGGGCGGGCCTGGTGGTGTACAGCGTGGATATCTGGTTGAGCGTGCGCAAACGCTGATCAAAAAACGCACAATCCTCTGCAAGCCACAGCGGTCATGGCTTGCAGACATCCACCCCAAGGTTATCCACAGCCTGATCCCCGCCATTTGTGCACAAGCCCTTGAAACTGCTCGTTTTTTGCTCAACTGACGAAGAAGCCCGGCCAGCGTGGCCTGGCGCCGGGTCTCTACAGGTTATCCACAGGCCCATGCAAGATTTCCATGCATAACCCTGTGGGTAGATTATTCCTCGTGGTGCAGCTCCACCATCAAGTCATCGGCCAAGGTTTCAAGGGACAGTTGTAAGGTATCCAGGGATAACGCTGTCGGCACCTGCAGCACCGCCTCGGCGGTAAACAGCGGATCACCGCTCATCGGCGCCGGGCGTACATCCGTGCTCAGGCTCTCAAGGTTCACGCCCTGCTTGCTCAGCAGCGCCGTGATCTCGCGCACGATGCCCGAACGGTCATTGCCGACCAGCGTCATCATGATCGATTTAGAGGCCGAGGCTTGCCCGCTACTGCCCTCGCCCACCAACACACGAATGCCGTGTGTGGATAAATCCTCCAGCGCGCCCACCAATGCCTGACGCTGCTCGGCAGGCACGCTGACCCGCAGGATCCCGGCAAACTGCCCGGCCATATGGGCCATGCGGCTTTCCAGCCAATTGCCACCGTGGGCGGCAATGTTATGCGCAATACGTTCAACCAGGCCGGGTTTGTCGGCGGCGATAATTGTGAGTACAAGATGGTCCATGGCAAAGCCCTCTGGAATTCAACCTACAAGGTGGACCCGAAGGCCCTCGATAACAAATCGTGTACCATTTTTATATTTATCTGGAACAATCCAATAGTTTTTTGAGAACATCCGGTTCTCCGCTGTGACCGTACGACCAAAGTGGGTCGCTAATCGACGTATTTAGTCTAATTTTCACAACCGCAAGTCATCATGTAGTATGCCCAACCGTGCACTACATAATGAAATCTGAAAAAGCGCATAGCTCCGCAGAGTGAGGCAAGCAATGACTGAACACGTTCAAGTCGGTGGCCTGCAGGTCGCCAAAGTCCTGTTCGACTTCGTGAACAACGAAGCCATTCCCGGTACCGGCATCACTGCCGACCAGTTCTGGGCCGGTGCCGACAAGGTCATCCACGACCTGGCACCGAAGAACAAAGCCCTACTCGCCAAGCGCGACGATTTCCAGGCGCGGATCGATACCTGGCACCAGACTCACGCCGGTAAAGCGCACGACCCGGTGGCCTACAAGGCCTTCCTGCAAGACATCGGATACCTGCTGCCAGAAGCCGCAGACTTCCAGGCCACGACCCAAAACGTCGATGACGAAATCGCCCGCATGGCCGGCCCTCAGCTGGTGGTGCCGGTGATGAACGCCCGCTTCGCCCTCAACGCCTCGAATGCGCGCTGGGGTTCACTGTATGACGCGCTGTATGGCACCGACGCCATCAGCGAAGCCGGCGGCGCCGAAAAGGGCAAGGGCTACAACAAGGTGCGGGGCGACAAGGTGATCGCCTTCGCCCGCGCCTTCCTCGATGAAGCTGCACCGCTGAGCGCCGGCAGCCACGCTGAGTCGACCGGCTACAAGATCGTCGATGGCACGCTGATTGTCAGCCTCAAAGGCGGCAGTAACAGTGGCCTGCGCGACGATGCGCAGTTGATCGGTTTCCAAGGCCCTGCGGCCGAGCCGATTGCGATCCTGTTGAAACACAACGGCCTGCACTTCGAAATCCAGATCGACGCCAGCACCCCGGTCGGCCAGACCGACGCAGCCGGCGTCAAAGACGTGCTGATGGAAGCCGCGCTGACCACCATCATGGACTGCGAAGACTCCGTCGCCGCCGTGGATGCCGATGACAAAGTGGTGATCTACCGCAATTGGCTCGGCCTGATGAAGGGCGACTTGGCCGAAGAAGTGGCCAAGGGTGGCAATACCTTCACCCGCACCATGAACGCCGACCGCGTTTATACCGGCGTGGATGGCCAGGACGTGACGCTGCATGGCCGTTCGCTGCTGTTCGTGCGCAACGTGGGTCATCTGATGACCATTGACGCGATCCTCGACAAAGACAGCAACGAAGTCCCCGAAGGCATCCTCGACGGCCTGCTCACCAGCCTGGCCGCGATCCACAGCCTTAACGGCAACAGCAGCCGCAAGAACAGCCGCACCGGTTCTGTGTACATCGTTAAACCGAAGATGCACGGCCCGGAAGAAGCGGCGTTCACCAACGAGCTGTTCGGCCGTATCGAAGACGTGCTGAACCTGCCGCGCAACACCCTCAAAGTCGGGATCATGGACGAGGAGCGCCGCACCACGGTCAACCTCAAGGCCTGCATCAAGGCCGCCAGCGAGCGCGTGGTGTTTATCAACACCGGTTTCCTTGACCGTACGGGCGACGAGATCCACACCTCCATGGAAGCCGGCGCGATGGTGCGCAAGGCCGCCATGAAGGCGGAAAAATGGATCGGTGCGTATGAGAACTGGAACGTTGATATCGGCTTGAGCACCGGCCTGCAAGGTCGTGCGCAAATCGGTAAAGGCATGTGGGCCATGCCCGACCTGATGGCCGCGATGCTCGAGCAGAAAATCGCCCACCCATTGGCCGGTGCCAACACCGCCTGGGTACCGTCGCCAACCGCCGCCGCACTGCACGCGTTGCATTACCACAAGGTTGATGTATTCGCCCGCCAGGCCGAACTGGCCAAGCGCGAGCGCGCCTCGGTGGACGACATCCTGACCATTCCTCTGGCCAGCAACACCGATTGGTCCGACGAAGAAATCCGCAACGAGCTGGACAACAACGCCCAGGGCATCCTCGGCTATGTCGTACGCTGGATCGACCAGGGCGTCGGCTGTTCGAAAGTACCGGACATCAACGATGTCGGCCTGATGGAAGACCGCGCCACCCTGCGCATTTCCAGCCAGCACATCGCCAACTGGCTGCGCCACGGCATCGTCACCGAAGCCCAGGTCATGGAAAGCCTCAAGCGCATGGCGCCGGTGGTGGACCGTCAGAATGCCGGGGACCCGCTGTATCGCCCGCTGGCACCGGATTTTGACAGCAACATCGCGTTCCAGGCAGCGGTGGAGTTGGTGATTGAAGGCACCCAGCAGCCCAACGGCTACACCGAGCCGGTGTTGCACCGTCGGCGTCGGGAGTTCAAGGCTAAAAACGGCCTGTAAATGAAAAAGCCCTGATCGAGAGATCGGGGCTTTTTCTTTGGGCTTGTGGTGGCTGAACTGGCGCTATCGGGGGCAAGCCCCCTCCCACAACTAATAGGCGGCGCAGCAAACATGTGGGAGGGGGCTTGCCCCCGATGAGGCCGTTATATACACCGCAGAATCAGGACGCCATCCCCAACTCTCGCTTGACCATCTTCGCCAACTTCACGCTATCAATCGGCTTGAGCAGAAAGTCCACCACGCTCAAATGCATCGCATCGATCACATCCGGCGCTTCCGCGTCCCCCGACATAATGATGATCGGCAACGCCGCACGGGTGGATTCGCGCACCTGGCGGATCAGTTCCAAGCCATTGCTGGGCGCCATGCGCAGGTCGGTGATCAGCAAACCGATAGAGCTGCTGGACTTCAACAAATTCCAGGCCGCCTCACCATTCTCAGCGGTCATGCAGCGAATACCGTCCAGCCCCAGGATCTCCGCCAGCAGTTCACGCGCATCCTTGTCGTCGTCAACAATCAATACGCGTTGTGGCGGTAAATCAGGCTCCAGCATCACGGCGCTCAGCGCCTCGCGCTCGGCATCGCTCAAAATATCGTGATCGGACATACGGTTCTCAGCAATTCTCATCAATCTCCCAGCACACTCGTCAGACATCTGCGGGAGGGCGATCAATGTGCACTTCGTCGGAAAGTTTGCCTAGTGGGCGTTCTACGGGGTTTGGACGATAGTCATGTAAGGTTTTTCCCTAGTTTTGCGGCATTTTCAGCGACCTAGACTTACGTCCAATGGGCACCCGCCGCGCAGGGGTCGACCATGAAGGACGATAACGACAAAAAAATTGCGGTCACTGTTATGAGTAAAGCTGATGCTTTCGCCCAAGCGGGGAAAACTGCTGTGTTGCAGAACATTCACGGCACCCTGCAGTTCCTGCAACGCTTCCCGCCCTTCAACCAGATGGAAAACGCCCACCTGGCATTTTTGGTGGAACAGTGCCAGTTACGCTTCTATGGCCCCGGTGAGATCATCCTCAAACCGTCGGGCGGGCCGGTTGAACACTTTTACATCGTCAAGCAGGGCCGGGTCGTCGGTGAGCGGCCCGTGGCCAATCAAGAAACCGCTGAAACCACCTTCGAAATCACCACCGGCGAATGCTTCCCGCTGGCCGCACTCCTGGGTGAGCGGGCGACCCGCACCGAGCACAAGGCCGCCGAAGACACCTTCTGCCTGCAGCTGAACAAACCGGCGTTTATCAAGCTGTTCGCGCTGTCCAGCCCGTTTCGCGACTTTGCCCTGCGTGGCGTCAGCAGCCTGTTGGACCAGGTCAATCAGCAGGTTCAGCAAAAAGCCGTGGAAACCCTCGGCACTCAATACTCCTTGAACACACGCCTCGGCGAATTGGCCATGCGCCATCCGGTCACGTGCAGCCCAAGCACCCCCCTGCGCGAAGCGGTGACGCTGATGCATGAGCAGCAGGTGGGCAGCATCGTGATCGTCGATGAGCACAAAGCCCCCCTGGGAATTTTCACCCTGCGCGACCTGCGCCAGGTGGTGGCCGATGGCGCCAGCGACTTCAGCCAGGCCATCGACGGCCACATGACCCAGGCGCCCTTCTTCTTGACCCCGGACCACAGCGCCTTCGACGCCGCGATCGCCATGACCGAACGGCATATCGCCCATGTGTGCCTGGTCAAGGACCAGCGCCTGTGCGGCGTGGTGTCCGAGCGCGACCTGTTTTCCCTGCAACGCGTGGACCTGGTGCACCTGGCCCGCACTATCCGCAACGCGCCGCGTGTGGATAATTTAGTGGCGATTCGCGGTGAGATCGGCCAGTTGGTGGAGCGCATGCTGGCCCATGGCGCATCGTCTACCCAGATAACCCACATCATTACGCTGCTCAACGATCACACCGTGTGCCGCGTGATTGAGCTGACGCTCGCCGAAAAAGGCGACCCCGGCGTTCCATTCAGTTGGTTGTGTTTTGGCAGCGAAGGCCGTCGTGAACAGACGCTGTACACCGACCAGGACAACGGCATCCTGTTTGACGCCAGAGACGCCGCCGAAGCGGCCGAGATTCGTGGGCGTTTGCTGCCGCTCGCGCAGCAGATCAACCAGAGCCTGGCGCTGTGCGGGTTCAGCCTGTGCAAGGGCAACATCATGGCCGGCAACCCCGAGCTGTGTTTGTCGCGGGCCGAATGGGCGCGGCGTTTCGCGGCGTTTATCCGCGAGGCGACGCCGGAGAATCTGTTGGGCTCCAGCATCTATTTCGACCTGCGCGTGGTGTGGGGCGATGAGCGTGGCTGCGAGCAACTGCGCCAAGGCATCCTGGATCAGGTCGCGGATAACCGATTGTTCCAACGCATGCTGGCCGAGAACGCGTTGCGCCAGCGGCCGCCCGTCGGGCGTTTCCGCGAATTTGTGCTGACCCGTAAAGGCGGCGAGAAAGCCACCCTCGACCTCAAGGTGCAGGGCCTCACGCCCTTTGTCGACGGCGCGCGCTTGCTGGCCCTGGCTAACGGTATCCACGCCAACAACACCCTGGAACGCCTGCGCCAGTTGGTGGTCAAGGCCGTGATCGAGCCCCTGGACGGCGCGGCCTATGAAGAGGCTTACCACTTTATTCAGCAAACCCGCATGCAACAGCATCAGTTGCAGACTCGTGAGAACCAGCCCTACTCCAACCGTGTCGACCCGGAGAGCCTCAACCACCTGGATCGGCGCATCCTGCGCGAATCCCTGCGCCAGGCTCAGCGCCTGCAAAGCAGCCTGACATTGCGGTATCAGCTGTGAGTTTGTTCGGCTGGCTGCGTAAGAAAAAACCAGGGCTCGACGCGGCGCAACAACGACGACTGGAGCAATTGCCCAAGCCCGCGGCATTGGGCGACGGCTCATTGCGCAGCCAACGCTGGGTCGTGCTGGACCTGGAAACCAGCGGCCTGAACCTCAACCGTGACCAAGTGCTGTCCATCGGCGCGGTGGTGATCGAGGACGGCGCGGTGGACTTCTCCCAGCTGTTCGAACGCACACTGCAACGCGCCGAGACAAAACTCAGCCCCAGCGTATTAATCCACGGCCTCGGCCCCAGTGCGATCGCCGCCGGCAGCGACCCGGTGGAAGCCCTGTTGGACTTCATGGCGTTCGTCGGCGACAGCCCGTTGCTGGCCTTCCATGCACCGTTCGATCAACACATGCTGTGCCGGGCGCTCAAGGACAGCCTGGGTTACCGTCTGGCCCATCCGTTTCTGGATGTGGCCGACATCGCCCCGCTGCTATGCCCGCAAGCCCATATCCGCGAAGCCGGGCTGGACGACTGGATCAACCACTTCAACCTGCACGTGGGCGAACGCCATCACGCCAGCGCCGATGCCCTGGCCACGGCCGAGCTGATGCTCATCCTGTTCAGCCGCGCGCGTGCGCAACACATCGACACGCCTCAGGCGTTGCAAGAGCGTTTGAGCCAATGGAAACGGCGCCAACACGCACCCTCTTTCTAACGCCGCTGATCCTCGTAGTGAGCGGGCTAGCCCCGCGCTGGGTGGCGCAGCCCCCAATAAAAACACCGCGTTCTGCCCGGCAAACCGTGAAATCAGGTTTTGGGGCCGCTACGCAGCCCAGCGCGGGGCAAGCCCGCTCACCCCAAAAGCGTCCCCCCTTCAAACCGACAGACGCCAATTGCGCCCACCCCACGGCTCTGACACAATCGCGAATAATTCTCGTTAGTTTAAACATCGCGTTTGCCAGGTGCTGCCTTGTCGTCAATCCAGAACCCACACAGTGAGCTTGTTGGCGCGTTGTATCGCGACCATCGTGGCTGGCTGTTGGCGTGGCTGCGACGCAATGTGGCCTGTCCTAGCCGCGCCGAGGACCTGAGCCAGGACACCTTCATGCGCCTGCTTGGCCGTGACGAGTTGCGCGAACCCCGCGAGCCCCGCGCGTTTCTGATCGCGATCGCCAAGGGCCTGCTGTTCGATTATTTCCGTCGCGCCGCCCTGGAACAGGCCTACCTCACCGAACTGATGCTGATCCCGGAAAGCGAACACCCTTCGCCGGAAGCCCAGCAACTGATCCTCGAAGACCTCAAGGCCATCGACCGCCTGCTCGGCAAATTGTCGAGCAAGGCCCGCGCAGCCTTTCTCTACAACCGCCTCGACGGCATGGGCCACGCAGACATCGCCCAACGCCTCGGCGTGTCGGTGCCGCGCGTGCGCCAATACCTGGCTCAGGGCATTCGCCAGTGCTACATCGCGCTGTATGGCGAGCCGCAGTGACCATGATCAGCTCCAAGCCGGTCTCGGCCCGTGTGCTGGATGCGGCGATTGCCTGGCAACTGTCCCTCGATTCGGGCGACGGCAGCGTGGTGGAGCGCGAAGAATTCGACAAATGGCTGGCCAGCGATGAAGAGCACGCCCGCGCCTGGCGGCAGTTGGGCATGCTCGACCAGCGTTTCAGTGCGGCCTCGGGCCCGGCGCGGGCGGCGTTGTTGCAATCGCGTGAGGGCATTCGCCAGCGTGTGCGTAAGTTGGGCAGTGGTCTGGCGAGTATCGCCGTGGTAATTGGCCTGGCGTTGTTTGCCGGTGAGCGTTATGTGCCGGTCCACTATTGGCTGGCTGACCAACGTACCGCCACCGGCGAGCAGCGCACGCTGAAACTGGCGGACGGTACGCTGATCAACCTCAATACCCACAGCGCTATCGATGTGCGTTTTGATGAAAAACGCCGACTGATCGTGTTGCAGGAAGGCGAAATCCTGGTCGAGACCGGCCACCACGACGCACGCCCGTTCTATGTGCAAACTCGCGACGGCAGCCTGCGGGCACTGGGCACGCGGTTTATCGTCAAGCGCGAAGACGACGCCACGCGCTTGAGCGTGCTGCAGTCGGCGGTGGCCGCTCAGCCCGAAGCCCTGCACCGGGAACAGATTTTCAAGGAAGGCCAGCAAGTGCTGATGCGCAGCGACGGTCTCGGCCCTACGCTTGCCGTCACCCCGGCCACCGACGCCTGGACACGCGGCATGCTGGTGGTGGACAACGCTCGCCTGGGCGATGTGGTCGAGGAGCTGAGCCGCTACCGCACCGGTTACCTGGGCGTGGATAAAAACGTGGCCGACCTGCGCATCACCGGCAGCTTCCCGCTGCACGACACCACCTTGGCGCTCAACGCGCTGCTGCCGACGCTGCCGGTGCAGATCGAGCAGCACACACCGTGGTGGGTGACGGTTACCCGTAAGCCTTAGGTTTGGCGGTGCCTTGGCTATCGCTTGCTCGCGAAGAGGCCCTGCCAACCCCCTCAAATACCCCAGACAAAAAATATTTCCATCCCCCCCCTATCACTTTTCACTTCTCGTTCGGCACCTAGGCAATTGAGAAATATTTCCATTCAGGAGCCGCCGTATGTCCCGCACGCTAGACACCTTGTTGCGCCCCAGCCTGTTAGCCGTGGCCATTGCCCTCAGCGCCCCGCTGGCCAGCACCGCGCTGGTCGCCGCCGAACAGGCGTCCAGCGTGCGCGCCTACAACCTGCCGGCGGCGCCACTGGCCAGCACCCTGAACCAGATCGCCAGCCAGGGCGGCCTCGCGCTGACCCTCAGCCCGGCGCTGGCGTCGGGCAAGACCTCGGCGCCGGTCCAGGGCCAGTTCGATGCGCCGGGAGCACTGCGTGAGGCGTTGCGTGGGACGGGTTTGCAGTTGGAGCAAAGCAGTGCGGGGACTTATACGTTGGTACCGGTTCCGGAGGGGGTTGTAGCCCTGCCCGAGACAAACATTACCGGCCAGGGCAGCTATGAAAGCGCATGGGGCCCGGTAGACGGTTATGTTGCAACGCGCACCGCCGCCGGCACCAAAACTGATACGCCGATTGCCGAACTACCCCGTTCGGTCACCGTGATCACTCGCAAACAAATGGAAGACCGCTCCGTACTCAACCTTAATGACGCTTTGCGCTACACCGCTGGTGTGCAGAGTTCCGGCTACGGCTCCGACTCCCGTAGTGACTGGCTGTTGGTACGTGGTTTTGTGCCGACTCAATTCCTCGACGGCCTGCCATTGCCCAAAGGTAACTACGCCACGCCGAAAATCGACACCTGGAACCTGGAACGCATCGCTGTCCTACGCGGCCCGGCCTCGTCGGTTTACGGGCAAACCCCGCCAGGCGGTTTGCTGGACATGGTCAGCCGTCGCCCTCAGGCCGAAAGCTCGAATGAGATCGAAGTGCAGGCCGGCAGCAACAACCACAAACAGATCAACTTCGACAGTACCGGCAAGATCGACGACGAGGGTCAGTTCCTCTATCGCGTCAGTGGCGTGGTGCGCGACAGCAACACCGCCGTGGATCACATCCCGGACAAGCGCTACAACATCGCTCCGAGCCTGACGTGGAACATCAACGACGACACTAAGCTCACGCTACTCACCCAGTTCACCCGCGACGACACAGGTATCACCGGGCAGTTCCTGCCGCTGCAAGGCACCAAACTGAGCTCCCCAGCGGGCAAGATTTCCCACCACAAGAACTTGGGTGATCCTGACTGGGAGTTTTATGACCGCACCTACTATGCGCTTGGCTACGCCTTTGAAACCCGCTTGAACGACACGTGGCAGTTCCACCAGAACCTGCGTTATACCAAGAACGACCTGTCGTTCCAGGGTATTACCGCGGGCGGTGCTTTCTTTCCGAATGGCCCTGACGTCGCAGTGGACGCCAACGGTAACGTGAGTCGCTCTGCCGGCAAGGTTGACGAAAACATCGGCCAGTTCGCCGTCGATAACAACTTCCAGGCCGACTTCCAGACCGGTGCTGTCAGCCACACGCTGTTGCTGGGCCTCGACCATCAACGTTCCACCAGCGATGCGCGTTGGCTGTGGGGTTCTGCGGGGGTCCCCACCATCAACTTCAATCGTCCGGTGTACGGCCAGGACTTCTCCAACGTCCAATACTTCACCATGTACGATTACACCCAAAAGACCCAACAAACCGGCCTGTACGTCCAGGACCAGATGGCCCTCGACAACTGGCGCTTGACCCTCGGTGGCCGTGAAGACTGGGTACATACCGGCACCACTTTCCATAACCTCAATGACGCCACCAACACCCAGCGTGACAAACATTTCAGCGGCAACGCGGCACTGAGTTATGTCTTCGACAACGGTATCACTCCGTATCTGTCCTACGCCGAATCGTTCCAAGCCGGCTCAGGCACTCAAGTGGGCAGCACCGGCGCATTCAAACCCACCGAAGGCAAACAATACGAAGCCGGTATCAAGTACCAGCCTCCAGGCACCAAGGCGCTATTCACCGCCGCTGTGTTCGACCTGACCCAGCAAAACACCTCAGTCACCGAGGGGAGTGTCACTCGCCAAGTGGGTGAAGTGCGGGTACGTGGCCTGGAACTGGAAGCCAGCGCTGACGTCACCGAAAGCCTAAAGCTGGTCGGTTCCTACACCTACAACGACAGCGAAATCATTCAAGGTGCTACGGCTGAAAAAGGCAATCGCCTGAACCAGTTGCCGCGTAACCAGGCGACAGGCTGGGCTGACTACACGTGGCGCAGCGGGACGCTGGATGGTTTTGGTGTCGGTGCAGGCGTGCGCTACGTCGGCGACACCTACGGCAACGCCGCCAATACCGACTTGGGCCACGTAGGCTCATACACCGTGTACGACGCCTCGGTGCACTACGACCTTGGCCGCTTGAACAGCACCATGAAGGGTGTGACCGTAGCCGTCGACGCCAAGAACATCTTCAACAAGGACTACCTGTCCACCTGTGATGGTTTCTATTGCTACTACGGCGACCAGCGTAACGTGGTCGCCAGTGTGAACTACAAATTCTAAGACGGTAAAAACCGCCAACGAAGGGCCGCCTGAACCGCGGCCCTTTTGCCTTTGGAGCCGTGATGAAAAGCAAAACCATCCGCCGCTGGTCCTTCATCCACACCTGGACCAGCCTGATCTGCACGGTATTCCTGCTGCTGCTCGCCCTCACCGGCCTGCCGCTGGTGTTTCACCACGAGATCGACCATCTGCTGGGCAACGAGCCGGAACTGGCGCAGATGCCTGCCGACACGCCGCAGCTCAACCTGGAACAGCTGGTGGCCAAGGCGCAGGCGCATCGGCCCGGCGAAGTCATGCAGTACCTGGCCTGGGACGAAGATGACAAGAACGGCGTGATCGCGATCATGGCGGCCACCGCCGGCACCGAGCCCAACTCGTCGCACACCTTCATGCTCGACGCGCGCACCGGCGACGCGCTGGAAACCCCGGCGGCCAATGGCGGGTTCACCTTGTTCCTGCTGCGCCTGCATGTGGATATGTTCGCCGGTCTGCCGGGCAAGTGGTTGCTGGCGTTCATGGGGGTGCTGTTTGTCGTGGCGATCATCTCGGGCACGGTGCTTTACCTGCCGTTCATGCGCCGCTTGAAGTTCGCCACCGTGCGCCAGGACAAATCCACCCGTCTGCGCTGGCTCGACCTGCATAACCTGATCGGCGTGGTTACATTGACCTGGGCGCTGGTGGTGGGTGTGACCGGCGTGATCAGCGCCTGCGCCGACCTGATCATCGCCGCCTGGCGCCAGGACAGTCTCAGCGCAATGATCGAGCCCTATAAAAACGCCCCGCCACTGACCCAGCGCGCACCGGCCAACGAGCTGCTGAACATCGCCGCCAAAGCCGCGCCCGGCATGGAGCCGGACTTCATCGCCTTCCCCGGCACGCGCTTTTCCAGTGAGCACCATTACGCCGTGTTCATGAAGGGCAGCACCCACCTGACCTCGCACCTGCTCACACCAGTGCTGATCGACGCCAGCACCCTGGCCGTCACCGCCATTGCCGAACGGCCCTGGTACATGGACGCCATGGGCATGTCCCAGCCGCTGCATTTCGGTGACTACGGCGGCATGCCGATGAAGGTCCTCTGGGCGGTGCTGGATGTGCTGACCATTGTCGTGCTGGGCAGCGGCGTCTACCTGTGGGTTGTCCGGCGCAAGGCGGGCAAGCCATGAAGCCGCGCCAGTCGAACTTCTGGAAGGTGTTTGCCTTCCCGCTGGGGATAGGCCTGCTTACGGCGGCAGGGTTGTTCGCGGCGTTATTGGGGGATGGGCTGTGGGATTCGCTGAGTTGGCTGGGGCTGGGGGTTCCGGCAGTCATTGCGCTCTGGGGGGTGCTGCACCGTTGAATCGGGGCAATCAATAGATCGCTTCTCAGCAATAATTAGACATTAATAACAACTTATACAAAGCATCTAAATACGCTTAATCTCTGCCCCAGATCACACATCCTGTGCCGACAGTTTGCGGGGCAATACGTAATGACGCTTCCCATCTATGACCTTGCCGACCTGCGCACTGTGCTGAAGCGCGACGACATGCTGCGCGTGGTGCGCGATGCCTGTATGCAACATGCCCAACACAACGTCATCAGTGCCAAGTCCGGCGAGCTGCTGTTCCAGGAACCTCCTGGGGACTGTCATATCAGGCTCGGCTATTTGCGGGGCGGGGAAACCTTCGTCGTCAAACTGGCCATGGGGTTCTATGAGAACCCGTCCAAGGGGTTGGACACCAATAACGGGTTGATGCTGGTCTTCAGCTCACACACCGGCAAGATCATCGCCATCCTCAACGATGAAGGCTGGTTGACCAGTTGGCGGACAGCCGCCGCCGGGGCATTGGCGGCGAAGGCCGGCGCTCCGCCACAGGTCACCGCGCTGGGTATTCTCGGCACCGGGCATCAGGCCGAACACCAGGCCCACTGGGCCGCACACCTCTTGGGGACCGACCGGGTGTTTATCTGGGGGCGGGACCCGGCCAAAGCCGCCCGGCTGGCAGAGAAACTGGGGCATCACGGTTTGTCGGTTCACGCGCTGGCCACGGTTGAGGAGGTGTTCGAGCACTGCAATGTCGTCATCACCTGCACGCCGTCAACCCAGGCAATTGTTCCGGTGTCCGCCGTAAAACCTGGCACCCATATCGTCGCCCTGGGCGCGGACAGCCAGGGCAAACAGGAACTTGACCCGCACATTCTGGCGATGGCCCAGGTCATCATGACCGACGACCACCGCCAATGCGCCGAGCGCGGTGAACTGGGGCATGCCCTTCGCGCCGGGCTGGTCACCAACACTGCCGACATCTCCCTGGGGCACGTGTTGGCAGGCAGCCTCCAAGGGCGCATCAACGCTGACGACGTGACCGTCGCTGACCTGACCGGCCTCGCAGCCCAGGACATTGCCATCGCCACCCTGGCGGTCGGGTTGGTCCGGGCCGTGGCGCCTGGCGATGCGGACAACGTCACGCCCGCCTAGGTACCGAATCAACACCTGAATAAACAATAACAATAAGGTAGGTATTCAAATGAAAAAGCCGCTTAGTACGATTTCCACAGCAACCCTCTGGCTGCTCTGCACCGTCGCGGGTGCGGCACACGCAGAAACACTGCGCATTGCCAGCGAAGGGGCTTATCCACCGTTCAATTACGTGGATTCCACCAACACACTGCACGGCTTCGATATCGACATTGCCAACGCCCTGTGTGAGCGAATGAAGGTCACCTGCACCTTTGTCACTCAGGACTGGGAGGGCATGATTCCCGCGCTGCTGGCGAAAAAATACGATGCCATCGTGGCCTCGATGAATGTCACCGAAGAGCGCAAAAAGAAAATCGCCTTCACTAACCGCTATTACCGCACACCGTTGTCGGTCGCCGTGGCCAACGACTCAGGCATCCGCGATGCCCAGACCGACTTTAAAGGCCTGACGGTGGGCGCCCAGTCTTATTCGACACAAGCCATCTACGCCGAAGAACACTATGGCGCGGCCGGCGCCACGGTGAAGCTCTACCCCTCCCAGGACGAAGCCGCCAGCGACCTGGCGGCCGGGCGCCTGGACGGTGTCATCGCCGACAAATACCCACTGCTGGCATGGGTAGAAAGTGCCGGCAAAGACTGCTGCAAGATCCTCGGGGACATTGACGGCACCAACACCGATGCGGCCATTGCGGTACGCCAGGGGGACGTCAAGTTGCGCGAGCGGCTGAACCGGGCGCTGGACGAAATCGTCGCCGATGGCACTTACAAAAAGATCGCCAGCCGCTACTTCGCCTTCGATATCTATTGACCTTCGGGGCCCGGGCACTGGCCCGGGACGCTCCTCCGGCACTGCGGCGCCGTGCTGATCTAGAGCACCGCGCACCCGTGCAGGTCAAATTTCGCGAGAGGGTTCTGGCATGCTCGAACAACTGTCATTGTTATCTTTTGCCAGCGATGGCTGGGGCTCAGCGCTGCTCGCAGGTGCGTTGGTCACGATCGCCCTGGCCCTCGCCTGCGTGCCGCTCGGTTTGCCGCTGGGCCTGGCAGTGGCGTTGGCTGCGCGGTCCAGGCGGCGCTGGCTGCGGACTGGAGCCACGGCATTTTCCACGGTATTCCGTGGACTGCCCGAACTACTGACCCTGCTGATCATTTATTACGGCTGCCAGATCGCCGCACAAAAGCTATTTGCCGCCATGGGTTACCAGGGCGAGGTAGCCATCAACACTTTCGTCGCGGCCATGATTGCCTTCAGCCTGGTGTTTGCCGCGTTTTCCAGCGAGATCTGGTTAAGCGCCCTCAAGACACTGCCCAAGGGTCAGCTGGAGGCGGCTGCCATGCTGGGCTTGTCCAAGGGCACGACCTTTCGCAGGGTGGTCCTGCCACAACTGACACGTATCGCCTTGCCCGGCCTGTCGAACAACTGGTTGTCACTGCTCAAGGACACCTCGCTGGTTTCGACTATCTCCCTGGTCGACCTGATGCGCCAGACCAGCCTGGCAGTCAGCGTGACCAAAGAACCCATGCTGTTCTACACCGTGGCCTGCTTGGGCTATCTGTTTTTCTCGGCGTTGTCCGGCCGCGTGTTCCATGTGCTCGAACGCTGTTTCAGCCGCCACCAACAGAGTGCCAAGCCATGAACATCGAGAACCTGTGGAGCACGCTGCTCAACGTGGCGTTGCTTGAACGTTACGCCCCACGCTTTATCGACGGCTTGCTGGTAACCGGCAAACTGGTGGCGATTTCTTTCAGCCTCGGGGCATTACTGGGTCTACTGATTGCCTTGGGCCGCTTGTCGACCTATCGCTGGGTGCGCGGCTTCACTGGCGTCTATGTGTACTTCTTTCGCGGTTCGCCGCTGCTGGTCCAACTGTTCATGCTGTATTACGGCCTGGGGTCTTTCAAAGGCTTCTGGCAAGAGGTCGGTCTCTGGTGGTTCTTCCGGGATGCCTGGCTCTGCACCCTGCTGGCCTTCACCCTGAACACGGCGGCCTATCAAGCCGAGATCATGCGCGGCGCCCTGACCGCCATCGCACCGGGCCAGCGCGAAGCCTCGCAAACCCTGGGCCTGTCTCGCTGGACCACCTTGAGAAAAGTCATCCTGCCGCAATCGCTGCTGGTCGCCATCGGGCCGCTGGGTAACGAACTGGTCCTGATGATCAAGGCCAGTTCCATCGCCTCGCTGGTCACTATTTATGACCTGATGGGCGTTACCAAACTGGCCTTCTCACGCACCTTCGATTTCCAGATCTACCTCTGGGCGGCGGTGCTGTACCTGGTCATCGTCGAAGTTGTCAGACGCGCGCTCAAACGACTGGAACGGTCACTGAGCAAGCACATCGGGTAATCCGGTCTCCCCCCACACTGCGGTCCAGAGGGCTAGTCATGAATTCGTACATCACCGCACCAGACGGTCTTTCCCTTTCTGCCCCGCCCACGCGAAAGTCCGTGGTGCAAATCAGTGGATTGAACAAATGGTATGGCAACTTCCAGGTCCTTCACGCCATCGACCTTAACGTCAGCCAAGGTGAGCGCATCGTTCTGTGCGGCCCTTCCGGTTCGGGAAAGTCGACCTTGATTCGCTGCATCAGCCGCCTTGAAATTGCCGAGAGCGGGGTCATCCGAGCGCTGGATACCGACCTCGGGAAACCTTCGCCGGCCAGGCATAAAGCGTTGCGCGAGATTGGCATGGTGTTCCAGAACTTCAACCTGTTCCCCCACATGACGGTCCTGCAAAACTGCACCCTGGCCCCGATATCGGTACGCGGCCTGTCACGCAGGCGCGCCGAAGAACACGCACGGCATTATCTGAGCAAGGTCGGTATCGAAAGCCAGGCGAACAAGTACCCCAGCCAACTTTCAGGCGGCCAGCAACAGCGGGTGGCGATCGCCCGGGCACTGTGCATGGAGCCGAAAATCATGCTGTTCGACGAACCCACCTCGGCACTCGACCCGGAAATGGTCAACGAAGTGCTGGACGTCATCGTCAAATTGGCCGACACCGGCATGACCATGCTGTGCGTCACCCACGAAATGGGCTTCGCTCGCCAGGTCGCCGAACGGGTGCTGTTCCTCGACGCGGGACGCATTGTGGAAGACCTGCCCCCAGAGCAGTTTTTTACCGAGCCCAAGAGCGACCGGGCTCAAGCCTTCCTGGCGCAGATCCACCGCTGAGCGCGCAGGTATCGCCAAGACCGGACAACCTGTCAAAGGCAGGGTCGACTCCGTACAATCAGTCCCTTCACATTCAAGTGCTTTATTTCCCCATGGCCAATATCGCGTTCATGAATGCAGCGGCGGACGGCATCGCTGCCTTGCTTTTCCCCGACCTGGAAGCGGTGGTTCACGATATCCGCAGCGGATTGATCGTGCACATCGCGAATGGTTTCTCCAAGCGCAAAGTCGGGGACGCCTCCCTGATTTGCAATCTGCCGGAGCTGGACCAGGGGCTGGATGTCATCGGTCCGTATGAAAAGGCCGGCCCCAATAACCGCACGCTGCGCTCAATCTCTATCGCGGCCCGCTCCGAAGAGGGCGACATCGTCGCCCTGCTGTGTCTGAACTTCGATATGACGGCGTTATCCCAGGTGCAAAAGCTACTCAGCGGCTTCGCCGTGGGCCTGCAACCTCAAGCGCGACCCGCGCCGTTGTTCAGCGCGGATTGGCGGGAAAAGCTCAACGACATCGTCGAGGCCATATCCGTCGAACACTGCGTGCGGCGAAGTGACTTTGGTCGCACCGAGATCATGTACGCCCTGGCGCAAGCCAGAGCCAATGGCCTGCTGGACATTCGCAACTTCGTCGATTATTTCGGCGAGTACTTCGATATTTCCCGGGCCACGGTTTACAACTACTTGAGAGCAATCCCGCCAGAAAAAAACTAACCACTCTGTGATTGCACCGTTCTACTGTGGCGAGGGAGCTTGCTCCCGCTGGGGCGCGAAGCGGCCCCAAAAAATGGGCCTGCTGCGCAGTCCAGCGGGAGCAAGCTCCCTCGCCACAGGAACAGCTCTTTCATCCTTACAACCCGTGCTTCCCGCTAGAACTGCGAACCCACCTATCAGGGCCGCTTCCAGGGATTGGGTACATACTGAAACGCTGTGAGCATTGGCAGATGCTCCTTGCGGACATCCAGCGGCGTTACGATAAAAGGTCCTCCCATATTCAGCGAAGCCAAGTCGTACTGGTCGTGTGATTTCGGGTAGAACCGTGGGTCAACCTGAAGCGCCACCTGCGCGTTGCCAGCGGGAGCCTTGACATGTTCCGCCTCCCAACTGCCTCTGGCACGTATCATATTAACGAGCGCTGGAGATGCCATCGAAGGGGCAAGTGCTCAGGCGGTGTGTTGAATATTCAGCATAGCGAAAACCTCCAGATGAATACTGCGAGTAGCCGTTCCACTCTAGAGCAGTCATCCTTACCTAGGCCTGAGGCAAAATCCCGAGACGGCCAAGAAAGAGCCCTTTCAACCAAGCAAATCGCTTCGAGGAATATGCATGTCCATAGCCAGCATGACCTTGTTCCACAACCCCGCTTCGCCGTTTGTGCGCAAAGTCCGCGTGCTGTTGATCGAAACCGGCCAGCAGGACCGCGTCGCCCTTCACGGCTGCATGCCGACCCCGGTCAACCCGGATGCGCAGCTGGTACAAGACAATCCCGTGGGCAAGATCCCAGCGCTGCGTCTGGCCGACGGCACAGTGCTGCACGACAGCCGGGTGATCCTCGATTACTTCGACCACCAGCACGTCGGCAACCCGCTGATCCCTCGTGACGGCTCGGCCCGCTGGCGCCGCCTGACCCTGGCCTCGATGGCCGATGGCATCATGGATGCCGCCGTGCTGGTGCGTTACGAAAGCGCCCTGCGCCCGGTGGAGAAGCATTGGGCCCCGTGGCTCGACGAGCAGCGCAACAAGATCCGTCGCACCCTGGCCGAGTTAGAGGCTGATGCGATTGCCGAACTGACCAGCCACTTCGACATCGCCGCCATCAGCGTGGCCTGCGCCTTGGGTTACCTCGATTTCCGTCACCCTGATATGCAATGGCGGTCGGATACCCCGAAGCTTGCCGCGTGGTACGCCGAGGTCAGCCAGCGGCCGTCGATGTTGGAGACGCAACCGCCCGTGTGACCTCAAGCCCCCCACGCCGGGCCGACAGTCTTTCTGTAGTGAGCGGGCTTGCCCCGCGCTGGGCTGCGCAGCAGCCCTAATCAAGCAGCCAAGGGTGTATCAGGCACTACTCAGCGGCTCATTTTGGGGCTGCTGCGCAGCCCACCGCGGGGCAAGCCCGCTCACTACACGGGGTCCGCGGAGGTCAGGAAATAGCTGATTTATCCTGGCCACCAACTGCGCCTTCATCTGCTGATCCTCCCGCAACCCGATCATTGCACTGCCTCCAGGTCAAACTCCAATGGGGCGGTCACCTTGCGCTTGCCCACGCCATACCAGTCCAGTTTGCGCGTCAGCACCATCACCGTGCCCAGCAGGCCGAACAGCAGCAGCGAGCCCATCAGCAACGCGTAATCTTCGGCACTCAGCAGCCCGTACAGCAAGCCATACAACGCCGCCAGCCCGGCCGAAAAGCCCAGGCCATGGGTCACACTGCGCAGTACGTGGCACACGTAGAAGCCAATCAACACTACACAGGCGCTCGCCGAGATCAGGTAGGCCGGAGCGAAGCCTATGTGCTCGGACAACGACAACAGCAGCAGGTAGAAAAACGCCAGCGCAACACCCACCAAGGCGTACTGGATCGGGTGCACCGCCAGGCTTTTGAGCACTTCGAACAGGAAGAAACCGGCAAACGTCAATGCGATGAACAGCAGCGCGTATTTGATCGCGCGGTCGCTCTTGAGGTACTGATCCACCGGGTCGATGAAGTTCACGCCGAAGCTGCGGTTGTTGAAGTCCTCACAGCCTTGCTTGTCCAGGCAGGTTTGCAGGGCTTGTTCGAGGTTGGTGGAGAAGAATGAGGTCTGCCAGTTGGCGGTAAAGCCGTTGTCGGTCACCTCGCGTTGTGCCGGCAGAAAGTTGCCGATGAAGCTGGGGTGCGGCCAGTTGGAGGCGAGTGACACCTGGCTGGTCTTACCCACCGGCACCACTTGCAGTTGCTCGGTGCCTTGCAGGCGCAGGTCAAAGGCAAAGTCCACCACACAGGGCTTTTTGCTGTCCTGCTCCGGCAGCGCTACGTGCACGCCCTCACCCAGCCAATCCACCTGGGAGCCCGGTTCGAACTCCAGGCGCTGGCTGCCCAGTTCCAGCTTCAGCGCGTTTTCGATGCCACGAATATCGCTGATACCCACCGCCAGAAACGCCGGGTCAAAGCGGTAATCGGCATAGTCTTCAGTGATGCCCAACTGCGCAGGCAACTCGAAACGCCCGCTGATGCGGTTGTCGGCATGGAACAGCCGCGCCTGGTAGATGCCCCGTGCGCGCAGCTCGGTTTGCACTTTACCGTCAAGCTCAAAACGGTCCGGCAGGAAATACAGACGACCGCGCTCTTCACGGGTGACTTCGTAGCGTTTGTTGAGTTTTTCATTGAGCTTCCACTCGCGCACAGTCTTGCGATACGGCACCACCATCACCGGGCCGGTGAGGCGCTGGGCGTAGCTGGAGCTGCGGGCAATGTCCATCAGGACGCCATCGCGCAGTTGCTGGCGGTCACTGATGATGCCGTTGATCATCAGCAATGGAATCAGCAACAGCAGGATCAGCAGCGCAATCGCGCCAAGTTTGAAAAGCAGGCTGCGGTTCATGGGTCTCTCCCTGTTTTGATGGGGAGAGTCTGGGCAGCCTGTGTGGGGGATTTATGTGGGCAATGTGGAGACTGTGTGGAGATGCAGCACCACCTGCACGCCGCCTTCGACATTGCCGATCTGCAGCGCGCCGCCGTGCAGCTTCATCACTTCCTCGACAAAATTGAGGCCCAGGCCGGTGCTTTTGCGCCCGCTGGCCGGGCGTGGCAGTGAGTAGAAGCGCTCGCTCAGGCGTGGCAGGGCGTAGTCAGGAATCGGCGCGGCCTGGTTGAACAGGCTCACCTGCACGTCGTTGTGTCGCGTCTGTGCGCCGAACCTCAACAGGCCGCCGGGCGGTGTGAAGTCCAGCGCGTTCTCCAGCAAGTTGCCCAGTGCCTGACGCAATAAGAAGGGTTCGCCATAGACCTTCACATCCACCGCAATCGCTTGTTCGATTTGCAGCCCAGCACCTTCAATTCGCGCACATTGGGCGTTGAGCACCTCATCGACCATGGCCGCCAACGGGATGCTGGCCTGCGCTTCCAGGCCCTGGCGTTGCTCGACCTGCGCCAGGTTCAGCAGACGCTCGATCAACTGCTGCAGGCGCGCGCTTTCGCTGTCGATATTGCCGACGAAGCGCTGCTGTTGTTCGCGGGTCATATCGCCCTGCAACAGCTCGGCCGCACCGCGTATCGCGGCCAATGGGCTCTTCAATTCGTGGGTCAGGGTGTGTACGTAGTGTTCGACGTAGGCTTTGCCCTCCAACTGCGTGCGCATGTGCTCCACGGCGGTGGAGAGCTGCTTGAGCTCACCGCCACGGTAATGCGGCAACTCGGCACGCCGGCCCTCGCTGACCGCCTCGGCGTAAGCCGTCAACCGACGTAGCGCAACGCTCAGCCACCACGACAACAGTGCGCCCAGCAGCAGGCCCAGAATCACCAGGCCGGCGCCATACCACAGCAGGCGACGCTCGGTGCGGTCGACATAAGGCTGCAACGAGCTATTGGGCTTGGCCACGGTGACCACGCCGATGATCTGGCCGTTGTCACGAATCGGCGCACCGACGTGCATCACCGACGAGGTAGGGTCATCGAGTTCGCTGCGGGTGGAACGGGCGCCGTATTCGCCGCGCAGGGTCAGGTACACGTCGTTCCACTTGGAATAGTCCTGCCCCACCGCTTCACCCGAGGAGTCGAGCAGCACGGTGCCCTTGGCGTCGGTCACGTAGATACGGTGGTTGACCTGGTTTTTCGGCAGCCCCCAGATGGTCGCGCCCGGCTGGCGATTGCCATAGGCCTTGAGCAGTTCCGGCCAGTGGCTTTGGCCGAGGGTGCCGTTCTTCACGTCATCGCGCAGGATCTCGGCCAGCAGGTTGGCAGTGTCCACCAGGGTTTCTTCGGTGGATTGGCGCACACCGGGGCGGATTTCCTTCATCACGGTGCTGAGCACAAAATAGCCGGTCAGGCCGATAAACAGGGCATACACCAGGAAAATCCGTAGCCCCAGGCGCATCAGCTGTTGCTCGGGCTGTAGCTGTAGCCGAGGCCGCGATGGGTCTGGATCGGCTCCGCATCGGCGGCCACGCTGCGCAACTTGCTGCGCAGGCTTTTGATGTGGCTGTCGATATTGCGTTCGTAGCCCGCATCGGCCGCCACACCGACCGCATCCAGAAGTTGCTCGCGGCTGAAGACGCGCTCGGGCTGTTCCAGCAGGCTTTGCAGCAAGCGGAATTCATGGCGTGTGAGGCTCAAAGGCTGGCTGCGATAACTGATCTGCATGCGCTCCAGATCAACCTGGAACACCGCAGGCGCAGCACTTGGGCCGATCCGTTTAAGGATCGCCCTGACCCGCGCCGTCACTTCCCGTGGGCTGAACGGCTTGACCACATAATCGTCGGCGCCGATCTCCAGCCCCACCACTCGGTCGATCTCGCCATCCCGGGCACTGAGGAACATCACCGGCACCTCGCTGAACCGGCGCAGTTGCTTGCAGGTTTCAAACCCGGTGATGTCCGGCAGGCCGATGTCGAGGATGACCAGGTCGGCCGGCGTCTGGCGCTGATAGGCCAGCGCCTCCTGGCCGAGGCTCAGCCAGGTGGTGGTGAAGCCCTCGCCTTGCAGGGCGAATATCAGTGTGTCGGCTATCGCCGCTTCGTCTTCGACAATCAGGATATGCGGCATGGTGGTCCGTCAGCAGTCCGGTTTGTCCGCAGTGTAACGACGCGCCGGGTTTACCGCAGCGCCGAATTCACGCAGGGCCTTGGCGCCGATCAGCAACGGGTAGTTGAAGCTGCTGCGGTCGGTGAGGTTGACCTCGACGGTGCGCTTGACGTTGCCCAGGCACATTTCGAGGTCGACCACCGGACGTTTGGCCACGGTCGGCTCGTCCTTGTCGTCGTCTTCGTCGGCGCGGCTCTTGATCTTGCTGATGCGCGAGACTTTGTGTTCGTAGACTTTATTGGACGCATCCTTGCCGCCGAGGCGGAAGCGCACCCAATCGTCGCCCTCACGGGTGAAGGTCTCGATGTCGCGGGCCGACAGCGAGGCGGTCAGCGCGCCGGTGTCCATCTTGGCCTTGAAGGTTTCGCCGATCTCCGGCAACTGGATGTATTCGTAGCGACCGTAAAGGGTCGGTTCGGCGGCCATGACAGGCAGGGCAGCCAGGGCGAGGGAGGCAAGGAGCAGTTTCACGAAGTGATTTCCTCGGAAAGAAGTAGGCGGATTCTAGACCGCAAAGGCAGCACTTAGTTAGCTCACCCCAGCATAACCGGCACATTGTGAAACATTCGTCCGGCGAATTGGGATTTGGCCTCTAGACTCAAGCTGCTTATCATGGCCCGCCCACAGGATTCCAAGAGTTACTTATGCGCCGCCTGCTCACCGGCTGTTTCGTCTCACTGCTGCTCTTGCTCAACACCCTGGTCCTGATCGGCCCGCTGATGGTGTTTGCCCTGCTCAAGCTAGTGGCCCCCGGTCGCTATCGTGATTACATGTCGTGGGCGGTGATGTGGATCGCCGAGACCTGGGCAGAGATCGACAAGCTGATTTTCGCGCTGTGCATCCCCACCCAATGGGACATTCGCGGCGGCGGCGATTTGCGCGGTGACACCAGCTACCTGGTGATCAGCAACCACCAATCCTGGGTCGACATCCCGGCGCTGATCCAGGCCCTGAACCGGCGCACGCCGTTCTTCAAATTCTTCCTGAAAAAAGAGCTGATCTGGGTGCCTTTCCTGGGCCTGGCCTGGTGGGCGTTGGACTACCCGTTCATGAAGCGCTACACCAAGGCATTCCTGGCCAAGCACCCGGAACTCGCGGGGCAGGACTTGAAGATCACCCAGGAGGCTTGCGAGCTGTTCAAGCGCCAGCCGGTGACGGTGGTCAATTACCTCGAAGGCACGCGGTTCAGCGAGGCCAAGCGCAAGCAGCAGGCGTCGCCGTTTACTCGCTTGCTCAAGCCCAAGGCGGGCGGCGTGGCGTTTGTGCTGGCGGCGCTGGGAGAACAGCTGGACGCCGTGCTGGACGTGACCGTGGTCTATCCGCAGCAAAAGATTCCGGGGTTCTGGGACTTGATCAGCGGCGCGGTGCCAACAGTGATCATTGACATCCAGACCCGTGAGTTGGATCCGGCATTGTGGCAAGGGGATTACGAAAACGATCCGGCGTTTCGCCAGACCGTCCAGAACTGGGTCAACCAGCTCTGGACGGAGAAAGACGCACGCATCGAGCAACTGCGCGCGGAGCGTCTTTAACTGCCGGTGCCCCAGGCCTGGGCCAGCTTGCCCAGCAACGAGCTGTTGGCACCCTGCCCGCCCAGGTATTGCAGGATCACCGGGGCAAACTGGCCGACCATCCCACTGTCCATGCCCAGGGCGCTGAACGCGGTGTTCAGGTCGTTGGTGTTCTTCACGTTACCCAGCAAACCGTCCAGGCCGCTGGTCTTGCTGCCGCCGGCCTGGCCGAGCATCCCGCTCAACGCCCCGAGGCTACCCAACGCATTGTTGCCCGACAGTTGGTCGAGGCCCGGCACGCTATTGCCCAGTTGCGAATAGTCGTTGCCGCTCAGTTTGTTCTTGGCCAGGCCCAGCATGGCGCCCGTACCGCCTACGGCTTGTTCGGGGGTGATGTTCAGTTGCGAGGTCAGGGCGCTGAGCAGCCCAGCCGTCTCGGAAGACGGTGCCGCAGCAGCCGCCTTGTTGTTGCCACCCTGCATGCCGGAAATGGCATTGGCCGCGTCGCCAAGGCTGAACCCTGCCGCAAACACCGGGCCGGCCGCCAGGGTCATCAGGCAGGAAAGGGCGAAACCGCGTGAAATCTTCATCGAAACAACCTCTGGGTGTAGGGGCGAAAGCAGGCGTTTGACTGGGTATCCGGCACATTGTTCCGGGTCGGCCGAGGAACCCAATCGGCATACCAGAGTCCATGAAATGACTTCAAGACTTGCCAGGAACAGCCATATGAGCGCCAGCCGCCCCCAAGTAATTGAACAAAAAAAACCATTCTGGAGCCGCCCGCGCCTGTTTATCGGTGTCTGCGTGGCCATCGTCGCCGGGCTCGGCGGCGCGCTCTACACCCAAGACAACGTCAAGTCTGCCGCCACCCTGGTGACCACTGCCCAGCAACCCGCGGCACAGATCATGGCGCACAAGGACTACCTCGAAGTAGAACCGATCGCCACGGCAGCAGCTGAGCCGGATCGCAGCCTGGAACTGTGGGCCATGCCCGAAGGCAGCGCACCGGTGTCGCTTGGGCTGCTGCCGGAAGATGGCAAAGGCATTATCGGACTTAACCCGCGTCAGCAGAAAAGCATCCGCAAGCCGGTGGAGTTGATGGTGAGTTCGGAGACCAAGGGTGGGTCGGTGAGCAAACAACCGACGGGGCCGACGGTGTACCAAGGGGCGCTGGCAGCGCGATAGGCCAGCATCTTTCGTCCCTGGCAATAAAAAACCGTGGTTTGATCTCGACTTCTTCTAAAGCACTGTCAGTTCTCACAGTAGCCATCGACGGAGAATAATCCCCAGCATAAGGCTTCCCGCAACCCACAGGAGGTGGGTAATGAGAAGCTCACTACTTGCAGGTATGTTGGCCACGATGGCCCTGGTGAACACTGTTGGTGCAGCGACCTCCACCTGTCCCTCGATACAAGCCATCAAACAAACGGAGATGATCAAGGGTGGTTACCGCTATGAGGCGTCACAACCTGATGGACGGGCCTGGACAGGTGAAAACCCGTTGGCTGCCGCATCGTACTTGAATGATTCGACCTTTCACGATGCCCGGTACGATGCAAACAACAAAACCGTCACCTGCACCTATAAGGGCCCCATGAATAACGACGCGAGCTTTTCGGTCGCGCTCAAACCTGTGTCTGCCTGGAACCTTATCCCTCCTATTGGCGAGTGGAAAGGCACGTATTGCGAAGCCCTGGCAATTTCCAAGTGCTCATTTACGCATCAGTAAAAACGTCACCCGAATCATTCCGACCGTTCACGTTCACAAATCCTCAGCCAGCCGTCGACGTTCTTGCGGAACTATAGGCCCGGCACGGCCCACCCAAGGCAGCCTTCTCACGATTTTCGACGCGAAGGTTCAGCCACAAACAAAGGAACTGTGACGACATGATCGGATTGATACCCAATATTTTTGCTGCCGCTACCGCACTCAACCTTCTCGATTTTCGCAGGCCACACCAGGCTTCATCGGGCCAGGCCATCGACATCGGCCAATGCCCAGCCGTCAGCGACATCCACTCCAAACCCTACACGGACCCTGACCTGCCACCGCCCTACGGCGAAGGCTATGAATACTCGGCCCACACCAGGGGCAGGACATGGAAGGGCCAGACAGCCGGAACAGATGACGATTATCTAGCCCTCAGGTACGCACTCAAGGCAGAGACCATCACCCAGACAGAGGGAAGGCTACGTTGTGACTATGGCGGAAAGACTGTCGTTGAAGAGGGTGTAACAGCCACTCCCTACCTGCGGCTCAACTCACAATAAATAATAAGGGCGACCCTGGGGTCGCCCTTATTATTTGCCCTGCTCTTTATGCCGCACTGAACAACTTATGCGGATCAATCACAAACTTCTTCGGCACACCCGCATCAAACTCGCCATACCCACGCGGGGCATCATCCAGGCTGATCACCTGCACGCCGACGATTTCGGCAATGTTGATACGGTCCCACATGATCGCCTGCATCAACTGGCGGTTGTACTTCATCACCGGTGTCTGCCCGGTGTGGAAGCTGTGGGATTTGGCCCAGCCCAGGCCGAAACGGATGCTCAGGCTGCCCATTTTCGCGGCGGCGTCCACAGCACCTGGGTCTTCGGTGACGTACAGGCCGGGGATGCCAATCTTGCCGGCCACGCGCACGACGCCCATCAGTGAGTTGAGCACCGTGGCCGGTGCCTCTGCCTTGACGCCGTCATGGCCGTGGCCGCGTGCTTCAAAGCCCACACAGTCAACAGCGCAGTCCACTTCCGGCTCGCCGAGCAGTGCAGCAATCTGCTCGTGCAGCGGCGTGTCCTGGGACAGGTCGGCAATTTCAAAGCCTTGGGCCTTGGCGTGAGCCAGACGGATAGGGTTGACGTCGCCGATGATCACCACCGCAGCACCCAACAGGCGGGCGGAAGCCGCAGCGGCCAAGCCCACAGGGCCGGCACCGGCGATGTACACGGTGCTGCCAGGGCCAACGCCGGCAGTGACGGCGCCGTGGTAACCAGTCGGGAGGATGTCGGAGAGGCAGGTCAGGTCGCGGATTTTCTCCATGGCCTTGTCACGGTCCGGCAGTTTCAGCAGGTTGAAGTCGGCGTACGGCACCAGCACGTACTCGGCCTGGCCGCCGGTCCAGTCGCCCATGTCGACATAGCCGTAGGCGCCACCGGCACGCGCCGGGTTGACGGTGAGGCACACGCCGGTGTGTTGTTCTTTGCACGAGCGGCAACGGCCGCACGCCACGTTGAAAGGTACCGAAACCAGATCACCGATCTTCAGGTTTTCGACATCGCTGCCCTTCTCGATCACTTCACCGGTAATTTCATGACCGAGCACCAGGCCGGTCTGGGCAGTGGTACGGCCGCGCACCATGTGTTGGTCGGAGCCGCAGATGTTGGTGGAGACCACGCGCAGGATGACGCCGTGCTCAATCTTCCTGCCACGGGGGTCCTGCATTTTGGGATAGTCGATTTTCTGTACTTCGACCTTGCCGTTGCCGAGATACACGACACCACGATTACCAGACATGCTTTCACCTCGCTGTTGTTTTTATGGAACTGCGTTGCCCATTTGGGGGGCAGCGCGTTTAAGTGCTCGGGTACAGATGCTGTTTTCTTGCGTTGTTTGTGAGGGCCTCATCGGGGGCAAGCCCCCTCCCACATTCGACCGCATTCCAAAGGCAGAACTTGGTCAACTGTGGGAGGGGGCTTGCCCCCGATTGGCGCCAGTCAGAGCACCACCGTCCGATTGGCGTTCAAAAACACCCGCCGCTCAATGTGATACCCCACCGCCCGGGCCAATGTCAGCCCTTCGATATCCCGCCCCTTGGCAATCAAATCCTCGGGATAGTGGCTGTGATCCACCACCTCCACACCTTGGGCGATGATCGGCCCTTCATCCAGATCATTGTTGATGTAATGCGCCGTGGCGCCCACCAACTTCACCCCCTTGTTGTACGCCTGGTGATACGGTTTGGCGCCCTTGAACCCCGGCAGCAACGAGTGGTGAATGTTGATCGCTTTGCCATCCAGCTTGCGGCACAGCTCCGGCGACAGCACTTGCATGTAGCGCGCAAGGATCACCAATTCGGCGCCGGTGTCTTCCACCACTTGCCACACCTGACGCTCCTGGGACGGTTTGTCGTTGGGGTCGAGGGGGAAATGGTAGTAGGGAATCTGGTGCCAGTCGGCCAAAGGTTTCAAATCGGGGTGGTTGGACACCACCGCAACCACGTCCATCGACAGTTGGCCGATGCGCTGGCGGTACAGCAGGTCGTTCAGGCAGTGATCGGCCTTGGAGACCATGATCACCACTTTTGGCCGGTAGTTCGGCGCCGTAAGCTCGAAGATCATGCCAAAGGCTTCGCCGCGAGTGGCCAGGCCATCGCGGAAACCCTGCTCGTCAAAACCGTCGGGCTGGCGGAATTCCACGCGAATAAAAAATCGCCCGGAAAGCCGATCATCGAACGAATGGTGCTCGGTAACGTAGCAACCCTGCTCGAACAGATAGCGGGTGACCGCGTCCACCGTGCCGAGCACGCTGGGGCAATCGGCGGTCAAAATCCATGTATCGGGTGCGCGGCTCATGGGTGATTCCTCAGGCTTGGACGCTCAGGCCGAATTCAGCCGAGGCATCCTGCAGCCACAACCACCAGTAATCCGAGAAGCTGCGACGGATCACCAGCTCCCAGGTGTCTTCAGCCGTGTGGCGGATCACCAGTTGCGACTTGGCGAACACCGTGCCCACCGCCTTGCCCACCGGGAAGTTGTTGGGGTGCACGTCGTAGCTGGTGGACTTCATCAGCACATCGCGCACGTTCGGGCCGCTGAGCTCAAGGATCTGCTGGCCGCCGCTGACGTTGACGATCTGGATATGCAGGTCGCCCAAGGCGGCACGCAGGTTTTGCTCGGCGGCGAATTCTTCACCGCTTGGCACGACCAGCAGCCACTCATCCGGGCCGAGCCATTGCAAGCTGGTTTCGCCTTTGACGATGACCTGCAGGGCGCCTGGAAGCTCAATACCGAGGGCTTTGTGTACGCCGGCGGCGAAGGCTGCATCGTGGCCATCGCCACGAAGGGTCAGGTGGCCAAGAAGTTTCTTTTCACGCACGGTCACGCCGGCGTTCTTGCGGCCCTTGCCAATCAGGCTGGCGAGGTCGGCATGGTGCAGCGACGACTCGGCTTTGGCGCCGGTGGTGGGGCGTTGTTGGTATACGTTGGCTGCTGTCATAGAGCACCTGTTCTGAATTCTGTGGTGACTGTTCTGGCCTCATCGGGGGCAAGCCCCCTCCCACAGGGGAATGCATTTCAACATGTGGGAGGGGGCTTGCCCCCGATGCAGGCGACTCGGTCTATCAAATGTTCTGCCGTTCACCCTTGGGGTCGAAGAACACCGAGGACACAATCTCCGCCTCGATCACGCTGCCATCCGCTTGCGGCGAAAACACCCGTTCACCGATGCGCTTCAAGCCGCCCTTCACCACCGCCATCGCAAACGAATAGCCGAGGGAGTTGTGGGCATAGCTCGAGGTGACGTGGCCGACCATCTTCATCGGGATCGTCTGCTTCGGATCGAACACCAACTGCGCGCCTTCCGGCAGCCACACGGTTGGGTCGATCGGCTTCAAGCCCACCAGTTGCTTACGCTCTTCACGCACGCAGTCTTCACGGTTCATCCCACGCCAGCCGATCCACGAGAACGGCTTGGTGCGGCCGACGCACCAGCCCATGTTCAGGTCGTCCGGTGTCATCGAGCCGTCGGTGTCCTGGCCGACGATGATGAAGCCCTTCTCGGCCCGCAGCACGTGCATGGTTTCGGTGCCGTACGGGGTCAGGTTGTACTTTTTGCCGGCCTCGACGATCTGTTCCAGCACGCCCATGGCATAGTCGGCCTGCACGTTGACCTCGTACGACAGCTCACCGGTAAACGAGATGCGGAACACTCGCGCCGGCACACCGCCGACCAGGCCTTCTTTCCAGGTCATGAACGGGAAGCCGTCCTTGTCCAGGTCGATGTCGGTGACCTCACTCAGCAGCTTGCGGCTGTTGGGGCCGGACAGGGTCATGGTCGCCCAGTGGTCGGTGACCGAGGTGAAGTACACCTTGAGGTCTGGCCATTCGGTCTGCTGGTAGATTTCCAGCCACTGCAGCACGCGGGCGGCGCCGCCGGTGGTGGTGGTCATCAAGAAGTGGTTGTCGGCGAGGCAGGCGGTTACGCCGTCGTCGAAGACCATGCCATCTTCTTTGCACATCAGGCCGTAGCGCGCCTTGCCCACGTCGAGCTTGGTCCAGGCGTTGCTGTAGATGCGGTTGAGGAACTCACGCGCGTCCGGGCCCTGGATGTCGATCTTGCCGAGGGTCGACGCGTCCAACAGGCCGACGCTGTTGCGCACGGCCAGGCATTCGCGTTTCACCGCGGCGTGCAGGTCTTCACCGTTGCGCGGGAAGTACCAAGGGCGTTTCCACTGGCCGACGTCTTCAAACTCGGCGCCGTTCTTGACGTGCCAGGCGTGCAGGGCGGTGTAGCGCACCGGTTCGAAGATGTGTCCACAGTGACGGCCCGCCACCGCGCCGAAGGTCACCGGCGTGTAGTTGGGGCGGAACATGGTGGTGCCCATCTGCGGGATGGTCACGTTCAGCGAGCGCGCCGCAATGGCCAGACCGTTGACGTTGCCCAGCTTGCCCTGGTCGGTGCCGAAGCCGAGCGCGGTGTAGCGCTTGACGTGCTCGACCGACTCGAAACCTTCGCGGGTCGCCAGTTCGATGGCGGCGGCGGTCACATCGTTTTGCAGGTCGACAAATTGCTTCGGTGCCCGTGCAGTCGGTTTGTCGTGCGGCACTTGGTACACCGCCAGCGTCGGCTCTTCCAGACGGCTCAGGGCTTTGGGCAGCGTACCTTCTACCGGGGCGAAACCCGCTTCACTGGCCGCGCGCACGCCGCCTTCGAAACCATCGGCGAGCGAATCGCCGAGGCTGTAGACGCCGTTGATGCCGCCAACGCACACGCGTTTCTGCGGGGCTTCACCCGGTACGAAACCGAGGATGTCTTCACGCCAAGTCGGCTTGCCGCCCAGGTGCGAGGCCAGGTGGACCACCGGGCTGTAGCCGCCGGAGCTGGCCACCAGGTCGCACTCCAGCCACTCGCCTGGGCTGGTGACTTTATGCGCTTTCACATCGATTGCGGCCACGCGGGCAGCGGTAACGTGCTTGCTGCCACGGGCTTCGATCACGGCGCTGCCGGTGAGGATACGAATGCCTTTGGCGCGGGCTTCTTCAACCAGGGCGCCGCGTGGGTTGTGGCGCACATCAGCCACTGCCACCACTTGCAGGCCGGCGTCGAGCCAGTCCAGCGCAACGCGGTAGGCGTGGTCGTTGTTGGTCGACAACACCAGTTTCTTGCCCGGTGCTACACCGTAGCGGCGCACGTAAGTCGAGACTGCACCCGCGAGCATGTTGCCCGGCACATCGTTGTTGCCGTACACCAGCGGGCGCTCGCACGCACCGGTCGCCAGCACCACACGCTTGGCGCGGACACGGTGGATACGCTGGCGCACCACGCCAATCGGCGCACGGTCACCGAGGTGGTCGGTAAGGCGTTCGTGAATGGTCAGGAAGTTGTGGTCGTGGTAGCCGTTGACGGTGGCGCGAGGCAACAGCACCACGTCCGGCAGCGCCTTGAGTTCCGCGATAACGCTGGCGACCCATTCCGCAGCCGGCTTGCCGTCGAGGCTTTCGCGCGAGTCCAGCAGCGAACCGCCGAACTCTTCCTGCTCATCGGCGAGGATCACGCGGGCACCGCTGCGCGCAGCCGCCAGGGCAGCGGCCAGGCCGGCGGGGCCGGCGCCCACCACCAGCACGTCGCAGTGACGGTTGAAGTTGTCGTAGGTGTCCGGATCGTTCTCGGTCGGCGAGCGGCCAAGGCCAGCCGCCTTGCGGATGTACTTCTCGTAGGTCATCCAGAACGATTGCGGGTACATGAAGGTTTTGTAGTAGAAACCCGGCGGCATCAGCTTGCCGCCGACCTTGCCGAGAATGCCCATCACGTCATTGTTGACGTTCGGCCAGCCGTTGGTGCTGGTGGCGACCAGACCCTGGTACAGCGCCTGTTGCGTGGCGCGCACGTTAGGGATTTGCGTGGCTTCGGTCGCACCGATCTGCAGCACGGCGTTCGGCTCTTCGGCGCCGGCGGCAAAGATGCCACGAGGGCGCGAGTACTTGAAGCTGCGGCCGATGATGTCGACGCCGTTGGCCAGCAGGGCTGCTGCCAGGGTGTCGCCTTCAAAGCCTTTATAGCTCTGGCCGTTGAAGGTAAACGTCAGGACTTTATTGCGGTCGATGCGGCCACCGTTGGACAGGCGATTGGTCTGGCTCATACCTTCTCTCCAGCAGCCTTGGCGGTGAATTGCGGCTTGGTGCCGATCTTGTAGGTTTCAAGAATTTCGTAGGTCAGGGTGTCGCGGGTCGCGTTGAAGTACTGGCGGCAACCGGCGGCGTGAATCCACAGCTCGTGGTGCAGGCCACGGGGGTTGTCGCGGAAGAACATGTAGTCGCCCCACTCTTCATCGGTGCAGGCGTTCGGGTCCAGCGGGCGCGGGATGTGCGCTTGGCCGGACGCGTGGAATTCCTCTTCGGAGCGCAGTTCGCCACAGTGAGGACAGAAGATATGCAACATAGGGAATTTCTCCTGTTAGTGGGCGACGGCCGCAGCGCCGTGTTCGTCGATCAACGCACCGTTGTGGAAACGGTCGATGGAGAATGGCGCGGCCAACGGGTGCATTTCGCCCTTGGCGAGGCTGGCGGCAAACACGTTGCCTGAGCCCGGCGTGGCCTTGAAGCCACCGGTGCCCCAACCGCAGTTGAAGAACATGTTCGGCACCGGGGTCTTGGAGATGATCGGGCAGGCGTCCGGCGTGGTGTCGACGATGCCGCCCCACTGGCGGTTCATGCGCACGCGGGACAGCACCGGGAACATCTCGACGATGGCCTGGATGGTGTGTTCGATCACCGGGTACGAACCACGCTGGCCGTAGCCGTTGTAGCCGTCGATACCGGCGCCGATCACCAGGTCGCCCTTGTCGGACTGGCTGATGTAACCGTGCACGGCGTTGGACATGATCACGCTGTCGATAATCGGCTTGATCGGCTCCGACACCAACGCTTGCAGCGGGTGGGATTCGATCGGCAGGCGGAACCCGGCGAGCGAAGCCATGTGCCCGGAGTTACCGGCGGTCACCACACCGACGCGCTTGGCGCCGATAAAGCCCTTGTTGGTTTCCACGCCGATGCACACGCCGTTTTCCTTGCGGAAGCCGATCACTTCGGTCTGCTGGATCAAGTCCACGCCGAGAGCGTCGGCGGCACGCGCAAAGCCCCACGCCACAGCATCGTGACGGGCGACGCCGCCGCGACGTTGTACGGTGGCGCCGAGTACCGGGTAGCGGGTGTTTTTCGAGCAGTCGAGGTATGGGATCTCGTCGGCCACTTGCTTGGCGTTGAGCAGTTCGCCGTCCACGCCGTTGAGGCGGTTCGCGCTCACGCGGCGCTCGGAATCACGGATGTCCTGAAGGGTGTGGCACAGGTTGTAGACGCCACGCTGGGAGAACATCACGTTGTAGTTCAGGTCCTGGGACAGGCCTTCCCACAGTTTCATCGCGTGCTCGTACAGGTGGGCCGACTCGTCCCACAGGTAATTGGAGCGCACGATGGTGGTGTTGCGCGCGGTGTTACCGCCGCCCAGCCAGCCTTTCTCGACCACCGCCACGTTGGTGATGCCGTGTTCTTTTGCCAGGTAGTAGGCAGTCGCCAGACCATGCCCGCCGCCGCCGACGATGACCACGTCGTAAACCTTTTTAGGGGTCGGCGTGCGCCACATCTTCTGCCAGTTTTCGTGGTGGCTGAGTGAGTGCTTGAAGAGGCCGAAGCCCGAGTAGCGTTGCATAGTCATTACTCCAAAACCGCGCTCAGCGATAAACCGGGAAATCAGCGCACAGGGCAGACACGTGCTTGGCCACGTTGGCCTCGACATCGGCATCACCGAGGTTGTCGAGGATGTCGCAGATCCAGCCGGCCAGTTCGATGCACTGCGGCACTTTGAAACCACGCGTGGTCACCGCCGGGGTGCCGATGCGCAGGCCCGAGGTCACGAACGGCGACTGCGGGTCATTCGGCACGGCATTCTTGTTGACGGTGATGTGGGCGCGACCGAGGGCGGCGTCCGCCTCTTTGCCGGTGAGGCCCTGACGGATCAGGCTGACCAGGAACAGGTGGTTATCGGTGCCGCCGGACACGACATCGTAGCCGCGTTTGATAAACACGCTGGCCATGGCCTGGGCGTTGTCGATCACTTGTTGCTGGTAGACCTTGAAGCCAGGCTCCTGGGCTTCCTTGAAGCACACGGCCTTGCCGGCGATGACGTGCATCAGCGGGCCGCCCTGGGCGCCAGGGAACACGGCAGCGTTGAGTTTCTTCTCGATTTCTTCGTTGGCCTTGGCCAGGATCAGGCCGCCACGGGGACCGCGCAGGGTCTTGTGGGTGGTGGTGGTGACCACATCGGCGTACGGCAGCGGGTTCGGGTACAGGCCGGCGGCAACCAGGCCGGCAACGTGGGCCATGTCGACGAACAGCAGCGCACCGACCTTGTCGGCGATGGCGCGAAAGCGTGGGAAGTCCAGGGTCTTGGAATAGGCAGAGAAACCCGCCACGACCATTTTCGGCTTGTGTTCGACGGCCAGGCGTTCGACTTCGTCGTAGTCGATCAGGCCAGTGTCGGTGTTGATGCCGTACTGCACGGCGTTGTACAGCTTGCCCGAGGACGACACCTTGGCGCCGTGGGTCAGGTGACCGCCATGGGCCAGGCTCATACCGAGGATGGTGTCACCGGCGTTCAGCAGCGCCAGGTACACCGCGCTGTTGGCGGAGGAGCCGGAGTGCGGCTGCACATTGGCGTAATCGGCACCGAACAGCTGTTTGGCGCGCTCAATGGCCAGGGCCTCGACTTTGTCCACGTGCTCACAGCCACCGTAGTAGCGCTTGCCCGGATAGCCTTCGGCGTATTTGTTGGTGAGGCCGCTGCCTTGGGCTTCCATCACGCGTTTGCTGGTGTAGTTCTCTGACGCGATCAGCTCGATATGATCTTCCTGACGCTGCTCTTCGGCATTCATGGCCGCCAGCAGTGCGTCGTCATATCCCTGGATCTGGTCTTTTTTGCTGAACATCGCGTCTCTCCCAGCCTTTCGTATTGTTGAGGCCCATGCAGGGCCCTTTGATGCGATGGTAGGGCTGGTGCAGACAGGTCAAATGCCTACGGACGCCACGCAAAGGTGCGTTTACGACATGGCAGGAACAACGCGGAAAAAATGTGGGAGGGGGCTTGCCCCCGATTGCAGGGTGTCAGCCACTGCATCTGCAAGCTGGCCCACCGCTATCGGGGGCAAGCCCCCTCCCACAGGGGATTACGCGAGGATCTGGCGGATGAGTAGCAGCAGCAGGAAATGCAGGGGATAGAGGGTGTAGGCCCAGCGGCGCATGGCGGGTGGCGAGATGTTTTGCCCATGTCGCAACAAGAACAATCCAGCTAATGGCGCGATCAGGCACATCACCAACCCGAGCATGGCAACCAGACTGCCGCTATTGAGCAAAATCTGCCATTGATTGGCCGCGACGCAAACCACGCCCGGCATCAGGCTGAAATACCAAGGCCGACGAAACACCAGCAACATCGCCAATGGCAGTAATACACCGAAGAAACCGAACATTAACTTCGTCGAAAATACCGCGGCAATTATGACGGCAATCACCGCCAATCCTCGATCAAAAAGCGTCTTCTGATGCCATCCTCGGGCAACCAGCAACCCCAGCGCCAAGGTCGGCAACACATTCAACGTATCGGCATCGTCGATAAACATTCGATAGGGCACTTCGCTGATCACACTGAATAGCAGCAGCCATCCCAGGTAACGCCATTGGCCCGTGACAGGTGCGTTTCTCGCCCGATGCAAATTCGCCGCAATCGCCAGGCAAAACCACGGAAACGCCAGGCGCCCCGGCACATACAGGCCATCCAGGCTCAAACCGACATACCGCAGGTGGTCCAGCACCATGCTCACCAGCGCCAGCCACTTGAGCAGATCCAGAGCGCCATCACGGACGCGTCCGACAGGCATCGTTTCAGTACCGTGCATAATTCCCCAGTGACTTTGCATTTACAGTGCGTGCGCACCCGCGACAATCTTGGTTACAGTGCGCACCAACATCGACCACAGGAATGGGCCATGACCGACAAGAGCCAACAATTCGCCAGTGACAACTATTCCGGTATCTGCCCGGAAGCCTGGGCCGCCATGGAACAAGCCAACCAGGGTCATCAGCGCGCCTACGGCGATGATGAATGGACCCACCGCGCCGCCGACGGTTTCCGCAATCTGTTCGAAACCGACTGCGAAGTGTTCTTCGCCTTCAACGGCACCGCCGCCAACTCCCTGGCGCTGTCCTCTTTGTGCCAGAGCTACCATAGCGTGATTTGCTCGGAAACCGCCCACGTCGAAACCGACGAATGCGGCGCGCCGGAGTTTTTCTCCAACGGCTCCAAGCTGCTCACCGCCCGCACCGAAAACGGCAAGCTGACCCCGGAATCGATCCGCGAGATCGCCCTCAAGCGCCAGGACATCCACTACCCGAAACCGCGCGTCGTCACCCTGACCCAGGCCACCGAAGTCGGCAGCGTGTACACCCCGGAAGAAATCCGCGCCATCAGCGTGACCTGCAAGGAACTGGGGCTGAACCTGCACATGGACGGCGCACGCTTCTCCAATGCCTGCGCGTTCCTCGGCTGCTCGCCGGCCGACCTGACCTGGAAGGCCGGCGTGGATGTGTTGTGTTTTGGCGGCACCAAGAATGGCATGGCCGTGGGTGAAGCCATCCTGTTCTTCAACCACAAGCTCGCCGAAGACTTCGACTACCGCTGCAAACAAGCCGGCCAGCTGGCGTCGAAAATGCGCTTCCTGTCCGCCCCGTGGGTAGGCCTGCTGGAAAACGACGCCTGGCTCAAGCATGCCCGCCACGCCAACCACTGCGCCCAGTTGCTGAGCAGCCTGGTGGCGGATATTCCCGGTGTGGAGCTGATGTTCCCGGTGCAGGCCAACGGCGTGTTCCTGCAACTCTCGGAACCGGCCATCGCCGCGCTGACCGCCAAGGGCTGGCGCTTCTACACCTTCATCGGCAAAGGTGGCGCACGCTTCATGTGTGCGTGGGATACCGAGGAAGAGCGTGTAAGAGAATTGGCGGCGGATATTCGGAAAGTGATGGAGGCCTGAAACGACGGGCCTTTCAGCCTCTTAGCAGAGACTGTTTGTACGTATTTCTGACAGTATCTATCTACCCCCTGCCTTGGATAGGATCTCTGCACCCCGAACGAACGGACGCGTTCTTTCGGGGCTGACTGCCTGCCGAATAGTCGGCTGGAAATGGAAATCCGATAGAGGGCAATATCATGGAAATTCAATGCTACACGACGGACTCGCAACTTCGAGACGGCACCAACGCCACACTCGTCAGCCTGGACGACCTGAGGAAGCTGGCGAATCTCGGCGACACTATTGTCGAGCCTTCAAGGCTTTTCACCGTCACCGGTAAAGAGTTTGAAATGACAGCATCCGGCGCGTACATCATCAACCTTTTTGTGCGTTAAGCACTGACTGTGGGAGGGGGCAAGCTCCCCCTCCCACATTTAGACGCGCTCGTTAATCAGAACTCGATCCGCACATCACCCTTCGGCACACTGCAGCACGACAGGATGTAGCCCTCGGCTTCGTCCTCCTCGGTGATCCCGCCGTTGTGGTCCATCTCGACCTCGCCCCCCAGCTTCATCACCTTGCATGTGCCGCAAATCCCCATGCCACAGGCTTTCGGAATCAACAGGCCGAGCTTGGCCGCCGCTGCATGCACGGTTTCGCCCGGTGCTACGCGAATGCTCTTGCCCGACGCAATGAATTCCACCTGGTGCAGATCCGCCAGATCGATTTCCGGTGCGTCGGCAGCTTGTTCGGCTTGCTCCACCGCATCGGCACGGGCTTCGGGTGGCGTGGCGCCGAAGGATTCTTCGTGGTAGCGCGCCATGTCGAAACCGGCGACTTCCAGTAGGCGCTTCACCGCGTTCATGTACGGCGTAGGCCCGCAGCAGAACACTTCGCGCTCCAGGAAGTCCGGCACCATCAGTTCGAGCATCTTGTGGTTCAGGTAACCGCGATAACCTGCCCACGGCTCACCCAACCCGTGTTTCTCGCAGATCAGGTGCAGGCTGAAGTTATCGATGCGCGACGCCATGTGCTCCAGCTCGCGGTGGTAAATGATGTCCTTGGGCGAGCGGGCGCTGTGGATAAACGTCATGTCGACGTTCGCGTTGGTGTCGTAGAACCAGCGCGCCATGGACATGACCGGGGTGATCCCCACACCACCGCTGAGGTACAACACTTTCGGGCTCGGGTAATCGATGGCATTGAAGAGGCCCACCGGCCCGTGCACCGCCAACTCCTGGCCTTCGTGCAAGGTGTCGTGCAGCCAGTTGGAGACCTTGCCGCCCGGCACACGCTTGATCGTCACCGAGAAGCTGTACGGCACCGACGGCGAGCTGGAAATGGTGTACGAACGCATGATCGGCTGGCCTTCGATTTCCAGCTCCAGGGTGACGAACTGCCCCGGCTTGAAAAAGAACAGGATTGGCTGGTCGGCCATGAAGCAAAAGGTGCGCACGTCCCAGGTTTCCTGGATGACTTTGACGCAACGGACGATGTGCCGACCATTGGCCCAGGTCTGGGTCGTTACCGGATTCAGGAAATTGCTGGACATGTTGTTCTCCACCGCCGAGGTCGGCCTTATGGTGGCGATTCTGCGTAACGCGAGAACCACCCATTTACCTATCTGCGACATTCACATACTTATCGCGACCAGCCCCCATACCACGGGGGTTGCGCGTCGGGATCAGAGTGGGCCATGTCGCTCATGGATAAGGTTCGGCGCATCGGCGGCCCCACACTCGCTCCCAACACAGACGCTTTCTTTACGCCTTGCTGCAAACCTGATTAGCCACTTATCTCGGCCACACAGAATGGCCATGAGGACACACACGATGGACGTCACCGCAACTTTAAGCTTGGGCGATCCGCTGGAACCCGCACGCAAGGCCACCGCGCAGATGCTGCAAGAGCGCGAGCGCACCTTTTCGCTGCCACAGCCGTTCTACTCTGATGAGCGGTTGTTTGATATCGACATGCAGGAGATCTTCCAGAAAGAGTGGTTGATCGCCGGCATGACCTGCGAGATCCCCACCAAGGGCAACTACCTGACCCTGCAAGTGGGCAAAAACCCGATCATCGTGATCCGTGGCGCCGAAGGCGTGGTGCATGCCTTCCACAACGTGTGCCGCCACCGTGGCTCGCGCTTGTGCACCAGCGACAAGGGCAAGGTCGCCAAATTGGTGTGCCATTACCACCAGTGGACCTACGAACTGGACGGACGCCTGCTGTTCGCCGGTACCGAGATGGGCGCCGACTTCGACATGAAGCAGTACGGCTTGAAGCCGGTGAACGTGAAGACCGCGGGTGGCTACATCTTCATCAGCCTGGCTGAGAACCCGCCGGCCATCGATGACTTCCTGTCGACACTGAACCACTACATGGAACCCTACGACATGGAGAACACCAAGGTGGCGATTCAGACCACCTTGTTCGAAAAGGCCAACTGGAAGCTGGTGCTGGAAAACAACCGCGAGTGCTACCACTGCAACGCGTCGCACCCGGAACTGCTCAAAACCCTGCTGGAATGGGATGACGTCACCGACCCGCGCGCCGACCAGGCGTTCAAGGACCACGTGGCCGCGTCTGCCGCTGCCTGGGATGCCGAGAAGATCCCATACGCCCACGCGAGCTTCGGCTTGCGTAACCGCATCGTGCGCATGCCGCTGCTCAAGGGCACCGTGTCGATGACCCTGGACGGCAAGCAGGGCTGCGCCAAACTCATGGGTCGCATCAAGAACCCGGACCTGGGCTCGATGCGCATTCTGCACCTGCCGCACTCGTGGAACCACTGCATGGGTGACCACATCATCGTGTTCACCGTGTGGCCGATCAGCGCCCAGGAAACCATGGTCACCACCAAGTGGATCGTGCACAAGGATGCGGTCGAGGGCGCGGATTATGACGTGGAGCGCATGCGCCAGGTGTGGGACGCCACCAACGACCAGGATCGTCGCCTGGCCGAAGAGAACCAGCGCGGGATCAACTCCACCGCCTACCAGCCCGGCCCTTACTCCAAGACCTATGAGTTCGGCGTGGTGAACTTCGTGGATTGGTACAGCGAGCGCATGCTCAGCAACTTGGGTGCCGCCCCGGCGCCGTACCTCAAAGGTGTTGCCGTACACGAATAAAAAGGTGGGGCTTGCCTGCGATGGCGGTATGGGCTGATACAACGCCATCGCAGGCACCTCCCACATTAGCTTTCACCCATGATCAAAATTTGATCAACCCCCTTGCAGACCACTCGCACCCTGCCTTCCAGCCTTTCCCCAACAACTTATCCACAAAGCCACCCACAGCAATTGTGGGCAACTGTGCTATCCCCTAAAAATAAATGAAGAAAATCCGTGACTTATTCGTGCTGCCAGTTTTAACGCACAGCTGATCACTTTCTGACCAACACCGTGAAAGCCATGTAAAACGTGGCTTGTAGCGGTACGCAAACACCTTATCCACAGAAGCACCAACAGACTTTGGGGGCAAATTTGACGATGCTGTGGAAAACCGCTTCAAACCTTCATAAATCGCGGTTTACACGGGTTTTAGTCGAAAAAAACTGTGAATCGATCAGATTTTGACCAACTGAATGAAAGCCTTTATTTATAAGGGCTGCAGCCGAGAGCGAACACGTTATCCACAGAAGCGCCAACAGAGTATGGGGGCAAGTCGGCTGGGAAAAATGCACAGAGACAGTGAAAAACCCAAGTAAAAACCGTCAGTTAGCTTGGTTGTTTTTCGTACAGAGGGCTGCAGGGCTTGATTCACAGGGGCTGTGGACAACCGCGAACAGGTTATCCACAGACGGGTCAACAGGGATTGTGGGTAAGCCCAAGGGACTTCAAGTTTGGAGAGCTGGCTTCCCTGCTGTAGCCATTGGAATCTACACATCTTTGTAGTGAGCGGGCTTGCCCCGCGCTGGGGGGCGAAGCCGCCCCAAACCAAACGACTTGGTTTTATCTGAAACTCAGCGGCGTATTTATTGGGGCGGCTTCGCCCCCCAGCGCGGGGCAAGCCCGCTCACTACAGGTACAGATACGCCTGCTCCCACAGGGGATCAGCGTACGACGCCTTCCTCAACCAACAGCTTGAGAATGGCCTCGGCGCCCGCTTCCGGAGTGAGGCCCTTGAGCACTTGCCCACCGCCGCCGCTGGCCTTGGCCGTGGCGGCTTTCATACGATCGGCGCCGCTCTTGGCCTTGATCACCTTGAGCCGCTTGGGCCGAGGCTTGGCCGGTTGCAGCACGGCCACTGTGTATAACGCGTCCTGCTCGACTTCAACTTCGTGAGCCGCCAGTTCACCGCGCTGCGCCGGGCCGTACGCACTTTGCCGAGGCTTGGGCGCGGCGTTATCCACGGTCGCCAGGAACGGCAAACGCACCTTCAACCGGCGCCGCTGGCCGCGTGGCAGGGCTTGCAGCACATGGGCCACGCCCGCTTCGATCGATTCAACCTGCGCCAGCCCGACAATCAGCGGCCAGCCCAACTGCTCGGCCAGCAAGAACGGCAACATGCCCGAGCCTTCACCGGTTTCGGCCTGGCTGCCAGTGAGCACCACCTGGGCACCGGCATCGCGCAAGTACTCACTGAGTACCGGCAACGCATCGCTGCCAGCCGGTTGCTCCAGTACATGTAACTCTGGCAAGCCCATGCCCAGGTAACTGCGCAGTGTCGGTTCGGCGATGTTGCCGGCGTGCAGCACCTGCAACTTATCCCCAGCCATTTGCAGGCCCAGTTCGACGGCGCGCGCGTCCTGCTCGGCACGGCGCGGGCGCCTGGAGGTAGGGTGGGCACCGATGGACACCAGGCTGATTACATTCGTCGTCATGGTCATATCCTTAAGCAGCATCGCGCTTGGCGCCGTTGCGGTAGGTCTCGACCGCCGCGATCAAGGCTTGCAGTATCGCGGCACTTTCGCCGATGACCGAGAGGTCGGCACGCTTGATCATGTCGCAGCCAGGATCCAGGTTGATCGCCACCACCTTGTCGCAGGCGCCGATGCCCTGCAGGTGCTGGATCGCCCCGGAAATGCCCACGGCCACATACACCCGCGCCGTGACCCAGGTGCCGCTGGCGCCCACCTGACGGTCACGCGCCATGAAGCCATCGTCCACTGCGACGCGGGAGGCGCCTTCGGTGGCACCCAACGCCGCAGCGGTCTGGTGGAACAGCGCCCAGTCCTTCACCCCATTGCCACCGGAAAAAATGAATTCGGCCTCGGCCATGGGAATAGCCCCCGGGTCCACCGCCACCGCGCCGAGGTCCTCGATACGCGGCAAGCTGCGCGCCAGGGCTGTGGATAACTCCACAGGCAACGCTTCGTGACGGGTTTCGCTGACGGGCTCCGCGCACTCTACGGCAGCCAGGATCAGGCGCGGCAGCGGCCGGGCCAAGTCTTCCTGGCCAGCACCGGCGCGGCCGATGCACTCGTCGCCCTTGATCTGCCACACCCGCGTGGCCGGGCGTTCCTTGAGGCTCGCGGCAAAACGTCGGCCCAGTTCGCCGCCACCGCTGCGGCTGTCCGGCAGCAACCAATGACGCGGATTGAACTGGTTATCCACAGCGCGCAAACCTTGAACACGTTGCTCCGGTGAATAACCGTCGAATTCGTGGCCCTCAAGCACCAGCAGACGGTCGACGCCAGCGGTGGCAAACGCACTTTCCTTGTGCTCGCCAAACACTACCGCCAGCACCGCGCCGTCGCTGCCGGCGAGTTGCCGCGCCAGGCCAAGCAGGTCGCGGTCGTGGCTGCTCAGGCGGCCGCCCACCATGTCCGGCACCACGTTGATGTAGAACGCAGGCGCAGGCACCTGATGCAGCGGCAACTGCACTTCCACCGCCGCCGTGCGCTTGGCCGCGCCGCCCTGCTGGGCACCGCTGCGGTCGATACGCTTGATGCCGTTGGGGCCGATGAAACCGACGCCGTGTACGTTCTTGCGAATGACACCGTTAGGTCCCATCCAACTGTGTTGTACCGGCTGCATGGCCGCGTGCAGCGGGTGCAAGCGGTTGCGGGCGATCCATTCGGCCCGTGGGTCGCGGCGGATAATGTCGCTCATCAATGCACCTCCGCAGGTTCAAGTTTGGCCGGGGCCTTCGCCGGTGCGGCGTCTTCCAGCAACGCATCAGCCACCAACTCCGCGATGTCCTTAATCAATGGGCGCGGCTCGACCACACCTTCCAGCATCGCGGTACATTGCGGGCAACCCACGGCCACCAGCTCGGCGCCGGTTTCGCGGATGTCGTCCATGCGCATGTCCGGGATACGTTGCTTGCCGGGAATGTCAGTAATCGGCGCCCCACCCCCACCGCCGCAGCAGCGAGAACGGAAGCCCGAGCGTTGCATCTCCTTGACCTCGATGCCCAGCGCCCGCAGCACTTGGCGCGGCGCCTCGTATTCGCCGTTGTAGCGGCCCAGGTAGCACGGGTCGTGATAGGTCACGCTGTTGCCCTTGTGCTGGCCCAGGTTCAGCGCGCCCTCGCCGATCAACTCGGCCATGAAGGTACTGTGGTGCTGCACGAGGTAGTTGCCGTTAAAGGCGCCGTACTCGTTCTTCAGCACGTGGAAACTGTGCGGGTCGCACGTGACGATGCGCTTGAAGCTGTACTTGGCCAACGTCTGGATATTGCGCGTGGCCAGCAACTGGAATGTCGCTTCATCGCCCAGACGGCGGGCTACATCACCGCTGTCGCGCTCTTCCAGGCCGAGCACGGCAAAGTCCACCTTGGCCGCTTTGAGCACTTTGACAAAGGCTCGCAGCGTGCGCTGGTTACGCATGTCGAAGGCGCCATCGCCGACCCAGAACAGCACCTCGGCACTGCCCTTGTCGCTGAGCAACGGCAGGTTCAGATCCGCCGCCCAGTTCAGGCGACCACCCGGTGCGAAACCGCCGGGGTTGTCGGTGGCGATCAAATTCTCGAGGACTTCGGCGCCCTTGTTCGGCGTGGCCCCTTTTTCCAGGGTGAGGTGGCGGCGCATGTCGACGATGGCGTCCACGTGCTCGATCATCATCGGGCACTCCTCCACACAGGCACGGCAGGTGGTGCATGACCACAGGGTCTCGGCGTCCACCAGGCCGTTGACGATGGGCTGGTGCGGGTTGCCGCTGTGTTCGCCGATCGGTTTGCCTGGATAGGGGCTGCCGGCAAATTTGGCATCGGTGCCGCCGGCCAGGCCGACCACCATGTCCTGGATCAGCTTTTTCGGGTTCAGCGGCTGGCCGGCGGCGAACGCCGGGCACGCAGCCTCGCACTTGCCGCATTGCACGCAGGCGTCGAAACCGAGCAGTTGGTTCCAAGTGAAATCCTTGGGTTTCTCCACGCCCAGCGGCGCGGACTTGTCGCTGAGGTCCAGCGGCTTCAAACCGGTGGAACGGCCACCGCCAAAGCGTTCGGCGCGGCGGTGCCAGGCCAGGTGCAAGGCACCGGCGAAGGCGTGTTTCATCGGGCCGCCCCAGGTCATGCCGAAGAACATCTCGGACACGCCCCACAACACACCGACGCTGAGCAGCGCAGCGAGCAGCCAGCCGCCAAAATCAGCCGGCAGGATTCCGGCCACCGGCAGCGTCACCAGGAAGAAACTCACCGAGAACGCCATGAGGCTTTTCGGCAGGCGCATCCACGGGCCTTTCGACAGGCGCGACGGCGGATTGCGCCGCCGCAGGTAGACGAACGTGGCGCCAACAAACATCAGCACCGAGGCCAGCAGCAAGGCGTAGCCGAGGATGCGGTTATGCAGGCCGAAACCGTGTACGAGGATCGCCAGCAGCGCCGACAGCACAAACCCCAGCGCGGTCGCGACGTGGGTGTTGGCGATGTATTTGTCGCGGGCGACCACGTGGTGCAGGTCAACCATGTAGCGCTTGGGCATGGCCAGCAGGCCGCCCAGCAGGTCAACCTTGGAAGCGCGGCCACGGCGCCACATGTTCACCCGGCGCAGGGCGCCGAGGACGGCCAGGCCCAACGCGGCAAACAACAGAATAGGCAGCAAGGTGTTCAACATGGTGAAGCTCCCACAGACCACACAGGTCTACTGTGAAACTGGCCTTAATGTGGGAGGGGGCGTGCTCCCGATGGCGGCGAATCAGCCACACATGCATCAACTGACACACTGCCATCGGGAGCAAGCCCCCTCCCACCTTTGGACCGAGTCCACATTATTTCGGTGTCGGGTCAGAAATCCTTGCACAAGCGCAGGGCGTCATAGATCGCAGCGTGGGTATTACGCTGCGCCACACAGTCGCCAATGCGGAACAGCAAGTACCCGTCACCCGCCTCGCTCAAGCACGGCTGGGGCTTGATCGCGAACAAGGCTTCGACGTCGATCTGGCCCTTGTTGCGCGAGCCTTCCTTGAGCGCATAGTAGATGGCTTCATCCGGACGCACGCCGTTTTCAACCACCACCTGGTCGACCACCCGTTCCTCTTTGGCGCCGGTGTATTCGTTCTCCAGCACCGCCACCAGCTTGTCGCCCTCGCGGTAGACCTTTTCCAGCATCATGTCGCCGGTCATGATCACTTCCTTGGGGTACATGCTGCGGTAGTAGGTCGGGAACGACGTACCGCCGATGGCCACGCCCGGTTTGATATCGTCGGTGACGATCTCGACCTGGCTGCCTTTGTCCGCGAGGAAATCCGCGACCGACATGCCGGTGAATTCACAGATGGTGTCGTACACCAACACGTTTTTACCCGGTGCGACCTTGCCGTCGAGCACGTCCCAACTGCTGACGACCAAGCCTTCGGCCGCGCCCCAGTGTTCGTTCTGCTCCACATTCGGGTGCCCGCCCACTGCCAGCACCACCACATCCGGGCGCAGGTCCAGGATGGTGTCGGCATCGGCCGCCACGCCCAGGCGCAGGTCAACTTTCAAACGTGCCAGCTCCAACTGGAACCAGCGGGTGATCCCGGCAATCTGATCGCGCTGTGGCGCTTTCGAGGCGGTGGTGATCTGCCCGCCGATAAACTCTTTCTTTTCGAGCAGGGTCACGTCGTGGCCACGTTCGGCAGCCACGCGTGCGGCTTCCATCCCGGCCGGGCCGGCACCGACCACCACAACTTTGCGTTTGGGTCCGGTGGACTTCTCGATGATGTGCGGCACGCCCATGTATTCACGGGAAGTCGCAGCGTTCTGGATGCACAGCACATCCAGGCCCTGATACTGGCGGTCGATGCAATAGTTGGCGCCGACGCACTGCTTGATCTGGTCGATCTGACCCATCTTGATCTTGGCGATCAGGTGCGGGTCGGCGATGTGTGCACGGGTCATGCCGACCATGTCCACATAGCCGCCTTCCAGAATGCGCGTGGCCTGGTTCGGGTCCTTGATGTTCTGCGCGTGCAGCACCGGGACCTTGACCACTTCCTTGATACCGGCGGCCAGGTGCAGGAACGGCTCCGGTGGGTAACTCATGTTGGGGATAACGTTGGCCAGGGTGTTGTGGGTGTCGCAACCCGAGCCCACCACGCCGATGAAATCGAGCATGCCAGTGTCGTCGTAATACTTGGCGATCTGCTTCATGTCCTCGTGGGACAGGCCGTCCGGGTGGAACTCGTCGCCGCACAGGCGCATACCCACGCAGAAGTCGTCACCGACCTCGGCACGCACGGCTTTGAGGACTTCCAGGCCGAACTTCATGCGGCCTTCAAAGCTACCGCCCCACTCGTCGGTACGCTTGTTGACCCGTGGGCTCCAGAACTGGTCGATCATGTGCTGGTGCACGGCCGACAGCTCCACACCGTCCAGGCCACCGGCCTTGGCGCGCTTGGCGGCGCTGGCGTAGTTACCGATCACGCGCCAGATTTCCTCGGGCTCGATGGTCTTGCAGGTGGCACGGTGCACCGGCTCACGCACGCCGGACGGCGACATCAGGGTAGGCCAGTTGAAGCCGTCCCAACGCGAGCGACGGCCCATGTGGGTAATCTGGATCATGATCTTGGCGCCATGCTTGTGCATGGCGTCAGCCAGGTTCTGGAAGTGCGGGATGATACGGTCGGTGGACAGGTTGACCGAGCTCCACCACTCCTGCGGACTGTCGATGGCGACCACCGAGGAACCGCCGCAGATCGCCAGGCCGATGCCGCCCTTGGCTTTCTCTTCGTAATACTTCACATAGCGGTCGGTGGTCATGCCGCCGTCGGTGGCATACACCTCGGCGTGAGCGGTGCTGAGCACGCGGTTGCGGATGGTCAGTTTGCCGATCTGGATCGGCGCAAACATTGCTTCGAAAGCCATGGCACGGTCCTCGGCTTACAACGGCTTGACGGTGAACAGGCCGTCATCGTGGCCCTCTTCGGAGCCTCCGTAGACTTGTTCGGCGACGGTGCGGATCTTGCTTGCGCGCGCTTCGAGAATCTGGTCCATCGCGCCGGCAAACCAGCCAGTGAACATGTAGTCCACTTTGCGCCCGACCTTGCCGTACACGTAGACGAACGCCGAGTGTTCGAGCTTGACGCTGGCGGTGCCTTTGTCGAGGTCGATGTCCTGGATCTTGAACAGGCCCCAGCCGCGTTGCGACAGGCGCTTCATGTAATGCTCGAACACCGCGACACCTTCCAGGCCGTGGCACTCGGCTTCTTTTTCACACCAGTGCCAGGCGGATTTGTAGCCGGCCTTGTAGAGGATCTCGGCATAGGCGTCGGCGCCCAGCACTTCTTCGATGCCGATGTGGTTATTCACGAAAAAATGACGTGGCACGTACAACATCGGCAGGGCGTCGGAAGTCCAGACACCGGTTTCGCTGTCGACTTCGATAGGCAATTGCGGGGCGATCTTGGCCATGGAAACTTAACTCCAGAAAATTCTTGGTAGTGCCCCCGACGCGAACGGCCGGGGGAGAAATGCGGTGGCTTATTCGCCCCAGACGTCCTTGAGCACGTTGACCCAGTTCTCGCCCATGATCTTGCGCACCACGCGCTCAGGATGGCCGCGCTTGAGCAGGGTCTCGGTGAGGTTGGGGAACTCGCCCACGGTGCGGATGCCCAGCGGGTTGATGATCTTGCCGAAGCTGGTCAGGCGGCGTGCGTAGCCCTTGTCATGGGTCAGCATTTCGAAGAAATCCTGGCCATGGCCCTGGGTGAAGTCGGTGCCGATGCCGATCGCGTCTTCACCGACGATGTTCATGGTGTATTCGATGGCTTCGGCGTAGTCGTCGATGGTCGAATCGATGCCCTTGGCCAGGAACGGCGCGAACATGGTCACGCCGACAAAGCCGCCGTGGTCAGCGATGAACTTCAGCTCTTCATCGGATTTATTGCGCGGGTGCTCTTTGAGCCCGGACGGCAGGCAGTGCGAATAGCACACCGGTTTCTTCGATTCGAGGATGACTTCTTCGGACGTCTTGGAGCCCACATGGGACAGGTCGCACATGATGCCGACGCGGTTCATCTCGCCGACCACCTCACGGCCAAAGCCCGACAGGCCGCCATCACGCTCGTAGCAACCGGTGCCGACCAGGTTCTGGGTGTTGTAGCACATCTGCACCACACCGACGCCGAGCTGCTTGAAGATCTCGACGTAGCCGAGCTGGTCTTCGAAGGCATGGGCGTTCTGGAAGCCGAAAATGATGCCGGTCTTGCCCTGTTCCTTGGCTTTGCGGATGTCCGCGGTGGTTTTCACCGGGATCACCAAGTCACTGTTCTCACGGATCAGGGTCTGGCTGGCCACGATATTGTTGATGGTGGCCTGGAACCCTTCCCACACCGACACCGTGCAGTTGGCAGCCGTGAGGCCACCTTTGCGCATGTCTTCGAACAGGTCGCGGTTCCACTTGGCAATAATCAGCCCGTCGATAACGATGCTGTCGGCGTGCAATTCGGCTGGGCTCATCAGGCGTCCCCTTATTGGCGATTCATGCGCCGAATCGTCTGCCGGCGCTTTGGGGCCAGCATATGCCCAGGGGCCGACGGAGCCGGGTGCAAAAACGACAGGGGAATTGCCGAAAGCGTCAATCCACGACAAAGGCTGTTAAGAGAGGTCTGACTGGCGACTGTTCTTTGTCTTACGCTTGAGCCAGAATTCCCGCATCACCTGATATGAGACGGCGCAATGAAATCGATTTTCCTGGCTTTGGCACTCATCGCAACCGGCGTTCACGCGGCCGAAGACACCGATAGCACGCCGTGCGACGGCATCGAAAACGACAAGCAAACCCTGGAATGCGCCTCTTACAACAAAACCACTGCCGAGCAACTGCTCAAGGACAACTATCAGGGCCTGCTCGAACGCATGGCTTCGACCTATGGCAGCGACAAGACCAAACTGGCCGACATTACCGCTCGTCTGAAGGACGCCCAGCAGAAATGGGAAAAACTGCGCGATGCCGATTGCGCCGTGGATACGTTCCCGGCCGTGAACGGCACCAAGGCCTATGCGATTGCGCAGAATGATTGTTTGGCGCGGATGAGTGATGAGCGGTCGGAGTTTTTGGAGTCGATCGGGCAGGAGTGACGGCTAGAAGGCTTTCCATATTGAGTTGAAGGCCATTTGCAGATGATCACGCTGAGTGTTGTCGATATGGAGGTCCGCGCAATGCTGGCTCCACTTCGACAAGGCCTCCATGGTCTGCTCGATGTAAAGCTCGGGTTCGAGAAAGCTGAAGGGTTCACAGACCTTCCTGATTGCCTGGCGTGATGGCTGGCCCGTACCTGCAAAGGCACAGGTATGCTCATTCCCGCGACCGCTGGTATTGGCAAACGTCAGGTCATAGGCTGGCGCCATCTGCCAGCCAGCCGAGGAGCCGAAGAACGAGAAGTTTTTTGCGTGATCGTCGCGATTGTGAGCCAACGCATTGAAGACCATCAGCCGAGCCATTTTCTGCACATCACCGGCGTTTTGGGTGATGGCGAAGGTCAGGCGCAACAGGTCGCCGTAGTCAAGGCTGGGCATGCGGAAATCGGCATACAGGATCGCCGCGCAAGTCAGCATATGGCGCTTGGTGTGACCGGTTCGGTCAAAGCGTCGAGTGTTGAAAAAACGCTCTAGTCCGGTATCCGTCTGTACCTCGAGCAGGCTTGAATCCGAGACTTCGACCCCCGCGTTACGAGCGATTTCGGCGTAGGCTTGTTCGATAGCGCCACTGTCGCGATGCTCGTCCTGACTGCGGAATTTGATCAACCAGTGTTCATAGCCTTCAGGCATCTCACCAAATGAAGAAATGGCCTGCTGCTTGTCGGTCGAGAGCCCAATGACTGCCTTTGGCCGCGCACCACCGGGAGAGCCTCCCGCCAGGCGCAATGACTCGATCACCTCGTGCGTTTCGCCAGACAATACGTTTTGCGAAGCTTGGTAAAGGGACGCCAGATCCAGCTCGCCTTGCTCTGAATCTTTCTCTAGCATCGGCCTGTACTCAAGCGCCCCCATGCCCCGATTGCCCATATAGGCCAGCCGGTCCAATGGGCGTATCGCACGCCGTTCAATTCCCAATTTCATGCGAAAGAAACGGTCCATCAGCAACAGCCCCCAGCCATCGGGCAACGAATCGCTGAACGCCCCTGGCAGGCCACCGAAAAGTAACTCGTCAGCTGCCAACTGAGGTGTGGAAGAAAAGTCCATGTACAACGGCGCCAGGTTGAAGCCGTTCGCCAGCCAACTCGGATCATACGAAAAATAAATCCCCCTGCCGGGTGCATCCACCAGCTCACCGACGTGTGAGCCTTGCAACATGACGTGCAGTGCGGAGACTGTTTTCATCGACGCCCTCGAAGCCTGGTTTGACTTTTCAATTCCTGGAGACTGATCGGCGGCGGCGCACTGAACAGATCCGCCATTTGCGCCCCTACCCCCAGGCTCATCGCGATCAGCAGTAAGGCATCAAGGGAAACCTTTCCGGTCGTTTCAAAGCGCTTGAGCGTGGACTCGGCCACCCCCGACTGGGCTGCCAAGGCTCGGCGAGAAAGGTTCTTGCTCAGCCGCAGTGCCTTGGCATTTCCAGCGATCTGCAAAGCAATCTCGCCGGGGGCGTAGAGAATATGGGTAAGGGCCATGGTTCGACCTCAAATGAGTGTTAGCAAGTGTAGCAGGCGCTGGATGAGTATTTTAAATAATGGATAACGGGCTATCCAAAAACCTTCATATATCAAAATAAAAGGTAATATATTATCTCTTATATGCTTACAAATTTGACCTCGCTTGCAGCACCTTTGACCCTCCCCAAAAGGTGCGCGACCATCTGCGTCATCTCACGTCCCTCAAGGCCAAACCATGAAAACCTGCGGCATCGAAATCAAAGGCAGCGAAGCCATCATCGCCGTCGCCTCCCTGGACAACCAGGCGCTGACCCATGTCGCCCTGGCGACCAAGAAAATCGCGCTGGACGACGACGATGAGGCTGCCAACGTCAAAGCCTTCGCGGCCCAGGTGAAGGCGTTTGTGCAGGAGAACGCCATCGAGCGCATCGCCATCAAGAAGCGCAGCAAGAAAGGTGAATTCGCGGGTGGCCCGACGACGTTCAAGATTGAAGGAGTTTTTCAGTTGCTGGACGGGGTTGAGGTGACATTGCTGTCGCCGCAGACCATCAATGCGCAGAACAAGAAGCACGCCTTTGATCTGCCTGCGACGCTCAACAAATATCAACACGAGGCTTATAAAACAGCCTGCTCGTGCCTGATGAAGAAGTAACCGGCCATCAGCTTTTGACACAGTGTTCCAGGCCGTGCCCACCGCCTTCGTATTCAGGGCCATAGTAATACTTGACGAAAGATACTTTACCGTCGGGGGTGGGTGTCACTTGTGCCACGCCCACGCCAAAGTCTTTTAAGGCTGGGTTGGTGTGGGCAAAGTAGATGCCCAGCGTATCTGCGGTCCCGGCGGCCATTCCGTCATAGCGGGACTTGTCTTCCAGGGTCAGGGTGAAAGTGTAGGCGGCGTACTTGCCTGTGCTTTGCGTGGCGTCGAGTTTCATGTCAACAACGCCCTTGAAGTTGCCGATATGTTTATCCTGGCCGTTGCACTCATAACGCCCGCTGTAATCGGCTCCGGTAAAGAGTGCAGGCGCCGGAGCAGCCCAAACTGGGGTGGAAACGAGTGCAATCACAGCAACTAGTTTTTTCAGCATGCCAACCTCTTATGGTTAAGTAATGACGCTCCTGGCACACGTGCCTTAACTTTCAAAGCACCTGGCCGAGAGCAACTTCAAGCCCATAGGACATTAGCAGCGACCCTCCATACGCCGTCGTTAATGATAGAAAACAAGAACTTTCCCACGTGCCAAATGAGTTTTCTTACGCCGACTTATCCGAAATTTCGTTGCAATGGAAACCAACCACACCACGTCACTTGCCTATAATTCGCGTCAAACCACCTCCCGTCGCCGATCCTCCCTTGGACACTTGGCAAACCTCGCCCGATAACTCCTGGTGAAATACGACGGCGACTCAAACCCACAGGCAATGCTCACCTCCAGCACGCTCAAATCACTCTGGCGCAACAACTGTCGGGCTTTTTCAAGGCGCAGGCCGAGGTAGAAGTTGCTCGGTGTGTCGTTCAGGTGCAGGCGAAACAGGCGCTCCAATTGCCGCCGGGTGACTTTGATCGCCTCGGCCAAGGCCAGTGTGCTCAGCGGTGGCTCGGTGTGTTGCTCCATCTCGCCGATCACTTGCACCAGTTTCTTGTTGTTGATGCCGTAGCGCGTGGCGATCTGCATGCGCTGGTGGTCTTTGCGTGGGCGGATACGGCTGAGCACGAATTGTTCGGAAACCTGGATCGCCAGCTCCGAGCCATGAGCCTGGGCGATCAGGTCGAGCATCAGGTCGATGGACGCCGTGCCGCCAGCGCAGGTGATGCGGCGGCGGTCGATTTCGAACAGCTCCTGGGTCACGCTCAGGTGCGGATAGGATTCCTTGAACGCGTCGATGGCTTCCCAGTGCAGGGTCAGGCGGTGGCCGTCGAGCAAACCGGCTTCGGCCAGTACACAGGCGCCGGTGTCGATGGCGCCGAGGGTCACGCCGTCATGGTCGAGGCGGCGCAGCCAGTGTTCCAGCGCAGGAGTGGCGAACTGCAGCGGCTCGAAGCCGGCCACCACCAGCAAGGTCGCGCCTTTTTTCAGCGGTTCCAGCGCTGCATCGGCGTTGACCGACATGCCATTGCTCGCCAGCACCGCGCCGCCGTCCGCGCTCAATATGTGCCAGCGGTACAACTCGCCGCGAAAGCGGTTGGCCACTCGCAGCGGTTCCAGCGCAGAGATAAACCCGATGGCCGAAAAACCCGGCATCAGCAGAAAGTAGAAATCCTGGGACATGGTGGCGCTCTCGTAATACGGGCAGCGTACTCACTGTGATACGCCAGTTCAACGGGCCATTCAAGAGCACAGGTCGCTGCAGTGCAAGAGCGGGTCGCCGCCGTGCGTTTTGTCGCCCCTAAAGCTACGTAACGTGGTCCCACGGCGCACAAAGACGCCGGACCCCACAATAACGACCTGCCGAGGGATCCACCATGAACCGACTGATTCGCCGCTGCGTGCTCGCACTCAGCGCCAGCGCCATCTTGAGCACCCACGTAATGGCCGCCGATGCGGCGTCCTGCCAGAACGTGCGCATGGGCGTGGTGAACTGGACCGACGTAATCGCCACCAGCGCCATGACCCAAGTGCTGCTCGACGGCCTCGGCTACAAGACCAAACAGACCAGCGCCTCCCAGCAAATCATCTTCGCCGGTATCCGCGACCAGCGCCTGGACCTGTTCCTGGGCTACTGGAACCCGCTGATGACCCAGACCATCACGCCGTTCGTCGACGCCAAGCAAGTCAAGGTGCTGGACAAGCCCAGCCTGGAAGATGCCCGCGCCACCCTCGCCGTGCCGACTTACCTGGCGGACAAAGGCCTGAAAACCTTCGCCGACATCGCCAAGTTCGAGAAAGAGCTGGGCGGCAAGATCTACGGCATCGAGCCAGGCTCGGGCGCCAACACCCAGATCAAGGCGATGATCGCCAAGAACCAGTTCGGCCTGGGCAAGTTCCAATTGGTCGAATCCAGTGAAGCCGGCATGCTCGCCGCCGTCGACCGCGCGGTTCGCCGCAAGGAAGCCGTGGTGTTCTTCGGCTGGGCGCCGCACCCGATGAACGTCAACGTCGCCATGACGTACCTCACCGGCAGCGACAACGCCCTGGGCCCGAACGAAGGCATGGCGACCGTGTGGACCGTGACCGCGCCAACCTACGCCGAACAGTGCCCCAACGTGCACAAACTGCTGACCAACCTGACCTTCACCGCCGCCGACGAGAGCCGGATGATGCAGCCGTTGCTGGATCACAAGGATGCCCTCGAGTCCGCCAAACAGTGGCTCAAGGATCACCCGCAGGACCAGGCGCGCTGGCTGGAAGGGGTGACCACCTTCGACGGCAAACCGGCGGCAGCCAACCTGCAATTGACCAGCAAGTAACCCCCTTTCAATCACCGCTTCGCGGTCACTTTCGACCGCGAACGGCATCGCCACGCCCTTGAAATCACGCCTGTAAGGAACCGCCTCATGAACCACGACGTCATCATCACCTGCGCACTCACCGGTGCTGGCGACACGACCAGCAGAAGCCCGCACGTGCCGGTCACCCCGAAACAAATCGCCGCCGCCGCCGTGGAAGCCGCCAAGGCCGGTGCCACCGTGGTGCATTGCCACGTGCGCGACCCCGAAACCGGCAAGTTCAGCCGCGACGTTGCCCTGTACCGTGAAGTGATGGAGCGCATCCGTGAGGCCGACATCGACATCATCGTCAACCTCACCGCCGGCATGGGCGGCGACCTGGAGATCGGCGGCGGCGAGCACCCGATGGAATTCGGCCCCAACACCGACCTGGTCGGCCCGCTGACTCGCCTGGCCCACGTGGAAGAGCTGCTGCCGGAAATCTGCACCCTCGACTGCGGCACGCTGAACTTCGGCGATGGCGACACCATTTACGTGTCCACCCCGGCGCAGCTGCGGGCGGGTGCCAAACGCATCCAGGCATTGGGCGTGAAAGCCGAGCTGGAAATATTCGACACCGGCCACCTGTGGTTCGCCAAACAGATGATCAAGGAAGGCCTGCTGGACGACCCGCTGTTCCAATTGTGCCTGGGCATCCCGTGGGGCGCGCCGGCCGACACCACCACCATGAAAGCCATGGTCGACAACCTGCCCGCCGACGCTGTGTGGGCCGGCTTCGGCATCGGCCGCATGCAAATGCCAATGGCCGCACAAGCGGTGTTGCTGGGCGGCAACGTGCGGGTCGGCCTGGAAGACAACCTGTGGCTGGACAAAGGCGTGCTCGCCACTAACGGTCAGTTGGTGGAGCGAGCGAGTGAAATTCTCAGCCGCCTGGGCGCGCGAGTCATGACCCCGGCCGAAGGCCGCATCAAGATGGGTTTGACCAAACGCAGCTAGTCAAAACGGTGGGAGGGGGCTTGCCCCCTCCCACAAGGGATCACTGAACTCTTTAGGACGTCGCCATGAGCTTTATCACTGAAATCAAAACCTTCGCCGCCCTCGGCAGCGGTGTTATCGGCAGCGGCTGGGTGGCTCGCGCCCTGGCCCACGGCCTGGATGTGGTCGCCTGGGACCCCGCGCCCGGTGCCGAAGCGGCGCTGCGCAAGCGCGTCGCCAACGCTTGGGGCGCCCTGGAAAAACAAGGCCTCGCACCGGGCGCATCCCAGGACCGCCTGCGCTTTGTCGCGACCATCGAAGCGTGCGTGAAAGACGCCGACTTCATCCAGGAAAGCGCCCCGGAGCGCCTGGAACTCAAACTGGATCTGCACAGCCAGATCAGCGCCGCAGCCAAGCCGAACGCGTTAATTGGTTCAAGCACTTCGGGCTTGTTGCCAAGCGAGTTCTACGAAGGTTCGACTCACCCCGAGCGCTGCGTGGTCGGTCACCCGTTCAACCCGGTCTACTTGCTGCCGCTGGTGGAAGTGGTGGGCGGCAAGCACACAGCGCCAGAGGCGATCCAGGCGGCGATCAAGGTGTATGAATCACTCGGCATGCGCCCGCTGCATGTGCGCAAGGAAGTGCCCGGTTTTATCGCTGACCGCCTGTTGGAAGCGCTATGGCGCGAGGCGCTGCACTTGGTCAACGATGGTGTGGCCACCACCGGCGAGATCGATGACGCGATCCGCTTTGGCGCGGGCCTGCGCTGGTCGTTCATGGGCACCTTCCTCACCTATACCCTGGCGGGTGGTGATGCCGGCATGCGGCATTTCATGGCGCAGTTCGGTCCGGCGCTGCAGCTGCCGTGGACCTACCTGCCGGCGCCGGAACTGACCGAAAAGTTGATTGACGATGTGGTCAACGGCACCAGCAATCAACTGGGCAAGCACAGCATTTCGGCGCTGGAGCGCTATCGTGATGATTGCCTGCTGGCGGTGCTGGAGGCGGTGAAAACCACTAAGGCCAAACACGGCATGAACTTCGCCGAATAACGGAAACCCTGACATGCCCGCACTCACCACCTACACCACCCAGGTCCACCCCGAGTGGGTGGACTACAACGGCCACTTGCGCGACGCGTTCTACCTGCTGATCTTCAGCTACGCCACCGATGCATTGATGGACACCCTGGGCCTGGACAGTGAAAACCGCGAAGCCAGCGGCCACTCGCTGTTCACCCTGGAGCTGCACCTGAACTACCTGCACGAAGTGAAACGGGGCGCCGACGTCGAAGTGCATACGCAACTGATCGCGCACGATGCCAAGCGCCTGCACCTCTATCACAGCCTGCATCTTGTGGGTGAAGAACGGGAGCTGGCGGGCAACGAACAGATGCTCTTGCACGTCGACCTCGCCGGCCCGCATTCGGCGCCGTTCACCGAGGCCACGCTGGAAAAACTCGCGGCCATCAGCGCTCAACAGGCTGACCTCGCGCGCCCCGTACTCCTTGGCCGAGTGATAGGGCTGCCACCGTCGCAGGCAAAAAAAGCCCCGATCAAGCCGTGACAGGATCGGGGCAGAGTGCTTTGTGTGGCGTGACATCCCGAGGGTGACCAAACCTTCAAGTTGCTTGCCTGGCGTTCAGTGTGCCTATTACTTCTGCCGGTCAGTGCCTCGAAAACGACCTGTTCATAGCCATCTGAGGCATTCGTGCAATCTGCCCTTGCCGACCGGTTGAGTGGCTACCAGAATCCCAGTCAGACCCCGCCCCCTTCACCAGGATAAACGTCATGATGCATGCGGATTTGATTGACCAGGATGACCTGCTGGGCCAACTGCGCTCGCTGGGTTTCGACGTGTCCAGCGGCGCCACCGCCGAACAGGCTTGCGAGTGCGCGGTGCGCGGTTTGAACGAAGCACGGGCCAGGGCGCTCAAGGGCATGGTTGAGCAGATGTACAGCGGCAGTGCGACGATTTTGCCGGCAGTGAGGCAGGCGATCGATAAGCAGTTGTTGCCGGCACTGGTGCAGTTCAGGCAGAACTCTGGCGCCTGATAGATTGCTATCGGGGGCAAGCCCCCTCCCACAGGTTGATGTGTGAACACAGTCAAAGGTGGGAGGGGGTTTGCTCCCGATGCAGACGACTCGGTCTACAGCCGTACGCTGGCAAACGTCGACTCATTACGCGCCTGGCTTAACGCCGACATCGGCCCCGACAACGGTGACAACACCAGCGCCTGCGGAATCGGCATCATCGCCACTTGCTGGGTGGTGTTGGAACCTACACGCTCATCCCGTGGCGGAATGCCGAAGTATTCGCGGTAGCACTTGGAGAAGTGCGGTGTAGAGACAAAGCCACACACCGATGCCACTTCGATGATCGACATCGGCGTTTGCTTGAGCAACTGCCGCGCACGGATCAGGCGCAATTTGAGGTAGTAGCGTGACGGCGAACAATGCAGGTATTTCTGGAACAAGCGCTCCAACTGGCGACGGGACACGGCGACGTACACGGCCAGTTCATCCAGGTCGATCGGCTCTTCCAGGTTGGCTTCCATCAGCGCCACGATTTCCTGCAGCTTGGGCTGGTTGGTGCCGAGCATGTGCTTGAGCGGCACCCGCTGGTGATCCTGTTCGTTGCGAATGCGTTCGTACACAAACATCTCGGAGATGGCGGCCGACAGTTCGCGACCGTGATCGCGGCTGATCAGGTGCAGCATCATGTCCAGCGGCGCGGTGCCGCCGGAGCTGGTGAAGCGGTTGCGGTCGAGGGTAAACAGGCGTGTGCTCATGGCCACGCGGGGGAAGGCTTCCTGCATCGACGCCAGGCATTCCCAGTGCACGCTGCAATCAAAACCGTCGAGCAAACCGGCGCAGGCCAGGGCCCAACTGCCTGTGCACACCGCACCCAGGCGACGGGATTGGCGCGCCTGGCTTTGCAGCCACGACACATGTTCACGGGTAACGGTGCGCTGGATACCCACGCCGCCGCACACGATCACCGTGTCCAGGGCCGGGGCTTTGTGCATGGAGGCATCGGGGGTGATTTGCAGACCGTCGCTGGCCCACACTTGGTTTCCATCGACGCTCAAGGTCGTCCAGCGGTACAGCTCACGGCCGGACAACTGGTTGGCCATGCGCAGCGGTTCGACTGCGGATGCCAGGGAAATCAGCGTGAAATTGTCCAGCAGCAAAAAGCCGATGGATTGAGGCGCACGGTTCTGGGGTTGAGCCCCTGAGTTGAACGACGTCATCGCGGTATCTCCTCACACAAAGCGGGTGGTGGCCTCAGGCGAGGCTCTTGTTATTGCGCTCAGCCTAAGGAAGGCGACGCTTTAGGATTGATAGAGCAAATGCCATGCCTAAAATTGAATGGCCATTCAATAACTCCTGAAAACGACCTGATGACGCGTCTATATAAGCCCGCGCAGGAAGTGCGGGATATGACCTGAAAAGGACGTCAGAGCGAGCCTGCTCAAGCTGTGTGAGCAGTTCGGTAGCACTTGTGGGAAGGCGCTTTGAGGGTGTGGGAAACGTCTGTCACCACACGCACAGCTGACGGGTGGTCGAGAGCAAAATCGTTTGGAGGCTACTTATCTGTTTGCGACGCGCCAAAAGGTGGCGCTTTTGCTTTGGGTGTTCACTTTATGCGCAGTCTGCCGACCCTTTGTGGCGAGGGAGCTTGCTCCCGCTGGAGTGCGCAGCGCTCCCAGGATCTTGGGGCCGCTACGCAGCCCAGCGGGAGCAAGCTCCCTCGCCACAAAAGCTGATCAGGTCAACACTCTACTGCGCTGACCGCCAACCCACCCCGCGATGTCTCTTTGTACTTGTCATGCATATCCGCCCCGGTATCCCGCATGGTGCGGATCACCCGGTCCAGGGAAATAAAGTGCTGGCCGTCGCCACGCAAAGCCATCTGCGCCGCATTGATCGCCTTCACCGCTGCAATGGCATTGCGCTCGATGCAAGGCACTTGCACCAGCCCACCCACGGGGTCGCAGGTCAGGCCCAGGTTGTGCTCCAGGCCGATTTCGGCGGCGTTGCACAGTTGCTCCGGCGTGGCGCCGAGGATCTCCGCCAGCCCGGCGGCGGCCATGGCGCAGGCCGAGCCTACCTCCCCCTGGCAGCCGACTTCGGCGCCGGAAATCGAGGCGTTTTTCTTGCACAGGATGCCGACCGCCGCCGCGCCGAGCAGGTAGTCGACCACGTTGGCTTCCGTCACCTCCTCGCTGAATTTCATGAAGTAATGCAGCACCGCCGGAATAATCCCCGCCGCACCGTTGGTGGGTGCCGTGACCATGCGCCCACCGGCCGCGTTTTCCTCGTTCACCGCCAGGGCAAACAGATTGACCCATTCCATCGCGCTCAAGGTCGAGCCGATCACATTCGGCTTGCCCAACTCCTGCAAACTGCGGTGCAGCTTGGCGGCGCGGCGGCGCACGTTCAGGCCGCCGGGCAGGATGCCTTCGTGCTTGAGGCCCTGCTCCACGCAATCCTGCATGGCGCGCCAGAGCTTCATCAGGCCACTGCGGATTTCTTCTTCCGAGCGCCAGGTTTTTTCGTTGGCCAACATCAATTCGGCCACGCGCAGGTTGTGGGTCTTACACAGCTGTAACAGCTCCACCGCGCTGGAAAAATCATAGGGCAACTCGGTGCGGTCCATATCGGCCACGCCGCTTTGCGCCTGGGCCTCATCCACCACAAAGCCGCCCCCCACCGAATAGTAGGTGTCGCGGTGCAACTCACCGTTATCGTCGTACACCACCAAGGTCATGGCGTTGGGGTGGAAGGGCAGGTTTTCGTCCAGCAGGCGCATGTCACGGGCCCACACGAACGCCACGGGCAAGCGCCCGTCCAGCAGCAGGGTGTCGGTCTCGCGCAGGGTGTGGATCCGCAGGCCGATTTGCGCCGGATCGATCGCGTCCGGCCACTCGCCCATCAGGCCCATGATGGTGGCCGTGTCGCTGCCGTGGCCGATGCCCGTGGCCGACAAGGAACCGTAGAGCTGAACTTCAACGCGCCGAACCTGTTCCAACAGTTCACGTTCACGCAGTGCTTGAACGAACAACGCCGCGGCGCGCATGGGGCCGACGGTGTGAGAACTCGAAGGCCCGATGCCGATCTTGAACAGGTCGAAAACGCTGATAGCCATTGCCGTGAAACTCCTCGGTGAGTACGGGCCAGGCACCAAGGAGCTGCTACGCTCAGATCGCCCAGATGGCGGCATCATCAAGCTTTTATCCGCCCTCACGGCGTCTCACACCGACGTAACCATGCTCACCAGCGTCGCCCGTGCGCAATCACCTGTTTTGGCCGTTTTTGGCGGTGCAGATGGGCAAAAACTGCAGTTTTGCCTTGGGAAAAACCTGTAAGCGACGTCACCGACACTGGATGCGACCCTGCCTGTACTGGATACGACGCCCCCTGTAGGCGTCAGATTTTCACTGGTACATGATCAGTCTCGACTCGTTTGCAAGGCACCGTGCCAGAGCTGTTGTCGCACGCACCAACCGCAACACTTATAAAGCGCGGCGAAGGCCGCCAGAAAAAACACAGGAGTCTAGCCCCATGAAAGCTTCACCCTCGTTGTTGTTGGCCGCCATGCTGAGTCTGCCAGTCCTGGCGCACGCTGCAGAACCGGCACAATGTCAGACCGTCAACTTCTCCGATGTCGGCTGGACCGACATCACCGTCACTACCGCGACCACCAGCGAAGTCCTCAAGGGCCTGGGCTACAAGCCGCGCACCACGATGATTTCGGTACCGGTGACCTACAAGTCCCTGGCCGACGGCAAGAACATGGACATTTTCCTCGGCAACTGGATGCCGACCATGGAAAACGACATCAAGCAGTACCGTGATGCCGGCACCGTGGAAACCGTGCGCGCCAACCTGGAGAACGCCAAGTACACCCTCGCGGTCCCGGAAGCGCTGTACAACAAAGGCCTGAAGGACTTCGCCGATATCGCCAAATTCAAGGATGAGCTGGGCGGCAAGATCTACGGCATCGAGCCGGGCAACGACGGCAACCGCACCATCCAGACCCTCATCGACAAAGACGCCTTCGGCCTGAAAACCGCCGGTTTCAAAGTCGTCGAGTCCAGCGAAGCCGGCATGCTCTCCCAGGTTGAACGTGCCACCAAGCGTGACCAGGCCATCGTGTTCCTCGGCTGGGAACCGCACCCGATGAACACCCGCTTCAAGATGAAGTACCTGACCGGGGGTGACGATTCGTTCGGCCCCAACTACGGCCAGGCCACCATCTACACCAACACCCGCAAGGGCTACACCCAGGAATGCAGCAACGTGGGTCAGTTGCTGAAAAACCTGTCGTTCACCCTGAACATGGAAAGCACCCTGATGGGTAACGTCCTGGACGACAAGATGAAGCCCGACGCCGCCGCCAAGGCTTGGCTGAAGAAGAACCCGCAAGTCCTCGACACTTGGCTCGCCGGTGTCACTACCGTTGACGGCAAACCCGGTCTGGAAGCCGTAAAAGCCTACCTCGACAAGTAACGCAGCTGACCCCGGGCCGGTGCGCTGGCCCGGGATGTTTTCCCCTTCGCATGTGGACATTCACTACCATGCTGACTGAACAGAAAATCCCACTAGGCCAGTACATCGCTGCCTTCGTCGAATGGTTGACCCAACACGGCGCCAACTACTTCGACGCAATCGCATCGACACTGGAAACGATGATCCACGGCGTGACGTTTGCGCTGACCTGGTTCAATCCGCTGGCATTGATCGGTCTGATTGCGCTGCTGGCTCACTTTATTCAACGTAAATGGGGACTGACTGTTTTTGTCATCGCCTCCTTCCTGCTGATCCTGAACCTGGGGTACTGGCAGGAAACCATGGAGACCCTGGCGCAAGTGCTGTTCGCCACCCTGGTCTGCGTGGTGATCGGTGTGCCGCTGGGCATTGTTGCCGCGCACAAGCCGATGTTCTACACCCTGATGCGGCCGGTGCTCGATCTGATGCAGACCGTACCGACCTTCGTCTACCTCATCCCTACCCTGACCCTCTTCGGGCTGGGTGTGGTGCCTGGGCTGATTTCCACGGTGGTGTTCGCGATTGCCGCGCCGATCCGCCTGACCTACCTGGGTATCCGCGATGTACCGCAAGAGTTGATGGACGCCGGCAAGGCCTTTGGCTGCTCGCGCCGTCAGTTGCTCTCGCGCATTGAACTGCCCCACGCCATGCCGAGCATCGCCGCCGGCATTACCCAATGCATCATGCTGTCGCTGTCGATGGTGGTAATCGCGGCCCTGGTGGGCGCCGATGGCCTCGGCAAGCCGGTGGTCAACGCACTCAATACCGCCGACATTGCCCTGGGCTTCGAAGCCGGCCTGGCGATCGTGTTGCTGGCCATCATGCTCGACCGCATCTGCAAACAACCCGACGCTAAAGTAGGGGGTGATGCATGAGCATTATCCGGTTCGACAATGTCGACGTGATCTTCTCCAAAGACCCACGCGAAGCGCTCAAGCTGCTGGACCAGGGCATGAGCCGTAACGAGATCCTGAAAAAGACCGGGCAGATTGTCGGCGTTGAAAAGGCCAGCCTGGACGTTGAGAAAGGCGAAATCTGCGTGCTGATGGGCCTGTCCGGCTCCGGCAAGTCCAGCCTGCTGCGTTGCATCAACGGCCTCAACACCGTGAGCCGTGGCCAGCTGTTCGTGGAGCATGAAGGGCGCCAGATCGACATCGCGTCCTGCACCCCCGCCGAGCTGAAAATGATGCGCACCAAGCGCATCGCCATGGTGTTCCAGAAGTTCGCCCTGATGCCTTGGCTGACCGTGCGCGAGAACATCAGCTTCGGCCTGGAAATGCAGGGCCGTCCGGAGAAAGACCGGCGCAAGCTGGTGGATGAAAAACTCGAGCTGGTGGGCCTGACCCAATGGCGCAACAAGAAGCCGGACGAGCTTTCCGGCGGCATGCAGCAACGCGTCGGCCTAGCCCGCGCCTTGGCGATGGACGCCGACATCCTGCTGATGGACGAACCGTTCTCCGCGCTCGACCCGCTGATCCGCCAAGGCCTGCAGGATGAGCTGCTGGAGCTGCAGCGCAAGCTGAGCAAGACCATCGTGTTCGTGAGCCACGACCTCGATGAAGCGCTGAAACTCGGCAGCCGTATCGCGATCATGAAAGACGGCAAGATCATCCAGTACAGCGTGCCGGAAGAGATCGTGCTGAACCCGGCGGACGACTATGTGCGCACCTTCGTCGCCCATACCAACCCGCTGAACGTACTGTGCGGCCGCAGCCTGATGCGCACGCTGGACAACTGCAAACGCGTGAACGGTTCGGTGTGCCTCGACCCGGGCGGCGATTCGTGGCTGGACCTGGCCGAAGGCAATACCATCCAGGGCGCGCGGCAGAATGGCGTGGTGATGAATTTGCAGAACTGGGCGCCCGGGCAACCGGTGGAAGGACTGGGCCGGGTGCCGACGCTGGTGGACTCGAATATCGGCATGCGTGATGCCTTGCAGATTCGGTATCACACCGGGAACAAGTTGGTGTTGCATGACAACAACCAAGTGGTGGGGATTCTGGGGGACAGCGAGCTGTACCATGCCCTGCTAGGCAAGAACCTGGGCTGACAAACACTGCACATCTCAATGTAGAAACTGGGTCAATGTGCGAGGGGGCTTGCCCCCGATTGCGGTGTATCAGTAACAGAAGTACTGACTGACACATTGCTATCGGGAGCAAGCCCCCTCCCACATTAAGTTCTGTTTACACATGTGGACCCGGTGGTGTCAGTGAGGACACCACCCGTCTTCACCTATCAGCTATAGACACGGCCAAGGAGCTGCCGATGGCTTTCAAACTGATCGAGCACATCCCGGGTGATCTGTTCCTGGGTGAAGCCCATCAGGTCGTATTCCTGAGGCCCGTTGTGCAAATAGACCTCGGCCCGGTAATAACGCGTGCGTTCTTCCTCAGGCACATCGCTCGGCGCCGACGAATAAGCATCCAGGCTCACTTCATAAACGAAGGGGTTGCCCTCTTCCATCTCGATGCGCACACCGATGCAACGCTTGGACTTGCCCAACAGCGTCTGCACTTCCAACCCCAGGTCACGCAACGCGACCGCAGCCTCTTCCAGCGCCGGCGTGACGTGCTTGTCCATAAAGCGCTGCACGGTGCCCTGGCTCGGTTGCAGGTCCAGCGCGGTCAAACGCTCGCTGAAACCACGACGCCCGCGTTCGGCCAATTGCGCCTGCTCCTGTTCGATCGCCACATCCTGGCGCATGGCCTTGTGCAAACCGAACATGAAGAAGATCAGCACCACCGAGAACGGCAGCCCCGCCAGCACCACCATGGTTTGCATGGCCTCGAAGTTGCCAGCAAACAGCAAGCCGATGGTCACCAGGGTGATCACCGCCGACCAGAAGATCCGCAGCCAGTGCGGCGCATCTTCGTCCACATTGCCGCCTTTGCACGAAAGGTTGGCCATCATCACCGCACCGGAATCCGCCGGCGTCAGGAACAGCACAAAGCCCACGAAGATCGACACACCGATGACGATTTTCGACGCCGGGTAGTGCTCAAGCAGTTGGTAGATGGCCATGGACGGCTGTTCCAGCGCCGTCTTGCCCAGCTCTACCGCACCGTGGTTGAGCACCAGGTCCAGTGCCGAGTTACCGAAGATCGACAACCACGCCAGGGTGAAGCCCAGCGGGATCAGCAGCACGCCGGCCACCAGTTCACGCACGGTGCGGCCACGGGAAATACGCGCGATGAACATGCCCACGAATGGCGCCCAGGAAATCCACCAGGCCCAGTAGAACAGGGTCCACAGGCCCATCCAGCGCTCGGTCTTGTCGGCGTCGCCTTCGTACACGTAGAGGTCGAAGGTTTTCAGGATGATGCCGTTGAGGTAGTCACCGGTGTTCTGCACCAGGCCGTTGAGCAAATGCAGGGTCGGCCCGAACAGCAGTACGAAGATCAGCAAGCCGCTGAACAGCACGATGTTGAGGTTGGACAGGCGGCGAATACCGTTCTCCACACCCGACACGGCAGCGATGGTCGCCACGGTGCTCATCACGATGATCACGATCAGCAGGTTGGTGTTGCTGTGCTGCATGCCGAACAGGTTTTCCAACCCGGACGACACTTGCATCGAGCCGATCCCCAGGTTGGTCACCAGGCCGAGCAGGGTCACGAACATGCCGAAGCCATCCACCGCATGGCCGGCCGCGCCTTTCACCCAACGCTCGCCTACCAGTGGGTACAGCGCCGAACGCAGGGCCAGCGGCTGGTTATGGCGGTACGCGAAGTACGCCACGGCCAGGCCGACCAGCGCATAGATCGCCCAGCCGTGCAGGCCCCAGTGCAGGAAGGTCAGTTGCAACGCCTGGCGGGCGGCGCCATTGCTGGCGGCGGCGCCTTCGGGCGGGTTGAAGTAGTGGTCCAGCGGCTCGGAGGCACCGAAGTACAGCAGCGAAATGCCGATGCCCGACGAGAACAACATGCCGGCCCAGGCGCCGTAGCTGAAGTCCGGGGTGTCATCCTTACTGCCCAGTTTCAACTTGCCGTAGGACGAAAACGCCAGGCCGACCACGAACACCAGGTAGGCGGCGATGACCACCATGTAGTACCAGCCGAAGCTTTTAGACAGCCAGGCCTGGGCGACGCCGAGCATGCGCCCGGCCTCCTGCGGGGCGATGATCAGGATGGCGGTCAACAACAGAATCAGCGCGGTGGAGGTGTAGAACACCCAACCGTTGACCCGCACCTTTTCCGGCGGGGTCTTTATAAGAGAGGCAGAACTCATGGCGCAGATGCTCCAGGCAGTGCGAGAGAGAAACACAAGGCAACGGTTATCCCGGGACATCGATTTTTCGGCAGTCGACGGACGGGTGTTATAAAGACACCCCGAAAATTCCTGAACCCGCCGAAACGGTGGGCAGGCCCTGATACGGCCTGTTTCAAGGGTTTTTGCAGGTGTCAGATGTCACGGCCCACACGTAGGAAATACCTGTAGGCAGCGACCATTTGTCGCAGAGCTTATTCTTTGTTGATTGAACGTTCAATCAAAACAAAATAGACTGGCCACCAAGTCGACGAACGTTCATCGCCCGTCGCAGGCCTAAGGAGAGGTGCTACATGCCCAAGGTCGGTATGCAACCCATACGCCGCCAGCAGTTGATCGAAGCCACCCTGACGGCCATCGATCAGGTCGGGATGGGCGATGCCAGCATTGCGCTGATCGCCCGTTTGGCCGGTGTCTCGAACGGCATCATCAGTCACTACTTCAAGGACAAGAACGGCCTTATTGCAGCGACGATGCGCTATTTGATGAACGCATTGATCGATAACGTCCACGAACGCCGGCTGGCGCTTACAGACGACAGCCCACGGGCACATCTTCAGGTGATCATCGAGGGCAACTTCGACGCCAGCCAGGTCAACGGACCGGCAATGAAAACCTGGCTGGCCTTCTGGGCCACCAGCATGCATCACCCGTCATTGCACAGGTTGCAGCGGATCAACGATCAACGTCTGTATTCCAACCTGTGCTGCCAGTTCCGCCGAGTGCTGCCGCTGCCGCACGCACGCAAAGCAGCCCGAGGCCTGGCGGCCCTGATCGACGGTTTATGGTTGCGCGGCGCCCTGTCGGGAGACGCTTTCGACACGGCGCAGGCGCAACGGATCGCTTACGAATACATGGATTTCCAATTGGCCAAGCAGGTGAGTTAGAGCACTTATAAACGCTCAACCCCTGAACGTCTGCCGCTCAGTGTTGCCACACCCTCATGGCCCACTTTTCGGCGGGTAACGCCAACCACTTATGCACTTGCGAGGACTTTATGGCCCGTTTCGACCTGCAAAAACTCTACATTGACGGCGGCTACAGCGACGCTGGCAGCGATGCCACCTTCGAAGCCATCAACCCGGCTAACGGTGAAGTTCTCGCCCAAGTGCAACGCGCAACGAAAGAAGACGTTGAACGTGCCGTGGTCAGCGCTGAAAAAGGCCAGAAAATCTGGGCCGCCATGACCGCCATGGAGCGTTCGCGCATCCTGCGCCGTGCCGTCGACATCCTGCGCGAGCGCAACGACGAACTGGCCGCCCTGGAAACCCTGGACACCGGTAAAGCCTTCTCCGAAACCCAATACGTCGACGTCGTCACCGGCGCCGATGTCCTGGAATACTACGCAGGCCTGGTACCGGCCATCGAAGGCGAGCAGATCCCACTGCGCGACACCTCTTTCGTCTACACCCGCCGCGAGCCGTTGGGCGTGATCGCCGGTATCGGCGCGTGGAACTACCCGATCCAGATCGCCCTGTGGAAATCCGCACCGGCCCTGGCCGCCGGTAACGCGATGATCTTCAAGCCCAGCGAAGTCACCTCGCTGACCACCCTGAAACTGGCCGAGATCTACACCGAAGCCGGCGTTCCGGCTGGCGTGTTCAACGTGCTGACCGGCAGCGGCCGTGAAGTCGGCACCTGGCTGACCGAGCACCCGCGCATCGAGAAAGTCTCGTTCACCGGCGGCACCGACACCGGCAAGAAAGTCATGGCCAGCGCTTCCAGCTCCTCGCTGAAAGAAGTGACCATGGAACTGGGCGGCAAGTCGCCGCTGATCGTGTTCGAAGACGCCGACCTGGATCGTGCCGCCGACATCGCGATGATGGCCAACTTCTACAGCTCCGGCCAAGTCTGCACCAACGGCACCCGTGTGTTCGTGCCTAAGCACTTGCAGGCGGCTTTCGAAGCCAAGATCGTTGAGCGTGTTGCCCGTATCCGCGTGGGCGACCCGCAAGACGAAAACACCAACTTCGGCCCGCTGGTCAGCTTCGCCCACATGGAAAGCGTGCTGGGCTACATCGCCAAAGGTAAAGAACAAGGCGCACGCCTGCTGTGCGGCGGCGACCGCCTGACCGACGGCGACTTCGCCAAAGGCGCCTACGTGGCCCCAACGGTGTTCACCGACTGCACCGACGAGATGACCATCGTCCGTGAAGAAATCTTCGGCCCAGTGATGAGCATCCTCACTTACGAGACCGAAGAAGAAGTGATCCGCCGCGCCAACGACACCGACTTCGGCTTGGCTGCCGGCCTGGTAACCAAGGACCTGAACCGCGCCCACCGCGTGATTCATCAGCTGGAAGCGGGCATCTGCTGGATCAACGCCTGGGGCGAGTCCGACGCGAAGATGCCGGTCGGCGGCTACAAGCAATCGGGTGTTGGCCGTGAGAACGGCATCAGCTCGCTGAACAACTTCACCCGCATCAAATCGGTACAGGTTGAGCTGGGCGACTACGCCTCGGTGTTCTAAGACTCGAGATTTGTATCGCCTTTGAGGCCGCCATCGGGGGCAAGCCCCCTCCCACCTTTGACTGTGTAAACCCGATCAAATGTGGGAGGGGGCTTGCTCCCGATGAGGCCCGACCTGACCACACTTCAAAGAGGGTGCATTTATGTCCCAAGAATACGATTACATCATTGTGGGTGCCGGCTCCGCCGGTAACACCCTGGCGACCCGTCTGACCGAAGACGAAGGCGTCACCGTCCTGCTGCTGGAAGCCGGCGGCCCCGACTACCGTCTCGACTTCCGTACCCAGATGCCCGCTGCCCTGGCCTTCCCGCTGCAGGGCCGCCGCTACAACTGGGCCTACGAGACCGATCCAGAGCCCCACATGGACGGCCGCCGGATGGAATGCGGTCGCGGCAAGGGCCTGGGTGGCTCTTCCCTGATCAACGGCATGTGCTACATCCGTGGCAACGCCATGGACTACGACAACTGGGCAAAACTGCCAGGGCTTGAAAACTGGACGTACCTGGACTGCCTGCCCTATTTCAGAAAAGCTGAAACCCGCGACATCGGCCCGAACGACTACCACGGTGGCGAAGGCCCGGTCAGCGTGACCACGCCAAAAGCCGGCAACAACCCGCTGTTCCACGCCATGGTCGAAGCCGGCGTGCAGGCCGGTTACCCGCGCACCGACGACCTGAACGGCTACCAGCAAGAAGGCTTCGGCCCGATGGACCGTACCGTGACCAAAAATGGCCGTCGCGCCAGCACTGCACGCGGTTACCTCGACACGGCGAAGAAGCGCTCGACCCTGACCATCGTCACCCACGCCCTCACGGACAAAGTGTTGTTCGAAGGCAAGCGTGCCGTTGGCGTGCGTTACCTGATCGGCGCCGCCGAAGAGCGCGTTGAAGCCCGCGCCCGCAAAGAAGTGCTGGTGTGCAGCGGCGCGATCGCCTCGCCGCAACTGCTGCAACGCTCCGGCGTCGGCCCGGCCAAATTGCTGGAAAGTCTCGACATCCCCGTGGTCCACGACCTGCCGGGCGTCGGCGAGAACCTGCAGGACCACCTTGAGCTGTACCTGCAATACGCCTGCACCCAACCGGTGTCGCTGTACCCATCGCTGCTCTGGTACAACCAGCCGGCGATTGGTGCCGAGTGGCTGTTCAACGGCACCGGCATCGGCGCCAGCAACCAGTTCGAAGCCGGGGGTTTCATCCGCTCGCGTCCGGAATTCGATTGGCCGAACATCCAGTACCACTTCCTGCCGGTGGCGATTAACTACAACGGCAGCAACGGTGTGAAAGAGCACGGTTTCCAGGCGCACATGGGCTCCATGCGTTCACCAAGCCGTGGCCGCGTGCAACTGAAGTCGAAGAACCCACGGGACTACCCGAGCATCCTCTTCAACTACATGGCCACTGAGCAAGACTGGCAGGAATTCCGCGATGGCATCCGCCTGACCCGTGAAATCATGCAGCAGCCGGCACTGGACCCGTACCGTGGTCGCGAAATCAGCCCTGGTATTGACGTGCAAACCGATGAGCAACTCGACAAGTTCATCCGCGAACACGCCGAAACCGCGTTCCACCCGTCCTGCTCGTGCAAGATGGGCACCGACGAGATGGCGGTTGTCGACGGTGAAGGCCGCGTGCATGGCATGCAGGGTCTGCGTGTGGTCGATGCGTCGATCATGCCGATCATTACCACCGGCAACCTGAACGCGCCGACGATCATGATCGCCGAGAAAATCGCCGACAAGATCCGCGGCCGCCAGCCTCTGCCGCGCAGCACCGCCGACTACTACGTGGCAGGCGATGCGCCAGTGCGTGGCAAGCCGCTGCGTGAAGTAGGCCCGACCGCACAGTAACTGAAACACCCTTGTAGTGAGCGGGCTTGCCCCGCGCTGGAGTGCGAAGCGCTCCCAAGATGTTAGGGCCGCTGCGCAGCCCAGCGCGGGGCAAGCCCGCTCACTACAATGATCCGCTTTCCTTGATCAGCTTCCAGCCCAGGCCTACTCTGTTTGCCTGCCCGCGCTGAGCCCCCCACAAGGAAGGCCCCATGTTCGACCACCACGCCACACTCAAAAAGCACTTCAGTGCCCTGCGCACCCGCGCCGAATTTTTCTCGCTGCGTTATGTACGCGAATCCGGCCACTACCTGGCCGTACGCAAGAACGTCGCCGAACCGCCACACCTGAACCACGACGAGGGCGCCATGCTCACGGTGCGTGTCAACGGGGTGGAAGCCTACGCCGCGACCCACGACATTTCCCTTTCCGGCCTGCAAGCCGCCCTTGAGCGTGCCGAACAGCAAGCCCGGTTGATCAAGCCCCACGCCCTGCTCGACCTGCGAGACCACCACGTTTCCAGCGACGTCGCGGACTACCTGTCACCCGACCTCGACCAGCCCTTTGCGTCCCTGAGCGATTGCTACCAACTGCTGGGGAGCGAATCGGCCGCCGTCCCCCAGGACGAACGCCTGGTGAACTGGGAAGTCAGCCTTGGCCTGACCCACGTCGAGCAGATTTACCTCAACAACGCAGGCGCCGAACTGCGCCAGGCCCAGCGCTTTGTATTCCCCGGCGTCAACGTCACGGCCTATGACGGCAACGACAGCCAGTCGCGCACGCTCGGCGGCAGCAACTTCGGCCAGCAAGGTGGCTTCGACGTGATCAGCCGCTTCGGCCTGATCGGCGCCGCGCCGCGTATTGCCGACGAAGCCCTGCAACTGCTGCTGGCACCCAACACGCCCCAGGGCCCGCGTGACCTGCTGCTGATGCCCGACCAGATGATCCTGCAGATCCACGAATCCATCGGCCATCCGCTGGAACTCGACCGCATCCTCGGCGATGAGCGCAATTACGCCGGCACCAGTTTCGTCAAGGCCAGCGACTTCGGCCACCTGCAATATGGCTCCACGCTGCTCAACGTGACCTTCGACCCGGACATCCCCGAACAACTCGCCAGCTACAGCCATGACGACGACGGCACCCGCGCCAGCAAACAGTTCCTGATCCGCGAAGGGCTGCTGCTCAAACCGCTGGGCGGGGCGTTGTCGCAGTTCCGCGCCGGCATGGGCGGCGTCGCCAACAGTCGCGCGTGCAGCTGGAACCGCCCGCCGATCGACCGCATGGCCAACCTGAATATCGAACCCGGCGACCAGAGCCTGACGCAACTGATCGGCGGCATCGAGCACGGTATCTTGATGTCGACCAACCGCTCCTGGTCCATCGACGACGCGCGCAACAAATTCCAGTTCGGCTGCGAATGGGGCCAACTGATCGAAAACGGCGAACTCAAAGGCGTGGTGAAAAACCCCAACTACCGGGCCATTTCCGCGCAGTTCTGGCGCAAGCTCAGCGCCGTCGGCGACGCCAGCACGTTCAAGGTCCTGGGGACGCCGAACTGCGGCAAGGGCGAACCCAACCAGGTGATCCGCGTGGGCCATGCCTCGCCTGCCTGTGTATTCAGTGATGTCGATGTATTTGGGGGAGATGCCTGATGAACAACTTCAAGGCACTGGTGGATTGGCTCAAGCACGCCATCACCGACGGTGAACACTTCCATCTGGGCTACGCGGATGAGTCGTCCGAGTTCGTGCGCTTCAACCACGCACACGTGCGTCAGGCCGGGCAGGTGCAACAGGCCAGCCTCACGCTGAAACTGATCAACGACGGCCGTCACGCCGACCTGGGCATCACCCTGGGCGGCGAACCGGAAGTCGACCGCCAACGCCTCGCCGAGGGCCTGCAACAGTTGCGCGAAACCTTGCCGCTGCTGCCGCAGGACCCATACCTGCTGCTGAACCATAACGCCTGGCAAAGCCACAACGAACAGGCCCGCCCCCTGCCCGACCTGGCCCTGGTGTTGGAAGACATCAGCCGCGCCGCGCAAGGCGTGGACCTGGTCGGTTTCTACGCCGCCGGGCCGATCAGCCGTGGTTTTGCCAGCTCCGACGGCGCCTTTGGCTGGCATCAGGCGAACAGCTTCAACTTCGACTTCAGCCTGTTCCATGCCAATGGCGAGGCCGTTAAAGCCAGCTACGCCGGTGACCAATGGGACAGTACCGAATTCGCCCGTCGCTTCCAACTCGCCCGAGAACAGCTGGAATTCCTTGGCCGCCCGCTGCACAAACTGGCACCTGGGCAATACCGCGCCTACCTCGCGCCGGCCGCACTGGAAGAAATCATCAGCATCATCACCTGGGGTGGGTTTTCCGCCCAGGCCATCGCCAGCAAAGGCAGCTCGCTGCAAAAACTGTATGCCGGTGAACAGTCCCTGAGCCCGTTGGTGACGGTGAAAGAGCAGATCAGCGGCTCATTGAGCCAGGCGTTTTCCACCGAAGGCTACCCACGGGGCGATGTCACGCTGATCAGCGCCGGCAAAGCCGACGGCCAATTGGTGAACTCACGCAGCGCCGCCGAATACGGCCTCAGCGCCAACGGCGCCAGCCGTGATGAATCGCCCAGCGCCCTGCAAATAGCGGCGGGCAACCTGGCCCAGGCCGACATCCTCAAACAGTTGGGCACCGGGCTGTACATCAGCAACCTGTGGTACCTGAACTACTCCGACCTCCCGGCGGCGCGCCTTACCGGCATGACACGCTTCGCCACCTTCTGGGTGGAAGACGGCGAGATCAAAGCGCCGGTCAGCACCATGCGCTTTGATGACAGCGTCTACCAACTGCTGGGGTCGCAGTTGGAAGCGCTGACAGCGGATCGGGAACTGCTGCTGTCGGCCAGTACTTACAGCCAGCGCAACACGGCCTCCAACCTGCTGCCGGGCGCTCTGGTCAAACGCCTGACCCTCACCCTTTAAACACAGCAGATCCCTGTGGGAGGGGGCTTGCTCCCGATAGCGGTGTGTCAGCCACAGATAAGTTGACTGATACACCGCAATCGGGAGCAAGCCTCCTCCCACATTGTTTCGTACTGGGTTCATACACCTTCGCTTTACACTTTCCTACGGTCAATTCTCGGCTGCCCAGTCTGCACGGGCAGCCTGTTGTCGCCTGCAAAAAACCTCGTTATAACGGTTGGTGGCGTCCCGCCACTCCCCCCACGAGAGCACGACCTTGCCCGGGAAGGGCAAGCTGGAGCGTTGACATGAACCATGGAAGTTTTGTCATTGAAAAGCTGTTCAAGCACTACAACGTTCATGTTGAGCAGCTGGGAAACAATCCGCAAAGAAAGACCGTGCTGATGGTCAATGGCGCGCTGTCCACCACACGCTCCTTTGCCCGCACCAGCAAATGCCTGGCCGAGCATTTCAATGTGTTGCTGTTCGACCTGCCGTTCTCCGGCTATTCCCGCGAACACAACATTGACCTGGACCTGGTCACGAAGGACGACGAAGTGCAAATCCTGCGCGCCCTGGTGGAGCGCTTCCAGGTCAACCATCTGGTGTCGGCGTCGTGGGGCGGTATCTCGACCCTGCTGACCCTGGCGCATAACCCTCCCTCCATTGAAAGCTCGGTGGTGATGGCCCTGGCGCCCAACCTCAACCAGGCGATGCTCGACTATGTGGAGCGCGTACGCGTGCTGATCGAAGCGGATGACAAATCCGCCGTTGGCCACTTGCTCAACGAGACCGTGGGCAAATACCTGTCATCCCGGCTCAAGCGCAACAACCACCGGCACCTGTCGACCATGGCCACCACCGAATACCGCCAGGCGCGTTTTCATATCCATCAGGTGCTGGCGTTGGGCGATGGCAACTACCTGCCGGCACTCAAGCAGATTGAAACACCGGTGCACTTTCTCAACGGTGCACTGGACGAATACACCCCGGCCGCCGAGGCAAAGGTGTTCCAGCAATACGTGGGTCGCAGCAGCTTTGCCATGGCCGAACATACCGGCCACTTGCTCGACCTGGAGTCCCGCGAGGCCGCGCTGGCGGTACACCGGGCGCTGTTGGATTTCCTGGTGGGCGAGCATGCCGCGTTGTCGGATTTAGACGAACCGCCAGTGGGAAAAGGAGCGACGGATGGCGCATAATCGCCAACACATAGCCTGCTAACAAAAAGGTTTTCCATGCCGAATCGCGTCCCGCTCGATGCCAAGACCGCCCGCTGGCTCCCCTGGGTGGTCGCGATTGCCTTCTTCATGCAGTCGCTGGACGGGACGATCCTCAACACCGCTTTGCCGGCCATGGCCCGGGACCTCGCGGAAAACCCGCTGCGCATGCAAGGGGTGGTGATCGCGTACATGCTCACCGTCGCCTTGCTGATCCCGGCCTCGGGCTGGATCGCCGACCGCTTCGGCACCAAGAAAATCTTCTTTGGCGCAATCATGCTGTTCAGCATTGGCTCGCTGCTGTGCGCCTTGTCCAGCAGCTTGACCATGCTGGTGGGCGCACGGGTGATCCAAGGGTTGGGCGGCGCGCTGATGCTGCCGGTGGGACGACTGGTGGTGCTGCGTGCCTACCCCCGCTCCGAGCTGGTGCGCATCATGGGCTTCATCACCATCCCCGGCCTGCTCGGCCCGTTGCTCGGCCCGACGATGGGCGGCTGGATGGTGCAATACCTGACCTGGCACTGGATCTTCCTGATCAACCTGCCGGTGGGCATGGTCGGTTGTTATGCCGTGTGGAAACTGATCCCCGACCTGCGGGGCAGTGAACGCACGCGCTTCGACGGTATCGGCTTTCTGTTGTTTGGCGCGGCGATGGTGCTGATCACCATCGCCATGGAAGGCCTGGGCGAACTGCACCTGCCGCACCTGCGGGTGATGTTGCTGCTGTTCGGTGGGCTGGCGTGCCTGGCAGCGTATTGGCTGCGCGCCGGGCATATCGACAACCCGTTGTTTTCGCCGGTGCTGTTCAAGACGCGCACCTTCGCCGTGGGCATTCTGGGTAACCTGTTCGCGCGCCTGGGCAGCGGCGCACTGCCGTTCCTGGTGCCGCTGCTGTTGCAGGTCGCGCTGGGTTACTCGCCGTCCGAAGCGGGCATGAGCATGTTGCCCCTGGCCGCCGCGGCGATGTTTGCCAAATCCATCGCCCGCACGCTGATCGAACGCCTCGGCTACCGCATCGTGCTCACCGGCAACACCCTGGCGCTGGGCATCATGCTCGCCAGCATGGGCCTGGTCAGCGAGCACACGCCCTACCCGCTGCTGTTGTGCATGCTGGCGGTACTGGGGGCGATCAACTCCCTGCAATTTACCGCGATGAACACCGTCACCCTGATCGACCTCGATGATGCCCAGGCCAGCAGCGGCAACAGTTTGCTCTCGGTGGTGGCGCAATTGTCGCTGAGCCTCGGGGTGGCGTGCGCCGGTGCACTGCTGGGCGGATTTACCGCCGAAACGGGCAATGACGGGGTAGAAAGCGTGCTTGGCGCGTTCCAGTTGACCTTCCTCACTGTAGGCATCATGGCGATGCTGGCGGCGGCGATCTTCCTGCAACTGTCGCCAAAAGACGGCAAACGTGTGGTCAGCCGTGAGCACGACATTGAGCACTGACAGGCTTCTCGTCTAGAACTTGCAGGGAAATTCCCACGAGACTGGTACACTGCGCGACATTTTGTTTTGCAGAGCCAGTCCCGTGACTACCATCGCCACCGCTTTTAATACTTTGCCCCTGTCCGCCGCCATGCTGGCTAACCTCGACTCGCTGGGTTATGTCGAGATGACGCAGATCCAGGCGCAAAGCTTGCCGGTGATCCTCAAAGGGCTGGACCTGATTGCGCAGGCCAAGACCGGCAGCGGCAAGACCGCTGCGTTCGGCATCGGCCTGTTGAACCCGATCAACCCGCGCTACTTCGGCTGCCAGGCCCTGGTCATGTGCCCGACCCGTGAGCTGGCCGACCAGGTTGCCAAGGAAATCCGTCGCCTGGCCCGCGCGGAAGACAACATCAAGGTGCTGACCCTGTGCGGCGGCGTGTCCCTCGGCCCGCAGATCGCCTCCCTGGAACACGGTGCCCACGTCATCGTCGGCACGCCGGGCCGTATCCAGCAGCACCTGCGCAAGGGTTCGCTGGTGCTGGATGGCCTGAACACGCTGATCCTCGACGAAGCCGACCGCATGCTCGACATGGGCTTCTACGACGCCATCGAAGACATCATCAGCAAGACCCCGCCGCGCCGCCAGACCCTGCTGTTCTCGGCCACCTACCCGGTGAGCATCAAACAGCTGGCCTCGAAGTTCATGCGCGCGCCGCAGCAAGTGAAGGCCGAAGCGTTCCACTCCGATGACCAGATCGAGCAGCGTTTCTACGAAATCTCGCCGGAAGAGCGCATGGAAGCCGTGACCAAGGTCCTGGCGCACTTCCGCCCGGCCTCCTGCGTCGCCTTCTGCTTCACCAAGCAGCAAGTGCAGGAAACCGTGGATCACCTGACCGCCAAGGGTATTTCCGCCGTCGGCCTGCATGGTGACCTGGAACAGCGCGACCGTGACCAGGTACTGGCGATGTTCGCCAACCGCAGCACGTCCGTGCTGGTGGCCACCGACGTCGCCGCCCGTGGCTTGGACATCGACTCGCTGGACATGGTGATCAACGTCGAACTGGCCCGCGATTCGGAAATCCACATCCACCGCGTCGGCCGTACCGGTCGCGCCGGTGAGACCGGGATTGCCATCAGCCTGGTCGCCCCGTCCGAAGCACACCGCGCGCAGGCCATCGAGCAACTGCAGAAGTCGCCGCTGAACTGGGACCAACTGGACAACCTCAAGCCGCAAAGCGGTGGCCCGCTGCTGCCGCAGATGAGCACCTTGTGCATCGCTGCCGGGCGTAAAGACAAGGTTCGTCCGGGCGATATCCTCGGCGCACTGACCGGTGAAGCCGGTATCCCCGGTGCCCAGGTCGGCAAGATCGCGATCTTTGACTTCCAGGCGTTCGTGGCCGTGGAACGCGGGATCGCCAAGCAGGCGTTGCAGCGTTTGAACGACGGCAAGATCAAAGGCCGGTCGTTGCGCGTGCGGATCCTGTAACACGATCTCCCATTCAATGGAGATCCAATGTGGGAGGGGGCTTGCCCCCGATAGCAATCTATCAGTTACCGATGCACTGACTGACACACTGCTATCGGGGGCAAGCCCCCTCCCACATTTGACTGTATTTCAAATTAGAACGTGTATGAGGACATCGCTGTGCGCTCGACCGAAGTTGTGATCATTGGCGCCGGCGCCGCAGGCTTGATGTGTGCACTGACCGCCGCCGGGCGTGGGCGCAAGGTGATGTTGATCGACCATGCGAACAAGGCCGGCAAAAAGATCCTGATGTCCGGCGGTGGCCGCTGCAATTTCACTAACATGTACACCGAGCCGGCCAATTTCCTTTCGCACAACGAACACTTCTGTAAATCCGCCCTGGCCCGCTACACCCAGTGGGATTTCATCGGGCTGGTGGCCAAGCACGGCGTGCCGTACCACGAGAAGAAGCTCGGCCAGCTGTTCTGCGATAACAAATCCAGCGACATTCTCGGCATGCTGCTCGATGAATGCATTCAGGTCGGTGTGAGCATGCACCTGGACACGTCGGTCCAGGAGATTGCCAAGCTGGACGCCGGTTATCAGTTGCAAACCACCTTGGGTGAACTGCGCTGCGAATCCCTGGTGATCGCCACGGGCGGCCTGTCGATTCCGACCCTGGGCGCCACCGGCTTTGGTTACCAGGTGGCCAAGCAATTCGGCCATGAACTGCTGCCGACCCGCGCCGGGCTGGTACCGTTCACTATCACTGACCAGCTCAAGGACCTGTGCGGCGAGCTGTCCGGTACGTCGGTGGATTGCCTGGTGAGCTGCAACGGCCAGAGCTTTCGCGAGAACATTCTGTTTACCCACCGTGGCCTGAGCGGGCCGGCGATCTTGCAGATCTCCTCGTACTGGGAACCCGGCGACACCGTGGAGATCAACCTGCTGCCCGACCATGACGCTCACACCTGGCTGCAACAGCAACAGGCCGAGCGTCCGAACAGCGAGCTGAAAACCCTGCTGGGTGAGATCTTCACCAAGAAAATGGCCAACCTGCTGGCGGACAGCTGGTTTGTGTCCAAGCCGATGAAGCAGTACACCCACGCTGAAATCGCCGACATCGCGCAGAAACTCGGCAACTGGCAACTGGTGCCGGCGGGCACCGAGGGCTATCGCACCGCCGAAGTGACCCTGGGTGGCGTGGACACGCGGGAAGTGTCGTCCAAGACCATGGAATCGCTGAAAAGCCCGGGGTTGTACTTTATCGGTGAAGTGCTGGATGTGACCGGCCACCTGGGCGGGTTCAACTTCCAGTGGGCGTGGGCGTCGGGCTATGCAGCCGCGCAATACGCCTGACTGAAGGATGCACTCCCACATTTGGTTTAGGGTGTGTCTGGGAGATATTTTGCGAATTGATGTGATCGCCACGCTTGCCGTGGCGTCCTTGATAGCTCAATTTAACGGCATCGTCCCGGAAGACTCCAGCCTTCATGTCATCGACCTCGTTCAAGCAGTCCATGCGGCGCCTGTGGGCGCTGGATAAATTCAGCTACAGCATTCGGGTATTCATCGCCCTCACCGGCAGCATGGCGCTGTGCTGGTACCAAGATGAAATGACGCTGCTGATCCCACTGTTCTTGGGGATTATCGCCAGCGCCCTGGCCGAGACCGATGACAGCTGGCAAGGTCGCCTCAACGCCCTGGCAGTCACGCTGGTGTGTTTCAGCATCGCCGCACTGTCGGTGGAGTTGCTGTTCCCTTATCCCTGGATCTTCGCGATCTCCCTGGCCCTGGCCACCTTCTGCCTGACCATGCTGGGCGCCTTGGGCGAACGCTATGGCGCGATTGCCTCGGCGACGCTGATTCTGTCGGTGTACACCATGATCGGCGTGGACCAGCGCGGTGGCGCGGTCTCCGATTTCTGGCATGAACCGCTGCTGCTGGTGGCCGGTGCCGCCTGGTACGGCGTGCTGTCGGTGCTGTGGCAGGCGCTGTTTTCCAACCAGCCGGTGCAACAGAGCCTGGCGCGGTTGTTTCGCGAATTGGGGCGTTACCTCAAGCTCAAGTCGTCGTTGTTCGAACCGATCCGCCAACTGGATGTGGAAGCGCGGCGCCTGGAACTGGCGCAGCAGAACGGCCGGGTGGTGGCGGCGCTCAACGCGGCGAAGGAAATCATCCTGCACCGCGTAGGCAATGGTCGCCCCGGCTCGAAAGTCAGCCGCTACCTGAAGCTGTATTTCCTCGCCCAGGACATCCACGAACGCGCCAGCTCGTCCCACTACCCCTACAACGCGCTGGCCGAGGCCTTCTTCCACAGCGACGTGCTGTTCCGTTGCCAGCGCCTGTTGCGCCAGCAGGGCAAGGCCTGCCAGGCCCTGGCCGAATCGATTCAATTGCGCCAGCCGTTCATCTATGACGACAGCTTCGCCGAAGCCCTGGGCGACCTGAACGCGTCCCTGGAACACCTGCGCATCCAGAGCAACCCGGCCTGGCGCGGCCTGCTGCGCTCGTTGCGCGCCCTCGCGGCCAACCTGTCCACGCTGGATCGCCTGCTGGGCGACGCCAGCAACCCCGACAGCCTGGCGGACGCCACCGACAGCAACCTGCTGGACCGCGCCCCGCGCAACCTCAAGGAAATGTGGACGCGCCTGCGCACTCAGATGACGCCGACCTCGCTGCTGTTCCGTCATGCGCTGCGCCTGTCGCTGGCGCTGACCGTCGGCTACGGCATGTTGCATGCGATCCACGCCTCCCAAGGCTACTGGATCATCCTCACCACGCTGTTCGTGTGCCAACCGAACTACGGTGCTACGCGGCGCAAGCTCGGCCAGCGGATCATCGGCACCGCCATCGGCCTCACCGTGGCCTGGGCGCTGTTCGACCTGTTCCCGAGCCCCCTGGTGCAGTCGATGTTCGCCATCGCCGCCGGCCTGGTGTTCTTTATCAACCGCACCACCCGCTACACCCTGGCCACCGCCGCCATCACCTTGATGGTGCTGTTCTGCTTCAACCAGGTCGGCGATGGCTATGGGCTGTTCCTGCCACGCCTGTTCGATACCTTGCTCGGCAGCTTGATTGCGGGCCTGGCGGTGTTCCTGTTCCTGCCGGACTGGCAAGGCCGGCGCCTGAACAAAGTGCTGGCCAACACCCTGACCTGCAACAGCATCTACCTGCGCCAGATCATGCAGCAATACGCCGCCGGCAAGAGCGACGACCTGGCCTACCGCCTGGCCCGGCGCAACGCGCACAACGCCGATGCGGCGCTGTCCACCACCTTGGCGAACATGTTGATGGAGCCAGGGCACTTCCGGAAGGAGGCGGACGTAGGCTTCCGTTTCCTGGTGCTGTCGCACACATTGCTCAGCTACTTGTCAGGGTTGGGTGCGCATCGGGAAACCCAACTGCCGGCCGAGGTGCGTGAGCACTTGATCGAAGGCGCCGGTAATACCTTGGCGGCGAGCATCGATGACATCGCCAGCGGGCTGGCCAACAAGCAGCCGATTGCGATTCAGAGCGATGCCGAGGAAGCACTGGCGGCGGACCTGGAGCAGATGCCGGATGAGATTGATGAAGGGCAACGGTTGGTGCAGACGCAACTGGCGTTGATTTGTCGCCAGTTGGGGCCGTTGCGCACGCTGGCAGCACATTTGATCAAGGACACCCGCGCGGCTTAGCCCGCTATCGGGAGCAAGCCCCCTCCCACATTCGACCGCCTTCCCAATGGATGTCCGCGGTTAAATGTGGGAGCGGCTTGCTCGCGAAGAGGCTCTGAAGAGCACTACATCCCGTGCTGCTTCATCAACCGCGCGTAACTGCCATCAGCCTTCATCTTGACAATCTCTCGGTCAAAGGCAGCGACGATCTGCTCATGCTCCGGGTGTTTCAGGCTGACCAGGATATGCAGGCTGTTTTCGCTCAACGGCTGGGGTAAAAACTCCACCGCATTGCGCACCCGCGCCGATTCACGGGACAGGTAATAGCGCGCCACATATTCATCCTCCAACGTCAGCCGCACCCGCTGCGCCGCGAGCATGCGCACCGCCATGGCGAAGTTATGCACAGGGACTTTCTGTAGCTGAGGGTCCCCATCGAACGCCGCCGAATAGGCATACCCGCGCACCACGGCGATGGGGTAGTCGTGCAGTTGCGCGAGGTTCTGGAATTCGATGGGATCGTCGCGGCGCTTGATGAAGCGCACGCGGTTGAGCAGGTATTCGCCGGAGAACTGCCCCAGCTGTGTGCGGGCATCGTCATACCAGGCGTTGACCAGCACGTCATAGCGCCCATCGCCCACGCCCATCAGCGCACGGGCCCACGGCACCTGTTCAAAATCACTCGCATAGCCCGCACGGGCCAGGGCGGTGCTGACGATGTCCGTGGCCAGCCCGCCGTTGATCAGGGTGGAATCGGTAAACGGTGGCCAGGCATCCGCCACAAGGCGCAGGCGCTGTGCGAACGCAGGTGTCGCCAGCAACAACACTCCAATCAAAGCAACGGCACGAGAGAATCGCGGCATGCTCAAAATCCTTGACAGGCAGGCGGTGGCCTTAGCCCAGGCGGGGCCCGAGGTTCTAACAGTAGCTCAGATTACACAAAGAAGCCGACGGCAAACGCACTCAATGATGGCAATTTGATTTCACTCACAAAAATAGCTCACTTAGACAGCATTGCCGGCTGCGCTTACTATCCGGAACAGACATTGATAAGAGAACACGCCATGACAGTTGAATGGGTCTGCAAGCATCACGACGACTTGGGCAAGGAGCAGCTTTACGCCATCTTGCGCTTGCGCAACGAGGTCTTTGTCGTGGAGCAAAAATGCCTTTACCAGGATCTTGACGGGCAGGACTTGTCGGGCGACACCCACCACCTGATGGCCTGGCAGGATGATCAACTCGTGGCGTACCTGCGCCTGCTGGACCCGGAGTCCCAGGGCGGCGATGTGGTGATCGGCCGAGTGATTGTGGCGCCCGTGGCGCGCGGCACCGGGCTGGGGCATCGGATGATGGAAGAGACGCTAGAGCGGATTGCCGATATATGGCCGCAGACGCCGATGTTTCTGTCAGCCCAGGCGCATTTGCAGGGGTATTACGGGCGGTATGGGTTTGTGGTGGCGGGTGAGGAATACCTTGAGGATGATATTCCCCATATAGGGATGCGCCGCGCCTGAGGGCCTCTTCGCAGGCAAGCCAGCGCCCACATTCGAGAGTATTCACCGATCAAAGGTGGGAGTGGGCTTGCCCGCGATAGCGCCAGTTCACACACCGCCGAACTTCAGGGATACCCCAGCACCTGCTTCACCGAAGCCAGATTCGCCTCGATCCACCGCCGATCAATCGCTCCCCAGCTGCGAATCCGATAGTGCCCGGCGTGGTTGCGGGCGCCGTCCTCCTGTTCGAACTCACACACGATATCCAAGTCGGCCAATGCCGCAATCGTATCCTGGGCCGTACGCCGAGGCATGCCCGTGGCGTCGGTCAGCGCCGGGACGCTGCTCGCCTGGCCGCTGTCGATCAGGTACGCCACATACAGGCGACGGTAGAAGCTGCTCTTGGTCTTGCTCACATCCATGGTCGGTCGCCTTGTGTGGTCAGGGTTTGCCCTGCAGGTCGCGGTACGTGAGGTAGACCCGCAGGTCGAATTCCACCTGATGGTAGCCCGGCATCATGTACTCACAGAGTTTGTAGAACGCCTTGTTGTGGTCCGACTCCTTGAAGTGCGCCAGTTCGTGCACCACGATCATGCGCAGGAACTCGGGCGCGGCCTCCTTGAACAGCGCCGCAATGCGGATCTCTTTCTTGGATTTAAGATTGCCGCCCTGCACCCGCGAAATCGTCGTGTGCAGGCCGAGGGCGCGGTGGGTCAGGTCCAGGCGGTTATCAAACAGCACTTTGTCGATGGCCGGCGCGTTGCGCAGGTGCTCCTGCTTCAAGGCCAGGGCGTAGGCGTACAGGGCCTTGTCGCTCTGTACCGCGTGGCGCTCGGGGTAACGCTGTTCCAGGTAAGCGCCCAACTGATCCTTGGCGATCATCTGGCGCACTTGTTCTTGGAGGGCTGCGGGATAAGCCTGGAGGTATTTCAGCGCGGTCATGGGGCTCGGCAACAGGGTTCGGAGGGTCGCCAGTGTAACGAATTCAACGCACGCGGGCGCGTGACCAGTCCAGCACGTCCTCGGCCACCATCGGCTGCGCGGCCCACGGGCCCTGGATATACGCGCAACCATTGGCCTTGAGCCATTGGGCTTGCTCCGAGGTTTCCACACCTTCGGCGACCACGAGCACATCAAAATGCCCGCACAGCTCGATGATGCTGCGCGCCATCACCGCATCCCGTGCGGAGCCCGGCAGGCGGGCGATCAACTGCGGGTCGAGCTTGAGGGTGTCGAAGGCCAGGTCGCGCAGATGGGCCAGGGAACAGTTGCCCGAACCGAAGTCATCCAGGGCAATCCGCACACCGATCTGGCGCAATAACTTCAGCTGCTTGCCGGACTCTTCCAGGTTACTCGTCAGGCTGTCTTCGCTGATTTCCACCTCCAACTGGCGCCCATGCAACCCATGGCGCTCAAGCACCTGCTGCAGTTGGGCCGCCAGGTTGGGCATATTGAACTGATGGCTGCTCAAGCTCACGCTCAGCACCAGTTCCTGATCGAAGGTGGCTTGCCACGCCAGGCGCTGGGCGGCGACCTGTTGGTAAATCCAGCTACTCAGCTGGCTGATCAAGCGCGCCTCTTCCAGCAATGGCAAGAACAGCCCTGGCGGCACATCGCCGACACTCGGATGCTGCCAGCGCAACAGCGCCTCTACACCGCGCAAACGCCCGTCCGCCAGGGAAACCTGGGGCTGGTAGACCAGGGTGAAATCCTTGTTTTGAATCGCCGTGCGCACGCTGTCTTCCAGCATCAGGCGCGAACGGGCGCGGCCGTTCATTTCCTGGTCGTAATAGCGATATTGCTGACGGCCCGCACGCTTGGCTTCGTACATGGCGATGTCAGCCGCGCGCAGCAGGCCGTTCAAGTCCGAGCCGCAATCCGGGAACGTGGCGATGCCGATGCTGACGCCGAGCATCACATCCAGGCCATCCACCTGTTGGCAGATCGACACGCGTTCGATCAGTTTTTCCGCGATCTTCGCCGCTTGCTCGGGGAACTCCAGCTCTAAAAGCGCGGTGAATTCGTCACCGCCCATGCGCCCCAGAATGTCATAGGAGCGCAGGCAACTCTGTAACTGCTCCGAGACCCAGCGCAATACCCGGTCGCCGGCGTCATGGCCCAGGGAATCATTGACCCGTTTGAAGCCGTCAAGGTCCAGGTAGAGCAATACCAGCGATTGCTCTACCCGCTCGCTGCGCAGCAGGGTGTTCTCCACCGCCTGATAAAAACCACGCCGATTGAGCAGCCCGGTCAGCGGGTCAGTGACGGCCTGGAACTCCAGTTGTTGGTGCAGGTGGCGCACCTCGGACATGTCCAGCACCGTCACCACCATGGCCTTCTGTTCGGCCGGCAACGGTGCACAGGACAAGGCCACGGGCACCTGCTGGCCTCGGCCGGTGCGCAAAATCGCATCGTGCAGGCGCCAGGTTTTGCCGTCGCGGTAACCGGCATACATCTGCGACTCCAGCCACGCGGGCACATGGGGTTTCTGCAGGAAGCTCAAGAACTCTTGCCCCTGCAACTCATCCATCGTGGCATTGAGCAGGCGTGAAATCGCCGGGTTGGCGTACTCGATCACGCCCTCCTCACTCACCACCAGAATGCCTTCGGCGGCGTTGTCCAACACCGATGCATTAAAGGCGCGGGCAGACTCCAAATCATGACTCAGGCGCTGCAAGGCACGGCGATTGCGCTGGTGCTCCAGCAACGCCTGGACCTTGGGCTTGAGGATATGCGGGTCGAAGGGCTTGAACAGGTAATCGATGGCACCGCTGGCGTAGCCCTCCAGCACAGCGGCCGGGGATTGCGCATTGGCACTGAGGAAGATGATCGGCGTCATGCGGGTGCGCTGGTTGCCACGCATCAGGCGGGCCACCTCGAAGCCGTCCATGCCGGGCATTTTCACGTCCAGTAACACCAGGTCGACGTCATGCTTGAGCAGTAACTCCAGGGCTTCCACACCGGAACCGGCGGTGACCACTTGCCAGTCTTCGCGCTGTAAAAGTGCACGCATGCTGACCAGGTTTTCCGGATAGTCATCGACTACCAGTAAAACCGATCCGCCATCGCCTAGGTGTGGAGCGCAATCCATGCTACGTCTCTTCCTTGAAGGAGCTGCTCCGGTCACTTCTGGTATAAAACCCGGACAAATACTGAGGCCTCACTCTAGCCTCGGTTCCGGAAAATCAGAAGTGACCGCGGTGCCATCATCGCGCCAAAGTTCAGGAAGCCGACTAACGGTCAGGGTCTGGAGGCCACGGCGCATGGGAAACATGGCTTTTTGGCATTCCTTTGGCGCCAATAATTTGCCAGGGATTAATTAACAAGCGCAGGACTACCGCCTATAAAGAACCTGTCTGGCCCAAGGGCCATAGCCTATACCCCTCTGTAAAAAGGCCTACGCCATGATTGATCTTTCCACCTGGAACCTGAGCATTCCGGTCGGCTCCCCGCCCGCCACCATCGAGACCCCAAAGCTGATGAGCGGCTTCAAGGACCAGTATTTCCAGGCCGAAGGCAGCAACGTGCAATTCTGGACCCCCGTCACCGGCACCCGCACCGAAAATGCCGTGTACCCGCGCAGCGAATTGCGCGAGACCTACGCCGATGGGCGCCTGCGCAACTGGACCTACCCGGATGCGGACAACTTCCTGCGCGCCACCCTGACCGTCAATCAAGTGCCCTCTACCGGCAAAATCGTGATTGGGCAGATTCATGCGTACGACAGCCAGAAGCCGTTGATCAAGCTGGAATACCAATTCAAGGAAAAAACCCAGACCGGCAATATCGTCGCCAAGGTGCGCATGCGCCCGGATGACGGCGAAGGGCGGGTGATCACCGTGGCGTCGAATGTGCCGCTGGAGAAGAGCTTCACCTACGTGATCAACCTCAATAAGGCGGGGTTACTGAGTGTGTACGCCGCGGACGGTGAGTGGAATGAGCGCATTGGTGCGGCGTGGGGCGCCAAGCCGCTGTACTTCAAGGCGGGGGCGTATGTGCAGGACAACAGTGGGGACAGCAAGGAAGGCGCGCGGGTGACGTTTGCCAAGTTGGATATTGATCACGACTGAGCATCGCCTCGTCTCGTGTAGGCCATGTCCTAACACGCCCAGAGATCATTCGCATTTTTGAGCGCGCCAACGAACCCTGTGGGAGCCGGGCTTGCCCGCGATGACGGTGTATCAGCCGAACTATTCGCTGACTGGCACACCGCCATCGCGGGCAAGCCCGGCTCCCACAGGGGTTCTGTGTCCTACAGGGCCGTTGCGGCGAATCAGGTCGGCGCTTATAGTTCGCCCCGTCGCCGGCATTGAATGGCGATAGGGTTTCGCAGCCCTACCGAGTTAAAACCACAACCGTCAAAGCAGCCCCGGTATTCTTGCCGATGGCCGTCTTTGTTATGGCGGTTGTGCGTGGGAGACCTTCGGGTCTGCCGGGTCTTAACTCCTCGGTCTGCGAACCCGCGCACAGCTGCCACCCTATTTGTTTCGCAGCAAACGGTGGCCATTCTTCACTTGAGTTAAGGATTTGCCATGAAGAACCAACTACCGCCCCGCCGCTTCTACCCCTGCGCCGAAAACGCTACCGATAACCCCGTCCTCTTGATCGACAGCACCGCCCCATTGCTGGACCTCCACGCCTGCCTGCGAGAACGCCTTAACGCCGCCCTCGAACACCTCAACCTGATGGCCTGCTCCAGCCTGCCGGACTTCGCCGAGCGTGACCTGAACAATGTGGCCAATACGGCGCGCATTCTGGTGCAGGACGTCAGCGATGTGTTCCGCGTCATCGAACACCGTGGTTTCGATACCCTCAACGCCGCCTGACACAATCGCAGCCATAAAAAAGCCCGCATCGCTGCGGGCTTCTTTTAAACGTCCTAGGCTCAGTTCACCTTGGCGTTCAACTCACCTTTCAGGTAACGCTGGTACATCGCTTCCAACGAGATCGGCTTGATCTTCGAAGCGTTACCCGCAGTGCCGAACGCTTCGTAGCGTGCGATACACACATCGCGCATCGCGGTCACGGTAGCGCCGAAGAATTTACGCGGGTCGAACTCGCTCGGGTTGGTCGCCATCAAACGGCGCATCGCACCCGTGGACGCCAAACGCAAGTCGGTGTCGATGTTGACCTTGCGCACGCCGTACTTGATGCCTTCGACGATTTCTTCAACCGGTACGCCGTAGGTTTCTTTGATGTCGCCGCCGTACTGGTTGATGATCGCCAGCCACTCTTGCGGGACCGAGGAAGAACCGTGCATCACCAGGTGGGTGTTAGGGATGCGCTTGTGGATTTCCTTGATGCGGTCGATGGCCAGCACGTCGCCGGTAGGCGGCTTGGTGAACTTGTAGGCGCCGTGGCTGGTGCCGATGGCAATAGCCAGGGCATCAACTTGGGTCTTCTTCACGAAGTCAGCGGCTTCTTCCGGGTCGGTCAGCATCTGGCTGTGATCCAGCACGCCTTCGGCGCCGATGCCGTCTTCTTCGCCGGCCATGCCGGTTTCCAGGGAACCCAGGCAGCCCAGCTCACCTTCAACCGATACGCCGCAGGCGTGAGCCATGGCCACGGTTTGTTGGGTGACGCGGACGTTGTATTCGTAGTCGGTCGGGGTCTTGCCGTCTTCGCCGAGGGAGCCGTCCATCATGACCGAGCTGAAGCCCAGTTGGATGGAGCGCTGGCACACGTCAGGGCTGGTGCCGTGGTCCTGGTGCATGCACACCGGGATGTGTGGGAACTCTTCGATCGCAGCAAGGATCAGGTGACGCAGGAAGGGCGCGCCGGCGTATTTGCGCGCACCGGCCGAAGCCTGGACGATCACGGGGGAGTCGGTCTTGTCAGCGGCTTCCATGATGGCGCGCATCTGCTCAAGGTTGTTGACGTTAAAGGCTGGGACGCCGTAGCCGAACTCGGCTGCGTGGTCCAGCATTTGACGCATGCTGATAAGTGCCATTGTGTTGTCTCTCCCGGTCGAGGGTCGTTAATCGTGCAAGCCTGCCGTAGCGGCGGCTGCTATTCAAGTTATTGCGGGTCAGGGTTTGCATGCCTGGCCTGCTGAATCGTTATTGCTGATGAGGCTGACCCTAATTCCAGTCTGGAATCGAATCAATGTGGGAGGGGGCTTGCCCCCGATGGCTGCGGTTCACCCAACGAAGTCGGTGCCTGACACACCGCTATCGGGGGCAAGCCCCCTCCCACATTTGGATCTCATTAATTTCAAGACCCTGGTGTCTCTATTGGGCTTTACAGCCCCGCCCGATCAAATCATCGGTGGCGACCCAGTAAACCAGGCCTTCCTCACCTTTTGTGTGAAACGCCAGCTGATCGTTGGCATACAGCACACCCGAGGCGGCAACCTCCTGCTTGAGGCGATAAACCTGGTCGGAACCGCCGAGGCGTACATCCACCTCGCTACGAGCCTGGTTGGCAAAGCGCCAGTTGACCTCGGCCTTGCTGTCGCAGGTCCAGGTGGTCCATTTATCGGCAGGCTCTGCCTTGTTGAACATGTTCATGCTGCTGCAGCCGGCCAACAGGGCCAGGGCTGCCAGGGCGAAAACGCCTTTCATTGCCAATCCTCACAGGGCGACCAGGGGGCCGCCGCTGCTGTCGGTTAGTTGATCAGACCCATCAAGGGCAACCCTGTTCCTGACCGTTGGGCGCGGAGTCGTATTTCTCCAGCCGTTCGTTGCCGATGCGCTTGTTGATCACCGGCATGGTCTCGGCTTGCCAGTCCGCCTGGTAGCAGCTTTTTTTCTGCTGCGCCGCAGGCTTTCCAGCTTCCGGCTCTGCGTTTGGCGTGCTGCCGCAGCCCGCCAACAGGCCCGCTGCGGTCAACACTGCCAACGACTTGATCATGGGAATACTCCTTTTCCGGATCACGCGCCTTAACCTTTGGCCCGGGTTTCCAGCACTTCAACGGCCGGCAGGACTTTGCCTTCGACGAATTCAAGGAATGCGCCGCCACCGGTAGAAATGTAGGAGATCTGGTCAGCAACGCCATATTTATCGATGGCCGCGAGGGTGTCGCCGCCGCCGGCGATGGAGAATGCCGAGCTTTCGGCGATGGCCTTGGCCAGCACTTTGGTGCCGTTGCCGAACTGGTCGAACTCAAACACGCCGACCGGACCGTTCCACAGGATGGTCTGGGAAGCTTTCAGCAGTTCGGCGAAGTTGGCCGCGGTTTGCGGGCCGATATCCAGGATCATGTCGTCGTCAGCCACGTCAGCGATCAGCTTGACGGTGGCTTCGGCGCTTTCGGCAAATTCCTTGGCGACGACCACGTCCACCGGCAGCGGCACGCTGACTTTGGCGGCGATGGCACGAGCGGTGTCGAGCAGGTCCGGCTCGTACAGGGACTTACCCACCGGGTGACCGGCAGCGGCCAGGAAGGTGTTGGCAATGCCGCCGCCGACGATCAGCTGATTACAGATCTGGCTGAGGCTGTTGAGCACGTCCAGCTTGGTGGACACCTTGGAGCCAGCGACGATGGCGGCCATCGGTTGCGCCGGAGCGCCCAGAGCCTTGCCCAGTGCATCCAGTTCAGCGGCCAGCAGCGGGCCAGCAGCGGCAACCTTGGCGAACTTGGCCACGCCGTGGGTCGAACCCTCGGCGCGGTGAGCGGTGCCGAACGCGTCCATCACGAACACGTCGCACAGCGCAGCGTATTGCTGGGCCAGCTCGTCGTTGTTCTTTTTCTCGCCTTTGTTGAAGCGCACGTTTTCGAACAGCACGATGTCGCCGGCCTTCACGTCAACGCCACCCAGGTAGTCAGCCACCAGCGGCACGTCGCGGCCCAGGGCTTTGCTGAGGTACTCGGCTACCGGCTTGAGGCTGTTTTCGGCGGAGAACTCACCTTCGGTCGGACGACCCAGGTGGGAGCAGACCATCACGGCCGCGCCTTTTTCCAGGGCCAGCTTGATGGTCGGCAGCGAGGCCAGGATTCGCGCATCGCTGGTGACAACACCGTCCTTGACTGGGACGTTGAGGTCTTCGCGAATCAGTACGCGCTTACCTTGCAGATCGAGGTCGGTCATCTTCAACACGGTCATGGGTGGCAGTTCCTGAATTACTGTTGAGGTTGTTTAGAGGCGATATGCAGATAATGTTCCGCAACGTCGAGCATTCGGTTGGCAAAACCCCATTCGTTGTCGAACCAGGCCAGGATGTTCACCAGCCTCGGGCCGGAAACGCGGGTCTGGCTGGCATCGACAATGGCCGAATGCGGGTCATGGTTGAAATCACAACTGGCGTGGGGCAACTCGGTGTAGGCCAGCAAGCCTTTGAGCGGCCCGCTGGTGGCGGCGTCGCGCAGGATCCGGTTGACCTCCGTCGCATCGGTGTCGCTGACGGTTTGCATGGTGATGTCCAGGCAGGACACGTTCACCGTCGGCACCCGTACGGCTTTGGCCTGGATTCGCCCGGCAAGTTCCGGCAACAGTCGCTCGATACCGCGTGCCAGCCCGGTGGACACCGGAATCACTGACTGGAACGCCGAGCGCGTGCGGCGCAGGTCTTCGTGATGGTAGGCGTCGATCACCGGCTGGTCGTTCATCGCCGAGTGAATCGTGGTGATCGACACGTAGTCCAGCCCGATCGCCTGATCCAACAGGCGCAACAATGGCACGCTGCAGTTGGTGGTACAGGAGGCGTTGGACACCAGCAGCTCGTTGCCGGTCAGGCAATCCTGGTTGATGCCGTAGACGATGGTGGCGTCGACATCCGCCTCGCTTGCCATCGGCTGGGAAAACAGCACACGCGGTGCGCCAGCGTCGAGGAAACGCTGGCCATCGGCACGGGTGTGATAAGCACCGGAGCATTCCAACACCAGGTCGACGCCCAGCGCAGCCCAGTCGATGCCCTCGGGGGTGGCACTGCGCAGGACTTTCACGCAGTCGCCATTGATATGCAGACAATCGCCCTCGACCCGCACTTCGCCGGGGAACCGGCCGTGTGTGGAGTCAAAGCGTGTCAGGTATTCGATGCTGGCCATGTCGGCCAAATCGTTGATCGCGACAATTTCAAACCCGGCAGCCGCCCCTCGCTCGAACAGAGCACGCAAGACGCAACGACCAATGCGGCCGTAGCCGTTGAGTGCAACTTTGTAGGGACGCGGTTGGGGCATGGGGTTCTCGATTACCTTGGGTAATGGGGTGAATGTGCCACCGCCTTCGCGAGCAAGCCCGCTCCCACAGTTGAAATGCATTCCAAATGTGGGAGCGGGCTTGCTCGCGAAGGCGTCAGTACAGCCACCCCAATCTACAGCCTTAGTCTTCCAGCAGCTCTTCAGCCTGACCCAGGATATTTTCCAGGGTGAAGCCGAACTCTTCGAACAACGCTGGCGCCGGCGCCGACTCACCGTAGGTGGTCATGCCGATCACGCGGCCTTCCAGGCCCACGTACTTGTACCAGTAGTCGGCATGCGCCGCTTCGATGGCGATACGCGCGCTGACCTGCAACGGCAGCACCGATTGCTTGTAGCCGGCGTCCTGGGCTTCGAACACGCTGGTGCACGGCATGGACACAACACGCACGTTGCGGCCTTGGGCGGTCAGCTTGTCGTAGGCCTGGACGGTCAGGCCCACTTCGGAACCGGTGGAGATCAGGATCAGCTCCGGCTCGCCGATGCAGTCCTTGAGCACGTAGCCGCCACGGCTGATGTCGGCGATCTGTGCGTCGGTACGCACTTGGTGCTGCAGGTTCTGGCGCGAGAAGATCAGCGCCGAAGGGCCGTCCTTGCGTTCGATGGCGTGCTTCCAGGCCACGGCGGATTCGACCGCGTCGGCTGGGCGCCAGCAATCCAGGTTCGGCGTGGTACGCAGGCTGGTCAGTTGCTCGACCGGCTGGTGCGTCGGACCGTCTTCGCCGAGGCCGATGGAGTCGTGGGTGTACACGTGGATGACGCGCTTCTTCATCAGCGCAGCCATGCGTACGGCGTTGCGGGCGTATTCCATGAACATCAGGAAGGTCGCGCCGTAAGGCACCAGGCCACCGTGCAGGGACACGCCGTTCATGATGGCGCTCATGCCGAACTCGCGTACGCCGTAGTACATGTAGTTGCCGCTGGCGTCTTCAGCCGAAACACCTTTGCAGCCTTTCCACAGGGTCAGGTTGGAACCGGCCAGGTCGGCGGAACCGCCGAGGAACTCAGGCAGCAGCGGGCCAAAAGCGTTCAGGGTGTTCTGGCTGGCTTTACGGCTGGCGATGGTCTCGCCCTTGGCCGCGACTTCGGCGATGTAGGCCGAGGCTTTTTCCGAGAAATCGGCAGGCAGGTCACCGGCCAGGCGGCGTACCAGTTCGTTGGCAAGCTCCGGGAATTCGGCGGAGTAGGCCGCAAAACGCTGGTCCCACTCGGCTTCGGCGGCCAGGCCTTTTTCCTTGGCATCCCACTCGGCATAGATGTCGGCCGGGATTTCGAACGGGCCGTGGTTCCACTTCAGCGCTTCACGGGTCAGGGCGATTTCCGCGTCACCCAGCGGGGCGCCGTGGCAGTCTTCTTTGCCCTGCTTGTTCGGCGAACCGAAACCGATGGTGGTCTTGCAGCAGATCAGGGTCGGCTGAGCGCTCTTGCGGGCGGTGTCGATGGCAATCTTGATTTCTTCCGGATCGTGGCCGTCGACGTTGCGGATCACCTGCCAGTTGTAGGCTTCGAAACGCTTAGGGGTGTCATCGGTGAACCAGCCTTCGACTTCGCCGTCGATGGAGATGCCGTTGTCATCGTAGAACGCGATCAGCTTGCCCAGGCCCAGGGTACCGGCCAGGGAAGCGACTTCGTGGGAAATGCCTTCCATCATGCAGCCATCACCCAGGAACACGTAGGTGTGGTGGTCGACGATGTCGTGGCCGGGGCGGTTGAACTGCGCGCCCAGGACTTTTTCCGCCAGCGCGAAGCCCACGGCGTTGGCCAGGCCTTGGCCCAGGGGACCGGTGGTGGTCTCGACGCCTGGGGTGTAGCCGAATTCAGGGTGGCCGGGGGTGCGGCTGTGCAACTGGCGGAAGCTCTTGAGGTCATCGATGGTGACGTCGTAGCCGGTCAGGTGCAGCAGCGAATAAATCAGCATCGAGCCGTGGCCGTTGGACAGCACGAAGCGGTCACGGTCGGCGAACGATGGGTTGCTCGGGTTGTGTTTCAGGTAGTCACGCCAAAGTACCTCGGCGATATCCGCCATGCCCATCGGGGCACCGGGATGGCCGCTGTTGGCTTTTTGCACGGCATCCATGCTGAGGGCACGAATGGCGTTGGCACGCTCACGACGGCTGGGCATCGCTGATCTCCTGGGGTTTGCTGAAAAGAAACGGAAAAAAGGACCGGCATTTTCCCTCAGCCACCGCCTGCGGGCAATGACAGATAGTCACTTGTGGGTGTTTTTCCTGTGCTTTGGGCGGCATTCGCTTGCAGAAACCGTTAACCGGTTCGTCTAAAGGTTATAGCGGCTGCTTATAACCCCCACTTATCGATCAATATCAAAACTTTTTGATATTGGCCTTGCGAGGACTCCCACCCGTCTCTAGACTGCTGGCCTTATGAACCTACCCATGCCCTCCCTGCGTCCTGACGACGGCGATGAACTGGCAGCCTTATGCAAGGCCGCTGGCGACCCGTTGCGTTTGAACGTATTGCGCGCACTGGCCAACGATTCCTTCGGCGTATTGGAACTGGCGCAGATCTTCGCCATCGGCCAATCCGGCATGAGTCATCACTTGAAGGTGCTGGCCCAGGCCGACCTGGTGGCTACCCGCCGCGAAGGCAATGCGATTTTCTACCGTCGCGCCCTGCCCCACACCGAGTTGCTTGGCGGCAAGCTGCACGCCGCGCTGCTCGAAGAGGTGGACAACCTGGGTCTGCCGGGCGATGTGCAGTCGCGCATCGGCCAAGTCCATGGGCAACGCGCCGCCGCGAGCCAGGACTTTTTCGCACGGGTCGCCGAGAAATTTCGCGCCCAACAGGACTTGATCGCCGGTTTGCCGCAATACCGCGACAGCGTACTGGCGCTGCTCGACAAGCTGAGCTTCAGTGAGGAGGCCACCGCGCTGGAGGTCGGCCCAGGCGACGGCGGTTTCTTACCGGACCTGGCGCGGCGCTTCCAGCAGGTCACCGCCCTGGACAACAGCCCGGCGATGCTCGAACTGGCGCGCCAGCTGTGCGAACGCGAAGCGCTGGGCAATGTCAGCCTGCAGCTGGCGGACGCATTGAATAGCACGGCGTTAAAGGCCGACTGCGTGGTGTTGAATATGGTCTTGCACCATTTCGCCGCCCCCGCCGACGCCCTCAAGCAAATGGCCGGGCTGCTGCACCCCGGCGGTAGCCTGCTGGTGACAGATTTATGCAGCCACAACCAGAATTGGGCCAGGGAGGCCTGCGGTGATCTATGGTTGGGTTTTGAACAGGACGATCTGGCCCGTTGGGCCACCGCTGCGGGACTCGTTCCCGGGGAAAGCCTCTATGTAGGTTTACGTAATGGTTTCCAGATCCAGGTCCGCCATTTTCAGCGGCCGGCTGGCGACACTCACCATCGGTAAATATCAGGAAAACATCGAGATGAGCGAATACTCCCTTTTCACCTCCGAGTCCGTGTCTGAAGGGCATCCGGACAAAATCGCCGACCAGATTTCTGACGCGGTGCTGGACGCCATCATTGCTGAAGACAAGTTCGCCCGTGTGGCGTGCGAGACTCTGGTGAAAACCGGTGTAGCGATCATCGCTGGCGAAGTGACCACCACCGCCTGGGTCGACCTGGAGCAGATCGTCCGTGACGTGATCACCGACATCGGCTACACCAGCTCCGACGTCGGTTTCGACGGCGCGACCTGCGGCGTGATGAACATCATCGGCAAGCAGTCCCCAGACATCAACCAAGGCGTCGACCGTGCCAAGCCGGAAGACCAGGGCGCCGGCGACCAGGGCCTGATGTTCGGCTACGCCAGCAACGAAACCGACGTGCTGATGCCTGCACCGATCACCTTCTCGCACCAACTGGTGCAACGTCAGGCCGAAGCGCGTAAGTCCGGCCTGCTGCCGTGGTTGCGCCCGGACGCCAAGTCCCAGGTCACCTGCCGTTACGAAGGCGGCAAAGTCGTGGGTATCGACGCCGTTGTATTGTCGACCCAGCACAACCCGGACGTGTCCTACGCCGACCTGCGTGAAGGCGTGATGGAGCTGATCGTCAAGCACGTGCTGCCGGCCGAGCTGCTGAGCAAGGACACCCAGTTCCACATCAACCCGACTGGCCAGTTCATCATCGGTGGCCCGGTAGGCGATTGCGGCCTGACCGGTCGCAAGATCATCGTCGACAGCTACGGCGGCATGGCCCGTCACGGCGGTGGCGCGTTCTCGGGTAAAGATCCTTCCAAGGTTGACCGTTCCGCCGCTTACGCCGGTCGTTACGTGGCCAAGAACATCGTCGCCGCCGGCCTGGCCGAGCGTTGCGAGATCCAGGTGTCCTACGCTATCGGTGTGGCCCAGCCTACGTCGATCTCGCTGAATACCTTCGGCACCGGCAAGATCAGCGATGACAAGATCGTCAAGCTGGTGCGTGAGATCTTCGACCTGCGCCCTTACGCGATCACCACCATGCTCGACCTGCTGCACCCGATGTACCAGGAAACCGCAGCCTACGGCCACTTCGGTCGTACCCCTGCGCAGAAGACGGTCGGCGACGACACCTTCACCACCTTCACCTGGGAAAAAACCGACCGCGCCAACGACCTGCGGATTGCCGCCGGCCTGTAATCGCTCTCGGTACACAAAAGCCCCGCCGGGTTCGCCCGGCGGGGCTTTTTATTGCGCCGTCATTTGCGCGATGGCCTTCACGTTTTTTGGATCCAAACCTTGCAGGCTCAATGATGGCCCTCTAGAATCCGCGCCCTCTCGGGCCCGTCACCTTATTTGGATATTGCCCTGCGCCAGCCCGGGACTCATCAGCGCGCAGGCAATCGAACATTGAGGTTTTCCATGCGCATCTCCACGCTCGCCCCTGCCGCCCTCCTGCTCAGCCTGTTTGCCTTGCCGGCAAACGCCGCCGACCTGAGCGCACTGAGTGGTGCCCTGAGTTCCCAACTGGGCGGCGGCAACTCCGGCGACTGCCAGAAGCAAGCCAACGACCTGCAAGCCAAGATCGATGCAGCCGAGGCCCAGAAGGACAGCTTGAAAGTGAAAGCCTTCAAAGCGGCGCAGGACCAGATCAACAAAGGTTGTAACAAACTCACTGAGGCCCAGGCCAAAGCCGACGCCAAGCAGCAAACCCAAGAGGCCAAGGCCGATAAGCCCGACGCGGTAAAAGCCCTGGGCGGCCTGTTCAAGTAAATAGAAACACCCCGTAAAGAGCCCCGCACTGCCGGGGCTTTTTTGTGGCCGCGTGGATCATTTAGGCTGGGCACCCTTTCCGAGCAAGGATGCTCATGATGCACTTACTGTTTGCCCTTTTACTCAGCGCCCTACCCTGCTGGGTGTGGGCCCAAGCGTGCTCCGATGAAGCCCGAGCACACGTCAGTACCCTGGCCGAACAGATACGCCAATGGGATGACAGTTACCACCGGCTTGGCCAGTCCCCGGTGAGCGACGAACTCTACGACCAGGCGCGCCAGCGCCTGGCTCAGTGGCATCAGTGCTTCCCCGCCCCCACCGCCACACCCAACAACCCACTGGCGAGTTCACGTGGCGCCCAGCCTCACCCCGTTGCGCATACAGGCCTGGAGAAACTGCTGGACGAACACGCAGTCGACGCCTGGCTGGGCACACGAAAGGATGTCTGGATTCAACCCAAGGTGGACGGTGTTGCGGTGACCCTGGTGTATCAACAGGGTCGCCTGCGCCAAGTCATCAGTCGAGGCGATGGCGTCATGGGCCATGACTGGTCTGCCTCCGCGCGCAAAATCCCCGGCATTGTCCAGCAGTTGCCCGACCCCATCGACCTGGTACTGCAAGGCGAACTCTATTGGCGCCTCGACGACCATGTGCAATCGGCCAGCGGCGGGCTCAATGCCCGCAGCAAGGTGGCCGGATTGATGAACCGCAAACACTTGGGCGACACCGATGCCGCCGGTATTGGCCTGTTCGTCTGGGCTTGGCCACAAGGGCCGGCAGCCTTTACCGAGCGCCTTTCCACACTGAAACGTTGGGGGTTCACTGACACCCAGCGCTTCAGCCAGCCCATCCGGAACATCAGCGAAGCCGCGCACTGGCGCGCCTATTGGTATGGCCATCCACTGCCGTTCGCCAGCGATGGGGTGGTGTTGCACCAGGCGCAGCACGCCCCTGCCGAGCGTTGGCAGGTCAGTACACCCTACTGGGCGGCCGCCTGGAAGTACCCGACGACCAAGGCCCTGGCGCTGGTGCGCGACGTGCAATTCAAGATCGGCCGTACCGGGCGCATCACACCCATGCTGGAATTGGAACCGGTGCGCTTGGATGACCGGCAGATCAGCCGGGTGAGCGCCGGCTCATTGAAGCGCTGGCAATCGCTGGATATCCGCCCTGGCGACCACGTCTCCATCAGCCTGGCGGGCCAGGTGATCCCTCGGCTGGATGAGGTCATCCTGCGCAGCAGCACAAGGGCGGACTTGCCCGTGCCCAATCCGGGGAAATTCCATGCCTTGAGTTGCTGGCAACTGGACCCCGGTTGCGAGGAGCAGTTGCTGGCGCGCCTTTCCTGGCTGAGCGGCAACCAGGGCCTCGCCTTGCCACACATTGGCCGCGAGACCTGGAACGTATTGATCCAGGCCGGTCTAATCGCAGGCTTTCTCGATTGGTTAACCCTGGATACGGCAGAGCTTGCTAACATTGATGGCTTCGGTGATCGCACCCGTGCGCGCGTGGTCGACAGCTTCCACAGCGCGCGGCAACGGCCCTTCGCACAATGGCTCAAGGCCTTGGGTGTACCGCCTGCGGCACGTAATAACCTGGAAGGCGACTGGCAGACGCTGGTCGCCAGAGACACCCAGGCCTGGCTGGCCATCGATGGCATCGGCCCGGGCCGCGCAGCGCAACTGAGCGCTTTTTTTCGCGACCCGCACGTACGGGGCTTGGCTGAAACATTACGCGTGGCGGGGATAGACGGTTTTTGAACCTGCTGTCCGCGCCATCAGATTGCGACTTTGGAGCCCCACATGAAATTTCTAGCCCCCTTTGCCTTGCTGACCGTCGCAAGCTTCATGGCCACGCCGCTGCTGGCCGCCGAAGAAGCCCCTCAGCTCACCGGCTGCGCGGCCAAGCGCCAAGCCATCAGCACCCAGATCGAACAGGCCAAGGTCCACGGCAACAGCGAACAACAAGCCGGCCTGGAAAAAGCCCTGAGCGAAGTCACTGCCAACTGCACCGACGCCTCCCTGAGGAAAGAGCGGGAAAACAAGGTGCTCGACGCCAAGCATGAAGTCAGCCGCCGTCAGGCCGACCTCGACAAGGCCATGAAAAAAGGCGACGCGGACAAGATCAACAAGCGTAAGGACAAACTCGCCGAGTCCCGCAAGGAACTGCAGGACGCGGTGGAAGAACTCGACCAGTAAAACCGGTCAGTGGTCCCGGAACTGTTTATGGCAGGCGCTGCAGGCATCTTCGACTTTCTGCACCGCAGGCCCCAGGTTGCTGGCCTTGTAAGGCTGCACTTGGCTGGCGGTCACCAATTCACCGGTGGCCGTTTCAAGGTTGCGGGCCAGTTGCTGGAATTGCGCCTGTTTCTGCCAGACATCGTCCTTGGCGCTGGTGTGATCCTCTTCACGCACGCTCGGAAAATGTTTCCATGGTTCATGGGACAACGCGTCCAGCTTGACTGCACCGTCGGCGAATTTCGCGCCGTCGAACGGGATGCGCCCGCGCAGCATGCCGCCCAGGTCTTCGCCGGTCTTGAGCATCTGCTTGAAGATCGCCTTGCGCTGGCCCAGCGGCGAATTCGGATCAACGCCGCCACAGGCGGACAACGTCAGGCAGGCCAGCAGTACAACGGTCAGTCGTTTAAAAGTCATGGTGGCTTCGAGGTCACGGAAAACGGCGGCCAGTATCCTCGCCCCGCCCGCAAAGACCAATAGCCCTATTATTAATAAGGGTTGCCCAACAGCGCTGCGACGCGGGCAATCGCTTCAGGAAGTGTTTGTATGAATGTCAGCTTGAAACCCTGGAGCCGCCGCCTGGCGTGGGCTCTGCCGATGATCGCACTGCTGGCCGGCTGCGACGCGGGTAAAGAAACAGCCAAAGATGAAACTTCCAAACCCCACGCCGTCGCCACCTATGTGAGCGCACCGTGGGAAGCCTTGCCGACGGTGTCCGACAGCGATCTGCTGGCCGGTTTTGAATCCTGGCGCAGCGCCTGCCAACGGCTCAAGGCCGACCCGGTGTGGGGCGCGACCTGTGCGGCAGCCGCCACAGTGCCGAGCAATGCCTTGGCCGTGCGCGGGTTCCTCAAGGAGCGCCTGGATGTGTTCGGCCTGCGCTCGGCCGACAACACCCCGAACGGCTTGATCACCGGCTACTACGAACCGGTCTACCCCGGTAGCCTGACCAAGACCGCCAAGGCCAACGTGCCGGTGTACGGCGTGCCGGACGACCTGATCATCGTCAACCTGGAAAGCATCTACCCCGAGCTCAAGGGCAAGCGCCTGCGCGGTCGCCTGGAAGGTCGCGTGCTCAAGCCCTACGACGACGCCAGCGCCATCAACGGCCAGGGCTCCACGGCCAAGCCGATTGCCTGGCTGACGAACCCGATGGACCTGCAATTCCTGCAAATCCAGGGCTCGGGCCGCATTCAACTGGCCGGTGGGCGCCAACTGCGGGTCGGTTATGGCGACCAGAACGGCTACCCCTACCGCCCGATCGGTCGCTGGCTGGTGGAACAAGGCGAGCTGAAGAAGGAAGACGTGACCATGGGCGCCATCAGCGCTTGGGCCAAGGCGCATCCGCAGCGTATTCCGGAGCTGCTGGCGAGCAACCCAAGCTATGTGTTTTTCAGCGCACGGCCCGACAGCAATGAAGGCCCGCGCGGTTCCTTGAACGTACCGTTGACCGCCGGCTACAGCGTCGCGGTGGATCGCAAGGTGATTCCGTTGGGCAGTCTGCTGTGGCTTTCGACCACCAAGCCGGATGGTTCGCCCATCGTCCGCCCGGTAGCGGCACAGGACACCGGCGGTGCAATCACGGGTGAAGTGCGCGCGGACTTGTTCTGGGGCACTGGCGATGCGGCGGGTGAACTGGCGGGGAACATGAAGCAGCAGGGGCAAATCTGGATGTTGTGGCCCAAGGGCGCAGCATTGCCGCAAGTGCCGGATGCACCTGTCGGGAGCTGAAAACCGCTCCGCCACACTCGGTTTACCGTAGTGAGCGGGCTTGCCCCGCGCTGGGCTGCGCAGCAGCCCCCATCAGCCTCACGCAATTTATTCAGGCACACCGAGGCGTATGGTTCCGGGGCGGCTTCGCCACCCAGCGCGGGGCAAGCCCGCTCACTACAAACACCGCGCCAACAGTGGCTCTGCTTCAGCCTTCAGATCGAGACGAAGAAGAAACTCGCAATCAGCGCCATACCCACGAACCACACCAGTGAGCGAGCGATCGCCCAGTCGGCCAGGTAGCAGATGATGTACAGCAGGCGACTGGTGATAAACAGCACGGCCAGCACATTGATGGTGACCAACTCAGCCGTACCGGCCAAGTGCGCGATAATCACTGCCGCCGCAAATGCCGGCGTCACTTCAAAGCTGTTGAGTTGAGCACTGTGGGCACGCTTGGCAACCCCTTCGAGGGTGTCCAGGAACGCGCGAGGGTCGTGGTTCTGCCGCGGCCCGAACTTGCCACCGCTGAACTTGGCCACCCCTGTGCACAGATAAGGCAGAAAGATTGCGATCAACACACACCAGAAGGCCACCGTCATCACTGATTCCTTTTTTTAGTTTGCTTTTTAGTTTGAAGCAGAATTTAGAGTTTTAGCACTCAACATGAAACGCCGCACCCATCGCTATGAGCCGCCAGCCCCGCAAAAGGTTCTATCGGTGATTTGCCCCCAGCCCTGCAACATCGTGCAGGGGTTGCGGTCCATCCCCCATTAACGCTCTTCCACCCAACTTCCAAGGACCCCGGATGCTTGAACTTGTCGCCGCCTTCATTTGCCTCACCACCCTGCTTACCTATGTGAACTTCCGCTTCATCGGCCTGCCGCCCACCATCGGCGTGATGGTCACGGCCCTGCTGTTTTCGCTGATCCTGCAAGGCTTGAGTTTTCTCGGCTATCCAGGCCTGGAAGAGCGCATCCAGCAACTGATTGGCCAGATCGACTTCGGCGATCTGCTGATGAACTGGATGCTCTCATTCTTGCTGTTCGCCGGTGCCTTGCACGTAAACCTCAACGACCTGCGCAGCTACCGCTGGCCCATCGGCCTGCTGGCGACCTTCGGCGTATTGATCGCGACCGTGGTGATCGGCAGCCTGGCGTATTACATCTTTGCCCTGTTCGGCTGGCACGTCAGCTTCCTCTACTGCCTGCTGTTCGGTGCGCTGATTTCCCCCACCGACCCGATCGCGGTATTGGGCGTGCTGCGTACCGCCAACGCCTCCAAGCCATTGAAGACCACCATTGTCGGCGAGTCGCTGTTCAACGATGGCACGGCTGTCGTGGTGTTCACCGTTTTACTGGGCATTGCACAGTTAGGCGAAACGCCGACCGTGGGCGCCACCGCCATGCTGTTTGCCCACGAGGCGATTGGCGGCGTGGTGTTCGGTGGCCTGATCGGCTACCTGGTGTACCTGATGATCAAGAGCATCGAGCAGCACCAGATCGAGGTGATGCTGACCCTCGCCCTGGTCATCGGCGGCTCGGCGATGGCCACCGAACTGCACGTTTCGGCACCGATTGCGATGGTGGTCGCCGGGCTGATCATCGGCAACCTGGGGCGCAAACTGGCAATGAACGACATGACCCGGCGCTACCTGGACGGCTTCTGGGAATTGCTCGACGACATGCTCAATGCGCTGCTGTTCGCACTGATCGGCATGGAGCTGCTGCTGTTGCCGTTTAACTGGCTGCACGTGTTCGCCGCCAGCTTGCTGGCCGTGGCGATCCTGCTGTCGCGTCTGTTGACGGTTGCACCGGCCATCCTGCTGCTGCGGCGCTGGCGCACAGTGCCACGCGGGACCATCCGCATCCTGACGTGGGGTGGCCTGCGTGGCGGGGTGTCCGTGGCACTGGCATTGGCCCTGCCGCTGGGCCCGGAGCGCGACTTGCTGCTGAGCATCACCTACATCGTGGTGCTGTCGTCGATCCTGCTGCAGGGGTTGAGCATCGGTAAGCTGGTCAAGCGCGTGACCCGGGACGATCCCCAGGCCGCGCCGGACGCTCACTGAGCCTTGTCGATCTGCTGCGGATGCCTCGGGTCCGCAGCTTTCTTGCCCGGCAGACTGCTTTCACTGCGAATCTGCGCATGGCTGATCAGCGCAAATATAAAGCTGCCGCCAATGATATTGCCCGCCAGGGTCGGCCCGGCGAACACCAGCCAGAAATCCTTCCACGGCAACTCGCCAGCGAATACCAGGTACGACACCTCGGCGGAGCCGACGACGATATGGGTGAAGTCGCCCAGAGCCATCAGGTAGGTGATCAGAATAATGATCCACATCTTGGCGCTTTCCATGGAGGGGATCATCCATACCATGGTGGCGATCATCCAGCCGGAGACGATGCCCTTGGCAAACATCTGGCCGGCGTCGTTTTCCATGATCTTGCGGCCGATTTCCAGGAAGGCCAGGTCGGTCTTGGTGTCGAAGATCGGCAGGTGCAACATCACATAAGCCACCAGCAAGGTGCCGCACAGGTTGCCCACCAGCACCACTGTCCATAGCCGTAACAATCGCCCGGCATTGCCTAGCGTGGGTTTGCTCATCACCGGCAAAACAGCCGTCAGGGTGTTCTCGGTGAACAGTTGCTGGCGCGCCAGGATCACTGCCAGGAACCCTGCGCAGTAGCCGAAGCTGGCGATAACCTTAAAACTTTCGCCATCCGGCAGCCGAGAGTTGAGCAGCCCCATGGCCATCAGCGAAAGGCCCATGGTCAACCCGGCCGCCAATGCCGACCACCACAAGGCAGCAACACTGCGCTCCAGTTCCTGGTCACCCTGTGTACGGATGATTTCATGCAACACCGCCGCACGGGGTGGTTGGTTCTCGTCCACGTCCTGTTGCTCTTCCTGCGACAGGTTTGGGGTCTTGCCGTCTGCTTGAGTGGCCATGATGTTCCAGAGTCCTAGGGGTGCCTGTAGCTACGACACGCCGCCACAGTAGCTGTTCAGTGGCCACACAACTAAACCTGCACCCTCCAGGCCTTTGCCATCTCCACGGTGGTTGAGCGGCGCGCCTTGTCCCAGGGCTTGTTACGCGCTTTGTAGTGACCACTGATGGTGTCGAGTACCTGGTTGAATTCGCTGGGGGTAGTAGCCCGAGCCAGGTCCTGAGCCGCACGGTGCAACAGTTCAACGTTAGACATGGGCTGGCCTGGCCGAAACAACGAGGGGTAGATCACTTCCCGTGTGAAGTTTTCAGCTTTCATCGAAATATCGCGCACTTTCATTTCGGTCACTGCACCGCCGATGACTTTGGACAGAGGCATTGCATCACTTTCGATCTGTTTGGCCGCCACTTGCAGCAATTGCTGAAAGTTGCGCTGACTTGCAACATTGAGGCTGCGCCCCAACCAGTCGATGTGCTCTGGCCGTCGGGCAAGGGCATCCAAGTTACGCAGGGCCGATGAAATGTTCGGCGTGAACACCAGGGAGCCCTGTGACTGATTGGCCTGGGTGATCGCACCATCCAGGTTTCGCAACGCCTGTTGCGCGTTTTTCCGAAACATCAGCACATCCGCGACCGCCGGGTCGCTTTGCAGCGTGGGTTGCACGCTGGCGAGCATTTCATCATCCATGGCCAGCACGGCTTCATTCAGTGATTGGAACGAATGATGCTCAAGTGCCTTGGTCCGTCGCTCCAAATGCGTCTCCACCGTTTGTCGCGCTTTCGTCTGCAGAAGTTGCTTCTGCTCATCCTGCATAGTGAAGTTGACCGTGCCATTGAGCAGACCCGTAAAGTCGCCTTTTTCGGTCTTCAGGGGCAGTGTCACAATCTGATCGGCGAACGCTTCGAGCCTTTTATCCTGAAACGCTCCAGCGGCCGAATGCTCAACGCCCACGAGATGGTCGGCCAGACTGCTGAAAAAACTGCCACTGCGAGCGGATGCATCAGAAGAGCTGGACTCAAATTTAACGATCAGCGATTCAAGCTTGTTCAGCGGACTATCGGAACATGGCCGCGCCACAACACCTGGCGCCGGAGTGTTGAGCAGCAGCCCACCATCCTTGAATGCGGTTTTTTCAGCTGATGCCTGAAAGGCATGACCTTGCTCCACCGGATTTTTGAACACCACCGGTAACGAACCCGAAATATGCGCGGCCCGGGCAATATCCATCGCTGGAGTCAGGCTGGCATTGAACATCACTAACTGCGGGCGGCCATCAAACATGCCGCTACCGGTGATACTGAATTGTTTGATCGCAGGAATATGCCGGCTCAACACCTCGAGATCACCAAACGTGGGTGCGCCACCCGCATTCAGCTTGTCAGCAATGCTCATGACTTCGGTCGGCCTGGTTTCTCGAGGGCTTTGCGCGATATGACCAAGAATCGACGCGCGCGACTCGTTGCGGATCAGTTCCTCAAGGGGAAGGGCTTCAGTCTGCAGGCGCGGCGCCAAGGTCATCAACAAACGGAAAATAGTGCCGACACCACCGGGCAAACGCCCCGCACATTTGCCAAGTGTCGTACAGGCATCCTGCATCCAGGCCGTCACGGCGTCCTGGCTGTTCAGTAGGCTTGGTAAATCGATGCTGTCCGACAACCGGTCAAATGCCGCAGCGCCCATTCCGCTGGCAATCAACGCCGCCGAAATCGCACCGGCGGATGAGCCGGATATCGACTGAATACCGTTCAGCTTCCGGGCGTCCTCAAGCGCCTGCACCACCCCCGAAAAAGCGACGCCCTTGGCCCCTCCACCGCTCAACACCAGGCTCGTGACGGGCGGCGCCGATAAAATCACCTCTACCCGCCCCTTACTATCGCGTAGAAGCGTCACATTGCGCTCGCCCACGCCCTCCACCAGCGCCGTCTTCACAGGGTGCTGGGTCGGGGAATGAGCCTTATCACTCAATGCGGGTTGATTCCGGGCGATCGAGTTAATCACTTTCATACGCAGGCTCTCTACAGGGTGTGGTCCTGAGTGATGAGAGAGCCTGGCAGAGATCCATGCGGAATGATTTGGTAAAGCAAATCACGCCGAGGGTTTGTTACTCAGGAAGACTGTCGTCCTTGAACTGGTCCTTCACGTACCGGATCTCGGTGCGGCCATGAGGCGCTGGCAGGCCATCTTCACCGAGGTTGACGAAGACCATTTTCTCTACCGTGAGGATGCTCTTACGCGTGATCTTGTTGCGTACTTCACAGGTCAGGGTGATGGAGGTGCGGCCGAACTCGGTGGCGGTGATGCCCAGCTCGATGATGTCGCCCTGGCGCGAGGCGCTGACGAAGTTGATTTCGGAGATGTACTTGGTGACCACCCGCTGGTTGCCCAGCTGGACGATGGCATAGATCGCCGCTTCTTCATCGATCCAGCGCAACAGGCTGCCGCCGAACAGGGTGCCGTTGGGGTTGAGGTCTTCGGGTTTTACCCATTTGCGGGTGTGGAAGTTCATGGTCACTCCAAAGCGTGTTGCGAAATGATGGGCAACATCATGGCAGAGCCCGGCCCCAAGCTCTATGAGCCATTGCCTATCACGCCCATGCGCGATCTTCATGTTGCCGACAGAAAGGCTTGGGAAGTCTGGCGCACACGGCTATAATCGCCCCCGCTTCAAAACGGTCATCTTCAGTTGATACCGTTCTCCCGCCACCTGTCCGAGGGGCGCTGCAGCAGGTTCAACCTGTCAGGCTCGGATGGGGCGTTGTCCGGCCTGGTCCACCTGGCCTGATACTAAACGCACAACGGCGCCCATTCGCACACTACGAATGGAGGCTCTTCATGAGCGCAGTAAACACGCCTGCAGATTTCAACGACTACAAAGTCGCCGACATGTCCCTCGCCGCCTGGGGCCGTCGTGAAACCTTTATCGCCGAATCCGAAATGCCTGCCCTGATGGGCCTGCGCCGCAAGTATGCCGCTGAGCAACCGCTCAAGGGTGCGAAGATCCTCGGCTGCATCCACATGACCATCCAGACCGCCGTGCTGATCGAAACCCTGGTTGCCCTGGGTGCCGAAGTACGCTGGTCGTCCTGCAACATTTTCTCGACTCAAGACCAGGCCGCTGCCGCCATCGCTGCTGCCGGTATCCCGGTATTCGCCTGGAAAGGCGAGACCGAAGAAGAGTACGAGTGGTGCCTGGAGCAAACCATCCTGAAAGATGGCGCGCCTTGGGATGCCAACATGATCCTCGACGACGGCGGCGACCTGACCGAGCTGCTGCACAAGAAGTACCCAGCAATCCTGGACCGCGTCCACGGCGTGACCGAAGAAACCACCACGGGCGTACACCGCCTGTTGGACATGCTGGCCAAGGGCGAGCTGAAAATCCCGGCCATCAACGTCAACGACTCCGTGACCAAGAGCAAGAACGACAACAAGTACGGCTGCCGTCATAGCCTGAACGATGCCATCAAGCGCGGCACCGACCACCTGCTGTCGGGCAAGCAAGCCCTGGTGATCGGCTACGGTGACGTGGGCAAGGGCTCGTCCCAGTCCCTGCGTCAGGAAGGCATGATCGTCAAGGTCTCCGAAGTCGACCCGATCTGCGCCATGCAAGCCTGCATGGACGGCTTCGAAGTGGTTTCGCCGTTCATCGATGGCGTCAATGACGGCACCGAAGCGAGCATCGACAAGGCCCTGCTGGGCAAGATCGACCTGATCGTGACCACCACCGGTAACGTGAATGTTTGCGACGCGAACATGCTTAAAGCCTTGAAGAAGCGTGCTGTTGTCTGCAACATCGGTCACTTCGACAACGAAATCGACACCGCTTTCATGCGCAAGAACTGGGCATGGGAAGAAGTGAAGCCACAGGTACACAAGGTTCACCGTACCGGTGCTGGCGCGTTCGACGCCCAGAACGACGACTACCTGATCCTGCTGGCTGAAGGCCGCCTGGTTAACCTGGGCAACGCCACCGGCCACCCAAGCCGCATCATGGACGGTTCGTTCGCCAACCAGGTCCTGGCCCAAATCTTCCTGTTCGGCCAGAAGTACGCCGACCTGTCGCCCGCCCAGAAAGCCGAGCGCCTGACCGTGGAAGTATTGCCGAAGAAACTCGACGAAGAAGTGGCCCTGGAAATGGTCCGCGGCTTCGGCGGCGTGGTGACTCAACTGACCAAGACCCAGGCCGACTACATCGGCGTGACCGTTGAAGGTCCGTTCAAGCCGCACGCTTACCGTTACTGAGTAACAGCCCCCTGCTTTGCTGGGGCGGGCTTGTTGTGGCGAGGGAGCTTGCTCCCTCGCCACATCAAGCTCGCTCCTACAGGGGGGCACCGTCGGCATTCTGAGTTTCAAAGGGTATTACCATGTCCCAAGACCGTCGCTACAGCTTCGAATTCTTCCCGACCAAGACCGATGCTGGGCATGAAAAACTGATGGCGACTGCCAAGCAGTTGGCCAGCTACAACCCCGACTTCTTCTCCTGCACCTACGGCGCCGGCGGTTCGACCCGTGATCGCACGATCAACACCGTGCTGCAGCTGGAAAGTGAAGTCAAAGTTCCCGCCGCTCCGCACTTGTCGTGCGTGGGCGACAGCAAAGCCGACCTGCGCAGCCTGCTGACCCAATACAAGGCAGCCGGCATCAAGCGCATCGTCGCCCTGCGCGGCGACCTGCCGTCCGGCATGGGCATGGCCAGCGGTGAGCTGCGCTACGCCAATGACCTGGTGAGCTTTATCCGTGAAGAAAGCGGCGACCACTTCCACATCGAAGTGGCGGCGTACCCGGAGATGCACCCCCAGGCCCGCAACTTCGAAAACGACCTGCAGAACTTCGTGCGCAAGGCCAACGCTGGCGCCGACAGCGCGATCACCCAATACTTCTTCAACGCCGACAGCTACTTCTACTTCGTCGAGCGTGTACGGGCCATGGGGGTGAACATCCCGATCGTGCCGGGCATCATGCCGATCACCAACTACAGCAAGCTGGCACGCTTTTCCGACGCCTGCGGGGCCGAAATCCCACGCTGGGTGCGCAAACAACTGGAAGCCTATGGCGACGACGTCAAGAGCATCCAGGCGTTCGGCGAACAGGTCATCAGCACAATGTGTGAAGAATTGTTGCAAGGTGGCGCGCCAGGCCTGCACTTCTATACCCTGAACCAGGCTGAACCCAGCCTTGCCATCTGGAACAACCTCAAGCTGCCACGCTGAAGCTTGTCCGGCTGTGCCAAGGCCCTCGTCTCGACGAGGGCCTTTGTCGTTTTACATGCCCACGGAACCCAGCAGTCCATGAATACAGTGTCCACGACTTCCCGCCCGCAACTGGTCTACCTGGTCTTCGGCTCCGAGACCTACCACCAGGAAGCGGTGTTCAGCATCGCCAGCGCGCTGGCCTTCCTGAACGACACCCCGGACGCCGCCGTGGATATCCAGGTATTCAGCGATAACCCCGAGCCCTATCGCCTTTTGCCGGTGCGCGTGCGCCCGCTGGACGAAGCCACTCGCAAACGCTGGAGCGAGCCCCACAGCTATCACTTCCGCACCAAACATGTGGTGCTGCGCCAAGTGCTGGCAGAGTCGCCGGTGGCCATGCTGATCGACACCGACACGTTCTTCCATCATTCACCGATGGACCTGTTCGAGCGCGTGCAACCCGGCACCCTGCTGTGCAACGCCTTCTACACCCGGTACGGCGACAACCCCGAAAGTATTCTGTACACCGCGCTGCGCCAGCGCCTGCTGGACATGGGCGTCGCCGACGATGACATGATGACCCTCAATTCCGGGGTCATGGGCCTGACGCAGCAGGACGCACACATCCTCGACCGCTCCATCGCGTTGATGGACGAACTGTTTCCCTATGCCGAGGGAGCCTACACCCTCGAAGAGTTCTGCCTGTCGATTGCCGCTTATCGCAGTGTCAACGTGCGCGAGTGCCCCGACCTGATCCATCATTACTGGAGTCGCAAGCAACTGTTTCGCGCCAAGGTCAAGGCCTGGATCGCCAAGCATGCGGCCGCCCCTACCAGCGCATTGGCACTGGCCGACACCCGCCAGGTCTCCTCGCACCTGCCGCGCCCTCCCCGCCCGCAGCGCTTGCTCTACAAGCTGATCACACTGCTGTTACCCAAGCACCAGCAGCAGTTCATCCGCGAAATCCTCTACGGCTGCTACGAGCACGAGAACGAATTCGATCAGGCGTGTGGCCCGGTTTGGTGGGACAAAGCCCGACAGAACCAAGAGGAGCGTCAAAAGCGCCCGCTTGACGCGCATCAGTTGGAACACTGGTTCGCCAACCCCGTGGTACGCCTGATTCTCGGCGAGCGGCGCACCGCGATCTACGAACACTTGATGACCTCACCCGCCAAATAGCCCCGCCCGCGGATGCGCGTGCCAGAGCTTCTCTTTAAGGCAGGAGCGTCGTAACCTCAGGGCATGCCTGTCATTCTGAAGTTGCTGACTGCTGCCCTCTTTACTTGCCTGAGCCTGGCAGCTTATGGCGAGAAATTGCGCATTGTCACCGAGCCATGGGCGCCTTATGTGTACGACGACAACGGCACGATGCGCGGGCTGGACTACGAAACCACGGTGATCGTGTTCCAGCGCCTGGGTATTGAGGTGCAATGGCAATTCCTGCCTTGGAAGCGCTGCCTGGCCATGCTCGACCAAGGCCATGCCGACGGGGCGCTGGACATTTTCCACAGCCACGAGCGCGACGCCGTGCTTCTATACCCCAGCGAACCGCTGTCGGAAGTGAATTTCGTGCTCTTCTATGCCAATGATCGCCCCCACCCTGTCCAGGGCCTCGAAGACCTGCGCGACCTGACCGTTGGCACGTCGCCGGGTTACTTGTACGGCGCAGCATTCAGCGACTCCACCCTGTTCAACCGCGAAGCAGCCCCCAGCCATGAGGCCAACTTCGGCAAATTAATGTTGGGACGCATCGATTTGGTGATCACCGACCGCCGGGTAGGCCAACATGTGATCAAGGCACTGGGCCTGGAGGGCAAGGTCAGCCAGGCGCCGGCTGTGGTCAGCCACCAGCCGCAGTTCCTTGCGGTGCGCCGTGGCGCGGGCATGGATCTGCTGGTACAACGCTTTGCCGCCGAGCTCAAACGCTTCAAACAAGAACCTGCGTACACCGCTTTGAGCGTCAAATATGGTGGAATCCAAGCAATTACGGGGGTTGGACACACCGTTGAGCAGCAGGAAAGCAGCGTACCGTGATTGCTCTGTTATACTCCGGCCTTTCCGCCAGGCTCACGCCCGGCCGCTGAGGTCTTGAAAAAGGCACCCAACCCCGCTACAGCGCAGCTTTCAGCCCGCGCGAGCCGGTGGAGTGCCCGCCAGACGCAGCAGGACCGGACGGGGTTGCGCTCCCCTAAGCGCCATTCACGCCCGGCAAGATTATCCCTTTGGGCCAAGCCCTAACTAAAACAGGATTACTCATGTCCTTTGCTTCCCTCGGTCTCTCCGAGGCTTTAGTCCGCGCCATCGAGGCAGCGGGCTATACCGAGCCTACTCCGGTGCAACAGCGGGCCATTCCCGCCGTGTTGCAAGGTCGCGACCTGATGGTTGCGGCTCAGACAGGTACTGGTAAAACCGGCGGTTTCGCCCTCCCGATTCTGGAGCGGTTGTTTCCCAACGGTCACCCGGACAAATCCCAGCGTCACGGCCCGCGCCAACCGCGCGTATTGGTCCTGACCCCAACCCGCGAACTCGCCGCCCAGGTGCACGACAGCTTCAAGCTGTATGCCCGCGACCTGAAGTTCGTCAGTGCCTGCATCTTCGGCGGCGTCGGCATGAACCCACAGGTTCAGGCCATGTCCCGTGGTGTGGACGTGCTGGTGGCGTGCCCCGGTCGTTTGCTCGACCTGTGCGGCCAAGGCAGCGTCGATTTGTCCCACGTGGAAATCCTCGTGCTGGACGAAGCCGACCGCATGCTCGACATGGGCTTTGTCCATGACGTGAAAAAGGTCCTCGCCCGCCTGCCGGCCAAACGTCAGAATCTGCTGTTCTCGGCAACGTTCTCCCAGGACATCACTGCCCTGGCCGGCAAGCTGCTGCACAACCCTGAGCGCATTGAAGTCACGCCGCCGAACACCACGGTCGAGCGTATCGAGCAACGCGTCTTCCGCCTGGCCGCCAGCCACAAGCGTTCGCTGCTGGCCCACCTGATCACCGCCGGCGCGTGGGAACAGGTGTTGGTGTTCACCCGTACCAAGCACGGCGCCAACCGTCTGGCCGAGTACCTGGACAAGCACGGCCTCACCGCTGTCGCCATCCACGGTAACAAAAGCCAGAACGCGCGCACCAAAGCCCTGGCCGACTTCAAGGCCGGTTCCGTGCGCATCCTGGTGGCCACCGATATCGCCGCCCGCGGCCTGGATATCGACCAACTGCCACACGTGGTCAACTTCGAGCTGCCAAACGTCGATGAAGACTACGTGCACCGTATCGGCCGTACCGGCCGTGCCGGTCGTTCGGGTGAAGCCATTTCCCTGGTTGCACCGGACGAAGAAAAACTGCTGAAAAGCATCGAGCGCATGACCAAGCAGAAAATCGCCGACGGCGACCTGATGGGCTTCGATGCCAGCGCCGTAGAGGCTGAGAAGCCTGAAGTGCGCGAGCGTCCGGACGTGCGCAACCCACGCAACCCACGCGGTCCGAAGGGTGATGGCCCGAACGGCGGCGGTGGCGGCGGTGGTCGTCGCGACAAGGGCAAGGACAAGGGCGGCAAGGAAAAAGCGCCTACCAACGGCCGTGGCGAACGCCCCGCCCGCGAGCAGAAGCCCCGCGAAGGCACCCCGGCCCGCGAACAGCGCCAGCCGAGCCAGCCGCCACGTGCCGCCGCTGACCGTGCCCCGGACGAGTTCCTCGACGACGACGTGGATAACTTCGGCAACCGCGTTGACTACGTGCCTCAGGCCAAGCCGGCCCAAGGCCGTGGCCGTCGTCCCGGCGCGCCTGCACAAGGTGCGGGCGCAGGCGCTCCACGTGGCGGTCAGCCACAAGGCGCTCGCCAGAACGGCCCACGCAACAGCAGCGGCGGCACCACCGGCACTCCACCGGCCAAGCGCAGCGGCCCGCGTAATGGCGCACCGCGTGACGGCCAAGCCCGTCGCGAAGACTCGCGCAGCAACAACCGCCGCCCAGCCCGTGACGACCAGCCTCGCTTGTCCGAACCGGCCGTGCAGAACCCGCGCGGTGGCCCAGCGCCAAAGATCATCCACAAGGAGTCGAAAGCGGATCGCTTCCCGACACCCGAGCAACTGGATCAGTTGCCAGGCCGTCCTCGTGGTGAAAAGCCAGCATTGCTGACTCGCAACCGCTGAGTTTTTAGCCCCATAAAAAATGCCCCGTATCTTTCGATGCGGGGCATTTTTTTTGGACTCAATAACGATCCGATGTGGAAGGGGCGGTACGACGATTCGACTTGCCCCCGATAGCTGAGTGTCAGCTGACCTACTTTTAACTGACACACCGCTATCGAGGGCAAGCCCTCTCCCACAAGGACCGCATTGCCAAGCCAGACATTACTTCTGCTTGACGCCTTCCAGCGAGATGTCCAGGTCCACGGTCTGCGAGGACGGGCCTGGGCCTTTGATGCCGAAGTCGTTCAGGTTGACGGTGGTCTTGGCGTTGAAGCCAGCACGTTCGCCGCCCCATGGATCCTTGCCTTCACCATTGAAGGTCGCCTTGAAGGTCACAGGCTTGGTCACGCCGTGAAAGGTCAGGTCGCCCGTTACGTCAGCGGTTTTCTCGCCGGTAGATTTAACGGCGGTGGACACGAACTTGGCGTCGGCGAACTTGGCAACGTCCAGGAAGTCTTTGCTGGCGATGTGCTTGTCACGCTCTGCGTGATTGGACCACAGGCTGGCGGTTTTCACGTCGACCGCGATTTTGCTGGCTTCCGGCTTAGCGGCATCCCAGCTGAACGTACCATCCCAGTCCTTGAAGGTACCGTGGATGTAGCTGTAGCCCAGGTGGCTGATTTTCCAGTCGATGAAGGCGTGCTGGCCTTCTTTGTCGATCTTGTAGTCAGCCGCCATCACCTGACCTGCAGACAGCAGGGCAGTACCGATGGCCAGAGCAGCGAGAGTCTTTTTCAACATGCTTTCTATTCCTTGTGAGTCGAGGTTGAACATCAGGCTTTGCGCCCCAGCATTCGCGTAAGGGTCACATCACGATCAATAAAGTGGTGTTTCAACGCAGCCACGCCGTGCAAGCCGGCAAAGACCACCAACACCCAAGCGAGGTACAAGTGCACCACGCCCGCAGTGTCTGCCTGGTCCGGTAGACCGGAAACCACGGCAGGAATTTCAAACAAGCCAAACACCGGGATACCGACACCGTCTGCGGTGGAAATCAGGTAACCGGCGATCATCACGGCGAACAGCCCCAGATACAGGAACGCGTGGCCGAACGCCGCACCGATACGGGTCAGGCGGCTGTAGCTGGCCAGCGGTGGTGGCGGCGGGCTTACCAGGCGCCAGACGATACGCACCAGCATGATGGCGAACAGCGTGATGCCAATGCTCTTGTGCAGGTCCGGCGCGTCTTTGCGCCAGGCGCTGTAGTAGTCGAGGCCGACCATCCACAAGCCCAGGGCGAACAAGCTGAACACCACCAGGGCCACGCCCCAATGCAAAACAATACTGACCCAACCATAGCGGGCCGAAGAATTACGTAGCTGCATGTCCCAAATCCCGTAAGAGCTGCGCCCAAGACTAGCGATTTACCTATCGAATTAAAGCGGAAAATTTCGCTTTGAAATATCGAGAAATACGATCAAGAGCCTATGCACAATAAGTTAACCAAGGATTAAGGACTATTCCTAAGAAACGTGACAGACCGTCCTGTGTTTACCGCGAATTCCCTCACAATAGGTTGTGACACGCGCCACCATTGCATAGGCTTGCGCGATTGTTTTACCTGCGCTCGCCGCAGGACCGCTTCGAGGAGAGAACCGATGGGCTTGAACAACCAGTGGATGCAACGCGACCTCGCGGTGCTGTGGCATCCCTGCACCCAGATGAAAGACCACCAGCAACTGCCGCTGATCCCGATCAAGCGCGGCGAAGGCGTGTGGCTGGAAGACTTCGAAGGCAAGCGCTACCTCGACGCCGTGAGTTCCTGGTGGGTCAACGTGTTTGGCCATGCCAACCCGCGCATCAACCAGCGCATCAAGGACCAGGTCGACCAACTGGAACATGTGATCCTCGCCGGTTTCAGCCATCAACCGGTGATCGAACTGTCCGAGCGCTTGGTGCAAATGACACCCGAAGGCCTGACCCGCTGCTTCTATGCCGATAACGGTTCGTCGTGCATCGAAGTCGCGCTGAAAATGAGCTTCCACTATTGGCTCAACCGCGGCCTGCCGAACAAAAAGCGTTTCGTCACCCTGACCAACAGCTACCACGGCGAAACCATCGCCGCGATGTCGGTGGGCGACGTGCCGCTGTTTACCGAGACCTACAAGGCGCTGCTGCTGGACACCATCAAAGTGCCAAGCCCGGACTGCTACCTGCGCCCCGAGGGCATGAGCTGGGAAGACCATTCGCGCACGATGTTCCTGGCCATGGAACAGACCCTGGCCGAAAACCACGACACCGTCGCCGCCGTGATCGTCGAACCGCTGATCCAGGGCGCCGGCGGCATGCGCATGTACCACCCGGTGTACCTCAAGCTGCTGCGCGAGGCCTGCGACCGCTACGGCGTGCACCTGATCCACGACGAAATCGCCGTAGGCTTCGGCCGCACCGGCAGCATGTTCGCCTGTGAACAGGCGGGTATCCGCCCGGACTTCCTGTGCCTGTCCAAGGCCCTGACCGGCGGCTACCTGCCACTGGCGGCCGTGGTCACCACCGATGACGTCTACGACGCCTTTTACGACGACTACCCGACCCTGCGTGCCTTCCTGCACTCCCACAGCTACACCGGCAACCCGCTGGCATGTGCGGCCGCGTTGGCGACCCTGGATATCTTCGAAGAAGACAACGTCATCGAAAACAACAAGGCCCTGGCCCAACGCATGGCCACGGCCACCGCGCACCTGGTGGACCACCCGCATGTGTCGGAAGTGCGCCAGACTGGCATGGTGCTGGCCATCGAGATGGTCCAGGACAAAGCCACCAAGACCGCCTACCCGTGGCAGGAACGTCGTGGCCTGAAGGTATTCGAGCACGCCCTGGAACGTGGTGCGCTGTTGCGGCCACTGGGCAGTGTGGTGTATTTCCTGCCGCCGTATGTGATCACGCCGGAGCAGATCGACTTCCTCGCCGAAGTCGCCAGCGAGGGCATTGATATCGCCACCAACAGCAAGGTCAGTGTGGCGGTGCCGAAGGACTTCCACCCAGGTTTCCGCGATCCGGGCTAATACCAGCCCCTGTAGAGCTCGCGCTTGAAAAACCTTTTCAGAGAACAGAAATGAGACTGTCCCGCTTTTTTACCGACACCCCGCTGAGCCTCGGAGACCACGAACTGCCTGAAGCCCAGGCACATTACATCAGCCGCGTGCTGCGCATGGGCGAAGGCGATGCCGTGCAATTGTTTGACGGCTCTGGCCAGGAGTTCCTGGGCAGCTTGCTCGAAGTCGGTAAAAAGCGCGTCACTGTGCAACTCACCGAAAGCGTTGCGGGCCAGGCCGAATCGCCGCTGCATATCCATCTCGGCCAGGGCCTGTCCCGTGGCGAGCGCATGGATTGGGCGATTCAGAAAGCCACTGAACTGGGCGTCAACGCGATCACGCCGATTTTCAGCGACCGCTGCGAAGTGCGCCTCAAGGATGAACGCGCCGACAAACGCCTGCTGCACTGGCGCCAGGTGGCCATCAGCGCCTGCGAGCAATGCGGGCGTTCGACGGTGCCGCTGATTCACCCACCGCTGTTGCTGGCGGACTGGTTGAAGCAGACCGAGGCAGATTTGAAGCTGGTGCTGCACCCGGTGGCCGAGCCGCTGGTCAGCCATGCCAAGCCCTCGAGCCTGGCCTTCTTGATCGGGCCTGAGGGTGGGTTGACCGACGCAGAAGTCCAAGCGGCCCAAGGTGCCGGCTACCACGCCGCCCGCCTCGGCCCGCGCGTCTTGCGTACCGAGACGGCGCCGGTGGTGGCGCTGGCCGTGGCCCAACAACTCTGGGGCGACTTCTAAGGCTCAGGCCATTTGACCTTCACGCAGCAAGGGGCGCCAGCCCCTGCATATCGATGGACGGCGTTTGCCGACCGATCAATTCGGCCAGCAACTGGCCGCTGCCACACGCCAGCGTAAAACCCAGCGCGCCGTGCCCCAGGTTCAGCCACAGGTTACGGTAGACGCTGGCGCCAATCATCGGCACTCCCGTCGGGGTCGCCGGGCGCAGGCCGGCCCACTCGCGCGCGTGGGCATAATCGCCGGCCAGTGGAAACGTCTCCAAGGCATAGCGCTTCATCAGCGCCAGGCGCTTGGGTTCAAGGCTGGCGTCGAAGCCGACGATATCCACCATGGCCGCCACCCGCAGTTGTTCGCCGATGCGCGCATAGACGATCTTGCGGTCGTAGTCGGTGATGCTCACGTTCGGCGCCTGGTGCTGCGCGTCAATCGGCACACTGAGGCTGTAACCCTTGAGCGGGTACAGCGGCAGCGGCACACCCAACGCCGCGCTGCGATACCCGGCCGCCAGTACCAGATGCTCGACCGGCATCACCTCTGCGCCCAGTTCGATCGCCTGCACCACACCGTCAGCGTGGCGAATGCCGGTGACCTTGCGCCCCAGCAAAAAGCGGCAGCGGCCGGACGCTTCAAGCCGCGCCGCCAAGCGCTGGCAGAAGGCATGACAATCCGCCACCTCCTCATTCGGCGTGTAGATCCCGCCGACAAAACCACCGCCCGCCAGCGCCGGCTCCAGGCGTGCGCAATCGGCGGCCGACAGCACCTGCTGCTGAAGGATATCGGTGACCTTGCTGCGGGCATGCGCAAAGGAACTGGCGTTGCGGAAAGTGACCAGTTTGCCGTTGCGCCGCCAGTCGAAGCCGTCCAGGTGATCATCCTCGCGCCATTGCTGCAAAGTGTCCTGGCTCAGGGAGGCAAGTCGCAGCAGGTGGGCGGTATTGCGTGTGTTCACCGAGCTACGGCAGGCGCCGAGGAACGCGGTCATCCAGCGCCATTGCTGCGGGTCGAAGCGGGGGCGCAGCTTCAACGGCGAGTCACCGCGCAACAGCCAACCGATGGCCTGAAGCGGCACGCCGGCATCGGCCAGCGGCGCCACATAGCGATAGGACAATTGCCCGCCATTGGCAAAACTGGTTTCACTGCCCAGGGTCTCGCACGCGTCGATCACCGTCACCTCATGGCCCGCACGCACCAGCGCATACGCGCTGGCCAGACCAACCACCCCACCCCCAATGATGTGCACCATTCCCGCCGCCCGCCGTTGAATCAAGAGGCCTCAAGCCTAGGGGCAGGTGACAGGCCGCCGACAATGAATAAAGATGGGTCACCTATAAACAAAGGTTATGGACTTGCCATGCGCTTGCGTCATATCGAAATTTTCCAGGCCATTCGCCAGACCGGCTCCGTCAGCGCCGCCGCACAACTGCTGCATGTGTCGCAACCAGCGGTGACCAAGGTGTTGCAGCACGCCGAATTGCAGCTGGGCTTCCCGCTGTTTCTGCGCGTGCGCGGCAAGTTGCAGCCCACGCCGGAAGCCCTGGCGCTGGAAGGCGAAGTGGAGAAAGTCACCGAGAGCCTGCAAGGCGTACGCCGCCTGGCCAAGAGCCTGCGCCGTGCACCGGGCCACAGTGTGCGCATCGGCGCGATCCCGGCGCTGGCCCTGTCGCTGCTGCCGCCCGCTATTCTTGAGTGGAAGCGCGATTACCCGGACATGGCCTGTGAGTTGTCCAGCGACCACAGCCGCGAGCTGGTACAGAAGCTGCTGATGCGTGAGATTGACCTGGCGCTGACGCTCAACTTCTCTGGTCATCCAGGGCTGACCACGCAAGTGCTGGCCAACGGCGTGTTGGTGGCATTGGCGTCCAAAGGCTATTGGCCTGATGCCGAGTTGAGCAGCCCACTGCCCCTGGCTGACCTGGCGGGTACGCCGCTGATAGGTCTTTCCAGCGCCGACCCGCTGGCGGCTAAACTCGACAGTTACCTGGAACACGTCGACCCGCCGCCAAGGGTGACGATCTCGGTGCAAACCTACTCGCTGGCCCGTGCGATGGTGGAATCCGGCGCCGGCCTGACGGTGATCGACCCCTTCACCGCCCTGGGTGCTTCGACCGCCACCACCTGCATCCGCACGCTCACCCCGCCGCTGCCGATCACGCTGTACGCCCTGACCCGCGCCGATGAACCGCCGCCGCATATGCTGGCTAATCTGCTGAAAATCTTCGGCCACCGTGCCCGGGCGTTATTGGAGCGGCTCTAACAGAATACCGATGATCTACAGGGTCACAGCACGTAATGCATGATCGCCACAAAGTGCAGCAGGCTCCCGCCAATCACAAACAAATGCCAGATCCCATGGGAATGCCGCAGGCGGTCCTCCAGGGCAAAAAAGATGATGCCGACGGTGTACAACACCCCACCCGATGCGAGCCATACAAACCCCGCCATGCCCAGTGCGGCGATCAGCGGCTTGACCGCCACCAGCACGATCCAACCCATCACCGCGTAGATCACGATCGACAGGATGCGCGCCTCGGAGCGCGGCTTGATCTCCTGCAGGATGCCGATCACCGCCAGCCCCCACACAATCCCGAACAACGTCCAGCCCCATGGCCCGCGTAACGTCACCAGGCAAAACGGCGTGTAACTGCCGGCGATCAACAGGTAGATCGAAAAGTGATCGACCTTCTGCATGATCTCTTTTCGCCGCCCCTGCACGCTGTGGTAAACCGTCGACGCGCTGTACAGCACCATCAGCGTAAAGCCATAAATCGCCACACTGACGATCTTCCAGGGGCTGCCATCCAGGCTCGCCACCACCAACATCCACACGGCGCCAATACACGCCGCGACTGCACCGAGCAAATGGCTCCAGGCGTTGAACCGTTCCCCGTGATACATCTGTCACTGACCTCCTGTAACCGTTAAACACTGGCTGGCAAGCGTCCAGCCTTGCGCATAAGAGTGCAAGCAGGTTATGACGTTCCGAGGACGCCAGACGGTTTTGCGGGCACAATCGACCGCATTCGAACAAGAGCCCATGGCCATGCTGATCGACGAAGAATTCACCCTCAAGAAACTGGAAATCTTCCTGGCGTTCATGCGCACCGGCAACCTGGCCCGCGCCGCCGCCGAGCTGCAGACCAGCAACGTCAGTGTGCACCGCGCCATCCACTCCCTGGAAAACGCCCTGCGCTGCCCGCTGTTCAAGCACGAGGGGCGCAACCTCACGCCGCTGGAAAGCGCTTACGTATTGGAAGAGCGCGCGCAGAAACTGGTGGCCGACGTGGTCGACAGCGTACGCCTCACCCGTGAAGCCGCCGGGTTCTCCGCCGAGCGCTTCAAACTGGGCTCACTGTATTCGCTGACCGTGAAGACCGTGCCGCAACTGATCATGGGCCTGAAGATCCGCCGCAGCGAACTCAATATCGACCTGATCCTGGGCTCCAACTTCGACCTGCTCTACAAGCTCAAGAACATGGAAGTGGACGCGATCCTCATCTCCCTGGACGAACACGCCAACGACCCCGATTGCGAGCAGATCGCGCTGTTTTCCGACGACATCTTCCTCGCCACCCCGGCCGACTCGCCCTTCGACCGCGAACACGAAATCGACCTCGCCGACGTACGCGACGCGACCTTCATCACCCTCACCCAAGGCTTCGCCACGCACCAGGATGGCAATCGCGTGTTCAAGCAAGCGGGGTTCGAGCCTAAGGTGGCGATGCAGGTGAATGACATCTTTACGCTGCTGAGCATGGTCAGTTCGGGGGTGGGTTACGCGCTGTTGCCGGGGAGGATTGCGGCGGTGTATGAGAACCGGGTGAAGTTGATACCGCTGCAACCCAGGTATCGGTTGCAGCAGCATATTGGGGTGGTGTTTTTGAAGGCCAAAGAGCGCGATCCGAACTTGCTCGCGTTGCTGGCCGAGTGTCGGATGTACGCGAACCGCAGCGGCTAGCCGACCAGGCCGCGCATGAGCAGAAACAGCAGCGAAGGCCCCAGCAAACAACCCAACGCCGTATAAAACGCTGCGGTCAGGCAGCCATACGGCACCAGTTTCGGATCGGTGGCCGCCAGCCCGCCGGCCACGCCGCTGGAGGTGCCCATCAAGCCGCCGAAGATCACCGCACTGCGCGGGTTGTTCAGGCCGATCAGGGGCGCAACGAAAGGTGTCATCACCATCACCAGGATCGCCTTGATCAACCCGGCCGCGATGGACAACGCCATCACTTCGGAGCTGGCGCCGATCGCCGCTCCGGTGACCGGGCCAACGATATAGGTCACGGCACCCGCACCAATGGTGGTGAGGCTCACGGCATCGGTGTAGCCGAACGCCATGGCCACGCCGACGCCAGCAACAAAGGACGAGCCCACGCCGACAAACAACGCGAGTACCCCGACATAGCCCGCGCGCTTGAGCTCATCGACACTCACGCCAAAGGCCGTCGCGACAATGGCAAAGTCCCGCAACATCGCCCCGCCCAGCAGGCCAATACCCGACAACAACGGAATATCCACCACACCTTTTGAACCACCGGTAAACGCACCGCCGACGTAAGACAGTACCAGCCCCAACAGGATGGCAATCGCCGAACCGTGCAGGCGGCCCTTGGTGAAGGTGTCGGAAATCCAATAGGAGACCCACATGGTCAGGCCGATTACGGCGAAACCGCTGATCAGGCCATAGCCGGTGATCACTTTCATCATCGATTCGTACATGGCGATCACCCGGCTTCTTTAGTGGTAACAACAGCACTTGGTTCACGGTTGCCGATACGCACCAGCACCGGTACCAACGCAAAACCCAACACCACCGCCAGGGTGCCCGCCAGAATTGCCATCGGCCCACCCTTGATCGCGCCATAGACGTTTTGCTGCGCCGCCATCGCCACCACAATCGGAATATAAATCGCCGCCCAGAACGTCAGGCCCTGCTCGGACTTGCCCACAAACAAGCCGCGTTTTTGCAAGTAGCTGCCCAGGCCGATCAGCAGCAACATGGCGATCCCCACCCCGCCGACGTTGGCCGGAATGCCCAGCCACTTACCGAGCAACTCGCCCACAAACAGCCCTACAAGCGTACAAAACGCCAGAAACGCCACACCGTAAATAATCATTGTTGTTGTCCTCAAAGTGCTCGATCGAAATTGTTGTTTTTGTGCTTCGAAAGCCTTGGGTGGTGCTTTATCGGTGGCGGCGTTCCTCCTCTTGCAGCAGGGCCTGCAAGGTGTCCAGGCGTGCGCCTTCGCAGGCGATCACCGTGCCCTGTTCAAACACCCGGCGTGACAGGCCGGTGAGCACCGCGCCCGGAGGCAGTTCGATTTGCAGGCGCACACCGCGCTCATAGGCGCTTTGCACGGTGCCGCGCCAGTCGACGACGCGGCACATGTTGAAGGCCAGGTCATCGCGCAATTGCTCGGGGTGATGGATCGGCCGCGCGCGGGTGCTGCTCAGGTAGGTGATGCGCGGCGCCTTGAGCGGCACGAAGGCGCGCGCCAGGGCCTGGGCAGGCGCTTCCAGCAACGCGCAATGGGACGGCACGCTGACGGCCAGGCGCTTGGCGATGCCGTTGCCTTTGATGCGGTCGGCGACACGCTGCATGGCCGCGTTGCTGCCGGCGATGACGGTCTGGTTGTCGGCATTGATATTGGCCAGGTACACCGGGGTTTCAGCACTGTGTATGTCGGCCAGCACGCTTTCGACGGTGGATAACTCAGGGCCAATCAGCGCGGTCATGCCGTAGCCCTGTGGATAAGCGTTCTGCATCAGCTCACCGCGCAGGCTGACGAGTTTGATAGCATCGTTGAAGTCCAAAGCGCCGGCGACCACCGCCGCCGGGTAGGCACCGATGGACAGGCCCGCGACGTAATCCGGGGCGTGTTGCAGCAGGCGGGCGTGGGCCACGCCGACGATCAACAGGCAGAGTTGTACCGCGCGGGTATTCGCCAGAGCCTCAGCCGAATCCAATGCACGAACATCTTCACCCAGCGCATCGCTGGCCTGCTCCAACACCTCGGCCGGCAACGCCTGGAGCATGCCCGGCCGTTGGGCGCCCTGCCCCGGGAACACCAGAAGGCTGCTCATGCCACGGCCTGCCAAGGATCAAGCACCAAGTGCGCACCGCTGGCGGTTTTAAGCAGCACGCGGCGTGAGCCACTCGCCCATTCGCGCAAGGCAACGGCGCCAAATGGAGTCTGCAGTTGCAGGTCCACGGCGCACGCCGCCGTCTCCAGGATCGCCAGCAGGTCGTGTGCATCACCTCGAGCCAAAGGCTCGGGTGTGCGCAGAATTAAATCCAGGTCACTCTGTGCATGCAGCGCTTCGATCCCGCTGGCCAATTCGAAGCCCGCGCTGCCCGTGACGCCCCAGGTCTCCTGCGTCAGCACCCGCCGCAGGGCTGCGAGCGCTCGCAACGCCGGCAAATCCCGTGGCGAGATCACACCGCGCAACGCTTCGGGTATCACGCGCCGCTGCACCGCTGCCATGGGCATCTCGGCGGCGAAACGCTGCTCCCGCAGGCGCCCGCGCACGCCGACCGCCACGTAGCCCGGTGCGGCGATGGCGCGACGCACCACCACCGGGTGTCCGGCGCTGATCGCTTCCACCGCCCAGGCCGGAGCCTCGGCAGGCAGATGCGCCGGGGTCATGCCCCAGAGCAAATCGTGGGCGTTCACCATTGCTCCCGCAGCAACTGGCGTACGTGGCTGGAGGCTGCGCGATGGGTTGCACCGAGGCGCCCGCTCAAGTCGGTGCTGCCGATATCCTTGATTGCATGCACCAGGCAATCGCTGACCCGCGCCACGTCGTCCGCCGTGGGCTGTTCGATCTGGCTGACCGACAAGGTCTCCCAGAGCAAACCGAGGCTGGCATAACTGTCGATGTCATAGGCCATGGGCGGCACGCTGGCGGCCAGGGCTTCCAGTTCTTCAACACTGCGCAACGTCACCCGCGCGGCCGAAGCCTTGCCCATGGCGTGCACCATCACGCCGGGGTCGCGCAAGGCGATCAGGCGGTTGGCCTGGTAGCCGTGGGCGAGGAAGGCGCCGGACATGGCCTTGCCCACCAACAGCGCAATCACCGGGTGCCCGGCGAGTCGAGCGCGGGCGTAACTGTCGGCGGCGGCGGCCAGGGCCTGGTGGATGCCGAGGGCTTCTTCGCGCCGGCCATAGGCTTGGCTGGGCACGTCGACGATGGCGATGATCGGGCGTTTGTCGCCTCGGGCGATGGCTTCATCCACCGCGTTGGCCAAGCCCCAGCCTTCGAGCAAGCCGACTTCGCCATTACGCGCACGCGGGAAGCGGTTTTGCGCGTCAGTGACCACGGCAATAAAGCGCACGGCGTGCTCGCCCAACAGGCCGTCGGCCACTTTCAGGGAGTTCGGCAACCCCTCGACAGACGTCGCACCCGCGCTCAGCGCGTCGAACCACTGCAAACCTCTCATGAGCGTTCTCCTTGATACAGCTCGCGCACCGTCGCCGGGTCGATCTGCGCCGTGGCATCCAGTTCGGCCAGGCGCGCCAGGTAGTACGCGGGCTGGCGGCTGCGTTGTTGGGTGGGCAGGCCTTGTTGCAGCAATGCGCTGACGGTCTGTTGAATCTCGGCCACATCGTCCGCCACATAACGGTCGGCCAGGCCACTGTTGAACCGTTGCTCACCGCCCGTGAGGCTCCAGATGAAAGGCCGGTCGCGGGAGTCGTACTCCTCCAGGCCGGCCTCCTGTTCGATGACTTGCGGGCCATTCAGGCCCAGGCGGGCTTCGCGCGTGACCACCAGGTAACTGCACAACCCGGCGGCGATGGACATGCCGCCAAAACAACCGACGCTGCCGGCCACCACGCCGATCACCGGCTGGTACTGGCGCAGGTCGACAATCGCCGCGTGGATATCCGCGATGGCGGCCAGGCCGAGGTTGGCTTCCTGCAGGCGCACGCCACCGGTTTCCAGCAGCAACACCGCGCGAGTCGGGATGCCTTTGCGGTTATCTTCGGCTGCCAGCTCCAAGGCGCCGGCGATTTTCGCGCCGCCCACTTCGCCAAGGCTGCCGCCCTGAAAGTTACCTTCGATGGCGGCAATGACCACAGGTTTTCCGTCGATACTGCCCTTGGCAATCACCACGCCGTCATCGGCCTGCGGCACCACGCCTTGGCGGCTGAGCCACGGTGACATGACGCGCTGGAACGGGTCGATCAATTCGCGGTAAGAGCCCGCGTCCAGCAAGGCCTTGGCGCGCTGCCGAGCGCCCAGTTCAACGAAGCTGTGTTTGGCGAGTAAGTCAGTCATGGCCGATCTCCTCGAAACCCTGCTCCAGGCGCAAGCGCACCACGCCGGGGGTGGCGCCGAAGTCGTGGATATCAATGTTCAAGGCCGGTGGGGTTTGCTCTTGGAAGATGCGTTCGAACAGATGCTGCCAGCGCTGTTCGGCGCCATTCACCGAAGTCTGTACCTGAATGGTCAGGGTGCCAGGCGTGCCCGGTTCCAGCAGCACTTCCAGGTCGCCCGAGCCGACGCAACCCACCAACGCACGGCCTTTTGGCGGCTGCCCGGCGGGGAATTCAAAGGATAAGGTTTCCATCACAACGCTCCGTCGAGGCGGTCGATAAACAGGCAGGCGGCCAACAGGTCGGCGGCGCCACCCGGGGAGGCATTCAGGGCCAGCAGTTGGAGGTCCAGCGCGTGCAACTGGCGGCGACCGGCCAGGGTTGCGCTGCCGCCGGCATCCAGCACGGCCTGGGCGCCGTGTTGCATGGCTTGAAGGCCTTCGGTGCCGGCGCGGTAGAGCACGCAGGTGTCGGCCAGGTCCGTCATGATCGCGAGCAAGGCGTCCAGGCGGGCGTTCTGTTCGCCGGCGTTTTGCTGGCGGCTTCTGTGCAGTTGCGGCAAGCCGCGTTGCACCACGGACGGGAAGCCCAGTTGCGCTTCTTCACGGGCGCCGCGTGCGCCATAACGTTGGGCGACCTGGGCACCGTGGCTCATGGGCTGCGGGGCGTAGCGGTCGTTGAGCAAGGCCAGTTTGGCTGCCGTCAGCGTGACGGCGCGTGGTTCCAACGCGGCAGCCGCCGTCAACAAGCCAAGGGCCCAGATCGCACCGCGATGGGTGTTCACGCCGTGGGTGGTGATGAGCATCGCTTGCTCACCTTCACGACCAATACGCCCGAGCGCTTCACGCAGGGGCAAGCCGACTTCACCGTGTTCAATCGCGGCCTCGGCCATTTCCTTGAACATCGGCCACAGCGACAACGCCGAGGCGTGCATCAGGCCCAGGTGCAAATCGCTGTGGGCGCCGTTGCCACGCCGGTCCACCAAGGCGGGTTTGGGCGACAGGTCCGCTTCATCGATCAGCGCATCGACGGCCCTATCCGCCAGGCGATCCGCGAGGCTGAGTTCATGCAGTTTGAGGGCGCGCATTTACCAGCTCCTGAATTTGGCGGGCGGGTTGTACAGGCCACCGGACCACTCCACCAAGTCGGCCACGCTTTTGGCGGCCAACAGCTCGCGGGTGGCGTCGGTGCGGCGGATGCCCAAGTCTTCGGGCAAAGCGATCAGGCCTTCGCGGCGCATGCGCGCGGTGTCTTTAGGGTTGTGGCGCATGCCGATGGCCGTGACGCCTGCGACAGCGGCGATCATCGCCTGGCGCTCTTCGAGGGAGCGCGCCTTGTACAGGTAGGCGATGCCCTCTTCGGTGAGCAAGTGGGTGACGTCATCGCCGTAGATCATGATCGGTGCCAGCGGCATGCCGCTTTTGCGCGCGACTTCGACGGCGTCGAGGGTGTCGACAAAGGTGGGTTTGCCGCCTTCCTGAAAGGTCTCGACCATTTGCACCACGAGTTTTTTACCGCGTTCCAACAAGGCTTCGGGCGCATCGTCGTGGCGCATATCCAGCCAGGCCGGCGTGCCGTGACGGCGACCGCGTGGGTCATGCCCCATGTTCGGTGCGCCGCCAAAACCGGCGAGTCGGCCACGGGTCACGGTGGAGGAATGGCCGTCGCCGTCGACCTGCAGGGTGGCACCGATAAACAGGTCCACCGCGTATTGGCCGGCGAGCTGGCAGAACATCCGGTTGGAGCGCATCGAGCCGTCGCGACCGGTGAAGAACACATCCGGCCTCGCGGCGATGTAGTTCTCCATGCCCAGTTCGGTGCCGAAGCAGTGCACGCTTTGCACCCAGCCGCTTTCAATCGCGGGGATCAACGTGGGGTGCGGGTTGAGGGTCCAGTTGCGGCAAATTTTGCCCTTGAGACCGAGGGATTCGCCGTAGGTGGGCAGGATCAGCTCGATGGCGGCGGTGTTGAAGCCGATGCCATGGTTGAGCGACTGCACATTGTGTTTTTCGTAGATGCCACGGATCGCCATCATCGCCATCAGCACATGCACCGGCTTGATGTGACGTGGGTCGCGGGTGAACAACGGCTCGATGTAGAACGGCTTGTCGGCCACCACCACGAAATCCACCCAACTGGCGGGGATGTCGACACGGGGCAAATCGGTGACGTCGTCCACCAACTGGTTGACCTGCACGATCACGATGCCATCGCTGAAAGCGGCAGGCTCGATCAGCGCCGGCGTGTCTTCGGTGCTGGCGCCGGTGTAGATATTGCCGGCGCGGTCGGCCATGAAGCCGGCCGAGAGCACCACGTTGGGAATCAGGTCCACCACCAGCCGCGCGTAGAGCTCGATGTAGGTGTGGATCGCGCCGATTTCCAGCAGGCCGTCTTCGAGCAACTGGCTGATGCGCAGGGATTGGGTGCCGGCGAAGGAGAAGTCCAGCTTGCGCGCGATGCCTTTTTCAAACAGGTCCAGGTGCTCGGAACGGCCAACACTGGGCATGATCATGTGCAAATCGTGGAGCTTGGCCGGGTCGGCTTTGGCAAGGGAACGCGAGAGAAAATCTGCCTGTTTCTGGTTATTGCCCTCCAGCACCACACGGTCGCCGGGCAGGATCAGCGCCTCAAGCGCCTCGACGATCCTGTCACTGGGCAACACCACCCCGTCTGCGTATTTCTTGACCAGCCCGAGCCGCCGCTGCTTCTCGTCGCGCCGCCGCGTCCAGCGCGAGTCGGGGGTAATTGTTGTTGTCATGGTCGCTCCACGAGGTTTGCTGTCGTGGGACTACCTTAGGGATGACCAACCGGGCGATCAATCACGCTGGTTGAGCAACAGTTACGGTGAGAGTAACGATGCTTACTTTCTTAAACTTCAACGGGAACCCGACAGCCTCAAATATTCACCCATCTAACGGCATGCGAAGAAAGTAGTTATTACTGCACAATCACCTTGCGAGATGTCTTTATGACCCAAACTGCTCGATTGATGGAAACCCGCCCCCCCGAATCGCCTCCGCCCCCCTCACAGCCCGTTACCCCGTCTGCGGCACAGACTATTACCCAACAGCAGCCTGCCCTCGCTTCACCCACGTCAACCTATTTACCCAACGGCTATCACTTGCCCACATCACCGGGCATACCGCCGGTCACGGTGGATCGTCCCAATCTAGCAATACGCCACAATATCAGCGACGAGGAACTTCTCATCCGTCAACATGAAAGTCTGAGTGCCCAGATTCAACGCCTACACAGCCAGCAACCCAGCCTCAAAGCTTTTGTGCAGACGCAACGTGAGCAAGCCTTTCCAGACGTCAGGCCGCTCAATGCCGAAACGACGCAGCACGCCATCACCAAGAACATCGCCACCCAATACCCCAAGAGCCTGCAGGCGTTCTGGACCACGCCCCGTCCGAAGGAGAGAGAACCGCGCACGCTGGAGGCGCCGCAAAACCAGCTACTGACCCTGCACAAGCAACAACTGTCGGTCCTGGCGGCGCTGCGCGTGAGCGACGGCACATTGACCCCGGCCAGCAAACAGCTGATTGATGCCGCGCTGCAACACCCCACGCTGGCCGAACGCGAGCATGCCTTCGCCAACGGTGCCCGACCTGGGGTTTACCCGATCACCGTCGATGACGGCACCGAACGCGGTGCGCTGCTGGCCGGCGCTTTTCTCATCACCAAGACCGATAATTCCTGGGCCACAGAACCCACATGGCCGAACGGCCGCGCGCTCCCGCTCAACGATGCCAATGGCCCCGTGGTGTTGTATACACCCGGTGAAGGTTTCGAGGAGTTCACCACTCCCGCCCAGGCACGCCAGGCATTGGCCGATCGCCTTGAACAAGGGGGTGCCACTGCCGACCTGCTGTTGCAACAGATGCCACTGGCCATGCAAAACCGTGACGATCCCCCCACCGGGGATGACCTGATGCTCAGCGCTGAACCGCTGACCGGGGATGTGCTGGCCGAAGGGATACCCTGGATGCTCAAGCGTCAGCAAGAGGAAATCCAGGCAAAAGCTGCCCAGGCATTCACGCAATCCGGTGGCAACCTGCTGACAGAGCAGACTGCGTTGGAGGCTCTCGAGGAATCCGCCGACTGGTCGTACTTGCTCGACGGTAGCAATGCGCTGTCAGCACGCGACGCCAAGCTGGCCGATAAGCTGCAACCCCAGTGGCTGAAAAACCTGAGCCCGAAACAAATAGCACTGTTCGACCACCTGGAGCATGCCGAAAAACAAAGCACGCGCACGCTGGCGTCCCTGCTGGAAAAGATCCCTGACCTGGCATCCTTCGCCCGGGACAGGATCACGGCGGCCATCCAAAGGCTATCTCCGCCTGGGCGGTTGGATGCAGACCAGTTAAAGGTAACGGTTACAACGAAGACCCGGATTCATCTCAGTCGACCCAGCAGCAATGAAACGCCGTTTATCAAAACCCACAACGTGTCGCTGACAGATCTGGCGCTGAAAAACCCCACCGAGTTCCCAACCGCTGAAAGCAGTCACTTCACCGAAACTACCTTTACGTTGCCGCTCACCGATTCCCAAGGCAAACCTATCCTGGACGTTAGCGGCAAGCAGGTCATCTGGACCACCGAGCAGCTTAAGACGCTGGTCAATACCGCAGATGTCGGTGGCGAATACACCAAGCTGCTCAAGGAAACGCTGGCCACGGATACCGAGTCAGGGCCCGCGAGCGAGATTCGCAAAGCATGGAAAGCCAACCTGAGCGATAGCCTGGAAAAGGATGCGCTTCTGGCAGAACTCAACCCGGATGTTTACAAGGCAAAAGCAACGCTCGACACCACCACCCAGCGAGGCGCGCAATGGGTTGCCGCCGTGCTGGGCAATCCCGACCCGGCCGACCGGCCTCAGGTCGATGGAAAAACCATCACCGCCAATGCCCTTATCCAGCGAGGGATACCGGTACAGGGGGTGATGGTGATTGGCAATCAGACGGATGACTCGCTGGTCCTGTACACACCGGGTGCGCCCGACGGCATGTCGTTTCGTGAAGTAGCAGACCAGAATGCGCTGAATACCTTGCTGGAGAAAAACGAATGGCGGGTCTACACCGCAAGCAGGAAATCACCCGTCAATAAAGATGACGTGGCCAAAGCCTATGATGCGCTCAAGGAGCAAGCAACCGGCCAGCTGACGAACCCTTTCAAGGCCATTGATTTGCTCGTCAAGGTGCTCAAGCTGACGGGCGCCGGCACGACACTCCAGCCCATAGAAGGTAACGTTCAGGATGAGCTGTACAAACAGCACGTGCAGTTGCTCATCGACAAAGCGGACCACCAATCTGTGAGCAGCGCGGAAGTCGCGGCTCAATCGAGAATCAACAAAGTCCTGTTCGGAGTTGAAGTGGGCTTTGCACTGCTTGATCTGTTGCCAGTGGTTGGCAAAGGCCTTTCGGCGGGAGCCCGATTGGCAAAGACTGGCCTGAGGGCCCTGCGTGCCAACGGGAAAACGCTGCCGCGGCTGGTCAAGGGGCCCGGCCTGGGGCCTGCGGTGTATGCCGATGGTACCGGGGCACCGACACGTCTCTCGAGTGTTCGCACAGCGCCTTTACGCCCAGCATCCAGCCACACGCCGCCACCCACACCGCTACGCCCTTCCGTGGTTGACACGCCAGCCCCAAAGCGGGACCTGAGCGCTTTCAGCGTTCCGGACGACGTCATCAAAGGCGTCCCGATGAAGGCGAATGGCACCTATCAGGTTGGCGAAAATTGCTACGTGCGTTATACCGACGCGACTGAGGTCAGCAAGGTGTACCTGATCGATTCAAGCTTTCATGCACGGTCCGGAAGGGTTTCCATCCTGGACCCCAATGAGCCTGCGACGAGATCAACGTTCTTTCGACGAAGGGAGAACCTGGTGCGTGCCACCAACGGTGAATGGCGAGCGAGCAGATTGCCAGCAGGCACCCCAATAAAACGCCCGCTGGAGCCCGCTGTTTCGACTTCAGGACATACGCCAAACGGTCAACCACTCACTAAACGCCCCCGAGTGCCAGAGGCCTTCCCCGGTGAAAAAGCGCAGCTGGAACCGCCTGTCAAAGGCAAAACCGTTTTCTACAAATATGTAGCGAAAGATCGCCATGCCAAGTTCAACGCCGACCGCGCTTTCAGCCCTTCAGATACCAATTTGAAGGGTGACCCCCTTCCCCGAGGAAAAGGCCGGCACTACTTTACGGACCTGGCGCCAGACGATATGCCCAGCAAGCAGCTGTCCGAGACCATCTTCGGGCGGCGTAAATTCGGCAATTGGCAGGATAAAATGACGTATCACTACGAAGTGAATACATCGGGACTGAACCTCATCCAAAGCCCTGACAACCCTCATATCTTTTACCTGGAAACACCGTTTTCCATTCCAACGACCTATCGAAGCGGACCGAACGCTGATTTGACCCAGCGCATTATTTCGCATGGGAGAACACCTTTGACAACCTGACCCCGCCTTGCAGGCAGACGCATGGCGGCGGCCAATGAGTCCCAGAGAGGGAACGATAGGTTAATGCCAGTCAGTTAAGACGTAGAAAGGGTAAAAAATAACCTGTGGCGAGGGAGCTTGCTCCCGCTGGGCCGCGAAGCGACCCCAGCTCTTTGTTTCAAAAGACTGGGACTGCTGCGCAGTCCAACGGGAGCAAGCTCCCTCGCCACAGGTAAAGTGTTTGCCCTTAACTGACTGGCATTAATCGATAGGTCCCTTTTTTGGGAACGATAAAGTTTTATGCCGCCATGGACGGGGAAATTTGTTCCAGTGCTTGATCCACCAACAGTTGCCCCAACGCTGCCATTTGCTGAATCCCAAGCATGATGGCGCGCTGGGTAGTGTCCAGGTCGAAGGCTAGATTGCAGGTGAGTGCGTTGAGGGAGGACAGGGTTTCGCTGGCGTTGACCAGCAAGGTTTCGGTGTCTTGGTGAGGGTTTACGGTGAAGAGGGGCGGATTGGGGGTAGGTTTGATCATGATTTACAGCTCCGATATGGGATGGAGACTGCCATCTGCCGCTTGCACGCGAACTAAGGTGGCAGCTGTGCGCAGGTGTGCAAGACCGGGCATATCGGACCCCGGCAGACCCCGAGGGATCTCCCACGCACAGCCGCCATAACAAATACAGCAGGCATAAAAACGCCCGTTGAATGGCTATGGGCGCCGGTGCGCCGACATGTAACCGGACTTGCACGTCCGTGTCACCGTTTTTTGCGATGACGGGACGAAGGCTAGGCGCGCTGGCTGCACGCGACAAGTTCATGCACGGCCCAAAATCTTGCAGGAAAAATCCGAAGGCCAGTCCATCACAACCCCATCACCACCTTGATCGGGCCAAGACCTTCGAGGGCATAGCTGTTGTACTCATACACTCGCCCCTGAATATCCAATAGAAGCACGCCCTCATGCTCACTCACTTGAACATTAGGTTCCTTGGTTTTCAGAAAAGGATGCGCCGACACCAATGTGGTGAGTATTTCCCGATCGTTACTCAAGTTCCTATGCACGTAGTAGCGGTATGAAAAGCCCACCGTCGCACCGCCTTGGCCATCCCGCGCGCCGTAGATCGAGGAGCCGTTGCCCAAGGAATGCTTCAACACCACTTCGTCCAAATCCGGTGTTCCGGGCGATATTAACCAACTGCCTGCGATATAAATCAGGCAGCCCACCAGCAGGCAGTTACGCAGGATCGGTATGAGGCCTTCAGTAGCCTTGTGAAATCGCATACTCGATACCTCTCCTTATCCAATATTGATCTCGCGGGTCATCACCAAAAGGGTCACCTCCCCACCATGAGCCAAAGTCCGGCAGAGTGGTTTTGGCGATGGTTTGAGCAACTCCTGCAGCCCGCAGTAACACATGATCGGGAATGCCTAACACCGGGAGGCATTAACGGCACAGCCATTTGCGTGTCCTTACTGGCATAGGGAAGCGCCGAACCTAGCATCCCACTCAGGCCAGAAAACCGGCCCAATCCAGTTAAAGAAATTACTTACACAAATAACATTCAGTTCCGACATTTTTGGACGGCTAGGGTCGCGACGGCCGGTCAAACACAGAGGATCAAATGTAAGACAGGGCTTGCCCCCGATTGCGGTGGTTCAGGTATAGAAGTATTCAAATGACAGTCAGCCATCGGGGGCAAGCCCCCTCCCACATTTTGATATTCACTGGGATTGAGAATGAGGGGTCAGGCCAAGCCGGACTCGACCAATAGCGCTTCCAACCCCATCAAGTCCGGCACCTTCGCCACATGCTCCCCTACCTGCACCGCCGCCAACTCCAGCGGGCACAGCGGCACGTCCACATAACTCAACTCGCTGTCGAGCTTGTACGAGCGAGGGATGCCCTGAATCACCAGCGCGATAAACTTCAACGTCGGTCGCCCGCCCAACGCGTTCAACACTACGATTCGCGAGCGTTCGCCGGTCATGCTGGCTTCACCGCACACCGCTTCAAAGCTGATCAGCGGTATCTGCCGATCGCGCCAGGTCACTTGCCGCAAATACCACGGCGGCGCATCACTGGCGGGCTCACCGCGCTGGAAGTCGATCAGCTCGGCAATGGCAACGTTGGGCAGCACCAGGTGGCGGTCGGCCAGCGGCAGCAGCAGGCCGGTGAGTTGGCTGGTGCGGTGGTCAAGCATGGGACTTGCTCCAGTAGGCGATGCTTTCGAGCAGCACCGATTCCTGGTACGGCTTGCCGAGGTAGTCGTTGACGCCGATGGCCATGGCGCGGTCGCGGTGTTTCTGGCCGGTGCGCGAGGTGATCATGATGATCGGCAGGCGCATCAGCCGTGGGTCGTTGCGCACCTGGGTGGCGACTTCAAAGCCGTCCATGCGCGGCATCTCGATGTCGAGCAGCATCAGGTCCGGGGTGTGTTCTTCGAGCACAGCGAGGGCGTCGATGCCGTCTTTGGCGGTGAGCACGTTCATGCCGTTGCGCTCCAGCAGGCGGCTGGTGACTTTGCGCACGGTGACGGAGTCGTCCACCACCAGCACCAGCAACGGGCGTTTTTTCAAGGGGTCGTTGAGGATCAGCGGCGCATCGACCGACTGGGCCGGCAAGGCCGGCTGGCGGGCGCGGATATGCGCGAGCAAATCGATGATCAGCACTACGCGCCCGTCGCCCAGAATCGTCGCGCCCGACAGGCCCTGCACCCCGGCAAACTGCGGGCCCAGGCCCTTGACCACAATCTCCCGCGTACCGGCCATGGCGTCCACATGGATGGCCACACGCCGCTCGTTGCACTGCACCAATAGCACCGGCACCGGCTGGTACTGGCCCAGCAGTTTCGGGCGGCTGACGGTGTGCAGCAGGTCGCCCAGGTAGAACAGCTCATAGCGCTGGCCGGCGTATTCATAACACGGCGGGTCTTGCTGGTAATGGCCCGCCAGCTCATGGGGCAGCACCCGCACCAGACCTTCGATGGTGTTGAGCGGAATCGCGTACTGGTCGTCCGCACATTGCACCATAAGCGCACGGTTGACCGACACGGTAAACGGCAAGCGAATACGGAAATGCACACCCTCGCCCGGCGTCGAATCAATGACCATCGAGCCGCCAAGCTGACGCACTTCCTCATGCACCACGTCCATGCCCACGCCGCGTCCGGAAATCTGCGTGATCTTTTCGGCGGTGGAGAAGCCCGGCTGCAGGATGAACTGCAACACGTCGCGGTCGCTGATCTCTTGATGCGGGCCCAGCAAACCACGCTTGATCGCCTTGCGCCGCACGGCCTCCAGCGGTACACCTGCGCCGTCATCGCGCATGTCGAAAACGATGTCGCCGCCTTCGTGGGTCAGGTCCAGGGTGATGCGGCCTTTCTCGGGCTTACCGGCCAACAGCCGCACATCGCGGGACTCCAGGCCATGGTCGACGGCGTTGCGCAGCATGTGCTCCAGCGGTGCCGCCATGCGTTCCAGCACATTGCGGTCCATCTCGCCCTCGGCGTTGCCGACGATGAATTCCACGTCCTTGCCCAGCTCACCCGCCACTTGGCGCACGATACGCTTGAGGCGCGGCAGCATGCGTTCGAACGGCACCATGCGCGTGCGCATCAGGCCTTCCTGCAACTCGGTGTTGATGCGCGCCTGTTGCTGCAACAGGTCGTGCGCGTCCTCGTTGCGGCGCTCAAGGGTGTCCTTGAGGTCGAGCAGGTCGGAAGCGGACTCGGACAGCGCGCGGGACAATTGCTGCAACTGCGAGTGGCGGTCCATTTCCAGCGGGTCGAATTCTTCATAACCCAGGCGCTCGGCCTCGGCCTGCTGGCGACTGAGGATGCGGCCCTGGGTTTCGGTGTCGAGACGCCGCAGTTGGTCGCGCATGCGCTCGATCGTGGTTTCCACTTCGGTCAGGGCAATGCGGGCGTCGTTGACTTGCTGCTCGATACGGCCACGGAAGATCGAGGTTTCACCGGCCAGGTTGACCAAGTCGTCGAGCAGCTCGGCAGAGATCTTCACCATGTCGGCGGCCGGGTCTACCACGGCCTCCGCCTTGCCCGTCGGCAACGCCACCGGTGTCACCGGTTCGTCGCTGGGGTGCACCAGGCTTTTGATTCGCTCGATGAGCTTGTCCACCGAGCCGACCGGCAAACCGTCGGCCACCGCGTCGATCATCTGCGCCAGACGGTCGTGGCAGCCTTGCAGCAACGCAAACAGCTCGGCGGACGGCGCCAGCAGGCCTGCGGACAGCCCTTCGTAGAGAAACTCCAGTTCATGGGCCAGATCGCCGATAGGCCCGATCTCGACCATGCGCGCGCCGCCCTTGAGGGTGTGCAGGTCGCGCAGCAGGGTTTCGACTTCCTGGCGGCTGCCGGGCTCGGCCTGCCAACGCAGCAAAGCGCTGCCTGAGCTGTCGAGAATGTCGGCGGCTTCTTCGAGGAAGATATCCAGCAATTCAGGATCAGCTCCCGAGGCTTGCGCAGCCTCGGTCGGTGCCGTCGGTGTGCTGCCCTGGCGGAATCCACGCAATTGGGCGATCAACTCGCCGGCATCGCTCAGGGGCCGTTGCTGTTGCAATTCATCAAGCTGCAAGGCCAGCCGCTCATGGCTGGCCATCAGTAACAGCGACAGCTCGGGAGAGTAGCTGTAGCGACGGTCCACCAGCCCTTCATACAAACATTCCAGCTCGTGGGCAAGGTCACCCACCGGCCCGATTTCGGCCATGCGCGCGCCGCCCTTGAGGGTGTGCAGGTCACGTTGCAACGAGGACAACGGTCCCGCGTTATCCGGCTCCAGCAACCAGCGTTTGAGCGACTGCCCGGCGCTGTCGAGGATGTCCACGGCCTCTTCCAGGAAGATCTCGACGATCTCATCGTCCATCGTCGTTGGCTGATCCAATTGCGCCGTGGCCGCCCCCAGCTCGGAGATGCTCAAGGCGCGGCTGCCGTCGCTTTTGATCAGGCCGGTGGCCGACGGGTCGAGGGCCTCATCCAGCAACTCGCGCAACGCCTGTACCCGTGCCGGCGCCGGGCTGATTTCCTGCCCGGCCGCCAATTGGTCGAGCATGTTGATCAAGGCTTCATGGGCCTGCTCGGCCTCGTGGAAAAACCGCTCGCTCACCGCCAGGCTGCTCTCCTCCACCGCGCCATAGAGGTCGAGCAGCGCTTCGCAGAGTGCGTCGATGGCGTGCAGGTCGGCGACGTGCGCGCCCTCCCCCAGGGTGGTCAGTTCGTCCAGCAGCGCGGTGAGTTCCTGGCGTTCGCCGGGATGCTGTTGCCAGCGGCGCAGCAGGCTTTCGGCGTCGAGCAGAATGTCCATGCCCTGGGCCAGGAAGTTGGCGATCAGTTGCGGGTCGCGCTTGATACGCAGGCCGGTATTCGGGGCGTCGAGCAATGCTTCAAGCTGCTGGTCCAGCAGGCTTTGGGTGCGGTTGATCAGGTCCTCTGCGCCTTTGATCGGCGCCAACGGGTCGCTGTCCAGATCACGCAGCCCGCGTTGGAACAAGCTCTCGGCTTCGAGCAGCAACTCCACTTCGTCCAGGTCCAGCGGCAGGCGGTGTGCCTTGTATTCGCGGGTGAGGTGGTCCAGCGGGCGCGCCAGTTCGGCGATGGGCAGCACGCCGGCCATGTAGGCGCTGCCTTTGAGCGTGTGCAGGGCGCGTTGCAGTTCATCGCTGACGTGCAGCGGTACATGCTCGGCGGCCTGTTGCAGGAAGTGATTGAGGCTGTCCAGATGGCTTTGGACTTCGTTGCGGAAGATCTCCAGCAGCATCGGGTCATGGGGTTCGGCAGACGGCTGCGGCGTACCGCTGGCCAAGGCGTGAGCGCGGGCGGCCAGGGCGTCGACTTCATCGCGCTGGCGCTGGTCGTCGGTGGCGAAGTCGGCGATCAACTCCGGCAGCAAGGCCACCGCTTCATCCAGCACCTGTTGCACCTCGGGGCTCAGGGCTACGCTGCGTTCCAGTACGCGATTGAGCAGGTTTTCCACAGCCCAGGCCAACTCGGCCAGGACCAGTGCGCGGACCATGCGGCCGCTGCCCTTGAGGGTGTGGAAAGCACGGCGCATTTCGCCCTGGGCGGTTTTGTCCGCGCTGTTGGGCAGGTAACGGTGCAGAACGTCGAGGACTTCGTCGGTTTCCTCGAGGAAGACCTCGCGCAGTTCATCGTCGATGAGCTCTTCGTCGGCCGGTGGCGGCAGCAGGCTACCGGGGCGTTGCAGGGCCGGCGGGTTCAGGCGCGACGTGGGGCTGGCCAGCGCGTCGAACTGCGACTGGCTCGGCGCGGCCTCCACCGCCAGTGCTCCATCCGGTGCAACCAGGGCTTGGCGCCAGGGTTTCTCGGCAGGCAGGTAACCCAGCGCCGCCAGGCCTTGGGTGGCCAGCTCCAGCACCCGTTCGCCTGCGGCATCGGGGTCTTGGAGCATCCGTTCGAGGTAGTACTCCAGGCTGCTGATCACGTCGGCAAAATGCGCCAGTTGCCGCTCGGTCGGCGGCGCGTCGTTGCCCATCAACTGTTCATCGACGTAGTCCGTGCAACCGCGCATCAGGCTCGCCGCGCGGGGTAAAGGGATCATGGCCAGGGCGCCGCGCACCTGGCTCAGCAGTTCCGGCAGGGACTCAAGGCGCTGGCGGTCCCAGTCGGCTTCGATGCAATCGATCACCAGCTCCTTGGCTTGCTTGAGGCACTGGCAAGATTCACGGATCACCAGTTGGTGAATCTGGGTCAGGTCGGTGGTGGGCAGGCGGCTTTCTTCGCGGCTTTCCGGCTCCACGGTGCCGGCCATGCCGGCCAGTGTGGCTTCGACATAGAGCAAGGCGCCGGCGACGTCCATCAGCACAGCATCGTTGGGCTCGCGTTGGCCCTGGGCCAGGCTCAGCACCACGGCAAGCTGGTCGATGATGACTTTACGCGGCTGGCCGAAGCCCAGCACCGCCAAGGTGTCGGCGATCTGCCGCAGTGGCGCGAGCAGCGCGTCGAGGTCGCTGGTGTGCTGACGGTCGCTGCGTACGAACAGGTCGAGGCGTTCTTTTACCCGCACCAACTCTTCACACAATGCACCCAGCACCGAGCCCATGGCGTTGCGATCCGGCCCGGCCAGGCGTGCGCGTTCGGCATCGACCACCGTGCTGTCCGGCAAGGCTTCATCCAGGCCGTAGCGTTCCTTGAGGCTTTGCATGCGCGGTGTCGGCCGGGTGACCTTGGCCACATAAAACAGCAAGCTCTTGAGCAACTCATCCGGCGCCGGCTGGTTGATGCCGCCGATGCCTTGGGCGAGCAGGCGCTTGAGCTGTTTGTCACTGGCCTTGAGCAAGCTGCGCAGCGCTGGGCTGTTGGCGATCACGCCGATGAGCATGCCTTCGACCAGCGCCGAGGTGACTTGCCACAGCGGCAACAACGGCGCGCCCTGGCACAAGGCTTCGAGACGCGCGAACACCCGCGCCATGTCCTCCAGGTTGCTGGGGCCGTGGTCTTCGCGCAGCAGCCCGGCCAGGGCCTGTTGCAGCAGCTGATGCCACTGGCGCAGTTGCTCTTTCAGGTCGGGCACCGCGCGTTGCGCCAGGGCTTCATCGGGCAACGGCGCGATGGTCAGCAGTTGCGGGCTGAACAGGCTGGTCTCCGACAGCAGGCTTTCGCCGCGGGCGCTGCGCAGGTCGTTGAGCAGCGGCAATACCACCAGCGGCAGGTCGCGACGGGCGCTGTGCACGCGGTCCAGGTAGAGCGGCAATTGGTTGAGGGCCTGTTGCAGCAGGCGGATGCTTTCGTCGCGCTGGCTCACATGGCCGGCTTGCAGAGCCAGGGCCAGTGCTTCGATTTCCTCGGCCAGCAGGGCCGCACCGTAGAACTCGACCATTTGCAGCGCGCCATGCACCTGATGGATGCCGGCCAGGCATTCGCTGATCGCGTCGCCGTCAGTGGTTTCGACGTACGCATCCAGCGCCGAACGGGCCTGTTGCAGGGTTTCGGCAATGTCGCCCTTGACCCATTCGAGGGCCACGTAGTCGTGCCGATCAACCATAACTGCTCCGCTTAGAATTCGTGGGTTGCTGGTGGTGCGAGATCTCAAGACAGATAGAGATCAAATGTGGGAGGGGACAAGCTCCCTCCCACATTGGTACTGCATTTCAATCGTCGACCTGCTTTGGCGGCGGCAAGGTAAACCCCGACACCGACCGGCGCAGCTGGCTGGCCATTTTCGCCAGGTTGCCGATGCTTTCGGCGGTGGCCGTGGAGCCCGACGAGGTCTGGGTAGTGATCTGCTGAATCACGTTCATGGTCAGGGAGATCTGCCCCGCCGACGAGGTCTGTTGCTGCGCCGCGTTGGAAATACTCTGGATCAGCGCCGCCAGGGTTTTCGACACGCCTTCGATCTCTTCCAACGCCACCCCGGCGTCCTGGGCCAGCCGCGCGCCGCGCACCACTTCGGTGGTGGTCTGCTCCATGGAGATCACCGCTTCGTTGGTGTCAGCCTGGATCGCCCGTACCAGGGTTTCGATTTGCCGGGTGGCCGCCGACGAGCGCTCGGCCAGCCGTTGCACTTCATCGGCCACCACCGCAAAGCCGCGCCCGGCGTCACCGGCCATGCTCGCCTGGATCGCGGCGTTGAGGGCGAGGATGTTGGTCTGGTCAGCAATGTCGTCGATCAGGCTGACGATGTCGCCAATCTCCTGGGACGACTCACCCAGGCGCTTGATGCGCTTGGCGGTGTCCTGGATCTGTTCGCGAATGTTGTCCATGCCGTGGATGGTGTTGTGCACCACCTCGTTACCCTTGTTGGCGATCTCCACCGAGCGCTCCGCCACCGCCGAGGACTCGGCGGCGTTGGCCGACACCTGGTCGATGGACTGGGCCATCTGGTTGATCGCCGTGGACGCTTCGGCGATCTGCTGGGCCTGGTGCTCCGACGCCTGGGCCAAGTGCATCGCGGTGGCCTGGGTGTCCTGCACCGCACCGGCGACTTGCCCGGCGGTGAGGTTGATGGTGGCGACCAGGTCGCGCAGTTGATCGACGGAGTAGTTGATGGAGTCGGCGATGGTGCCGGTGAAGTCTTCGGTCACCGAGGCCGTCACGGTGAGGTCGCCGTCGGCCAGGTCTTCGATTTCATCCAGCAGGCGCATGATCGCGTTCTGGTTGCGTTCGTTCTTCTCGGCGGTTTCATGCAACTGGCGGTTGGTCTCGCGCACCATCACCAGGCCGATCAGGATGATCGAGGTCAGCGCCAACAGCCCCAGCACATAACCGCCGATGGTGTCGAAACTGCGCCCGCTGGCCAGGTTTTCAAAACCGGTGGCCAGGTGCGAGGCTTCATCGAGCAGGGTTTGCGACAGGTTGAAAATATTGCTCGCCGAGGCGCGGACCTGGAACAGTTGCGGCGAGGTCTCGAGGATTTCATCCACGGAGCCGGAGACAAATTCGAACAGCTCGGCGATTTCCGCCAGCCGCGCACGGGCGTCGCGGTCTTCGACCTGGGTGATGCGCAGGCCGGGGTTGCCCTGGAGCATGCCGTTGAGCACCTGGCCGAAGCGGTTGGCGTCACGGCCAAAGGCGTCGGCGGCCTGCACGGCGGTTTCGTCGCCGGCCAGTACGGTGTTCACCGCGCCAAGGATCCGTTCGGCCAACAGTGACTGGCGCTGGGCCAAGGCTACCTGGCTGGCCGGGGCGCCACGCTGCAGGAGGATATCGACGACCTTTTCCGACTCCATCTGCAACTGCGGCACGGTTTCGGCCAACGTCGCGGCGACCTGATGCAAGGACAACACGGTCTGTTCGCTGGCAAGGATGGCGTCGGTGTTTTTCAGCAGCGCTTCCCAGTCGGTCTGCACCGCGCGCATTTCGGCGCGCACGGCGTTGGGCGCGGCAGGCAGGCCGGTTTCCGGGTCACCTTTTTTCAGGTAGCCCCAGCGCTGGGCGAAGTCGTTGCGCGCATCGCCCAGCAGCTTGAACGCGGCGGCCTTGCCGGCGGCGGCTTCGGTGGCGTTCTTGGCGATGCGCTGGGACAGCACGCGCAGCTCACCGGCGTGGCCGATGTACTGTTTGTCATAGGTGGACTGGGTGTTGAGGTACGCAAAGTTGGCGAACAGCAACATGATGAACACGATCAGTGCGATGAACAGCACGATGATCTGCGAGCGGCTGCGCGAGCCGGCCTGGGGTTTTGGCGTGGTGGCGGTGGTCATGCGGCAACATCCATGAAGCCTGGAGCCTGGGCCAGGGCGAATGGGCTGAAGACCTGCCACTGCTGGTCGCCCTCGAACTGGCCCTGGATAAACGGAACACCGGGCGCGGCGCTCGCCAGCAGTGCGTCTTGTGCGAAATGCTGCATCCCCACCACCTCGTCCACCAGCAGCCCGACAAACAAGTCGTTGAATTCCACCACCAATACGCGCCGCTGTTTGCGCGCCTTGGACAGTTCAAGCCCGAGAAACCCACCCAGGTCCATCACCGGCAACAGGCGCCCACGCAGGTTAGCCACGCCCTTGACCCAGGCCTTGACCCCGGGCATCAGCGTGCAGCGCGGTTCATGCAGGACTTCGGCAACTTCGCCCATGGGTGCCACATACCAGTGCAGCCCCAAGCGAAAACCGATCCCGCTCCAACGTTGCAGGCGGGCTTCCTGGGACGGCAGGTCGGCGGCCAGCAGGCGGCAACGCCGGTCGATGTCCAACAGCAGCTCGAAGGCGGTTTGCGACTCGGTCATGATGGCGAACCGTCAGCCGGCCAACACCTTGTTCAGGGTGGCGATCAGGGTTTCTTCATCCACCGGCTTGGTCAGGTAATCCTTGGCGCCCTGGCGCGCCCCCCAGATCTTGTCGGTTTCCTGGTCTTTGGTGGTGATGATGATGATCGGGATGCCGTTGGTTTCCGGCTCCTTGGACAGTTGGCGGGTGGCCTGGAAGCCATTGAGGCCCGGCATCACGATGTCCATCAGCACGGCGTCGGGTTTTTCCTGGCGGGCCAGGGCCACGCCGTCCGCACCGTTTTCGGCCTTGAGAACCTGATGGCCATGCTTTTCCAGCATGCCGGTCAGTTTGTACATTTCGGTCGGCGAATCGTCGACGATCAGAACACGTGCCATGGTTTTCCCCGCTACATAAGTTCGCGCCGACCCTCGTGAGGCGACGTCAGTGTGCTTGTTCTACTGCGGCGAAGCCGGGCACGTAGGCCTTGATCGCACTCAGCAGTTCTTCCTTGCTGAAAGGCTTGGTCAAAAACTGATCGACGCCGACGATACGCCCTTTGGCCTTGTCGAACAGGCCGTCCTTGGAGGACAGCATGATCACCGGGATCGACTTGAACGCCGGGTTGTTCTTCACCAGGGCGCAGGTCTGATAGCCATCCAGGCGCGGCATCATGATGTCGACAAAGATGATGTGCGGGTGATGATCGACAATCCGGGCCAGGGCATCGAAACCGTCGATGGCCGTGATGACATCGCACCCCACGTTCTTCAACAAGGTTTCAGCGGTACGGCGGATCGTCTTTGAGTCGTCGATCACCATCACTCTCAAGGCGTTGGAATGCTGTTCCATATCTGCTCTGCCATCGCCACAGCGAATCGGTTTTCGGTGTGTACTGCCTGATGTTGCACAGGATGAGCGCCGCAAGCCTTGGAATTCAAGGGCTGCTGCGCCGTGGCAGTCTTTTTAGCACAGTCTCCGGGCGCAATCTATCGAGCAACCGGCCAGGTGGTTTTTCCTTGACCCACAACAGCCACAGCGCCACTCTGACGCCACTTTTATGCGCCCTAATTTGCTAGAGGAAATCCCCCATGAGCGTTCGCGTCGGCATTGTCATGGACCCTATCGCCAGCATCTCCTATAAAAAGGACAGCTCGCTGGCCATGCTCCTGGCCGCCCAGGCCCGCGGCTGGACGTTGTTCTATATGGAGCAGCGCGATCTTTACCAGGGTGACGGCGAGGCCCGCGCACGCATGCGTCCGCTGCAGGTGTTTGCCAACCCTGAGAAGTGGTTCGAGCTGTCGGACGAAATCGATAGCCCGCTGAGCGATCTGGATGTGATCCTGATGCGCAAGGACCCGCCGTTCGACATGGAATTCGTCTATTCCACCTACCTGCTGGAGCAGGCCGAGCGCGCCGGCGTGCTGATCGTGAACAAGCCGCAGAGCCTGCGCGACTGCAATGAAAAGCTGTTCGCCACCCTCTTCCCGCAGTGCACCCCGCCCACCGTGGTCAGCCGCCGCGCCGACGTGCTGCGTGAATTCGCTGCCAAGCACAGCGATGTGATCCTCAAGCCGCTGGACGGCATGGGTGGTACCTCGATCTTCCGTCACCGCGCGGGCGACCCGAACCTGTCGGTGATCCTGGAGACCCTGACCGCCCTGGGCACCCAGCAAATCATGGGCCAGGCCTACCTGCCGGCGATCAAGGACGGCGACAAGCGCATCCTGATGATCGACGGCGAGCCGGTGGATTACTGCCTGGCGCGCATCCCGGCGGCTGGCGAGACCCGCGGTAACCTGGCGGCCGGCGGTCGTGGTGAAGCACGCCCTCTGTCGGACAAGGACCGTTGGATTGCAGCCCAGGTTGGCCCGACCCTGCGTGAAAAGGGCTTGCTGTTTGTCGGCCTGGACGTGATCGGCGAGAACCTGACTGAAATCAACGTCACCAGCCCCACGTGCATTCGCGAGATCGACAACGCATTTGGCACGAACATCGGCGAAATGTTGATGGCTGCCATTGAGCGCAAGCTACAAGCCAAGTGACATAGAACAGCCGGACACACACCAACATTGCGTTATCATGCGCCACCTGTGAAACGCGCGATGTTGGTTTTTTTGTCATGACGCTCCCGTCCGAACTGCCCCCCGAACTCTCCCATAGCGGCGTGCGCCCGGCTGATCGGCTCGGATTTACCCTGTTCCTCGCTGCGCTTATTCACCTGGCCTTGATCCTCGGCGTTGGGTTCACAATGGTCGAACCCAAGCAGATCAGCAAAACCCTGGAAATCACCCTCGCCACGTTCAAGAGCGAAAAGAAGCCCGAGAAGGCTGACTTTCTCGCCCAGGACAACCAGCAGGGCAGCGGTACCCTCGACAAGAAGGCCGTGCCCAAGACCACTGAAGTGGCGCCGTTCCAGGACAACAAGGTGAATAAAGTCACCCCGCCGCCGGCGCCCAAGCCCGAGGTGAAGCAGGCCGCGCCCAAGGCTGCGGTGACCACCGTCGCGCCCAAACCGCAAAAAGCCCCGACCCAGCGCGAAAAAACCAAGACCGAACCGACGCCCGAGCCCGTGAAGCCCGCGCCGACGTTCGACAGTTCGACACTCTCCGACGAGATTTCCAGCCTGGAAGCCGAGCTGGCCAACGAACAGCAGCTGTACGCCAAGCGCCCGCGCATCTACCGGCTGAACGCCGCCTCGACCATGCGCGACAAAGGCGCCTGGTATAAGGACGAGTGGCGCAAGAAGGTCGAGCGTATCGGTAACCTCAACTACCCGGATGAAGCGCGGCGCCAGCAGATTTATGGCAATTTGCGCTTACTGGTGTCGATCAACCGCGACGGCACGTTATATGAAGTCCAGGTGCTGGAATCGTCAGGCCAGCCGCTGCTGGACCAGGCCGCCCAGCGCATCGTGCGCCTGGCCGCGCCCTTTGCCCCGTTCAGCGGCGACTTGAACGACGTCGACCGCCTTGAAATCATCCGCACCTGGAAGTTCGCCAAGGGCGACCGCCTGTCCAGCAACTGAATACGCCCTTTGTGGTAAGCAGGATTGTTGTGGTGAGCGGGCTTGCCCCGCGCTGGGGGGCGAAGCCCCCCCAATCCAGGCACTGAAGTTCTCCAGCTAAAATGAAACATCCGGTTTTGGGGCGGCTTCGCAGTCCAGCGCGGGGCAAGCCCGCTCACCCCAACAACCCTGTTTGCCACAATTATGGTCCACCCCAGCTTGTCAGTTCGCCCCTCCACCGCCACACTAGCGGACATGAAAAATGTCAGCCCGACCTACCTCAAGCACCAATTCCTGATCGCCATGCCCCATATGGCCGACCCGAACTTTGCGCAGACCTTGACCTACATCGTCGAGCACACCGCCAAAGGTGCCATGGGGTTGGTCATCAACCGCCCGCAAGAGCTGAACCTGGCGGATATCCTTGAGCAACTGCGCCCCGAGGTCGACCCTCCAGCCCGCTGCCAGGGCGTGCCGATCTACATCGGCGGACCGGTGCAGACCGATCGCGGCTTTGTGCTACACCCCACCGGGCCGAAGTTCCAGGCCACGGTCGACTTGGAAGGCGTGTCGCTGTCCACTTCACAGGACGTGCTATTCGCCATCGCGGACGGCGTGGGCCCTGAGCAAAGCGTGATCACCCTCGGCTACGCGGGTTGGGAAGCCGGCCAACTGGAAGCCGAGCTGGTCAGCAACGCGTGGCTGACCTGCCCCTTCGACGCCGAAATCCTGTTCAACACCCCCAGCGAACTGCGCCTGGAGGCAGCCGCGGCCAAACTGCGCGTCAACCTCAACCTGCTGACCAGCCAGGCGGGGCACGCCTGATGGCTTTGCGCTTAATCCTCGGTTTTGACTACGGCACCAAGCAGATCGGCGTAGCCGTCGGCCAGGTCATCACCGGCCAGGCTCGCGAACTGTGCACCTTGAAAGCCCAGAACGGCATACCGGACTGGAACCAGGTCGAGGCCCTCATTAAAGAGTGGAAGCCCGACGCCGTGGTGGTTGGCCTGCCCTTGAACATGGATGGCACGCCCAGCGACATGTGCCTGCGCGCGGAAAAATTCGCCCGACGCCTCAATGGCCGCTACAACATCCCCTTCTATACCCACGACGAACGCCTGACCACCTTCGAAGCCAAGGGTGAGCGCCGTGACCGTGGCGGCCAGAAGGGCAGCTACCGCGACAACCCCGTGGACGCCATCGCCGCCGCGCTGCTGTTGCAGGGTTGGCTGGACGAAAACACCGCTTTATTTGAATCCTGACTGACGCGGCTTGCCGCGTCTTTTTACGTTTGAGCCCGGACCTTGCCTGCGCCAAGGTCCTGAAGGAGCCTGCATGAGCTTGCCGAACCCCGCCGAACTGATCAGCCAAATGGCCAAAAACCTCACGGCCCATCTGCAACACCGTGCCATCAGCGAGCCACGTTTCATTGGCATTCGCACCGGTGGTGTGTGGGTGGCCCAGGCGTTGCTGGAAGCGCTGGGCAGTGACTCGCCCCTCGGCACCCTGGATGTGTCCTTCTACCGCGACGACTTCAGCCAGAACGGCCTGCACCCGCAAGTGCGTCCGTCGGCGCTGCCTTTCGAAATCGAAGGCCAGCACTTGGTGCTGATCGACGACGTGCTGATGAGCGGTCGCACCATCCGCGCCGCCATGAACGAATTGTTCGACTATGGTCGCCCGGCGAGCGTGACGCTGGTGTGCCTGCTGGACCTGGACGCCGGTGAGTTGCCGATCAGCCCGGATGTGGTCGGCGCCACCCTGTCGCTGCAAGCCCACCAACGGGTAAAATTGTCCGGTCCCACGCCGCTCGAACTCGAACTGCAAGACCTCGCCCTTTAAACCGCCTTGTAAAGAGTCCCCGCGATGACGCCTCTAGATGCCAAGCGCCCGCTGCAGCTCAATGCTCAGGGTCAGTTGCAACACTTCTTGTCCCTCGACGGTTTGCCCCGCGAACTGCTGACTGAAATCCTCGACACCGCCGACTCATTCCTCGAAGTCGGTGGCCGCGCGGTGAAGAAGGTCCCGCTGTTGCGCGGCAAGACCATCTGCAACGTGTTCTTCGAGAACTCCACCCGCACCCGCACCACCTTTGAGCTGGCGGCCCAGCGACTGTCGGCCGACGTGATCACGCTGAACGTGTCCACCTCGTCGGCGAGCAAGGGCGAAACCCTGCTCGACACCCTGCGCAACCTGGAAGCCATGGCCGCCGACATGTTCGTGGTACGCCACGGTGACTCCGGCGCCGCGCACTTCATCGCCGAGCACGTGTGCCCGCAGGTAGCGATCATCAACGGCGGCGACGGCCGTCACGCCCACCCGACCCAGGGCATGCTCGACATGCTCACTATCCGTCGGCACAAGGGCAGCTTTGAAAACCTCTCGGTAGCCATCGTCGGCGACATCCTGCACTCGCGGGTGGCGCGCTCGAACATGCTGGCCCTGAAAACCCTGGGTTGCCCGGACATCCGCGTGATCGCGCCGAAAACCCTGCTGCCGATCGGTATCGAGCAGTACGGCGTGAAGGTCTACACCGACATGGCCGAAGGCCTCAAGGATGTGGATGTGGTGATCATGCTGCGCCTGCAACGCGAACGGATGTCCGGAGGCCTGCTGCCGAGCGAAGGCGAGTTCTACCGCCTGTTCGGCCTGACTACTGCACGCCTGGCCGGCGCCAAGCCGGATGCCATCGTGATGCACCCTGGCCCGATCAACCGTGGCGTGGAGATTGAGTCGGCGGTGGCCGACGGTAACCAGTCGGTGATCCTCAACCAGGTGACCTACGGCATCGCCGTGCGCATGGCGGTGTTGTCCATGGCCATGAGCGGGCAAACCGCGCAACGTCAATTCGAGCAGGAGAACGCCCAGTGAAGCTCAGCATCCTCGGCGCCCGCGTCATCGATCCGGCCAGTGGCCTGGATCACGTCACCGACCTTCATCTGGAAGCCGGCAAGATCATCGCCATCGGCGCCGCGCCCGCAGGCTTCAGCGCCAGCGAGACCCTCGACGCCAAAGGCCTGGTGGCCGCGCCTGGCCTGGTCGACCTGAACGTCGCCCTGCGCGAGCCAGGCTACAGCCGCAAGGGCAACATCATCAGCGAAACCCGCGCCGCTGCAGCCGGTGGCGTGACCAGCCTGTGCTGCCCGCCGCACACCAAGCCGGTGCTGGACACCTCGGCGGTTACCGAACTGATCCTCGACCGCGCCCGTGAGGCCGGCAATTGCAAAGTGTTCCCTATCGGCGCCCTGAGCAAAGGCCTGGAAGGCGAACAACTCGCCGAGCTGATCGCCCTGCGTGACGCCGGTTGCGTGGCCTTCGGCAACGGCCTGGAAAGCTTTCGCAGCACCCGGACGCTGTTACGCGCCCTGGAATACGCAGCCACCTTCGACCTGACGGTGATCTTCCACTCCCAGGACCGCGACTTGGCTGAAGGCGGCCTGGCCCATGAAGGCGCCGTGGCCAGCTTCCTCGGCCTGCCGGGCATTCCGGAAACCGCCGAAACCGTGGCCCTGGCCCGTGACCTGCTGCTGGTGGAACAAAGCGGTGTGCGTGCGCACTTCAGCCAGTTGACCAGCGCCCGAGGCGTCGCCCTTATCGCCCAGGCACAGGCTCGTGGACTGCCGGTCACGGCGGATGTGGCGCTGTATCAGTTGATCCTGACGGATGAGGCGCTGATCGACTTCTCCAGCCTTTACCACGTGCAACCGCCGCTGCGCACCCTGGCCGACCGCGAAGGTTTGCGTGCGGCGGTCAAGTCCGGTGTGGTCTCGGCGATTTCCAGCCATCACCAGCCCCATGAGCGGGATGCCAAGCTGGCACCGTTTGGCGCGACAGAGCCGGGCATCAGCAGTGTCGAACTGTTGCTGCCGCTGGCGATGACACTGGTGGAGGACGGATTGCTGGACTTGCCGACACTGCTGGCACGCCTCAGCGCCGGCCCGGCTGAGGCATTGCGCCTGCCGGCGGGCAAGTTGGCGGTGGGTTCGGCGGCGGACCTGGTGCTGTTTGACCCGGCCCGCTCCACGGTTGCCGGGGAGCGCTGGCTGTCCAAAGGTGAAAACTGCCCGTTCATCGGCCATAGCCTGCCGGCGACGGTGCGCTACACCCTGGTTGACGGACGTATCACCTACCAAGCCTGAAAAATCGCAGATCTAATGTGGGCATGATCAATGTGGGAGGGGGCTTGCCCCCGATTGCAGTGGGTCAGCTACAGATAAGCTGACTGATCCACCGCTATCGGGGGCAAGCCCCCTCCCACAGGTTGATCTCCACCAGAAGTAAAAGATCAGCGGCCGCTGTTGCGCTCGGCATTGCGGATCGATATCTGTGTATTCAACGTCCAGAAGTCATACAACACCCCTACCAGGAACAAACCGCCGGTCAGCAGGTAGATCAGGCCGGTGATCCATTTGCCTTGGTACATGCGGTGCACGCCAAACACCCCGAGAAACGCCAACAGCACCCAGGCCACGTTGTATTCGATCGGCCCGGCGGTAAAACGCAGGTCCGCTTCACGGTCCATGGCCGGGATCAGGAACAGGTCGATCAGCCAGCCGATACCCAGCAAGCCAAAGGTGAAAAACCAGATCGTGCCGGTCACCGGCTTGCCGTAATAGAAGCGGTGCGCCCCAGTAAAACCAAAAATCCACAGCAGGTAACCGATCACCTTGCTGTGGGTGTCTTGCTGCGAACCAATCTGCTGATAGGTGTTCATCGCGTACCTCTTTTGCCTCGATAGATAAATTTTTTCACTTTCTTTGTGACTTTTTTACAGGCGCCCGACGTACGGCAAATGGTATCTTCCCTGCCCTGAAAGCCTTATGCCACCTGACTTGTGTAGGACAATTGCGGCGAATCGTCGCGTTTTTCCTGATTTTGACGTCAAGGCTCAGTCGACAAACGGCCTGAGAACGACACAAAAAGCTGTTATAAAGTTGCGCGCAAACCCATAAGAGCCACGCCTAATGCGACCATTTTTCAAGACATGGCTAACCATTTGCCTATTAATGCCACTGGCCGCCCACGCCACCAATCGTGAGCAACGACTTCCTAACGTTAACGGTTTCACCCCTAAAGTTCACAGCACACCAAGCACGGCCAAATCGGTAAAGCCGACCGTCAACCGCCCGACTCAACTGAGCAAGGCCCACGGTAAAGCAAACCCGGCCCTGATGGCAGTCAACACCAAACAGAGCAGCACCGTCCTCAGCCGCGCCGTGAACGTGCTCGGTACTCCTTATCGTTGGGGCGGCAGCAGCCCAAGTAAAGGGTTCGACTGCAGTGGTTTGGTGAAATATGCGTTTAACGACGTAGCGGCGGTGGATTTGCCGCGCACCTCCAACGCCATGGCCGCCGGCCACGGGCAGAAGGTTGACCGCAAGGACCTGAAACCGGGTGACCTGCTGTTCTTCAAACTGAAGAGCCGCCAGGTGAACCACGTTGCCATCTATCTGGGCAACGACCGTTTCATCCACGCACCGCGCCGTGGCAAGGCGGTCAGCATCGACACGCTGAAGAAGCCGTTCTGGGACAAGAACTACGTGATTGCCAAGCGGGTGCTGCCGAAAGAGCAGAACAATCTGCGGGTGGTCCAGCGGTGATTCCAGGCTGAAATGCGGTAAACAATGTGGGAGGGGGCTTGCCCCCGATAGCGGTGGATCAGTCAGCTTATTTGTAGCTGACCCACTGTAATCGGGAGCAAGCCCCCTCCCACATTTGGATCTTCATATCTCCCCAGGCACCCTCGCCTTCTCCCGTGCGTCTTCACGACTGATCACCCCCTCCCCGACCAGCGCCTTCAAGCTCATATCCAACGTCTTCATCCCCAACGCCCCACCGGTCTGGATCGCTGAGACCATCTGCGCCACCTTGTCCTCGCGGATCAGATTGCGAATGGCCGGCGTGCCCAGCATGATTTCATGGGCCGCCACGCGCCCGCCGCCGACCTTCTTCACCAGGACCTGGGACACCACCGCCTGCAACGACTCCGACAGCATCGAGCGGACCATGGCCTTTTCCCCCGCCGGGAACACATCCACCAGCCGGTCTACGGTCTTTGCCGCAGACGTGGTGTGCAGGGTGCCAAATACCAGGTGCCCGGTCTCAGCCGCTGTCAGCGCCAGGCGAATGGTTTCCAAGTCGCGCAATTCGCCTACCAGGATCACGTCCGGGTCTTCACGCAGCGCCGAGCGCAGGGCGGTGGAAAAACTATGAGTGTCACGGTGCACCTGACGCTGGTTGATCAGGGCGGTCTTGGGCGTGTGGATAAACTCGATAGGGTCTTCGAGAGTGAGGATGTGCTGGCGCCGATGCTGATTGAGAAAATCGATCATCGCCGCCAGGGTGGTGGACTTGCCCGAGCCGGTCGGGCCGGTCACCAGCACCAAGCCGCGTGGCAACTGGGCGATACGCCGGAACACTTCGCCAAGGCCAAGGCTTTCCAGGCTTTGCACCTCGCTGGGAATCGTGCGAAACACCGCCCCCATGCCACGGTCCTGCGTGAACACATTGGCCCTGAAGCGCGCCACGCCAGGCAGTTCGAACGCAAAATCCGTTTCAAGAGATGTTTCGAAATCCTTTTGCTGGTGCTGATTGAGCAACGGGCTCAATAAGTCCGCCACTTGCCGGGGTGAGAGCACCGGCCAATCCAACGGCCACACCTCGCCATCCACCCGCAACATCGGCGCCAGGCCGGCCGACAGATGCAGGTCGGAGGCGCCACGGCTTACGCTGGCCGCCAGCAATTCAGTGATATCCATAGGGCTTTCCATTTCCAGTAGAATGCCGCGGACTCCATATCCACGGGCGCATCTTGAATGTCGACGATAGCAGACAACATCGGCCAGGTTAGCCAGCGCATCCGCGCCGCAGCCGACGCCGTGCAACGTGACGCAAGCAGCATCCACCTGCTGGCCGTGAGCAAGACCAAACCCGCGCCAGCCGTGCGCGAAGCCTATGCCGCCGGAATGCGCGACTTTGGCGAAAACTATCTGCAGGAAGCCTTGGGCAAACAGGCCGAATTAACCGACCTGCCCTTGAGTTGGCACTTCATCGGCCCCATTCAATCGAACAAGACGCGCGCTATCGCCGAGAACTTCGCTTGGGTGCATTCCGTGGACCGCCTCAAAATTGCACAACGCCTGTCCGAACAACGCCCGGCCGACCTGCCACCGCTGAACATCTGCATCCAGGTCAACGTCAGTGGCGAAGCCAGCAAGTCCGGCTGTACGCCCGCCGACCTACCGGCCCTGGCCAATGCGATCAGCGCCCTGCCGCGCCTGAAGTTGCGTGGCCTGATGGCGATTCCTGAGCCGACTGAAGATCGCGCCGCGCAAGATGCAGCGTTTGCCGCTGTACGCGACCTGCAAAACAGCCTGAACCTGCCGCTCGACACACTTTCCATGGGCATGAGCCACGACCTTGAGTCGGCCATCGCCCAAGGCGCCACCTGGGTGCGGATCGGTACCGCCCTGTTTGGCGCCCGCGACTACGGCCAGCCATGAAATGGCTGACTTCCATCTGAGTAAGGACCTGTCATGAGCAACACGCGTATTGCCTTTATCGGCGCCGGTAACATGGCGGCCAGCCTGATCGGTGGCCTGCGGGCCAAGGGCCTGGGCGCCGCGCAGATCCGCGCCAGCGACCCCGGCGCCGACACCCGTGCCCGCGTCAGCGCCGAGCACGGTATTGAAACCTTTGCCGACAACGCCGAGGCCATCCGTGGCGTCGATGTGATCGTGCTGGCGGTGAAGCCGCAGGCCATGAAGGCCGTGTGCGAAAGCCTGCGCCCGAGCCTGCAACCGCAGCAACTGGTGGTGTCCATCGCCGCCGGCATTACCTGCGCCAGCATGAATAACTGGCTGGGCGCCCAGCCGATCGTACGCTGCATGCCCAACACCCCAGCGCTGGTCAGCCAAGGCGTGAGCGGCTTGTACGCCACCGCCGAAGTGAGCGCCGAACAACGCAACCAGGCGCAAGCGCTGCTGTCCGCCGTGGGCACCGCCCTGTGGTTGGAACACGAGCAGCAGCTGGACGCGGTCACCGCCGTGTCCGGCAGCGGCCCGGCGTATTTTTTCCTGTTGATCGAAGCCATGACCGCCGCCGGGGTGAAGCTGGGACTGTCCAAGGACGTTGCCGAGCAACTGGCCGAGCAGACCGCCTTGGGTGCCGCGCATATGGCGGTTGCCAGCGATGTGGACGCGGCCGAGTTGCGCCGTCGCGTGACCTCCCCCGGCGGCACCACACAGGCGGCCATCGAGTCGTTCCAGGCCGGGGGCTTTGAAGCCCTGGTGGAAAAAGCATTGAGTGCCGCTGCGCACCGCTCGGCGGAACTCGCCGAACAACTGGGCAAATAAGGAGCCAACATGATTGGTTTGAACACCGCAGCCGTCTACGTGCTGCAAACCCTCGGCAGCTTGTACCTGCTGATTGTACTGATGCGCTTCGTGCTGCAACTGGTACGCGCGAACTTCTACAACCCGCTCTGCCAGTTCATCGTCAAGGCCACCCAGCCGCTGCTCAAGCCGTTGCGTCGGATCATCCCGAGCCTGTTCGGCCTGGACATGTCGTCGCTGGTGCTGGCGATCCTGGTGCAGTTGGCCTTGATGGCGCTGACCCTGCTGCTGACCTACGGCACCACCGGCAATTTCGTACAGTTGCTGATCTGGGCGATCATCGGCGTGACCGCGCTGTTCCTGAAGATCTTTTTCTTCGCCTTGATCATCAGCGTGATCCTGTCCTGGGTCGCGCCGGGTAGCCACAACCCTGGCGCCGAACTGGTGAACCAGATCTGCGAACCGGCCCTGGCGCCGTTCCGCAAGCTGCTGCCGAACCTGGGCGGCCTGGATATCTCGCCGATCCTGGCATTCATGGTGCTCAAGTTGCTGGATATGCTGGTGATCAACAACCTGGCAGCGATGACCATGATGCCGGACATTCTGCGTTTGCTGATCTAACGCGGATCAAATGTGGGAGCAAGCCTGCTCCCACATTTTCGAACTGCACACTGAATTCAATCCGCGCAGGCCTTTGCTTGCCGCTGGGGTTCGCGCTCTTTAGACTTACGCCTCATTTAAACGAGAGCAGGGTCGATGCCAACTGCCTTTCCCCCCGATTCTGTTGGACTGGTCGTGCCCCAAATGGCGCACTTCAGCGAACCGCTGGCCCTGGCCTGCGGCCGTTCGCTGCCTGCCTACGACCTGATCTATGAAACCTACGGCCAACTGAATGCCACGGCGAGCAACGCCGTGCTGATCTGCCACGCCTTGTCCGGCCATCACCACGCTGCCGGCTTCCACTCGGTCGACGAGCGCAAACCCGGCTGGTGGGACAGTTGCATCGGCCCCGGCAAACCCATCGACACGAACAAGTTCTTTGTGGTCAGCCTGAACAACCTCGGCGGCTGCAACGGTTCCACCGGCCCGAGCAGCGTCAACCCTGAGAACGGCAAGCCGTTCGGCGCGGACTTCCCGGTGCTCACCGTGGAAGACTGGGTGCACAGCCAGGCGCGCCTGGCCGACCTGCTGGGCATCGACCAATGGGCCGCCGTGATCGGCGGCAGCCTGGGCGGCATGCAAGCGCTGCAATGGACCATCACTTACCCGGATCGCGTGCGCCATTGCCTGGCCATCGCCTCGGCCCCTAAATTGTCGGCGCAGAACATCGCCTTCAACGAAGTGGCGCGCCAGGCGATCCTGACCGACCCTGAGTTCCACGGTGGTTCGTTCCAGGAAGCCGGTGTGATCCCCAAGCGCGGCCTGATGCTGGCGCGGATGGTCGGGCACATCACTTACCTGTCCGATGACTCCATGGGCGAGAAATTCGGCCGTGGCCTCAAGAGCGAGAAGCTCAACTACGACTTCCACAGCGTCGAGTTCCAGGTGGAAAGCTACCTGCGTTATCAGGGGGAGGAGTTCTCGGGGCGTTTCGACGCCAACACCTATTTGCTGATGACCAAGGCGTTGGACTACTTCGACCCAGCCGCCAACTTTGATGACGACCTGGCGAAAACCTTCGAAGGCGCCACGGCCAAGTTCTGCGTGATGTCATTCACCACCGACTGGCGCTTCTCGCCGGCGCGCTCCCGCGAGCTGGTGGATGCTCTGATGGCTGCGCGCAAGGACGTCTGCTACCTGGAGATCGATGCACCACAAGGCCACGACGCCTTCCTGATCCCGATCCCACGCTACTTGCAGGCCTTCAGCAATTACATGAACCGCATAACTTTGTGAGAACGCCATGAGAGCCGACCTGGACATCATCCAAGACTGGATCCCCGCCGGCAGTCGCGTGCTCGACCTTGGGTGCGGCGATGGCGAACTGCTGAGCTGGCTGCGCGACCACAAGCAAGTCACCGGCTACGGCCTGGAAAACGACCCGGACAACATCGCCCAGTGCGTGGCCAAGGGCATCAACGTGATCGAGCAGGACCTGGACAAGGGCCTGGGCAACTTTGCCAGCAACAGCTTCGATATCGTGGTGATGACCCAGGCCCTGCAGGCGGTGCACTACCCGGACCGCATCCTCGACGAGATGCTGCGCGTAGGTCGCCAGTGCATCATCACCTTCCCCAACTTCGGGCATTGGCGCTGCCGCTGGTACCTGGCCACCAAGGGCCGCATGCCGGTGTCGGACTTCCTGCCGTACACCTGGTACAACACGCCGAACATCCACTTTTGCACCTTCGAAGATTTCGAAGCCCTGTGTGGCGAGCGTGAAGCCAAGGTGATCAACCGCCTTGCCGTCGATCAACAGCATCGCCACGGCTGGGCGAGTAAGCGATGGCCCAATCTGTTGGGCGAAATCGGTATTTATCGGGTCAGCAGTCCTGGCCTGACGGACCACAAGATTGCCGTCTAATCATTTTCAAGAGGGACGATCATGAGTCGTTTGGCTGTTTTTCTATTGACCGCATGCCTGGGTGCCAGCGCCATGGCCGCGGACGCTATCGACGCTAATCGCAAGAAAGACTTCGGCGATATCACCGTTCACTACAACACGTTCACCTCCAGCTTCCTGCAACCGGAAACCGCCCAGAAAGTCGGCGTGGTGCGCAGCAAGGAGAAGGGCTTGATCAACGTGACCGTGATCAAGGGCGTGACCCCGGTGGCCGCGCAAGTGACGGGCACCATCAAGGATTTGGGTGGCAAAAGCGAGATCCTCACCTTCAAGCAAATCAACGAAAAAGGTGGCATCAATTATCTCGCGCCCTACGCCGTGACCCAGCGCGAATACAAGACCTTTACCATCAACGTTGAAACCGGCGGCAAAGCCCATAGCTTCCAATTCAACCAGGAACTGTTTCCGGCGGAATGATGAACCTTACCCAACTCGTACTGGCCAGCCATAACGCCGGCAAGCTTAAAGAACTGCAAGCCATGCTCGGCGACTCCGTGCAGTTGCGCTCGATCGGCGAGTTCAGCCAGGTGGAGCCGGAAGAGACCGGCCTGTCGTTCGTCGAGAACGCCATCCTCAAGGCGCGTAATGCTGCGCGTATCTCCGGCCTGCCTGCGCTGGCGGACGACTCGGGCCTGGCGGTGGACTTCCTCGGCGGTGCGCCGGGCATCTACTCGGCACGCTACGCCGATGGCAAGGGCGACGCCGCCAACAACGCCAAGCTGCTGGATGCGCTCAAGGGCGTGCCCGACGCCGAGCGCGGCGCACAGTTCGTCTGCGTGCTGGCCTTGGTGCGGCATGCCGATGACCCGCTGCCGATCTTGTGCGAAGGCCTGTGGCACGGGCGCATCCTGCACGCGGCCAGTGGTGAGCACGGTTTTGGCTATGACCCGCTGTTCTGGGTGCCGGAACGTAACGTTTCCAGCGCCGAACTGAGCCCGGCCGATAAGAATCAGATCAGCCACCGTGCTCGCGCAATGGATTTGCTGCGCCAACGCCTGAGCCTGAAATGACCCAGAACACCTCTGCGCAGCCACTGATCCACGGTGGCGCGCAAACACTTCGGGCGGCCTTGCCTGTGCTGCCGCCTCTGGCGCTGTATATCCATATCCCGTGGTGCGTGCGCAAATGCCCCTATTGCGACTTCAACTCCCACACCGCCAGTAAAGTGCTGCCGGAAGAAGAGTACGTGGACGCCCTGTTGGCCGACCTCGATCAGGACCTGCACGCGGTTTACGGTCGCGAACTGAGCTCGATCTTTTTTGGTGGCGGTACGCCGAGCCTGTTCAGCGCCGCAGCGCTGGGCCGTTTGCTCAAGGGTGTGGAAGCGCGCATCCCGTTCGCCAGTGATATCGAGATCACCCTGGAAGCCAACCCCGGGACGTTCGAGCAGGAAAAGTTCGTGGCGTACCGCAAGCTGGGGATCAATCGCCTGTCCATCGGTATCCAGAGCTTCCAGCAGCAAAAGCTTGAGGCTCTGGGCCGTATTCACAACGGCGATGAAGCCGTGCGCGCTGCCGGTATGGCGCGCCAGGCCGGGTTCGATAACTTCAACCTGGACTTGATGCACGGTTTGCCCGATCAGTCCCTGGAAGACGCTTTGAGCGACCTGCGCCAGGCCATCGCGCTGAAGCCGACGCACTTGTCCTGGTACCAGCTGACCCTGGAACCCAACACCGTGTTCTGGAACCAGCCGCCCGCGCTGCCGGAGGACGACACCTTGTGGGATATCCAGGAAGCCGGCCAGGCACTGCTCGCCGAACACGGTTATGCGCAATATGAAGTGTCGGCTTATGCCCAACCGGGCCGCCCGGCGCGGCATAACCTCAACTACTGGAGCTTCGGTGACTTCATTGGCATCGGCGCCGGTGCCCACGGCAAACTCAGCCACCCCGACGGACGCATTGTACGTACCTGGAAGACCCGAGCACCGAAGGACTACCTCAACCCGGCCAAAAGCTTCCAGGCCGGCGCGAAAGAACTGACTAACGAAGAACTGCCGTTCGAATTTTTGATGAACGCCTTGCGCCTGACCGAAGGCGTCGAAGCGAAGCTCTACGCTGAGCGCACCGGGCTGGCGTTGTCGAGCCTGGATGAAGGCCGCCGCGAGGCAGAACAAAGTGGCTTAATGCAGGTCGAACCGTCACGCCTGGCGGCGACCGACCGCGGGCAACTCTTTCTCAATGACCTGTTGCAGAAGTTTTTGAGCTGACGCTCTAAGGAAATCGAATGGATTTGGTACTCGACCTGCTCGCCACCGTATCCCGTTGGAGCCGTAGCAACCTGTCGGAAATCTCCCTGGCCCTCGTCGGCTGCCTGCTGGTGCTGTTTGGCGCCGATATCAAAGGCTGGGTGGAAGCGCGCTTGGGCAGCATCGCAGGCGCATTGCGCGTCCCGTTGATGGCGTTGGTGTGCATGATCGGCAGCGGCGCGGCGTTGATCTATGCCACGCCGTGGATTGTACGGGGGTTGAGCCAGTTCAATAACTACAGCCTGGCGCCGGTGTTGGTGGTGGTGCTGGTACTGATCGGTGTAGTCGCCGACCGCCGCTGATCCTGAGCAAAACGTCGATACAAATGTGGGAGGGGGCTTGCCCCCGATGGCGGTGGACCAGTCACTGTTTGTGGTGACTGACACTCCGCTATCGGGGGCAAGCCCCCTCCCACAGTTGATTGCATTTCAAGCTAATGGTGAGTTACGCCAACTTCTCGAACTTCAGATCCCACACCCCATGCCCCAACCGCTCGCCACGGCGTTCGAACTTGGTGATCGGGCGTTCAGCCGGGCGTGGCACGCATTTGCCGTCTTCCGCCAGGTTGCGATAACCGGGGGCGACGTTCATCACTTCCAGCATGTATTCCGCGTAGGGTTCCCAGTCGGTGGCCATGTGCAGGATGCCGCCAACCTTGAGCTTGCTGCGTACCAGCTCCGCGAAGGAGGCCTGGACGATGCGGCGCTTGTGGTGACGGGCTTTGTGCCATGGGTCAGGGAAGAACAGCATCAGGCGGTCGAGGCTATTGTCGGCGATGCAGCGGTTGAGCACTTCGATCGCGTCGCAGTCGTAGACCCGCAGGTTGGTCAACCCTTGGGTCAACACACCATTGAGCAGCGCGCCGACACCGGGGCGGTGGACCTCCACGCCGATGAAGTCCTGGTCCGGCGCGGCGGCCGCCATTTCCAGCAGGGAGTGGCCCATGCCGAAGCCGATTTCCAGGGAACGCGGGGCCGAACGGCCGAACACCTGGTCGTAGTCCACCGGCGCGTCGGCCAAGGGCAACACGAACAGGGGCGTACCTTGCTCCAGGCCCTTTTGCTGGCCTTCAGTCATGCGACCGGCGCGCATCACAAAACTCTTGATGCGGCGGTGCTTGGACTCGTCGCCTGCTTCCGGGGTGTTCGGCGTTTCGTTTGATTCAGTCATCAATGGCTCTTACTTGATCAGACCATCCAGCGGCGAAGAGGCGCTGGCGTAGAGTTTTTTCGGCATGCGACCGGCGAGGTAGGCCAGGCGGCCCGCGACGATGGCGTGGTTCATGGCTTCGGCCATCATGATCGGTTGCTGGGCATGGGCGATGGCCGAGTTCATCAGCACTGCGTCGCAGCCCAGCTCCATGGCGATGGTCGCGTCGGAGGCCGTGCCCACGCCCGCATCCACCAGCACCGGGATCTTGGCTTCTTCAAGGATGATCTGCAGGTTGTACGGATTGCAGATACCCAGGCCGGAACCGATCAGGCCGGCCAGCGGCATCACGGCAATACAGCCGATTTCCGCCAGTTGCCGCGCGATGATCGGGTCATCGCTGGTGTAGACCATCACGTCGAAGCCTTCCTTGACCAGGGTTTCAGCGGCCTTGAGGGTTTCGATCACGTTGGGAAACAGGGTTTTCTGGTCGGCCAGCACTTCCAGCTTCACCAGGTTGTGGCCGTCGAGCAGTTCACGGGCCAGGCGGCAGGTGCGCACGGCTTCGATGGCGTCGTAGCAACCGGCGGTGTTCGGCAGGAAGGTGTAGCGATCCGGCGACAGCACTTCGAGCAGGTTCGGCTCGCCTTCGATCTGGCCGAGGTTGGTGCGGCGCACGGCGAAGGTGACGATCTCGGCGCCCGAGGCTTCGATGGCCAGGCGGGTTTCTTCCATGTCGCGGTACTTGCCGGTGCCGACCAGCAGACGGGACTGGTAGGTACGACCGGCCAGGACGAAGGGCTTGTCGCTACGAACGATGCTCATGGGAAATCCTCGAAATGGGGTGAGGTTCTGCAGAATTCAGGAAGCTGCGCGATCAGCCGCCGCCGATGGCGTGGACCACTTCGACCTGGTCACCTTCGGTGAGCGCGGTCTCGGCGTGCAGGCTACGCGGGACGATATCCAGGTTGAGTTCCACTGCGACGCGACGCCCGGTGAGGTCCAGGCGGGTCAGCAGGGCCGCAACGGTTTCACCGTCGGGCAGTTCAAAGGATTCGCCGTTCAACTGAATGCGCATGCCACGGGCCGCCATCGTTTTTAGGGGCCCGCATTCTAGCCCGATCAAGGTTGATGACCCAAGTCCCTCGGTCAGATCGCCTGCAAGCGCCAGGCAGCCAGCCCCAGGAAAAACCAGCCCAGCAAGAACGCCAACCCGCCAAATGGCGTGATGATGCCCAGCTTGCTGATGCCCGTCATCGTCAGCACATACAAGCTGCCGGAGAACAACAGGATGCCGACAGTAAAGGAGATGCCCGCCCAGCTGACCAACCGACCAGGAATATGCGCGGCCAGCAACGCTACGCCGAACAGCGCCAAGGTATGTACCAGTTGGTAGGTCACCCCGGTATGGAAGATCGCCAGGTACTCTGCGCTCAAGCGGTTTTTCAGGCCATGGGCGGCGAACGCGCCAAGGGCCACACCGGTGAAGCCAAAAAAGGCAGCCAGCATCAGAAAGCTACGCAGCATCAGGAACTCCAGTCAGACTCATCGGGCAGGGTCTGTATAATGGCCCGCTCAACGGGTTCGGCCAAGCCATCTCTATGCTGCGTCTCCTCTTCAAACGCTTTCTCAATGTCGTTAAATGGTTTGCCATCGCCAGTGTGCTGTTGGTGCTGCTGTTTCGCGTCGTCCCGCCGCCCTTCACCGCGCTGATGGTGGAGCGCAAGGTCGAATCCTGGTTCGACGGCGAACCCATTGACCTGCAGCGCAGTTGGGTGCCGTGGGACGAGATCTCCGATGACCTCAAAGTGGCGGTGATGGCCGGTGAAGACCAGCGTTTCCCGCAGCACTGGGGCTTTGATTTCGGCGCGATCCAGGCGGCTATCCAGCACAACGAGCGCGGTGGTTCGATACGCGGCGCCAGCACGTTGAGCCAGCAGGTGTCGAAAAACCTGTTCCTGTGGGCCGGCCGCAGTTATTTGCGCAAAGGCCTGGAGGCTTGGTTTACCGGGCTGATCGAGGTGTTGTGGCCCAAGCAGCGGATTCTTGAGGTGTACCTCAACAGCGTGGAGTGGGATGAAGGCGTCTTCGGCGCGGAAGCAGCCGCGCGGCATCACTTTGGGGTGAGTGCCAAGGGGTTATCGCGGCAGCAGGCCAGCTATTTGGCCGCGGTGTTGCCGAACCCTCGGGTGTGGAGTGCCAGTCATCCGACGGCGTATGTGGCAAGGCGCGCTGCTTGGATTCGGCAGCAGATGGGTCAGTTGGGTGGCGATGGTTACTTGGTTGAGCTGAACAACTCCCGCAAGGCCCCCTGGTCCGACTGACACAACACAAACAACTGTGGGAGGGGGCTTGCCCCCGATAGCGGTGGACCAGTCACTTTGATGTTAACTGACACTCTGCTATCGGGGGCAAGCCCCCTCCCACATTTTTACCGCGTAGCGTTTTAGGCGGCGATCGACAACTTCAGCTTATTCATCGCGCTTTTCTCAAGCTGACGAATCCGCTCGGCCGACACGTTGTACTTCTGTGCCAGGTCGTGCAGCGTGGCTTTTTCTTCCGCCAACCAGCGCTGGTAGAGGATGTCACGGCTGCGGTCGTCCAGCACTTCCAGCGCTTCGTGCAGGTTGTGATTGGAGTTGTCACTCCAGTCCGCATCCTCCAGTTGACGCGCCGGGTCGTACCGGTGGTCTTCCAGGTAGTTGGCCGGCGATTGGAAGGCGCTGTCGTCGTCCGCTTCGGCGGCCGGGTCGAAGGCCATGTCATGGCCGGTCAGGCGGCTTTCCATCTCGCGCACTTCACGCGGTTCCACGCCCAGGCTTTCGGCCACGCGGTGGACTTCCTCGTTGTTCAGCCACGCCAAGCGTTTTTTCTGGCTGCGCAGGTTGAAGAACAGCTTGCGCTGGGCCTTGGTGGTCGCGACTTTCACAATGCGCCAGTTGCGCAGGATGAACTCGTGGATTTCCGCCTTGATCCAGTGCACAGCGAACGACACCAGGCGCACACCCATCTCAGGGTTGAAGCGCTTTACCGCCTTCATCAGGCCAACGTTGCCTTCCTGGATCAGGTCAGCCTGGGCCAAGCCGTAGCCGCTATAGCTACGGGCGATATGTACAACAAAACGCAGGTGGGCGAGCACCATCTGCCGAGCCGCCCCCAAATCCTGCTCATAGTAGAGACTCTCGGCCAGTTCACGCTCCTGCTCGGGCGTCAGCAATGGAATGCTGTTGACCGTGTGCACATATGCTTCCAGGTTCGCACCCGGGACCAAGGCATAAGCAGGTTGCAAAGAAGTGGTCATACGAAAAAACCTCCGACTCACATAACTCGTGCAGTTCAGCACTGCGAAAATTGACCGGGAACCGTAGGACAAGTTCCCTAAACCACTGATACGGTCAATACAAACGAAACCACATTAATCTGACATTAACTACTTCGGTGCCAGCTCACGTAAATGCCGAGCGACCGCAATCCAAGCACCGATATACCCCAACAATACCGCGCCAAGCAAGAGACTCAGACCATCGGCTACCGGCACACCGGCCAGCGCGAAATCGCTGCCGTAGAGTCCGGCCAGCCCGACCACCGCGTCGTTCAGCCAGTCCAGGCCAAATGCCAGCACCCCCCAGGACAAAATCCCCGCACCGAGGCCATAAAGCGCGCCCATGTACAGAAATGGACGACGCACATAGCTGTCCGTGCCGCCGACCAGTTTAATCACTTCTATCTCTGTGCGACGGTTTTCAATATGAAGACGAATGGTATTACCTATCACCAAAAGTAATGCAGACACCAACAGCACCGTCAGGCCGAACACAAACCGGTCGCCGAGCTTGAGGATCGCCGCCAGGCGCTCTACCCAGACTAGATCAAGTTGTGCCTGCTGCACCTTCGGCATCTCTGCGAGCTTTTGTCGCAGGGCCTCCAGCGCCGGCTTGTCGACTTCATTCGGCGTCACCAGCACCACGCCCGGCAGCGGGTTCTGCGGCAACTCCTTGAGCGCCTCGCCCAGGCCGGATTGTTGCTGGAACTCTTCCAGCGCCTGATCGCGGCTGATGTACTCGGCATCCGCCACGCCGGGCAGGTTCTTGATGTCATCGCGCAAGGACTCGCCGTCTTTAGCGCTGGCGTCGATGTTCAAGTACAGCGAGATCTGCGCCGCGCGCTGCCAGGAGCCGCCCAGGCGCTCCACATTATTAAGCAGCAGCGACAGGCCCATCGGCAGGCTCAGGGCCACCGCCATCACCAGGCAGGTGAAAAAGCTGCCGATCGGCTGTTTGCCCAGGCGGCGCAGGCTGTCGAGCAGGCTGGCGCGATGGCTTTCGATCCAGGCGCGCAGCAAGGTGCCGAAGTCCGGACCGTCGTCATCGTGATCGTGTTTTTTCTTCTGCGGTTGCGGGTCGGCCGGTTTCGGCGCCACGCGCTCGGAGACTTTTGGGCTGCGTGTTGCACTCATACGCCGGCCTCCCCATCACCGATCAGGCGGCCGCGTTGCAGGGTCAGCATGCGATGGCGCATGCGTGCGATCAGCGCCAGGTCGTGGCTGGCGATCAGCACGCTGGTGCCCAAGCGGTTGATGTCTTCGAACACCCCCATGATCTCGGCCGCCAGGCGCGGGTCGAGGTTACCGGTGGGTTCGTCCGCCAGCAGCAGGGCCGGGCGATGGACGATGGCGCGGGCGATGCCGACGCGCTGTTGCTGACCGGTGGAGAGGTCGCCAGGGTAGAGATCGGTCTTGTCCGACAGCGCCACGCGCTCCAGGGCCGAATCCACGCGCTTGACGATCTCGGCCTTGGACAGCCCGAGGATCTGCAACGGCAGCGCCACGTTGTTGAACACGGTGCGATCGAACAGCAACTGGTGATTCTGGAACACCACGCCGATCTGGCGGCGCAGGAACGGGATTTGCGCATTGCTGATGGTTGCCAGGTCCTGGCCGGCCAGCAGCAGTTTGCCGGTGGTCGGGCGCTCCATGGCCAGCAGCAGGCGCAGCAACGTACTTTTACCGGCGCCGGAGTGGCCGGTGACAAACAGAAATTCGCCGCGACGCACTCGAAAGCTCAGCTCATGCAAGCCGACATGCCCGTTGGCATAGCGTTTACCGACCTGTTCGAATCGAATCATGAACGCTCCCGCTCGGCAAAGAGTGCCTGTACAAAGGGTTCGGCTTCAAAGGTGCGCAGGTCATCAATGCCTTCACCGACACCGATATAACGAATCGGCAACCCGAACTGTTTGGCCAGGGCGAAGATCACGCCGCCCTTGGCCGTGCCGTCGAGCTTAGTCAATGCCAGGCCGGTCAGTTGGACCGTCTGGTTGAATTGTTTGGCCTGGCTGATGGCGTTCTGGCCGGTACCGGCATCCAGCACCAACAGAACCTCGTGCGGCGCGTCTGCGTCGAGCTTGCCGATCACGCGACGGACTTTTTTCAGCTCTTCCATCAAATTGTCTTTGGTGTGCAGGCGACCAGCGGTATCGGCGATCAGCACATCGATGTTCCGCGCTTTGGCGGCCTGCACCGCATCGAAGATCACCGAGGCGGAATCGGCGCCGGTGTGCTGGGCGATGACCGGGATCTTGTTGCGCTCGCCCCAGACCTGCAGCTGTTCAACCGCTGCGGCACGGAACGTATCGCCCGCCGCCAGCATCACCTTCTTGCCTTCGGACTGCAGCTTTTTGGCCAGCTTGCCGATGGTGGTGGTCTTGCCGGCGCCGTTGACGCCCACCACCAGGATCACAAACGGCTTTTTCGGGGTGATCACCAGCGGCGCTTCCACCGGCTTGAGCATGGCGGCCAGCTCGGCCTGCAGGGATTTGTACAGCGCGTCGGCGTCGGTCAGTTGCTTGCGCGCGACCTTCTGGGTGAGGCTCTGGATGATCACGGCGGTGGCTTCGACACCCACGTCGGCGGTGAGCAGGCGGGTTTCGATGTCTTCCAGCAATTCGTCATCGATGACCTTTTTACCCAGGAACAGGCTGGCCATGCCTTCGCCGATACTGGCGCTGGTCTTGCTCAGGCCTTGCTTGAGGCGGGAGAAAAAGCCGGCTTTGCTGGTTTCAACAGGGGCAACGGGTTGCTCGATGACCGCAGGAGCGGCAACCAATGGCTCGACCGCCACGGGTGCTGGTGCTGGTGCTTCAACGATAACCGGCTGCGGCTCAACGATCACCGGAATCGGTGGAACCACATGCTCGGCCTGCACATCTTCAACCAGTGCCACGGGCTCTTCAGCCACCGGCAGTTCCAGCCATGGCTTGTGCTCGGGTTCCGGCTCAGGTTCCGGCTCGGCCTCGGCGACCGGCTGCAATACCGGCTCAGCCATCGGCAATACCACCGGCGCCGGGGTTTCGGCGACCGGCTCGGTTTCTACTATAGGCTCGGGGATCGGTTCGGCTTGAACCTGCGGCTGTTCGTCAACGGTTTCCTGCGGCTTTTTGCGCAGCCATCCGAACAGGCCTTTTTTCTCGCCAGCCGGGGCTGGGGTCTTCTTGTCGTCGTTGGAACCAAACATGGAGACGGCTATCTCAAGGTAGCGATGCGCCAGGGCGCCTCGGTAAATAAATTCGATGCAGAACAGACTGCTTTAACGCCCGCTTGTTCATGCGCAACATTTTGTAAGGCGTAAATAAAGGCCTCAACAAATCGACTCAATATAGGACTGAAGCGACAAAATCGGCGAAAAGTGGAAGATCATCGGGGAAACCCTCCATCTATTCCAACATTCCTACGACCGGATTCGGGACAAGATGACTACCGCAGTGGCCGTCCCTAAATCGGATCAGTATCCTAGCACCTCCTCGCCCGCCGACGCTAAGACCAAGCGGGCAGCCCAACAGGTTTAAAAACGAATGAATGCTCTAGCCCGCCGCGCCGCAGGCCTGCTGTTCAGCACAGTTTGTCTGCCTCTTTCAGCCTTGGCTGCCGACCCACAACCCACCCACGAATTCACCCTGGACAACGGCCTCAAGGTCGTCGTGCGCGAAGATCATCGCGCCCCGGTGGTGGTTTCCCAGGTCTGGTACAAGGTCGGTTCGAGCTATGAAACCCCGGGCCAGACCGGTTTGTCCCACGCCCTGGAACACATGATGTTCAAGGGCAGCGCCAAGGTCGGCCCCGGCGAAGCCTCGCTGATCCTGCGCGACCTGGGCGCCGAAGAGAACGCCTTTACCAGCGATGACTACACCGCTTACTACCAGGTGCTGGCCCGCGACCGCCTGGGCGTTGCCTTCGAGCTGGAAGCCGACCGCATGGCCAGCCTGCGCCTGCCGGCCGACGAGTTCAGCCGCGAGATCGAGGTCATCAAAGAAGAGCGTCGCCTGCGCACCGACGACAACCCGATGTCCAAGGCCTACGAGCGTTTCAAGGCCATGGCATTCCCCGCCAGCGGCTACCACACGCCGACCATCGGCTGGATGGCTGACCTGGACCGCATGAAAGTCGAAGAGCTGCGGCACTGGTATCAATCCTGGTACGTACCGAACAACGCCACCCTGGTCGTGGTCGGCGACGTCACCCCGGACGAGGTGAAGAACCTCGCCCAGCGCTACTTTGGCCCGATTCCCAAGCGCGACGTACCACCGGCCAAGATCCCGATGGAACTGGCCGAACCCGGCGAGCGCCAGCTGACCCTGCATGTGCAGACCCAACTGCCGAGTGTGATGCTGGGCTTCAACGTACCCGGCCTGGCCACCGCCGACGACAAACGCTCGGTACAGGCTCTGCGCCTGATCTCCGCCTTGCTGGACGGCGGCTACAGCGCACGTATCTCCGAGCAGTTGGAACGCGGTGAAGAGCTGGTCTCTGCTGCGTCCACCAACTACGACGCCTATACCCGCGGTGACACCCTGTTCATGTTGAGCGCCACACCCAACCAGCAGAAAAAGAAAACCGTCGCCCAAGCGGAAGCCGGCCTGTGGCGCCTGCTGGACGAGCTGAAGGCCAAGCCGCCGACCGCCGAAGAACTGGAACGCATCCGCGCCCAGGTCATTGCCGGCCTGGTCTACCAGCGTGACTCCATCACCAGCCAGGCCACGGCCATTGGCTCCCTGGAGACCGTCGGCCTGTCGTGGAAATTGATGGACACCGAACTTGCCGACCTGCAAAGCGTGACGCCGGAAGATATCCAGAAAGCCGCACGCACCTATTTCACCCGCGAACGTCTCAGCGTCGCCCATGTCCTGCCTCAGGAGACCGCTCATGAGTGATCGCAAAAGCAGCCGCCTGATCCTGCCTGGCCTGATCGTCGTTACCCTGATCGCCGCCGGTGCCGTGTACTTCCTGCGCCCGAGCGAATCCGTCGCCAGCCAGGCCTTGGAAAAAGCCCAATCGAGCAACCAGCTGCAATCCCTGGCGGAACTGGACGGCAAAGCCCCGACCAACCGCAAGCTCGATGTGCAAACCTGGACCACCGCCGAAGGCGCCAAGGTGTTGTTCGTCGAAGCCCATGAACTGCCGATGTTCGACGTGCGCATCCTGTTCGCCGCCGGCAGCAGCCAGGACGGCAACGTACCGGGCCTGGCGCTGATGACCAACGCCATGCTCAACGAAGGCGTGCCGGGCAAGGATGTGAGCCAGATCGCCCGCGACTTCGAAGGCCTGGGCGCGGACTTTGGCAATGGCGCGTACCGCGACATGGCGCTGGTGTCCCTGCGCAGCCTCAGCGACAGCGACAAACGCGACGCGGCGCTCGCGCTGTTTGACGACGTGATCGGCAAACCGACCTTCCCGGCCGACTCCCTCGCGCGAATCAAAAACCAGATCCTGGCTGGCTTTGAATACCAGAAGCAAAACCCCGCCAAGTTGGCCAGCCTTGAACTGTTCAAGCGCCTGTACGGCGATCACCCTTATGCACACCCCACCGAAGGCACGCCAGAGAGCGTCCCGAAGATTACCCTGGCACAGTTGCAGGCCTTCCACGCCAAGGCATACGCAGCGGGCAACGCGGTGATTGCGGTGGTCGGCGACCTGACCCGCGCCGAAGCCGAAGCCATGACGGCCAAGGTTTCCGCATCGCTGCCCAAGGGCCCGGCCCTGGCAAAAATCGCCCAGCCGACCGAACCCAAACCGGGTTTGAGCCGTATCGAGTTCCCGTCCAAGCAAACGCACCTGCTGTTCGCGCAACTGGGCATCGACCGCGCCGACCCGGACTACGCCGCCTTGTCGCTGGGTAACCAGATCCTCGGCGGTGGTGGTTTCGGCACCCGTTTGATGAGCGAAGTGCGCGAGAAACGTGGCCTGACCTACGGCGTGTACTCCGGCTTCTCGCCGATGCAGGTGCGCGGACCGTTCATGATCAATCTGCAAACCCGCGCAGAAATGAGCGGCGGCACCTTGCGCCTGGTCGAGGACGTGGTGGCCGACTACCTCAAGACCGGCCCGACGCAAAAGGAGCTGGATGACGCCAAGCGCGAGCTGGCCGGCAGCTTCCCGTTGTCTACCGCGAGCAACGCCGATATCGTCGGGCAGTTGGGCGCCATGGGTTTCTATAACCTGCCGCTGAGCTATCTGGAAGATTTCATGAAACAATCCCAGGCCCTGACCGTCGATCAGGTCAAGGCTGCAATGAACAAACACTTGAGTGCCGACAAGATGGTCATCGTGACCGCCGGCCCGACCATTGCGCAAAAGCCACTACCGCCCCCCACTGATAAACCCGCCGAGCAGCCGCTCGGGGTTCCGGAGCATTAATGGCCAGTTCATCTCGCCCGAAAAAACCTGTCCACAACGTGCATAACGGTGTGGGCCAACTGCGCATCATTGGCGGTGAATGGGGCAGCCGCAAGCTGAGCTTCCCTGACGTCGTAGGCCTGCGCCCGACGCCGGACCGCGTGCGTGAAACCCTGTTCAACTGGCTTGCGCCGTACATCGCCGGCGCCAAGGTGCTGGACCCGTTCGCCGGCAGCGGCGCACTGTTCCTGGAGGCGCTGTCCCGCGGTGCCGCACAGGCTCAGGCGCTGGATGCGAGCAATGTCGCAGTCTCCAGCCTCAAGGAACACCTGGGCACCCTGCGCTGCACCAACGGTCAGGTGCAAACCGCCGACGCGCTGCGCTACCTCGAAACCCAGGCCGCCAGCGAATACGACGTGGTGTTCCTCGACCCGCCGTTCAACCAGAACCTGCTGCCGACCGTGTGCGCACTGCTGGAAGAACGTCAATGGCTGGCACCGGACGCGTGGATCTACACTGAAAGCGAGACCGCGCCTTCCACCCTGGGCTTACCGGGCGCATGGCGCCTGCACCGGGAGCAGAAGTCCGGGCGAGTGCATTACGCGCTGTGGCACCGCAGCGCCGCCTGACCCGTAGTGAGCGGGCTTGCCCCGCGCTGGGTGGCGAAGCCGCCCTAAAACCAGGCACCTGCAGTCTGCCTGGAAGAATGCATTGGCCGGATTAGGGCGGCTTCGCCACCCAGCGCGGGGCAAGCCCGCTCACCACAGAGATTTGCATGAACCCTTGCGCTGAAAAATTCACCCCCGCCTTCGGCCTTGGCAACCCCCACCTGCAAACGCTGTGGGGCCCGCTGTGGCGACCCACCACCCACATCGAACGCCAACGCGAACGTCTGTGGCTGGAAGACGGCGACTTCCTCGACCTCGACTGGCACGGCCCCCACGACGCGCAAGCGCCGTTGGTGCTGGTGTTGCACGGGCTGACGGGCTCCTCCAACTCGCCCTACGTGGCCGGCCTGCAAAAAGTCCTTGCCGCGCAAGGCTGGGCCAGCGCGGCGCTGAACTGGCGCGGGTGCTCGGGCGAACCAAATCTGTTGGCGCGCAGCTATCACTCGGGCGCGAGCGAAGACCTGGCAGCGACGATTGCCCATCTGCGGGCCAAGCGGCCGTTGGCACCGTTGTACGCCGTGGGTTATTCACTGGGTGGCAATGTGCTGCTCAAACATTTGGGCGAAACCGGCGAGGCGTCAGGGCTGCAAGGCGCGGCGGCGGTGTCGGTGCCGTTTCGCCTGGACCAGTGTGCGGACCGTATCGGCCTGGGCTTTTCGCGGGTTTACCAGAAGCATTTCATGCGTGAAATGCTGGCGTATATCCGCGTCAAACAAAGCCGCTTTCTACAGGATGGGCGGGCGGATGGGCTGAAAACCCTGGAAGCCCTGGGCTCATTGGAGAAGATGCGCACGTTCTGGGATTTCGATGGCCGGGTTACCGCGCCACTGCACGGCTTCTTGAGTGCAGAGGACTATTACCGCCGTGCATCGAGCCGCTATTACCTGGGCGATATCCGCACACCCACCCTGATCATCCAGGCAGCGGATGACCCGTTTGTGTTCGCCCACAGCCTGCCCGAGGCACATGAACTGTCGGCGTGCACGGAGTTTGAACTGCTGGCCAAAGGGGGGCATGTCGGCTTTGTCGATGGAACCCTGAAGCGCCCCGGTTATTACCTGGAGCGCCGCATTCCTGACTGGCTGCTCAGTCGCCGGTAGCGATTCCCCGCGCCGGATCGTTAATCCACTCACTCCACGACCCCGCATACAACTTGCCCAACGGATACCCCGCCAGGCTCAAGGCGAACAGGTTGTGGCACGCCGTCACCCCCGAACCGCAATACGCCACCAGCTCATCTGGCGAGCGCCCCTGCAATTGGGTGGCGAAGCGCTGCTTGAGCTGCTCAGCCGGCAGGAAGCGGCCGTCGCTGCCGAGGTTTTCGTTGAACGCCGCGCACTGCGCGCCAGGGATGTGCCCGGCAATCGGGTCGATGGGCTCCACTTCACCGCGAAAGCGCGGTTGGGCGCGGGCATCGATCAGGGTCAGGCCGGGTTGGCCCAGGCGTTCTTGCAGGTGTTCGGCGTCCAGCACCATTCGATTATCCGGCGTACCGACGAAAGTGCCCGGCTCAACCACCGGTGCGTCGAGGCTCAACGGGAACCCCGCCGCATGCCAGGCCTTGAGGCCGCCATCCAGAATAAACACGCCATCACGCTTGCCCAGCCAGGCCAGCAACCACCAGGCCCGTGCGGCATAGGCGCCAGGGCCGTCGTCGTAGAGCACCACGTCGGTGTCGGCATTGACGCCCCAGGCCCGCAATTGCTCGGCGAAGACATTCGCTGCCGGCAATGGATGACGGCCGGTCACGCCCTTGGTCACCGGCCCGCTGAGGTGGCGCTCCAGATCGGCATACTGCGCGCCTTCGATATGCCCTTCGGCATAGCTGCAGCGCCCGTAATCCGGGTCTTCCAAGGCAAAGCGGCAATCGAGGATCACCAAACCGCCGGCCTTCTGGCGTTCGGCCAATTGCTGGGGGCTGATCAGTTGGGCAAGCGGCATGACGGACTCCTATGAACAGATTCGGGAAAGGTCCTACTTCACTTCTTCCAATGCCTGATTCAACGGCACATAAAATTCTTTGAACAATGCATCCACTGCCTCTTTGGCCTGGGGCGTGACAAACCCAGCCTCCAGCACCAACACCTGATACACGCCACGCTTGATCGCCTCGGCGCTCAAGTGGGCGGAGTTTTCGTTGGTGGTGCACAAAAAACGCACCCAGGAGGTGAGGATAATCCAGGCATTGAGGGTCAGGGCTTCGGTTTGCACCGGGTCCATATTGAGAATACCGGCGTCGACAAACCCCTGGTAAATGGCGCCGCCCTGGACCAGGCAGCGTTGGGAAAAGCGCCGATAGCCAGTGGCCAATTCCGGGTCGCTTTCCAGCAGGTGTTCGAGGTCGCGGTGCAGGAAACGGTAGCGCCACATGCCGGCCAATACGGCTTGCAGGTAGAAACGTTTGTCTTCGACAGTGACGGCGCGGCCTTGGGGCGGGCGCAGGAAACTGTCCACCAGGGCTTCGTATTCGCGAAACAGCAAGGCGATGATCGCCTGCTTGTTGGGGAAGTGGTAGTACAGGTTGCCCGGCGAAATTTCCATATGGGCGGCAATGTGGTTGGTGCTCACACTGCGCTCACCCTGCTGGTTAAAAAGCTCAAGGCTGGTTTGCACAATGCGCTCGCTGGTCTTTACTCGTGGTGCCATAGGGGATCAGCTTCTGTACACGTGATGGGGCATCTTACGACCTATTCTCGTAGGGATAAATCCGCATGTAGGCGTAATGACATTTGACAATTTAGAGTAATGACTCTAAAAATCCAGGCAGACCTATAACAATCGGGAACGCCGCCATGTCCGCCAACGTTGCCTACCTGCAAGATACCCAGGCGCTGGATCAACTCCAGCACCTGTTCGACACCCAGCGCCGTGCCTACGCAGCCAACCCGATGCCGCCAGCGGCCCAGCGCCAGCAATGGCTCAAGGCCCTGCGCGATCTGCTCAGCGACGAGCGCCAGGCGCTGATCAACGCGATCAGCCAGGACTTCAGCCACCGCAGCGCCGACGAAACCCTGTTCGCTGAACTGATGCCCAGCCTGCATGGCATTCACTACGCCAGCAAACACCTCAAGGGCTGGATGAAACCTTCCCGCCGCGCTGTAGGCATTGCCTTCCAACCCGCGTCAGCCAAAGTCATCTACCAACCGCTGGGCGTGGTCGGGGTGATCGTGCCCTGGAACTACCCGCTGTACCTGGCCATCGGCCCCTTGGTTGGCGCGTTGGCGGCGGGTAACCGGGTGATGCTCAAGCTCAGCGAATCCACTCCCGCCACCGGCGAACTGCTCAAGGCGCTGCTGGCAAGAATCTTCCCCGAGGACCTGGTGTGCGTGGTGTTGGGTGAAGCGGAAGTCGGCATGGCCTTCTCCAAACTGCCCTTCGATCACCTGCTGTTCACCGGCGCCACCAGCATCGGCAAGCATGTGATGCGTGCAGCGGCCGAACACCTCACGCCGGTCACTCTGGAATTGGGTGGCAAGTCGCCCGCCATCGTGTCTGCCGACGTACCACTCAAGGACGCCGCCGAACGTATTGCCTTCGGTAAAGCGTTGAACGCCGGCCAGACCTGTGTCGCGCCAGACTACGTGCTGGTACCGGAAGACCGGGTCGACGCGTTCGTCGCGGCCTACACCCAGGCCGTTCGCGGATTTTATCCGACCCTGGTCGACAACCCGGACTACACGGCCATCATCAATGAGCGGCAACTGGCCCGGCTGAATGCCTACGTCAAGGACGCCACCGACAAAGGCGCCACCTTGATCCCGCTGTACGACCAGGGCCAGGCACGGCGCATGGCCCACAGCCTGTTGCTGAATGTCAGCGATGACATGACGGTGATGCAGGACGAAATCTTCGGCCCGGTGCTGCCGATCGTGCCGTATCGCGGCCTTGACCAGGCCTTTGCCTACATCAACCAGCGCCCTCGCCCACTGGCCCTGTACTACTTCGGCTACAACAAGGCCGAGCAGAACCGCGTACTCCACGAAACCCATTCCGGCGGCGTGTGCCTGAACGACACCCTGCTGCACGTGGCCCAGGACGATATGCCGTTTGGCGGCATCGGCCCGTCGGGCATGGGCCACTACCACGGTCATGAAGGTTTTCTCACCTTCAGCAAGGCCAAGGGCGTGCTGGTGAAACAGCGCCTGAACGCGGCGAAGTTGATCTACCCGCCCTACGGCAAATCCATTCAGAAGTTAATCCAGAAGCTGTTCGTTCGCTGAAACCGCCACCCACGGGACAACAATAACAATGAACCCTAGCCTGACTGATTCACCTGCGCTGTCGCGGCGCGGCGTCTTGAAAATCGGCCTGTGCGCCAGCGCGTTCCTGGCCACCGCCGGGTTGGGCGCCAGCCTCAGCGGTTGCTCCAGCAGCACCCCGGCCAGCGGCTTTGCCCTGTTGCGCAGCAGTGACTTGCCGTTCTTGCGCGCGGTCATCCCGGTACTGCTCGAGGGCGTGGCCAGCGCCCAGGAAGTCGCCAGCGGGGTGGAAGACACGCTTAAAAAGCTCGACTTCAGCCTGCAGCGCCTGTCGCCGGAAATGTTCAAGCTCACCCAGCAATTGTTCGACGTATTGAGCATGGGTATCACCCGCGGGCCGTTGACCGGGATTTGGGGCAGTTGGGAAAACGCCAGCGGCGAGCAGATCCGCAATTTCCTGCACCGCTGGGAGAACAGCTACCTGAACCTGCTGCGCATGGGCCAGGGCTCGCTGCTCAAGCTGGTGATCATGGCCTGGTACTTCCAACCGGCGTCCTGGGCCCACTGCGGCTACCCCGGCCCGCCGAAGATCTAGCCTTGATAACCGCCCCCCCTGTGGGAGGGGATGTGCAGTGTTTTCCCGAACTCAACTTCGTACAAAAATAAGAGTGCATTCCTATGCCCGTACCTGATCTGTTCCGCGACGGCATGGCCCGTGGCTGGAAAACCCACAATGGCGCCGCCCTCGACAACGACCTGACCCTGGAAGCCGACGTGGTGATCATCGGCAGCGGTGCGGGGGGCGGCACCACCGCTGAAACCCTCAGCGCAGCGGGCTACAAAGTGCTGCTGATCGAAGAAGGCCCGCTCAAGACCAGCAGCGATTTCAAGCTGCTCGAAGACGAGGCCTACACCAGCCTGTACCAGGAAGGCATCGGCCGCATGAGCAAGGACGGCGCGATCACCATCCTGCAGGGCCGGGCCGTGGGCGGCACCACGCTGATCAATTGGACGTCGAGCTTTCGTACCCCGGACGCCACCCTCGCCCACTGGGCCAGCGAGTACGCCGTGAAAGGCCACAGCAGTGCCGAAATGGCGCCCTGGTTTGAAAAAATGGAACAGCGCCTGGGCATCGCGCCCTGGGCTCTGCCGCCCAACCCCAACAACGATGTGATCCGCAAAGGCTGCGAAAAGCTCGGTTACAGCTGGCATGTGATCCCACGCAACGTGCGCGGCTGCTTCAACCTGGGGTATTGCGGTATGGGCTGCCCGGTCAACGCCAAGCAGTCGATGCTGGTGACCACGATTCCGTCGACCCTGGAGAAGGGTGGAGAACTGCTCTACCTGGCCCGTGCCGAACGCCTCATCTACAGCGGCGACACCATCAGCAGCCTGGAATGCGTGGCCATGGACGCCCTGTGCGTGGCGCCGACCGGACGCAGGATCACGGTGAAAGCCAAGCATTACGTGCTATCGGGCGGCGGCATCAACAGCCCTGCGCTGCTGATGCGCTCGGACGCGCCCGACCCGCACTCACGGCTGGGCAAACGCACCTTCCTGCACTTGGTGAATTTCTCCGCCGGGCTGTTCGATGAGGTGATCAACCCGTTCTACGGGGCGCCGCAGTCGATCTATTCCGACCATTTCCAGTGGCAGGACGGCACCACCGGCAAAATGTCCTACAAGCTGGAAGCACCGCCTTTACATCCAGCGTTGGCCAGCACCTTGCTCGGCGGCTACGGCACCCAGAACGCCCTGGACATGAGCCAATTGCCTAACACTCACGCGATGCTGGCGCTGCTGCGCGACGGCTTCCACCCTGACAGCCCGGGCGGCAGCGTGGAGCTGCGCGGCGATGGCACGCCGGTGCTTGACTATCAGGTGTCGGACTACGCCTGGGATGGCTTGCGCCGTGCGTTCCACAGCATGGCCGAGATCCAGTTCGCCGCAGGCGCCACGTCGGTCAAGCCGCTGCATCACGATGCGCGCTACGTGAAAACCTTGGGAGAAGCGCGCGCAATGATTGAAGGCCTCAACCTGGAATTGCACCGCACCTGCCTGGGCAGCGCCCATGTGATGGGCGGATGTGCCATGGGTGAGGACCCCAAAAATGCGGTGGCCGACAGCCTCGGGCGCCATCACCAGTTGCGCAACCTGTCGATCCACGATGGGTCGCTATTCCCCACCAGCATTGGGGCCAATCCACAATTATCGGTGTACGGCTTGACCGCGCAACTGGCGACGGCATTGGCCGAACGTCTGAAAACGGCATGAAAAAACCGTCGATTAACGGCATGTATCTCCATAAGTCGACTTGGCCGACCGGGATGGCTGCGATACCATCCGATTCCCCAACGGACTCCGCCAGGACGACGCGATGAACCGAGTGTTGTACCCAGGTACCTTCGACCCGATTACCAAAGGCCATGGCGATCTGGTCGAACGTGCCTCACGCTTGTTCGACCATGTGATCATCGCGGTCGCGGCCAGCCCCAAGAAAAACCCGCTGTTTCCCCTGGAGCAGCGCGTGGAGCTGGCGCGTGAGGTCACCAAACACCTGCCCAACGTGGAAGTGGTGGGTTTTTCCACGCTGCTGGCGCATTTCGCCAAAGAGCAGAACGCCAACGTATTCCTGCGCGGCCTGCGCGCGGTGTCGGACTTCGAATACGAATTCCAGCTGGCCAACATGAACCGCCAACTGGCGCCGGACGTTGAAAGCCTGTTCCTCACCCCGTCGGAGCGTTACTCGTTCATTTCCTCGACGTTAGTCCGTGAAATCGCCGCTTTGGGCGGAGATATCACCAAGTTCGTACATCCGGCCGTGGCCGATGCGCTGACGCTGCGCTTCAAGAAATAATTCTGATGAGCGGTCCAGTTGTAGCCATCGGGCTTGCTGTGGTGAGCAGGCTTGCTGTGGTGAGCGGGCTTGCCCCGCGCCGGGCTGCGCAGCAGCCCCTCTGAACACACCTTGCCGTCAGGGTTTAGGGCCGCTTCGCGCCCCAGCGCGGGGCAAGCCCGCTCACTACAGACAAGCACCTACCTCAGGCTCGCACTGCGGGCGCCAATGCGGCACAATTGCGCGCATTAGTTTTCAGATGCCTTGGCTGACAGCCCTGGCAGGAGTTTCCATGTCCTTGATCATCACCGACGATTGCATCAACTGCGACGTCTGCGAACCCGAGTGCCCGAACGCCGCGATTTCCCAAGGCGAAGAGATCTACGTGATCGACCCCAACCTGTGCACCCAGTGTGTCGGTCACTATGACGAGCCGCAGTGCCAGCAGGTTTGCCCGGTGGATTGCATTCCGCTGGATGAAGCTCATCCGGAAACGGAAGAGCAGCTGATGGAGAAGTACCGGAAGATTACCGGTAAGGCCTGACGCTGTTTAGCGCCTGTCATGGCCTCGTCGGGGGCAAGCCCCCTCCCACAGTGAAAGTGTTCGCAATTCAAATGTGGGAGGGGGCTTGCTCCCGATGGCAATATCAGCCATCACATAGAATCAGCGCTGGCACCTAGGGCAAAACACACTCGCCCGCTGCCCCAGCAACACGTTGCGCAACTCGGTGCCGCAGACCTTGCACGCCTCCCCTCCCCGGCCGTAGACGAACAGTTCCTGCTGGAAATACCCCGGTTGCCCGTCGCCGCCGATAAAGTCTCGCAACGTGGTGCCACCGCGCTCGATGGCAGCCGCCAGCACACGCTTGATCTCGATCGCCAGCTTCAAATAGCGCCCACGTGAAATACCGCCTGCGGCCCGACGCGGGTCAATCCCCGCCGCGAACAGCGCTTCAGTCGCATAGATATTACCCACGCCCACCACCACCGCGTTGTCCATGATGAACGGCTTCACCGCCATCGACTTGCCACGCGACAGCTGGAACAAACGCTCACCGTCAAACAGCTCGGTCAGCGGCTCCGGCCCCAGGCGAAGCAGCAGTTCGTGATTGTGCGGGTCCTGGCTCCAGAGCATCGCGCCAAAGCGACGCGGGTCGGTATAGCGCAGGGCCATGCCCGATTCGAGTTCGATATCCACATGTTCATGCTTGGCCGCCGGCAGGCCGACTTCCACCAGGCGCAGATTGCCCGACATGCCCAAATGGCTGATCAAGGTGCCCACTTCGGCATTGATCAGCAGGTACTTGGCGCGCCGCTCCACCAACACGATGCGCTGGCCGGACAGGCGCACATCGAGGTCTTCCGGGATCGGCCAACGCAAGCGCCGCTCACGCACCACCACGCGGCTGACCCGCTGGCCTTCCAAGTGCGGGGCAATCCCGCGCCGGGTGGTTTCGACTTCTGGTAACTCGGGCATGTGTACCTCTTGCAAGAAGGATCAGTGGGCGCCGAGCTCGCGAATCGACAATTTCAAGCTCTCGAAGTCGTAGTCCGACAGGCCCACGTAGTCCAGCACCAGGTGGCTAATGGCATTCCACTCATGGTCGACCGCCTGGTTGCCTAGTACGCGGTAGGACGAGCAAATGTGCTCGGCCATTTTCAGGATCGCCAGCAGGTTTTTAAGCTGCGGATTGCGCGAAGACTCGTCGCTGAAAATCGCCAGGGCGTTGTGGTGGTTGGCGATCGCGTCGGTCACATGCTCCGGCAGGCGCCAGGACTTGGCGGTGTAGTAACCCACCACGGCATGGTTGGTGTTGAACGCGTTGTTCTCGGTGTCGACCACGCGGCAGTCGGGGCCGGCATTCGCATACGCCTGTTCCAGCACCGACATATAGCTGGGAAAGCGCTTGAGCATCAGCGGCACGCCACAGTCGTGGAACAACCCCAGCGCGTAGGCCTCATCCACCGCCTGGGCGCCGGTGCGCTTGGCCAAGGTGAGGCAAGTCATGGCCACATCCTGGGCGGTGTCCCAGAAACGGTTGAGCGTGACGATGGTGTCGTCGCTCATCTCGCCTTTGATCGACAGGGCGTTGATCAGGTTGATGATCGACCGGCTGCCCAGCAAATTCACCGCTCGCTGGATCGAGGCAATCTTGTTGCTCAGTCCGTAGTACGACGAGTTGACGATCTTCAGCAGCGCGCCGGACAGGCCGGGGTCCTGGGAGATCAACCGCGCGATCACTTCCAGGTCCGGATCGGGCATGTATTGCTCCATTTGCAAATCCACCATGATTTGCGGCTGGGGCGGCACGCTGATGCCTTGCAGGGCCTGTTGGATCTGTTCGGCGGAAAGCTCTTGGGACATAAGTACACACTCTGGGCTAGGCAGGGATTCTAACCCCTAAGCAAAGCTGACTGACACCTCAAAACCCGAATTGAAACCGGATCAAATGTGGGAGCTGGCTTGCCTGCGATGCAGGCGCCTCGGTGTAACAGTCAAACCGAGGTGAGGCTATCGCAGGCAAGCCAGCTCCCACATGTCCGGCGGCGCCACCGAGCCCTATACAAAAAGGTATACTCCCGCTCTTTTTTCCGGAGCGACGTCATGTCCCTGCCAAGCCTGCGTCTCAAAGCCAACGCCGATCGTCGTTTGCGCAACGGCCACCTGTGGGTCTACAGCAACGAAATCGACGTGGCCGCCACCCCACTTCACGGCTTCCAGGCGGGCGACCAGGCCATCCTCGAAGCGGCCGGCGGCAAGACGCTGGGCATCGTGGCCATGAGCCCGAACAACCTGATCTGCGCCCGCCTGCTGTCGCGCGACATCAAGTTGCCGCTGGACAAGTCGCTGCTCGTGCACCGCCTCAACGTTGCGCTGTCCCTGCGTGACCGCCTGTTCGACAAGCCGTTCTACCGCCTGGTCTACGGCGATTCCGACCTGCTGCCAGGCCTGGTAGTCGACCGTTTCGGCGACATCCTCGTGGTACAGATCGCCTCGGCGACCATGGAAGCCCATAAAGAAGACGTGATCGCCGCCCTGACCCAAGTGCTCAAGCCGAGCGGCATCCTGTTCAAGAACGACTCCGCCGCGCGCGACGCCGAAGGCCTCAACCGCTACGTCGAAACCGTGTTCGGCCTGGTGCCGGAGTGGGTGGCGCTGGAAGAAAACGGCGTGAAATTCGAAGCCCCGGTGATCCAGGGCCAGAAAACCGGCTGGTTCTACGACCACCGCATGAACCGCGCCCGCCTGGCCCCGTATGCCAAAGGCAAGCGCGTGCTGGACCTCTACAGCTACATCGGCGGCTGGGGCGTGCAAGCTGCGGCCTTCGGCGCCAGTGAAGTGTTCTGCGTCGACGCGTCGGCCTTCGCCCTAGACGGCGTGGAGCGCAATGCCGCACTGAACGGCGTTGCCGAGAAAATGACCTGCATCGAAGGCGACGTGTTTGAAGCCCTCAAGGAACTGAAAGCCAGCGAAGAGCGCTTCGACGTAATCGTCGCCGACCCGCCGGCCTTCATCAAACGCAAGAAAGACATGAAGAATGGCGAAGGCGCCTACCGCCGCCTGAACGAGCAAGCCATGCGCCTGCTCAGCAAAGACGGCATCCTGGTCAGCGCCTCGTGCTCCATGCACCTGCCGGAAGACGACCTGCAGAACATCCTGCTGACCAGCGCCCGACACCTGGACCGCAATATCCAGATGCTGGAACGCGGCGGCCAGGGCCCGGACCATCCGGTGCACCCGGCGATTGTCGAGACGCGGTATATCAAGAGCATTACGTGCCGGTTGTTGCCTAATAGCTAAGTCTTTTCTCGCATGGCACTGCCCAACCAAATTCGGGCAGTGTCAGGTCCTACTTCAAACGACAATGACCAGTTACTTTTTTGTACAAAGCCATAAACCATATATAGCTTCATCGTTACAGCAAAAACATACTACAGCATCACCGGAATACTCCCACACCCTCTGACTAGATAAATCAAAAATCAACGCCTAACCTAGTTTTGGTCACGCACCCTGCGTGACAGCAACTTAACGTAATGGAATGGAGAGTTGATATGAACCCAATTACACTTGAGTCAAAAACACTGCACGCATTCGCATTAATCGGAATACCTAAATAAGTCGTTGATTACAAGCTGGGTTGCATGCCAACCCAGCCCCAAGCAGAGGGTGTAAACAATGCAAATAAACCCCGATGTATTTTTTCTAGCCCAACCGCCGTCCTTAATAATCTGGAATTACAAGACCCATGAGCAATTTGAATTGGACAGCGCGCACTCGCAGCGTTTGATGGAGCTCATTCACGACATTTCACTTTATGATCCCGATTGTGGAATCGATTCAACTTTTACTAAGAACTCGATTCTTCTAGATGTGCCGACGTTAGGTAGCCAGTGGGGATGGGATATCCTGTCGAGGATATTCCACATAGGCACAAAAGATTTGTCGGACGCCGATCAGCCCGGCGACAGCAGCAGTTGGGCCGCCCAATACTTGGCCCATTGCCAGAGCGTGATGAGCACAAACCTTCCTGATTCAAATAGGTTTGCCCATCTTCAACCAGAAGACTATATAAACCTACCGCAACCCTTACCGAACGAATCGCTCAAAGAATATCACTCACTACACTACGCGCTAATCAAGCGAAAAACCTGCCGGTCCTATTTAAACAAAAGCGTTTCCCTAGAAGATTTAAGTACGCTGCTCTATCTGTCACTAGGACACTTAAAAGAGCGAACCCATGAAACTTAAAAGTTAACACCCGCCTCGTTTCGTGCTAGACGAAGCAGCCCATCCGGTGGCGGATTAAGTTCCAGCGAAGGCTATTTATATGCCTATAACGTAAGAGGCATAAACCCTGGACTCTACTATTACCATCCAACGCTGCACGCGCTTAGATTGATTCGCCGAGCCCAAGAACCTCTTGGGAGCTTCCTGAACGGTCAACACTTCATCGACAATCTACCGTTCGGCATTTTCATCACATCACGTTTCGACAAACTGTGGTGGAAATATCCACACTCCAGAGCCTATCGAGTTGCCCTGATAGAAGCTGGCCACATCGCACAAACGGCCCAACTCATTTCAACCGCCATGGGGCTTAACACATGGCTGTCCTCCGCAATCAACGACACGAAAGTCGAGAAAGCCCTCGGCATACAGGACCTTAGAGAGCAGTTAGTTCTTTTTGTAGGAGGAGGCTACAGTGATGGACGGGCTTTCAGCGATGAACTCGAACAGCTTTTGAGGACTGATTGAGATAAAGACAATGCAGCCGCTTACTGCATACCTTGGGAAAAAATCACTCATTTTTCTGATTGAGTTCTTGCCACCCAAGGCTGGCATCGGCTTCTGATTCTACTCCGGAAAACAAAAAAAATGCCTGAGCCCTCCTGCTACCCGCCCCAAAGTGGCGATATAACGCGCCAACAACTTTCCCGTTTTACCCTCATTACCTGCATCTCCCTGATCAGCTTCTTCCCGATCAACATTCTGCTGCCATCGTTTCCCGCACTGTCTGCGAAGTTCAATACACCCACAGCGCAAGTCGCGCTCTCGATCAGCCTGTTCACCCTGGTCTTTTCGATCGCCCAACTGGTCACCGGCCCGCTATCGGATAAATGGGGACGCAAGGAAGTCCTGCTCGGCTGCATTGCGCTGTCGATCCTGGGTGCGATCGGTTGCGTACTGGCGACGGACTACCTGACCTTTCTGCTGTTTCGAAGCGTCCAGGCCATGGGGTGCGGTTTCTTCGTATTGGGCCACGCGCTGGTGGAAGACCTGTTCGCAGAACAGGACCGCCCCCGTGTGCGCCTGTATTACATGACCCTCAGCGGTTCCTTTGTCGCGCTGTCACCGTTGATCGGCTCCTGGCTGCAAACAACCTTCGACTGGCAAGGCAGCTTCTATGGCTTTGCGCTGATGGCAGCGGGCATGTCGATCCATGCGTTCTGTACCCTGCCGTCTAAGTCCGCGAGCCCGCACCGCGAGCCAGTCTCGGTCATCCGCACACTCAAGGCCGTGGCACGCAATCGAGACTTTCTGCGTTACTGGTGGGTCGCCGCGCTGGTGTTCGCCTGTTACTTCGCCTTGATCAGCGTGACGCCTCTGATCTTCATGGATGCGCTGAAGCTCTCCGAATACCAATATGCGATGGTGCTGATGGTGTACGGTGTGGCCTACCTGCTTGGCGGCGTTGCAGCCTCGTACTTGCAAAAACGCATCACGCCGTCCCGACAGATCAACATCGGCCTCGGGTTGCTGACCGTCGCCGGGGGACTGCTGACCGTGATTGTCAGCGTTGACGCCATCACTACCGTGACCCTGCTGATCCCGATGCTTATCAGCGCCCTCGCCGTCACCTTGGTGCGGCCCGCCGCGATTTCTGCGGCGATGCTGTTGTTTTCAAGCAGCGCCGGCACGGCGGCGTCGGCGGGCAACAGCATCATGTTTCTCACCGCCGCCTTCAGCAGTGCTGCGCTGGCTCAGGCGGGCGATCAACTACTGATGACCATCGCCCTCAGTTTCATCGGGCTCAGCCTGTGGGGGCTTGTGACCAATCGCCAGACTAAGGCTCACGAATCACCGGCGTGAGCAGCATGTCACTGGACTGCAACTGCCGATAACGCGGTTTGACCAGCGAGATCTTGCCCTCGCGAATATCGTGAATCAGCGTCTCAGTGTCCACATAACCGTCGGGCAGTTGGGTCCATAACAGAGGGCCCCGGTCGTCCCACTCGCCCTTCTCGTTCAGGACAAAAATGCGCGGTGGCTTGGCGTCGGCGCGGTAGTCGGTACGCGGTATCGCGAGCACTTCGGGCTGGCCGTCCTGATCGAAATCCACCGCCCACAACACACAGCCGGGCTCGCAGGGCGAGTCAGTGTTCAGGCTCAGTTCGGCAAACTGCTCGCTGCCCTTGGGCTTGGGCCCGATCCACTCCAATTCCGGTTTGGGCCGGCGGGCACGCTCCTTTTCATACTGTTCGCTGAAACTCAGCGAGGTGTCGTCCATCCGCTCGCGCAAGGCACGGCGTGAATCCGGGTCCAGAATGCGCGCCTGGTCCAGGTCGACCTGCAATTGGGCGTAAGCCTCTTCGCCCGCCTTTTCCAGACCAAAACGCAGGTAGTGCGCATCAAACGCCTCTGCCTTGGTGCGCCCGTCCAGCAGGCGTCGCACCTGATCATTCACGCTGAGTCGCATCGGATTAAGCAACGGCGTGTTGATCAACACCACCCACCCGCAAAACAGCAGCGCCAGCGCCGGGTTGGTCACGCGCAAGTTGCCCAGCCAGGTCGGCGAACGCAACGCCACCGCCCACACGGCCGCCAGACCGTACAACACGCACAGCAGCGCCAGCGCCAGCGCGAGAAAGCGCTGCGGCGACAAGGCATATTGCTCAACCCGCAGCCAGCTCGAATAGAACGCCAGGGCGGCCAGTATCGGCAGGCACAGCAGGCTCAACTCGATAAAGTGCGTCAACCACTTGGGGTACGGGCGAGATTGCGCGCCATCTTGGAATACCCCATTGAGCAAGAACAACTGGGCGCCCGCCAGCACCAGCAGAATCGGCGTGGAGTAGCCCGTGGCCCAGATCCGTTCAAGCCCGGTAAAAGGCAAGACCAGGGTAAACAACACACTGATCAGCGCGACCAACGGCAGCAACATCACGCAGGCACTCAACAGCATGCCGCGCATCTGGCCAATGACTTTTTCGCTGTGCACGGCCAGGTACATGCCCAACGCGAACACCAGCGGCAAGCTGATGCACAGGAAGGCCTGGCTCCAGAAATGGTGCTCGAAAAACTCGATGCCAAGCATCAGGAACAGTCGGCCCCAGAGCTTGAGCAACAACATGAACAAACCCACCAGAATCAGCGCGTACAGCACAATGAACACGCTGTTCCAGGCTTGCTGGAACAGGTCTTCATAACGCCAGCGCTGCCCTTTGACTGAGGGCCAGGCGCACAGGAAACTCGCGCAAACGTAGCTCAGCACCGCCACGCTGATAAACCAGGAGTTGATCTCCCAACGGCTATTGCCGATATGTTCCGGTCCGTAGCAGACCCACAGCGTCATACCGCCCATCAGTAAAGTGAACGTCAGCGTAGGCAGCAATGAGCGCCACTGCCGGGCCTTTTCTCCCAGCAGTTGCAACGTGGTACCACCCACCAGGACCAGCGTGTAGGCGACAAAGAACAGCGCTTCGTTCGCGCGGTGGAGTTGGTCGGAGTAATAGAACACGACGCCCTGGATCAGGCCGATCAGCAGGTAGAACCCAAGAAAACGATTGATACCGGGCATTCCAGTTCCTTTGGAGTAGGGGCGAGTGCAAGAAGGCCGCCAGTCTAAACAACGCCGTCGCCCCTGTATTGCCCCGTTCCCTCCAGCCTCCAGCGGTGTAGAATCGGCCTATTCATCGCCAGTCATCCCCCGGCGGGTTTATGAGCTCGAGGCCCAAGCAAGCGGCGATCCCGCGACGCGAGTGGCAACTTCCGGACACACGGCTATTTTCGGGTGTTCCAGTCGTCAATTAGAAGCTCACTCCCCAGTAGTACCTGATAGTAGTTACTTGATTAGCCGCCCGGAGTGCTCCATGCCAGATTACCGCTCGAAAACATCCACCCATGGCCGCAACATGGCCGGCGCGCGCGCACTGTGGCGTGCCACGGGGATGAAAGATGACGACTTCAAGAAGCCGATCATCGCGATTGCCAACTCGTTCACCCAATTCGTACCGGGCCACGTCCACCTCAAGGACCTGGGCCAACTGGTCGCCCGTGAGATCGAACGTGCTGGCGGCGTAGCAAAAGAATTCAACACCATTGCCGTGGACGACGGCATCGCCATGGGCCATGACGGCATGCTGTATTCCCTGCCGAGCCGCGAGATCATCGCCGACTCCGTGGAGTACATGGTCAACGCCCACTGCGCCGACGCCATCGTATGCATCTCCAACTGCGACAAAATCACCCCTGGCATGTTGATGGCCGCCCTGCGCCTGAACATCCCGGTGATCTTCGTCTCCGGCGGCCCGATGGAAGCCGGCAAGACCAAGCTCGCCTCCCACGGCCTCGACCTGGTCGACGCCATGGTCATCGCCGCCGATTCCAGCGCTTCTGACGAGAAGGTCGCGGAATACGAGCGCAGCGCCTGCCCGACCTGCGGCTCGTGCTCCGGCATGTTCACCGCCAACTCGATGAACTGCCTGGTGGAAGCCCTGGGCCTGGCGTTGCCGGGCAACGGTTCCACCCTGGCCACCCACAGTGACCGCGAGCAGCTGTTCCTGCAGGCCGGCCGTACCATCGTCGAGCTGTGCAAGCGTTACTACGGCGAGAACGATGAGTCGGTGTTGCCGCGCAATATCGCCAACTTCAAGGCGTTCGAAAACGCCATGACCCTGGACATCGCCATGGGCGGTTCCACCAACACCATCCTGCACTTGCTGGCCGCCGCCCAGGAAGCCGAGATCGATTTCGACCTGCGCGACATCGACCGTCTGTCCCGTCACGTGCCACAACTGTGCAAAGTCGCGCCGAACATTCAGAAGTACCACATGGAAGACGTGCACCGCGCCGGCGGGATCTTCTCGATCCTCGGCTCGCTGGCCCGTGGCGGCCTGCTGCACACCGACCTGCCGACCGTGCACAGCAAGTCCATCGCCGAAGGCATCGCCAAGTGGGACATCACCCAGACTGACGATGAAGCCGTGCACACCTTCTTCAAGGCTGGCCCGGCGGGCATCCCGACGCAAACCGCGTTCAGCCAGTCGACCCGTTGGGACACCCTGGACGACGACCGTGAAAACGGCTGCATCCGCAGTGTCGAGCACGCCTACTCGCAAGAAGGCGGCCTGGCCGTGCTGTACGGCAACATCGCCCTGGATGGCTGCGTGGTGAAAACCGCCGGCGTGGATGAATCCATCCACGTCTTCGAAGGCCGCGCCAAGATCTATGAAAGCCAGGACAGCTCGGTACGCGGCATCCTCGCTGACGAAGTGAAAGAAGGCGACATCGTGATCATCCGCTACGAAGGCCCGAAAGGCGGCCCGGGTATGCAGGAGATGCTCTATCCGACGTCGTACCTGAAGTCCAAGGGCCTGGGCAAAGCCTGCGCCTTGCTGACCGACGGCCGTTTCTCCGGCGGCACCTCGGGCCTGTCCATCGGCCACGCTTCGCCGGAAGCCGCTGCCGGTGGCGCGATTGGCCTGGTGCAGGATGGCGACAAGGTGCTGATCGACATTCCGAACCGCTCGATCAACTTGTTGATCAGCGACGAAGAACTGGCTGCACGCCGGGTCGAGCAGGACAAGAAAGGCTGGAAACCGGTGGAGAAGCGTCCACGTAAAGTGACCACCGCGCTGAAGGCCTATGCCTTGCTGGCTACCAGTGCCGACAAGGGTGCGGTGCGTAACAAAGCGATGCTCGACGGTCTGTAAGCTTCGCCCATAAAAATGCCCCGCCAAGTGCGGGGCATTTTTTTGCCTGAAACAACGCTCCAAAACAATGGAGATCAAATGTGTGGAGCGGGCGCTCTTTAAAACTGTGGGGTGTAGGTCATGGTAAACATCACATTGCGCGGGTCGCCATAGTAGTTACTGCCCCAATTCGCGTTGTACGCCGGGATGTAATACTTCTTGTCGAACATATTGTTCAGGTTCGCCGCGACAGTGAACTCCTGGTTGATCTTGTAGGCCACCCGCGAATCCCACAGCGCATTGCCGGGCACGCTGAACGTGCGGTCATAGGCGACGGTGCTGCTTTGTGCGGTCACGCCGGCGCCGACGCTGACGTTGCTCCAGTCGCCCGGCAACTGGTAATCCCCCCAGACCTTGAGCAGGTGCTTGGGTGTCCAGGTGCTGAAGATCTTGCCTTCGTAGGTGTCGTCCTTGAGGAATTTGGTGGTGTTGTAGGTGTAGCTGGAGACCAGTTGCAGGCCCGGCAGCACTTCACCGCTCAAGGTGGCCTCGAAGCCTTGGCTACGGACCTTGCCGGAGGCGAGCGAGCAGTACCAGCCGCCGCAGACTTTACCGCCTTGCAGGTCTTGAGCCGCGCGGTTTTCCTGGTCATAGCGGAAGAGAGCGAACGAGGTATTGAGCCGACCGTCCGCCAGTTCGCCCTTCAGGCCCAGCTCGTAATTCTGGCCTTCAATGGGCTTGAGCACGGTCAATGAGGTGGTCAGGTTGGTTTGTGGCTCAAAGGCATCGGTATAGCTGGCGTAGGCCGACCATTGCTCGTTGAGTGCATAGACCAGGCCGGCGTAGGGCGTGACGTGGCCATTGCTGTGCGTGGTGCTCCGGGTTGGGTCGCCGTACACACCCTGGAACCCGCTCTCGTCCCTGTAGGAATAGTCATACCAACTGGTGCGCGCACCGAGGATCAACGTCAGCGGGTCCGCGACCTTGACACGCCAGGTGCCATAAATGCCCTTCTGGCGAATGTCATACCAGCTCTTCGTCGCATTCCCCGCCTGGAACAACTGATTCCTGTCGCGCTGCGGCCGGTTGTGGTCGATGTTGAAAATATCTGCACCCGGCGTCGCCGCGCGCGCCCAGAAATCATCCGTGGTGAGTTTGGAATAGTTGGCGCCCAGAATCATTTCCTGCTGGAAACCCAGGCCTTCGAACTTGCCGTCGACATACACATCGACACCACGGCTCTTGGTGTTGAAGTCAGTGACCCAATCGACATAACGCACGGTGCCGGTGTCGCCGGGGTTGGGGATGGTGTCCCACGTCGCCTGGTAGGTCGCGTCATTGTGTTCGTCCATCGCCACCAGGGCGGCCTTCACTTTCCAGTCATCGTTGAAGCGATGCTCGATATCGGCAAACACCTGGGTCTGGTTATTGACGTTGCGGTTCCAACTGGCGCCGACGAAGGTCGATCGCGACAAGCCGATGTCACTGCCGTTGGCGTGACGCGGCAGCGACATGAAGTTGGGGCGCGAATGCCCCTTCTGGTTGCTGATGCCCACGCCGACGGTGGTGTCTGGCGTGAAGTCGTAGTCCACCGCTGCATAGACCGTCTGATTCCAGCCGCCCGCGTAATCCACGAAAGAATCGGTGGTGTCGTAATCCGCCACAAACCGTCCGCGCAACGTGCCTTCGGTATTGAGCGGGCCGCCGGCATCGACTTGGGTGCCGTAATGGTCCCACGAGCCGGCCTTGGCGGTGATGGTCACGGTCGGTGCCTGTTGCCCGCGCTTGCGCACCAGGTTCATGGTGCCGCCGGGGCTGTTCGCGCCTTGCAGCAAGGCGGCTGGGCCGCGCAGGGTTTCCACACGGTCGTAGATCGCCATGTTTTCGGTGAGGTAGCTGCCCAACGCGTAGGTGTTACGCGGAATGCCGACGCCGTCGTATTGCAGGGTGCCGACTTCGAAACCCCGGGAGAAGATGAACATCCCAGGGCCGGGGGATTTGGTCGCCGTCAGGCCGGGCGTGCGCTTGACCACCTCGGAAAGCTTGGTGGTGTTCTGGTCATCCATCTGCTTGCGGGTCATGACGCTGACCGATTGCGGGATGTCCTTGAGCTTCTGCTCACCCTTGCCCAAGGTCACGGCGCCCGTGGTGTAGGAGCCGGTGCCTTCGGTGGTGGCCCCCAGGCGTTCGGCGCTGATGGTGGTGGCGCCGACTTCGAGGGCGCCGCCTGTGTCGACACGTTTTTCCAGGGTAACGGTATCGGCATTGATAAAAGTGGCGCTCAACCCTGTGCCGCCCAACAGCTGGCCCAACGCCTCGCGCTGACCCAGAGTGCCACTCACACCGGGCGACACCACACCCTGTGTCAACTCACCGGACACCAACACCTGAACCCGCGTGACCGCCGAAAACGCCGCCAGCGCACCGTCCAGGCTCTGCCCTGGAATATCGAAGCGGTAGGCCTGGGCCTGGGTGCTTTCAGCAGCTTGCAAATACAGCGGCGCAGTGCCGCAGGCCAAGGAAATGGCCAGTGCCAGCAAGGGCCGTGCGGCGAATCGGTGTGCCATGGATGGTGCTCCCCGGTGCAAAAAGTCTGTGATCGGCGCCGCACTACTTGAGAGTGCTTACTATTTACGCCTCAGTGATCAAGGACGATGGCTTGCGGGGAAACCCTGAAAATATTTTGAAAAAATTGCTGTCAGGACGCTTTGCCTTCGCGCAACACCAGTAAATACGGGGTGTAGTGCTCGGCGCGCAGGTTGAGGGTGTATTCCAGCGCCTTGATCACGGCCTCGGGCTTGTCGATCTCGAACACGCCGGACACCACGCGATTACGCAGCGCCTCGCCCAGCACCAGGGTCTTGCCCGGCCAATAGCGGTTCAACTCGCTGACCACTTCGGACAGCGGTTGTTGACGGAACACCAACTGCCGCTGACGCCAGGCAAAGCCGCTGGCTGGATCGAAACCGTGGACGTCGGCGAGGCGCTGGCCCTGATACTCCACCGCCCGTCCCGGTTCCAAATAAACCGCCGTATCACCGCCGGAACTGACCTGCACCTTGCCCTGCGCCACCTGCACTCGCGTCTGCGCATCGCGCCGTGCCACGCTGAACTGAGTGCCGACCACCTTCACCCAGCCATCGCCGGACTGCACTACGAAGGGCCGCGCCGGGTCTTTGGTGACGTCGAAAAAGCCTTCGCCACGCAGCAAACGAATCTGCCGCTCACCGGCACTCATGCGGACCTGAACGGCGCTGTCGGTGTTGAGCTGCAAGTGGGAACCGTCAGCCAGTTCGACCGTGCGCGATTCGCCGGTGCCAGTGGCGTAGTCCGCGCGCAGGCGGTCGAGCCAGGGCGTGTTCTGCACGGTCAGCCCCACCGCCAGCAACACGGCGGCGGCGCAGGCCCAACGCCGGGCGGGTTTGCGCCAGGCAGCCTGTTCGGCGCGGCGGATCAGGCGTGCCGGTTCACGCAAGCCGCCGAGCATCGCCTGCACTTCCTGCCAGGCGTTATCCTGGGCCTGGCCCTGCCCGAGCCACGCGGCAAAGGCGTCCATTTCGGCCGGGGTTACATCCTCAGCCTGCAGGCGGAAATACCAGCCGGATGCTTCTTCGAATAGGTCGTCGGCAGTGTGTGTGGCAGTCATGACCGACGTCCTTGTGTCTCGCAGGCAAGCCGCGTCTTGATGTAAGCGCGGCATTCAATCAAGGCGCGACGCAATTGGTATTCCACACTGCGCGGGGTGATCGACAGGCGCTCACCAATTTCGCGGTAGGACAGTTCGTCGACATGATAGAGCAGGAAGATCTGCCGAGTCGCTTCGGGCAACGCCAGGATCGCGTCCTGCATGAGTTGCTCCTGTTGGTAGGCGGCCAATTGTTCGTCGGCACCTGGGTTGCCGCACGGCAACTCTTCGCTGGGCTCACCGGCATCCAGGCGTTCACGGCGGATGGCCTGGCGCTGGTGATCGCGCACCAGGTTACTGGCAATGGTGAAGAGGAAGGCCGGGAGGTTGTCGATCTTCTCGCCGGAGTCCAGGCGCGCCAGGCGCAGGAACGACTCCTGAGTCAGGTCGGCGGCCACCTGGGCGCTGCCGGTGCGGCGGGTGACGAAGGCTTCGAGGGCTTTCTTCTGCTCCGCGAACAGGCGCGCGATCTGCGAATTCCAGGAGGGCACAGCACTACCTTGAGAAGAACGGAGGGTTCAGGAAGTGCGCACGCTAGCAGAGGATGAGATTGGTTCGCAATTGATATCTATTTTAGACGAGGCTTTGCGGTGTCAATCAAATAGCTATCGGAGGCAAGCCTCTCCCACACTGACTGCATCCTCATGTTGGAACTCGGTCAAATGTGGGAGGGGCTTGCCCCCGATTAAAGCCACCTCAGGCTTACTGAATTTCGTCAGGTTTGACGATCACCCAGTTTTTGTCCGCCGTCACCGGCAACCCTTCCTTGGCCTGCGCCGCCGCGTGCTTGGCGATCATGCCGTTCAGTTGGGTCATGTATTTGTCTTTACGGTTGATCCACAGGTGGATGCCGCCCTTGGCCACGTCCACATCGTGGAACAGCATGTAGCCGTCGCTGGTCGGTGTGTCACCGCCAACGATCACCGGCTTCTTCCATTCGTCGATGTAGGTGAGGATCGCCGCGTGCTTGCCTGCCATCCAAGTGGCCGGAGTCCACAGGTACGGGGTCAGTTCCAGGCCGAGGTTGGCCTTCTCGTCATATTTGCCGGCGGTGATCTGTTTGCGCGCGGTGGTCAGCTCACCGGTCTTGCGGTCCTTGAGCAAGGTGCTCACGCCGATGACGTTCTCGGGTTTGACGTTGTAGCCATACTTCGGATCGGCGGCGACCATGCGCACCAGCTCCTCGGAAGCGGCGGTCATCACATACACCTCGATGCCGTTTTCCATCAGCTTGTTGTACAGCTCGGCCTGGCCGGTGAAGACTTTCGGCGGTTGCACTTCGGACTGCTTCACCACGTCGCCGTCAAAATAACTGACCGGCACGGGCTTGCCGGAGGCCATCAGCTCATCGACCTGCACTTTGAGCTCCTTGAGGGTGAAGCCCGAGAACACCTGGGCGACCCACGGGTAGCAAACCATGTCGTCCACTTCGCAGAGGCGATAGTAGTAACTGAACAGACTTTCCTTATGGTCGGCGGTGTCTTTGAACGGCATAAGCTTGAGCGACGGATCAAGGCTGTCGCGGGTGATCAGGCCCTTGTTTTCCATGTAGGGCAGCAGGGACTCTTCGAGGTCGTAGCGGTAGCTGGTGTTGTCCATGTCGAACACCGCGAAGTTACCCTTGTTGGCATTGGCGGCGATCATTTCATTGAGCTGCTTGGCGGCAGGCGCCGGCCAGTGTTTCAACTCGGTGGCGGCGAACGCCTGGCTGACGAGTCCGAGGCAGAATGCGGCGGCTAGTAATTTCGGCGCGAACTTCATAGGCGGTGTCTCCCTGAGTGAAAGATACCGACGCTAACAAATCCCTGTGACAGTTCCCACGTTGAGCACGACCGTACGCGTCCTGATCCCGTCACCCTCATGCGCCTGAGCGTCAGGTGCTTATTCCAAAAACGACAGCCACCATTCCATATCGATATTAAATCAATATATTTCAAGCTGTTAGGCTTGCCGGTTCGCAGTCGCAGGCTCGCGCGATTGGCTGCCCTCTCAACGGAGTTTCAATGAATCTTCCCCTGATTCTCAATTTACTGGTGTTCGCGGCCCTCTTGCTGGGCCTGGCACAAACCCGCCGCACAAACTGGAGCCTCGCCAAGAAGGTCCTGTTTGCGCTGGTTCTCGGCGTGGTGTTCGGTGCCGTTCTGCACACGATCTACGGCGACGGCAATCCTGTGCTCAAAGCCTCCATCGGCTGGTTCGACCTCGTCGGTAACGGCTACGTACAACTGTTGCAAATGATCGTGATCCCGCTGGTATTCGCCTCGATCCTCAGCGCCGTGGCACGTCTGCACAACGCCTCATCACTCGGCAAGATCAGCTTTTTGACCATCGGCACGCTGCTGTTCACCACCGCGATTGCGGCGCTGATCGGTATCGCGCTGACCAACCTGTTCGGCCTCACCGCCGAAGGCCTGGTGGCCGGCACCCAGGAAATGGCGCGCCTGCAAGTGATCCAGAGTGACTACGCCGGTAAGGTCGCCGACCTGAATATCCCGCAATTGCTGCTGTCGTTCGTGCCCGCCAACCCGTTCGCCGACCTGGCGCGGGCCAAGCCGACGTCGATCATCAGCGTGGTGATCTTCGCCGCCTTCCTGGGGGTTGCCGCACTGCAACTGCTCAAGGATGACGTGGAAAAAGGCCAGAAAGTGCTCAACGCCATCGACACCCTGCAAGCCTGGGTGATGCGCTTGGTGCGCCTGGTCATGAAGCTCACGCCCTATGGCGTGCTGGCACTCATGACCAAAGTCGTCGCTGGCTCCAACCTGCAAGACATCATCAAGCTCGGCAGTTTTGTGGTCGTGTCATACCTGGCCCTGGGCCTGATGTTTGTGGTGCATGGCCTGCTGCTGTCGCTGGCGGGGATCAACCCGCTGCGCTTCTTCCGCAAGGTGTGGCCGGTGCTGACCTTTGCCTTCACCAGCCGCTCCAGCGCGGCGGCGATCCCGCTGAGCATTGAAGCGCAGACCCGTCGCCTGGGCATCCCGCAATCCATCGCCGGTTTCGCCGCGTCGTTTGGCGCGACCATCGGCCAGAACGGCTGCGCGGGTCTCTACCCTGCGATGTTGGCGGTGATGGTTGCACCGACTGTCGGCATCAACCCGCTGGATCCGCTGTGGATCGCGACCTTGGTGGCGATTGTGACCCTGAGTTCGGCCGGTGTGGCGGGCGTGGGCGGCGGGGCGACCTTCGCCGCATTGATCGTACTGCCGGCGATGGGCCTACCGGTGTCGCTGGTGGCGCTGCTGATTTCCGTGGAGCCGCTGATCGACATGGGCCGTACGGCGCTGAACGTGAATGGTTCGATGACGGCGGGCGCGATTACCAGCCAGATCATGGGGCAGACGGATAAAGAACGGTTGAATGCGGATGAGCATGCTGAGTTAGCGCAGGCTTAACGAAATCAGCTAGCAGGGATCTTGCTCCCTGCTAGCTCAATCGATCGGCAGCCTTTCGGTAAACCTCTTCACGCTCACGCTTGTCGACGGCAACGACAAATACCGTGATCTCCTGCTCAATCACTTGATACACCAACCGATAGCCACTGCTGCGAAGCTTGATCTTGTAGCAATCGGGCAAACCATGCAGGCGGCTGGCTTCTATACGTGGATTGATCAAGATCTCGGCAAGCTTCTTTTTAAACTGTTGGCGAATGGTATCGCCGAGTTTGTGCCATTCCTTTAAAGCTCGCGCATCGAAATCGAGTTCATAGGTCATCCAATGAGACCTTCACTCGCTGAGGCGCAGCCAACCGCTCCCGAACGGTTGCCAACAAAGCTTCGTCATCTTCAGTCAAGAGAACAGGCTTGAAGGGTAGCTGGCCGCGCTCTGCCACGTATTGCAAAGCTTGGCGCATTAATTCCGATGGGGTGACGCCGAGTTTTTCCAGCTCGTGATAAGCACGCGCCTTAAGATCGTCATCGATACGTACGTTAATAGAGGCCATGGGAGAGCCCTCACTGTAAAGACATTGGTCATTACAGTGGCGCATAACGGTTTCTTTTGCAAGTCAGGCTTATCCCGTGCCGATCAGACCTTTTCCCAAACCTCAAAGCTGTACGCTGGCTTATCACCCTCAGCCGCATTCTCGACATTCGACACCAGCGTCCACTGGCCCGCATCAAACTGCGGAAACCACGCATCCCCTTCCGGGCTCAGCGCCACCCGCGTCAAATACAGGCGATCCGCCTGCTCTAACCCCTGCGCATACAACTGCGCACCGCCGATCAGCATCAGCTCATCCACGCCCTGCTCCAACGCCCACGCCTCGGCGCGTTCAACCGCAGCATCCAGTGACGGAAAAACTTCCGCACCTTCGAGCGCCAGATCGGTCTGACGGCTAACCACCAGGTTCAGGCGCCCCGGCAGCGGTCGGCCCAGGGAGTCCCAGGTCTTGCGCCCCATGATGATCGGCTTGCCGAGCGTGGTGGCCTTGAAATATTTGAAATCCCCCGGCAAATGCCAGGGCATGCTGTTGTCGACGCCGATCACACGGTTTTCACCGAGGGCTGCGATCAGGCTTAAAGGGAGAGTTTTTTTCATGCCGACGAGAATACCAGAGCCGCAGGTCTGCGGTTATGCTCCAACCTCACTTGCTCAACAGGACGGCGCGTGACTGCACTGAACCCCCTGCAAAAACTCTGGCTGACAGAAACCGTACGCCTGCGCGAAGAACACGCCGGCAACCTGGAAGACCTGGAAGCCAACCGCCTGGCCCGCTCGGCCGGCGGTGACCTGCCGACGCGCATCCAGCAGCGCGCCCTGCACCTGGCCGAGCGCGATGGACTCACCGCCGCCCTCACCCGCTGGCTGCAAGGCGCGCGTTTGGCGCTGGTGCTGCTGGCCATCGTCGCCGTGATCAGCGGCGCCGGACTGGCCTTTGCTGCGCTGGGTAACGGCCTGACCCCGGTGAATGTGTTCTGGGCCCTGGGCAGCCTGCTCGGTTTGAACCTGATCCTGCTGATCAGTTGGGCGCTGGGCCTGCTGTTTGCCGGCGAACACAGTGCCAGCCTGGGGCGACTGTGGTTGTGGCTCAGCGAAAAACTCGCCCGTGACGCTAAAGCGGCCCAACTGGCACCCGCGCTGTTACTGCTGCTGCAACGGCAGAAACTCAATCGCTGGGCGGTGGGTGTGCTGGTCAACAGCCTGTGGTTGTTGGCGTTGCTCAGTGCGCTGGTGATTCTTCTTACGCTGCTCGCCACCCGCCGCTACGGCTTTGTGTGGGAAACCACCATTCTTGGTGCCGACACTTTTGTCGCCGTCACCCAGGCCCTTGGCACCCTGCCCGCGTTGCTCGGCTTCAACGTGCCGAGCGTCGAGATGATCCGCGCCAGCGGCGACTCCGCGCTGAATATCGAAAGCGCCCGCCAAGCCTGGGCCGCCTGGCTGGTGGGCGTGCTGCTGGTCTACGGCCTGCTGCCCCGCCTGGTCCTCGCGCTGCTGTGCCTGTGGCGCTGGAAACGCGGGCGCGCGGCATTGCGCCTGGACCTGAACCTGCCGGGCTACAGCCAACTGCGTGAGCGTTTGATGCCGAGCAGCGAGCGCCTCGGCGTCAACGACGCCGCACCCGAACAGCTGCATCACGTCAGCGGCGGCGTCAGTGAACTGGAAAGCGACGGCGCGCTGGTGGTCGCCATCGAATTGGACGATCAACACGCTTGGCCACCCAAACTGCCGGCCAGCGTGAAGAACGCAGGCATCCTCGACAGCCGCGAATCGCGTCACAAACTGCTCGAACAACTGACGCGCTTTCCGCCCGCACGCCTGGCCATTGCCTGCGACCCGCGCCGTTCGCCCGACCGTGGCAGCCTGGCGCTGATCGCCGAGCTGGCGCGCAGCGCCACCGCCACCCGCGTGTGGTTGCTGCAAGCCCCGTCCGGCCAGGCCTTGGACGCCGAACGCTTGGGCGACTGGCACGCCGCACTGCAACAGCTTGAACTGTCGTTCGCCGATTGTGCGCCATTGAACTGGCTGGAGAGCGGTCATGACTAAGCCCCTGAAACTCGCCGTGGTCGGCCACACCAATGTCGGCAAGACCTCGCTGCTGCGCACCCTCACGCGTGACGTGGGCTTTGGCGAAGTTTCCCACCGCCCCAGCACCACGCGGCATGTCGAAGGCGCGCGTTTGTCGGTGGACGGCGAAGCCTTGCTGGAGCTGTACGACACGCCCGGACTGGAAGACGCCATCGCCCTGCTCGATTACCTGGAGCGCCTGGATCGCCCCGGCGAACGCCTCGACGGCCCGGCACGCTTGGCGCGCTTTTTGGAGGGCAGCGAAGCCCGCCAGCGCTTCGAGCAGGAAGCCAAAGTGCTGCGCCAACTGCAGGCCTCCGACGCCGGGTTGTACGTGATCGACGCCCGCGAGCCGGTACTGGCCAAGTACCGCGATGAGCTGCAAGTGCTGGCCAGCTGCGGTAAGCCGTTGCTGCCGGTGCTCAACTTTGTCAGCAGCAGCGACCACCGCGAGCCGGACTGGCGCGAAGCCCTCGCCCGCCTTGGCCTGCATGCGCTGGTGCGCTTCGACAGCGTGGCGCCGCCGGAAGACGGCGAGCGACGCTTGTATGAAAGCCTTGCCTTGCTGCTGGAGAACGCGCGGCCACAGCTGGAGCGGTTGATTCTCGACCAGCAAGCCCAACGCCAGGCCCGTCAGCAAAGCGCCGTGCGCTTGATCGCCGAGCTGCTGATCGACTGCGCCGCCTGCCGCCGCAGCGTGCTCACCGAAGATGAACAGCAAGCCATCGGTGACCTGCGCAAAGCCGTACGCCAACGTGAACAAAAATGCGTGGAAGCCTTGCTCAAATTATTCGGCTTCCGCCCGCAGGACGCCGCCGCCAGCGACCTTCCCTTGCTGGACGGGCGCTGGGGCGATGACCTGTTCAACCCGGAAACCCTCAAGCAACTGGGCGTGCGCGTCGGCGGGGGGATCGCGGCAGGCGCGGCCGCAGGGGCCGGTGTGGATTTATTGGTCGGTGGCTTGACGCTTGGCGCCGCCGCCCTGGCTGGCGCGATTGCCGGTGGCGCACTGCAAACCGCACGCAGTTATGGCAGCCGCCTGTTGGGCAAAATCAAAGGCCAGCGCGAGCTGACCGTCGACGACAGCGTGTTGCGCCTGCTCGCCCTGCGCCAACGCCAGTTGCTCAAGGCCCTCAACCTGCGCGGCCATGCGGCGATGCACAGCATCAAGGTCGACACGCCCCAGGACAAAAGCTGGCGCGAAGGCAAGTTGCCGGACGCGTTGCACAAAGCCCGCGCGCATCCGCAGTGGTCATCGCTGAACCCGAATGCCAAGCTGAGCCAGGCAGAGCGCAACGAACAGATCGAAAGCCTGGCCAACGCACTCTGAGACCAGCGCTCAACGCCCGTTACAACGTGGCGCCCCCTAGGGCTCATGCCATTTGAATCTCAAGTAGGTCTCGGCAAGCTGTTGAACCAGCGTCCTGTCGATGTCGTCAATAACGCCATCATGGTTAACATCAAAGTGAATGTTCCATTCGAGCGCCCCGTCGTTATCGAAGTCATACGCCGCGTTCCACATGACCCGTGTTTTTTTAGTGATAGGGCCGAAGCCCTTATACAGATGTAAACGGACAGTATCTGGGGTGCCGTCCTTATAAAAATCCTCGGTAAAAATATGCATATACCGCATTTAAGCAAGCCCGCTGCTGAACCAGTTAAATTTCAGATAGGCGCCGGCAAACTTGCTCAGCAACTGGTGATCACGGGTACTTTCCAGCTTATTATTTGTGACATCCCCCAAGCAGACATCAATGTCTCCGTCTTCATTGATGTCAAGCGCGTAGGCGTTATTAATCACCGCTTCTTTGCTGCCCGCCACCGTTGCGCAAAACTGCAGCACGACGGTATCTGGCCTGCCACTGTAAGAGCGGTCTTGAGCAATCACCTTTAAATAACGCATGGACCTTCTCCCTTTAGAACACGCTCACACGCTAGCGCAAGGGAGGTTTATCAACTAGGTCAGCGCGGCCATGCCGAAGGCAGGAAAGTACAACTTAACAACACCCTGCCTGTACCTTTCCCTGTCGGCAAAAGTCCCCTGTCAGCGCAACATCCCACGGGCCTTGACCTTCAACACCTCAACGTCCAACACGGGTACGTTCACGCCTTTGGCCTGTTCGTCCCAGTGACGCATGCGCAAACTCACAGCGCACAGCGGGTCCTGCTCAAAGGCTCGGGCTTCTTCGGCGCTCATCACCCCGCCCTGGTAAACCAGGGTGCGACGGCTGGCTTCACTCAAGCGCGCGTAGTAATCCGGTTGAACAAAGGTCAGGTAGCGTTTGGCCTGTACGTGATACTCGACCAACTTGGCCATGCGCTCGCTGAACCCTGCGCGGCGTAGATAATCCGCACCCAGCCGCTCATGGCTGACGACGCCATAACCGTCCATGTTCTCACCACCCTGGCCGCAGAGGTGGCCGATATCGTGGAAAAACGCCGCCAGCACCACTTCATCATCAACGCCCTCGGCCATGGCCAACTGCGCAGCCTGGGACATGTGCTCGAGCTGCGACACCGGCTCGCCGATGTAGTCCGCCGTGCCGTATTGCTCATACAAGCCGAAGACGTCGGCGATTGCCTGTTCCGGGTTCGTCACGCCGGTCCCCACAGTGTGGTGATATTGCGCTCTGCCATCGCCGGCCCCACGCTCATGCCCACGCCGGTGTGCATCAACGCCGCACTGATGCCTGGAGCAGCCCGCAGGAAGGAAAACGGCGCCGGCCCGCGCGAGCCGTACACGCCCTGCCAGCGTTCCACCACCTGGATCTTGCAGCCCAGCGTCTGCTCGGCCAGTTCGATCATCCAGTCGTCGATCTGCTCGGCATTGAAGGGCGACGCATCGCTGCCGTAGTCATGGGAGTCGCCGATGATCAGCTCGCCATGGGGTGTCGGGCTGATCAGCAGATGGATGCCGTGTTCGTGCAGGTGCGGCGCTTCACGCAGGATCTGCGCCTGCACCGGCGCGGCTTCCGGCAGATCGGCGAAAGCGCCGTAGTGCACGCAACTCAAGCCGGTGAGCAACGCGTGTTGCAGGTTCAGGTTCACCGCAGGCCGCGCACGCAGCATTTGCAGGCGGCAGATGCTCGGGTTGAGTTCGGCGATCACCTCGGCCAGTAGGGTCTGGTAGTCGTGGCCGGAGCACACGATGATCTGCTCGCCGCGAAAGCTGCCCGCCGTGCTGTGCAACTGGCCCGGTTCCACATCGCGCACCAGCGTTGAGAAGTAGAACTCCACGTTCAGCGCTTGCGCCAGGTAGTTGATCAGCGCCGGGATCGCTTCGCGCGAATACAGCTGCTGATCGTCCTTGCCATGCAGCGCGGCGCGATGATGACGGAACTGGCCGCCGTATAGATCTTTCATCGCTGCGCCTTGCAGCAGGTCAACGTTGTAGCCGTGCTCCTGTGCACGGCCGGCACAGAAGGCTTCCAGCAGATGCTCTTCCGCTTCGGTGCGGGCGAACAGGTAGGCGCCGTTGCGCTTGAGCTGCAGACCCGCCCGCTCAGCCCATTGCCCCCAGATAGCGCGACTTTCCCGTGCCAGGTCGAGCATCGGCCCCGGCGGTTGGCCGGTGACCAGCGCCTGGCCAAAGTTGCGCACCGAGGCGCCCAGCGGGGTGGCACTGCGCTCGAACACCTTGACCTTGAGGCCGCGCTTGGCGGCGGCGTAGGCATGGGACAGGCCGAGGATGCCGGCGCCGATGATCAGCAGGTCGCTGTGGTGTGTCATATCGTGATGTCCTGTTTTCCAGACCGCCATCGGGGGCAAGCCCCCTCCCACAGTTCGATTTGTGAATGCCATCCGTGTGGGAGGGGGCTTGCCCCCGATGAGGCCAGTAGCCCTAACGAAAAACCTTACTGCCCTGCCACTTTCTCCGACTTGCCGTCATAGCGCTTACGCCACTCGGTCAAAATGCTGTCGCGGTTCTTCGAGGCCCAGGCAAAGTCGTTCTTGATCAGGCGCTGTTCATAATCGGCCGGCAATTCGGTCTGCGGCTTGGCAATGCCGGGCTGGGCGAGGACGGCGAAGTTGTCCTTGTACAGGTCCATGGCAGCTGGGCTTGCGGAGAAGTCGGCGAGTTTTTTCGCGGCGTCGGCGTGGGCCGTGCCTTTGATCACCGCCGTGGCTTCGATGTCCCAGCCCAGGCCTTCCTTCGGCAGGATGATGTCCAGCGGCGCGCCCTGGCGCTTCAACTGCACGGCCGGGTATTCGAACGAAATCCCGATCGGGAATTCACCCGACGCTGCCAGCTTGCACGGCTTGGAGCCGGAGTGAACGTACTGCCCGATGTTCTGGTGCAGGTCGTCCATGTACTGCCAGCCTTGCTTCTCGCCAAAGGTCTGCAGCCAGGCGCTCACATCCAGGAAGCCAGTGCCGGAAGACGCCGGGTTGGGCATGACGATCTTGCCCTTGTACTCAGGCTTGGTCAGGTCCTGCCAACTCACCGGCTTGGTCAGGCCCTGTTTCTCGGCCTCCACAGTGTTGAAGCAGATCGTCGCGGCCCACACATCCATGCCGACCCAGGCCGGTGGGTTGGCGGCGTCGCGGTAGTTCTTGCCGATCTTGTCCAGGTCCTTGGGTGCGTAGTTGTCCAGCATGCCCTGCTGGTCGAGGATCGCCAGGCTGGAGGCGGCCAGGCCCCACACCACATCGGCCTGCGGGCGGGCTTTCTCGGCCAGCAGCTTGGCGGTGATGATGCCAGTGGAGTCGCGTACCCATTTGATTTCGATATCGGGGTTGGCCTTTTCGAAGGCCTGCTTATAGGTCTTCAACTGCTCGGCTTCGAGGGCCGTGTACACGGTCAACTCGGTCTTGGCGAAGGCATTCAGGCTGAATGCAGTGAGTACGGCAGCGACCAGCGCCAGGGGCTTGAACATGAAACACCTCCTTCAGGATTATTGGCCCGGCGCGGTCTGGCGCCAGGCTTGGGAGCGGCGCAGCGCGCCATGTGAAGCCCACGCCAGCAGCAGCGAGACGCCGGCCGAGGTGAACAGAATCAAAGTGGACATGGCCGCCGCACCGCCGACGTTGCCGGCGTCGTCCATATTCAGCACGGCGACGGCGGCGAGGATGGTGTCCGGGCTGTAGAGAAAGATCGCGGCGGACACGGTGGTCATCGCCGACACAAACAGGTAGCGCACGATGTCCAGCAGCGCCGGCAGGCAGATCGGCACCGTCACTTTCAAGTAATGGCGGTACAGCGGCGCTTTGAGTGACAGCGCGGCGGCTTCGAACTCCGCGTCGAGCTGACGCAGTGCAGTGGTGGCGGTCATCTGTGCGGTGGTCAGGTAGTGCGCGATGGTGCACACCACCAGCAGGGTCATGGTCCCGTAGAACACATGCAGGGGGTTGCCGTTGAGGTTGAAAAAGAACACGTAGCCCAGGCCCAGTACCAACCCAGGCACCGCCATCGGCACAAAACTGAGCATGCGCAGCGCCAGGTTCAAGCCCTTTTGGCCCTTGGTCTTTTCCATCAGATAGGCCCCGGTGAAGATCAGCACGCTGCCGATCAACGCCGTGCACAGCGCCATGGTCAGGCTGTTGCGGTAGGCCAGCCAGCCGCCGCCGGCGGTGTCTTCGAACTGATAGTGGTTAAGGGACAGCGACAGGTTGTACGGCCAGAATTTCACCAGCGACGAATACACCGCCATGCCGAACACCAGCAGCAACACGGCACAGATCAACAGCACGATACTCAGATAGCAGCCGTCCCTCAGGCGCGAGGGTGCCGGCTGGAACACTTGGGCGCGGCCACTCATGGAATCGCCGTGGCGACGACGCAGCCAGGCATCCACGCCAAAGCTGAACAGCGCCGGCAGCAGCAGCACCATGCCGATCAATGCGCCACGCCCGAACTGCTGCTGGCCAACCACGGCTTTGTAGGCCTCAAGCGCCAGCACCTGATAATCGCCGCCCACCACCACGGGCACACCGAAGTCGGTGATGGTCAGGGTAAACACCAGGCAAAACGCGGCGAACACCGCCTGGCGTGTGGCCGGCCAGGTGATACTGCGAAACGCCCGAGCCGGGCTCGCGCCCATGCTGGAAGCCGCATCAAACAGCCGCGCATCCGCCAGGGATAACGCCGACAGCAGAATCATCAAGGCATGTGGAAAGGTGTAGATCACCTCACCCAGCACAATGCCCCAGAAGCCGTAGATATTGTCCGAGAGCAGCCCGCGCAGCATGCCTTGGTTGCCGAACAGGTACACCAGCGCAATGCCCGGCAACATCGACGGCGCCATCAACGGCAGCAGCGACAGGCCGCGCCAGATCGCCTTGCCGGGAATCAGCGTACGTTGCAGCGCGTAGGCAAACAGGTAGGCCAGCGGTACGACGATGGCCGCCACGCTGAGGGAGACTTTGAGGCTATTGCCCAGCAGCCAGTGGAAGTTGTCGCTCGTGACCAGTTCCCGCGCGGCGACCAGACCACCGCCCTGCCCGGCTTCGCTGCTGAAACCGCGCCAGAAGATCGCCAGCAATGGCAGCAGCACGGCGATGCCCAGCAGCAACAGCCACAACAGCTTGCCGCCGAGCACGAAAATACGGTCGCCCGTTTCGGCGCGGGAAGCCTGGCGCGGCAGCGTCATCACCGTAGCCATCTCAGGCAAACACCTGCAGGCTGCGCGGCGGCAAGGCCACCCAGATATCCTGGGCGCCCAGGCGCGGCATGGCTTCCGGCGCCAATTCGGCCAGTAACGGGTGGCCGGGCAATTGCTCCAGTTCAAAGCTCATGCGGCAGCGGTTGCCGAGGAAGGTGATCTCACGGACCTTGGCCGGGAACAGGTTCTCTTCGTGCACCGGCGGGTTGATGCTGATCGCCTCCGGGCGGCAGAACAGGCGCCCGGACTTGGCCGCACCGGCATCGTCGGCCAAGCGCATGTTCATGCCGCCGACCTGGGCGTGGCTGGCACTGTTGCGGCTGAACGGCAGCCAATTGCCCTGGCCGACGAACTCCGCCACGAACGGCGTGGCCGGGCGGTCGTAGATCTCCTGGGGCGTGGCGTATTGCTCGACCTTGCCGTTGTTCATCACGGCAATGCGGTCGGCCATCAGCATGGCTTCGTCCTGGTTGTGGGTGACCATCAACGTGGTGATACCCAGGCGTCGTTGCAGTTGGCGCAACTCGGTGCACAGATGCTCGCGCACGCGGGCGTCGAGGGCTGACATCGGTTCATCCAGCAGCAATAACGACGGCGCCGGGGCCAAGGCACGCGCCAGGGCGACCCGCTGCTGTTGGCCACCCGAGAGTTGCCCGGGGTATTTCTTTTCGCTGCCCAGCAGGCCAACCAATTCCAGCATCTGGCCAACGCGCTGGCGTACTTCATCACGACCGCTGCCGGTGAGGCCGTAGCCGATGTTCGCTTCGACGGTGAGGTTGGGAAACAGCGCGTAGGACTGGAACAGAATGCCGTAGTCCCGTGCCTGGGGCGGCAGCAGGGAAACATCGCGGTTGCCCAGGTAAAGTTCGCCGCTGTCCTGGCGCTCCAGCCCGGCGATGCAGCGCAGCAAGGTGGTCTTGCCGCAGCCGGACGGGCCCAGCAGGCACACCAGCTCGCCGGCGGCGACGTCCAGGGAGACGTTATCCAGCGCGGTAAAGGCGCCGAAGCGTTTCTGGATACCGCGCACCTTCATCGGCGCGCCGGGTTGGGTCAGGGCTGTGTTCATGGTGGCACCTCATCAAACTGATGAAGGCCATGCTAGGCAGGCAATGCGTCCCTGATGTGGCAGAAAGGCAAAACGCGGTGATAGTGGTATTGGTGGATTTGGGTAGGGCTCTCAGCGGTGATTTGCCTGGTCTATCGCTATCGGGGCAAGCCCCCTCCCACACTTGACCGAGTTCCAAGATGAGGCTTGCCCCCGATTGGCCCTCAAGGCAGCCACACACCTCTAAATTGGCGACATTTCCTGCGCCAACCCCAGAAACGCCGCCGGCAACCGCGCGCCCTTTCGTTCCTTCAGGCAGTACAGGTATTCCGGAATCTGCGGCGCATTCTCGATCGTCAGCACCCGCAGCTGCGGGTCATGAGGCACTTCCTGACGGGCAATGATACTGATGCCGATATTGCGCAGCACCGCTTCACGAATGGATTCGCGGCTGCCGATTTCCAGCAGCGGGCCGTAACTCACGCCGGCGCCCTGCAGCATGTCTTCGGTCAACCTGCGGGTGGTGGAGCCGGCCTCACGCATCAACAGCGTGTGCCCTGCCAACGCGTTCAACGACACATGATCAAGCTGGGCCAGTGGATGATTGCGATGCACCGCCAACACCAGCGGATCAGTGCCCAATACGCGGCGAATCAGGCGTGGGTCTTCCAGCAATTGCGAGGAGGCGGCGACGTCGACGCGATAATCGTCCAGCGCTTCCAGCACTTGCTGGGAGTTGCCGATTTCTACCGACACCTCCACCTGCGGCAGGCGTTCGCGGAAGGCTTTGACCAAATCGAGGATGTAATACGGCGCGGTCGCGGCAATTCTCAATGCACCCTGGACCTGGCCATTGTTGCGCAGGAAGAACTCGATATCCGCTTCCTGCTGCAACAGCGCCTTGACCATCGGCAGCAGGCGCGCGCCGTCATCGCTGACGGTGAGGCGGCGGCCGCCTCGGTAGAACAGCTCGACGCCGTATTGGCTTTCCAGGTTACGGACCTGGGTGGTGACCGTGGGTTGGCTCAGGCCGAGCTTTTTCGCCGCCTGGGTGATGCTGCCCAGGCGGGCGACCATGTAAAACGCCTTCAACTCGGCACTCAGCACACCACCCTCTCATCGACTATTTGCGCAACAGGCGCAGGCCATTGAACACCACCAACAGGCTCACGCCCATGTCGGCGAACACCGCCATCCACATGGTGGCCATGCCCAGGAAGGTCACGGCGAGAAAAATCGCCTTGATCACCAGCGCCAGGGCGATGTTCTGTTTGAGGATACTCGACGTTTGCCGCGACAGACGAATGAATGCCGGAATCTTGCGCAGGTCATCATCCATCAGCGCTACGTCAGCGGTCTCGATGGCGGTGTCGGTACCGGCGGCGGCCATGGCAAAACCGATCTCGGCACGGGCCAGCGCCGGTGCGTCGTTGATGCCGTCGCCGACCATGCCCACGCGATGGCCTTGGCCGTAGAGGGTTTCGATGGCTTGCAGTTTATCGGTAGGCAACAGGTCGCCCTGGGCCTGGTCGATGCCGACCTGGGCAGCAATCGCCTGGGCGGTGTGGGTGTTGTCGCCGGTGAGCATCAGGGTCTTGATGCCCAGTTCGTGCAGTTGCTGGATGGCCTCACGGCTGCTGTCCTTGACCGTGTCGGCCACGGCGAACAGTGCCAGCGGGCCGGATGTGTCGAGCAGCAGCACCACGGACTTGCCCTGTTTCTCGAGGGCGAAGAGTTTCTCTTCCAGCGCCGGCGAGCAGAGGCCCAGGTCTTCCACCAGGCGGTGGTTGCCCAAGTGGTAGGTTTCGCCATTGATATCCCCGCGCACGCCGCGACCGGCCAGGGCCTCGAAGTTATCCACAACGTGGGTGGGCAGGTTTTTATCCACAGCCGCGTTGGCAATCGCCAGCGACACCGGGTGGTCGGAACGCCCGGCCAGACTGGCGGCCAGGGCCGGCGCGCTGTCTTCGACGTTAGGGAACAGCGCCAGGTAATCGGTTTGCACCGGCTTGCCGTGGGTGATGGTGCCGGTCTTGTCGAGGGCCAGGTAGTCGAGCTTGTAACCGCCCTCCAGGTACACGCCGCCCTTGATCAGGATGCCTTTGCGCGCCGCCGCAGCGAGACCGCTGACGATGGTCACTGGGGTGGAAATCACCAGCGCACACGGGCATGCCACCACCAGCAGCACCAGGGCACGGTAGATCCAGTCGAACCAGACGCCAGCCATGAACAGCGGCGGAATAATGGCCACGCCCAGGGCAAACAGGAACACGGCCGGGGTGTAGATTTTCGAAAACCTGTCGACGAACCGCTGGGTCGGCGCCCGTGCGCCTTGGGCCTGTTCCACCGCGTGAATGATGCGCGCCAGGGTGGAGTTGTTGGCCGCCGCGGTCACTTTATATTCCAGGGAACCGGCCTGGTTGATGGTGCCGGCGAAGACTTTATCGCCCACGGTCTTTTCAATCGGCAGGCTTTCACCGGTGATCGGCGCCTGGTCGATGGTGGATTGGCCGGCAGTGACTTCACCGTCCAGGCCGATGCGTTCGCCGGGTTTAACCCGCACGATGGCACCCATTTCTATGCTTTTGACCTCTTTTTCAACCCACGTGCCGTCAGCCTGCTGCACGGTGGCCTGCTCGGGTGTCATCTGCATCAAGCCGCTGATGGCATTACGCGCGCGATCCAGGGATTTGGCTTCGATCAACTCGGCGACAGTAAACAGAAACATCACCATCGCGGCTTCCGGCCACTGGCCAATCAGGATCGCGCCGGTCACCGCGATACTCATCAAGGCATTGATGTTCAGGTTGAGGTTTTTCAGGGCAATCCAGCCCTTTTTGTACGTGGTGAGGCCGCCGCTGAGGATTGACACCAACGCCACCACCGCGATCACCCAGGTGGGCGCGGCGTCAGTGAAGTGCAGCACTTCGGCAGCCAACGCGCCGACGCCGGACAACGCCAGCGGCCACCAGTGTTTCTTGGCGGGCGGCTCAGCGGCAGGCGTACCTTCTTCGATGGGATCGGCCTGCATGCCGAGGGATTTGATCGCGTCGATGATCGGCGCGGTGCTCGGCAGGTCATGGGTGACGCCGAGGATGCGGTTGATCAGGTTGAATTCCAGCTGCTGCACGCCCGCAAGCTTGCCCAGTTTGTTCTGGATCAGCGTCTGCTCGGTGGGGCAGTCCATGGCTTCGATGCGAAAGGTGCTCAGCCGCGAACCGGCGGTGGGCGCTTCGCTCAGTTGCACCAACGCAGGGGCCGGCGTGCCGGAACAGCAGGAGCCGCCATGGCCGTGGTCATGCACGGGGGTCAATTTCTTCGGGCCATGATCGTGATCATGGTCATGCTTGTGCGGGGTGTGGATGGAATCGCTCATTCTGTCGCGTCCGTAGAGGTGCCTGTTGCCAAGTAAAGACCCTGTAGCCACTATAGGGTCAAGCACCCATTTGGAGATTGCTGCGATGAAGATCGGCGAATTGGCCAAACTGACCGACTGCCCGGTGGAAACCATCCGTTATTACGAGAAGGAAGGCCTGCTGCCGCCCCCGGCGCGCACTGACGCCAACTACCGCGTGTACACCCAGGCGCACACCGAGCGGCTGGTCTTTATCCGCAACTGCCGCAGCCTGGACATGACCCTGGAAGAAATCCGCAGCCTGCTCGGGCTACGGGACAGCCCGCAGGACCAATGCGAAAACGTAAATGCGTTGATCGATGAGCATATCCACCATGTGAAAGCGCGGATCGACGGGCTGCTGGCGCTGCAGGAGCAATTGCTGGACCTGCGCCAGCGCTGTGGCGGCGGGGATCATTGCGGGATTTTGCAGCAACTGGAGGTGAGCGGAGGTGTTGCCGCCAGCGAGGCAGAGCCCTCGCATGTGGGCAGAAGCCACGGCCATTAATTCAAGCGACACGGTTCAAATGTGGGAGGGGGCTTGCCCCCGATGGCGGCGTGTCAGTCACCGATGACTTAACTGACCCACCGCTATCGGGAGCAAGCCCCCTCCCACATTTAGACCGAGACCGTCTTTAAATAGCGACGTCGGCCTTGATGCTTGGGTCAGCGTCGTAGCCTACGATTTCAAAATCTTCGAATTTATAATCGTAGATCGACGCAGGCTTACGCTTGATCACCAGTTCCGGCAACTTTTTCGGTGTGCGCGCCAACTGGGTGCGAATCTGCTCCATATGATTGCTGTAGGCGTGGGTGTCGCCGGTGGTGACGATGATCTCGTGAGGAATCAGATCACATTGCTGGGCCAGCATATGGGTGAGCAACGCCAGCGCGGCGGTGTTGTACGGCAGGCCGAGAAACACGTCGGAGCTGCGGATATACAACTGCATCGACAAGTGACCGTCGTGTACGAACGCCTGGTACAACAGGTGGCACGGCGGCAGGGCTTGTTTACCGTTGCGCGCGTTTTCCTGCGGGCTCTTGGTTTCGTCGGGCAGGTACTCGACGTTCCAGCCGTGGAACAGGATGCGACGGCTGTTAGGGTTGGTCTTGAGCGTATGGACCATGTAGTCGATCTGGTTGATCGTGCCGCCGTCCTTGGTCGGCCAGGCGGTCCACTGCTCGCCGTATACCGGACCGAGGTCACCGTCTTCGGTGGCCCACTCGTCCCAGATTTTCACGCCGTTTTCGTTGAGCCACTTGATGTTGGTGTTGCCGCTCAACATCCAGATCAGCTCGTTGGCGATACTTTTGAAGTGAAGCTTCTTGGTGGTCAGCAACGGGAAGCCGTCGGCCAAGTTATGCCGATACTGACGGGCGAACACCGCTTTGGTGCCGGTGCCGGTGCGATCGCCCTTGGTCAATCCATTGGTCACGACGTCGTTCAGTAGTTCGAGATATTGCTTCATTTGGGTACCCGTATCGTTGAAGCCGAGGCCTGGAAGCCTCGGCATTCGAATTTATAGCGCGGTGTTCTTCAAAGGCTGCGGGCGGTTGTAGGCCCACCACAGCAGGCCCAGGCCGCCCAGGATCATCGGCAGGCTGAGGATCTGGCCCATGGTCACCCAACCGAACGCCAGGTAGCCCAGTTGCGCATCCGGCACGCGCACGAACTCGACGACAAAGCGGAAGATCCCGTAGAACAACGCGAACATGCCCGACACCGCCATGGTGGGGCGCGGCTTGCGCGAGAAGATGTACAGGATAAGGAACAGTGCCACACCTTCCAACGCGAACTGGTAGAGCTGCGACGGGTGGCGCGGCAATTGCGCCGGGTCGCTGAACGGCGGGAAGATCATCGCCCACGGCACGTCGGTCGGCTTGCCCCACAACTCGGCGTTGATGAAGTTACCGATACGCCCGGCGCCCAGGCCGATCGGCACCATCGGCGCAACGAAGTCCATCAGTTGGAAAAACGACTTGCCATTGCGGCGACCGAACCACCAGGCCGCGATCATCACGCCGATAAAGCCGCCGTGGAACGCCATGCCGCCTTTCCACACTTCGAAGATCAGCGTCGGGTTGGCGATGTACGCGGAGAGGTCGTAAAACAGCACATACCCCAGGCGCCCACCGACGATCACCCCCATCGACAGCCAGAAAATCAGGTCGGAGAGCTTCTCCTTGGTCCAGGTCGGATCGAAACGGTTCAGGCGTCGGGAAGCCAGAAACCAGGCACCGCCGATGCCAATCAGGTACATCAACCCGTACCAGTGGATTTTCAGCGGACCGATGGCCAGGGCCACCGGGTCGATCTGCGGGTAAGGCAGCATTGCGACTCCTCGTTAAATCATTCGTGATGGCGCCGGACCATGCCGGGGCGCGATTAAGCCTGCATTACTCAAGTTGTTTAAAGCAAAAAGTTTATGCCGACGCAGAACAGCAACCCGGCGAACAACCGCTTGAGCAAACGCGGCGACAACCGATGTGCCAGGCGTGCGCCGAAGCGGGCAAACACCATGCTGGTCAGGGCAATGCCCAACAGTGCCGGCAAATACACGAACCCTAGACTATGAGCGGGCAACAGTGGGTCATGCCAGCCCAGAATCATGAAACTTAAAGCGCTGGCCAGCGCAATCGGCAGGCCACAGGCCGATGAGGTGGCCACCGCTTGCTGCATCGGCACGCTGCGCCAGGTCAGGAACGGCACGGTCAGCGAGCCGCCGCCAATCCCGAAAATCGCCGAGGCCCAGCCAATCACCGTGCCCGCCAGGGTCAGGCCGACCTTGCCCGGCACCGTCCGGCTGGCTTTGGGCTTGACCTCCAGGGCCAACTGCACGGCCACCAGCAGGGCGAACACGCCAATGATCTTCTGCAGGTGCGGGCCGGAAATCGCTTCGGCAGTCAGCGCACCGAAGCCGGCGCCGATCAGGATGCCCACGGTCATCCACACGAAGATCGGCCAACGCACCGCGCCACGCCGGTGGTGCTCACGCACCGCGTTCACCGAGGTAAAGATGATTGTTGCCAAGGACGTGCCCACGGCCAGGTGGGTCAGCACCTGCGGGTCGAAGCCCTGCAAGGTGAAGCTGAACACCAGCACCGGCACGATGATAATCCCGCCGCCCACGCCGAATAGCCCGGCGAGCACGCCCGCACAGGCGCCAAGCAGCAAATACAGCAGAAATTCCATGGGAGCCCCCCAACCAAGTCCGGCATGTTAACGGATGGAAGGCATGCGACCCAACTGGATACGATGGAACGCTGCAGCCGGTGTGGGTAGAGTGGCAAAAAAACACAAAAGGGATCGCCTGATGTGCCTGATTGTTTTCGCCTGGCGGCCGGACCATGCCCAGCCGCTGATCGTTGCGGCCAACCGCGATGAGTTCTACGCCCGCCCCAGCCTGCCGCTGGCCCAGTGGCCGGATGCGCCCGATGTCTATGCCGGTCGCGACCAGGAAGCGGGGGGCACTTGGCTGGGTGTGAATGCCGATGGGCGTTTTGCCGCCCTGACCAATATCCGCGATCCCCACCAGCCGCCGGCACGCAAGTCCCGAGGGGAACTGGTGGCGCGTTTTCTCAACGGTTCACTGCCGATTGAGGACTATTTGGCCGACGTTAACGGCCGTTCGATTGAATATGCCGGGTTTAACCTGCTGGTGGGCACGCGGGATGAGTTATGGCATTACAACGCCAACCATACCGAGCCAACGCGGTTGAAGGCTGGGGTGTACGGGTTATCCAATGCGGGGTTGGATACGCCGTGGCCTAAGTTGCTCAAGGCCAAGGCGGCGTTGAGCGAACTACTTGGGGACCCGCAGCCGGAGGCGTTACTGGGGATTTTGAGTGATCCACAGACGGCGCCGTTTGCGGACCTGCCAGATACAGGGGTGGGATTGGCGACGGAAAGCCTTTTATCCAGCGTGTTTATTGCCAGCCCGAGTTACGGGACGCGGGCGAGTACGGCGCTGATTGTGAATGCCGACGGGACGCGGCGGATGGTGGAGCGTAGTTTTGGACCGCATGGCGGCAGACTGGGCGAGGTAGAACTCCTCCTGTAGTGAGCGGGCTTGCCACGCGCTGGGTGGCGAAGCCGCCCCACACCCCGCTAAGCGGTTCTATCTGAAAGCATGCGGCGCTTGTATTGGGGCGGCTTCGCAGCCCAGCGCGGGGCAAGCCCGCTCACTACAAAAGCCGACCGCCTGAAATCAGAGGGTTTTTACGGAGCATGCGGCGCTTGTATTAGGGCCGCTTCGCAGCCCAGCGCGGGGCAAGCCCGCTCACTACAAAAGCCGACCGGCTGAAATTAGAGGGTTTTTGCGGAGGCGGGGTTGATCATCCGCGTCAGCCCCAAATTCTTCAGCGCCAACTGCAGCGAGCTGTGGATAACTTGCGGGTTGTCGATAGTCATCAGTTCCGCCAGCAGATCCTTGGCCATGCTCAGTTCAACCTGGCGCAGCATCCACTTCACCTTCGGCAAGTTGGTGGCGTTCATCGACAGGCTGTCAAAGCCCATCGCCATCAACAGCACCGCCGCCGCCGGGTCGCCGGCCATTTCACCGCAGATGCTCACCGGCTTGCCTTCGGCATGGGCGTCGCGCACCACGTGTTGCAGGGCTTGCAGCACCGCCGGGTGCAGGTAGTCGTAGAGGTCGGCCACCCGTGGGTTGTTACGGTCCACGGCCAGCAGGTATTGGGTCAGGTCGTTGGAGCCCACCGACAGGAAGTCCACCTGCCGCGCCAGCTCCTTGGCCTGGTACACCGCCGCCGGGATTTCGATCATCACGCCAATCGGCGGCATCGGCACGTCGGCGCCTTCGTCGCGTACTTCGCCCCAGGCACGGTGGATCAGGTGCAGCGCCTCTTCCAGTTCATGGGTACCGGAGATCATCGGCAGCAAAATGCGCAGGTTGTTCAGGCCTTCGCTGGCCTTGAGCATGGCGCGGGTCTGTACGAGGAAAATTTCAGGGTGGTCGAGGGTGACGCGGATACCGCGCCAGCCGAGGAACGGGTTGTCCTCTTTAATCGGGAAATACGACAGTGACTTGTCGCCGCCGATGTCCAGGCTGCGCATGGTCACCGGCAACGGGTGGAAGGCTTGCAGTTGCTCGCGATAAATCGCCAGCTGCTCCTTCTCACTCGGAAAACGCTGGTTGATCATGAACGGCACTTCGGTGCGGTACAGCCCCACCCCTTCGGCGCCGCGCTGTTGCGCACGGGCCACGTCGGCCAGCAGGCCGGTATTCACCAGCAGTGGCACACGGTGGCCATCGGTGGTCACGCACGGCAGCTCGCGCAATGAATCGAGGCCCAGCGCCAGTTGCTTCTCTTCTTCAACCACTTCGGCGTACTGCTTGCGCATCACTTCGCTGGGGTTGGTAAACACTTCGCCGCGGTGGCCATCGACGATCATGTCGATGCCGTCGACTTTGGAATACGGCAGGTCCACCAGGCCCATCACCGTCGGGATACCCATGGCACGGGCCAGGATCGCGACGTGGGAGTTACCCGAACCCAATACCGACACCAGGCCGACCAGCTTGCCTTCCGGCACTTCGCCAAGCATGGTGGCGGTCAGTTCTTCACTGATCAGGATGGTGTTGTCGGGGTAGACCAGGTTGGTGGTGCGGTCTTCCTGCAGGTACGCCAGCAGACGGCGACCGAGGTCACGCACGTCCGAGGCGCGTTCGCGCAGGTAGGCGTCGTCCATCAATTCGAAACGGTTGACGTGATCGGTGACCACCTGGCGCAACGCGCCCTGGGCCCACTGGCCGGTCTTGATCACGGTCTTGACTTCATTACCCAGCGACGCGTCGTCGAGCATCATCTGGTACACGTCGAACAGCGCACGCTCTTCGGGGCGCAGCTGGGTGGCCAGCTTGGTCGACAGGTTGCGCATGTCGGCGCGCACGCCTTCCAGGGCGGTCTTGAACAGTTTGATTTCAGCGTCGATGTCATGGACGGTCTTGTCCGGCACCACATCGAGGTCGGCCGGCGGCAGCATGACCACGGCGGTACCGACCGCCGCACCTGGCGAACCCGGTACGCCGACGAACTTGGCTTCCTGGATGCCCTTGCCCTGGCGCCCCAGGCCGCGAATCGAGCCGGTGGCTTCGGCGTGGGCAATCACGCCAGCGAGCTGCGCACTCATGGTCACGAGGAAGGCTTCTTCACCTTCGTCGAACTGGCGGCGCTCTTTTTGCTGGATGACCAACACGCCGACGACGCGGCGGTGGTGAATGATCGGTGCGCCGAGGAACGAGGCGTAACGCTCTTCACCGGTTTCGGCAAAGTAGCGGTAACGCGGGTGATCGGCGGCGTGTTCAAGGTTCAGGGGTTCTTCACGCGTCCCCACCAGGCCCACCAGACCTTCATTGGGCGCCATGCTGACCTTACCGATAGAGCGCTTGTTCAAGCCCTCGGTGGCCATCAGCACAAAACGGTTGGTCTCGGGGTCCAGCAGGTAAACCGAGCAGACTTGGCTGCCCATGGCTTCCTTGACGCGCAACACAATAATCCCCAACGCCGCCTTGAGATCCTTGGCGGAGTTAACTTCCTGGACGATCTTGCGCAGCGTATTGAGCATGGCTCGGGGTCGAACTCCGTCGTCAGTCGCGCGCTAAAAGGCGCGGGGCAAGCTCTTTGAGAGCGCGACGATAAACTTCGCGCTTGAATGTCACCACCTGGCCCAACGGGTACCAATAGCTGACCCAACGCCAGCCATCGAACTCCGGTTTACCGGTCAAATCCATCCGCACCCGCTGCTCGTTGGAGATCAGGCGCAGGAGAAACCATTTCTGCTTCTGGCCGATGCACAGCGGTTGGCTGTGGGTACGCACCAGGCGTTGCGGCAAACGATAGCGCAACCAGCCACGGGTACAGGCCAGAATTTGTACATCTTCACGCTCAAGGCCGACTTCTTCATTCAACTCACGGTACAAGGCGTCTTCAGGGGTTTCGTCGGGGTTGATTCCGCCTTGAGGAAACTGCCAGGCATCTTGGTTGATTCGGCGAGCCCATAGCACCTGTCCGGCATCATTCGTAAGAATAATCCCGACATTAGGACGGAAACCATCGGGGTCGATCACGGCAACAACCTCGCAAACGCATGTCGCCGCATTGTTCCACAAAGGTTGATGAAGCGGCAACGAGGCTTCTTACCTTATGTGCACTCTTGTGAAAAGACCGTATTCTGGACGCCTTTTTACAGACTTTTCAGCGAGTAACTGCAATGCGCCTGGCTTTATTCGACTTGGACAACACCCTCCTCGGCGGTGACAGCGACCACGCCTGGGGCGATTACCTCTGTGAACGAGGGATTCTCGACCCTGTGGCCTACAAGGCCCGCAACGACGAGTTCTATCAGGACTACCTGGCCGGTAAGCTGGACAACGCCGCCTACCTGAACTTCTGCCTGGAAATCCTTGGCCGCACCGAAATGGCCCAGCTGGACGAGTGGCACAACGACTATATGCGCGACTGCATCGAGCCGATCGTGCTGCCCCTGGCCCTGGAACTGCTGGCCAAACACCGCGCCGCCGGTGACACCCTGGTCATCATCACCGCCACCAACCGTTTCGTCACCGCGCCAATTGCCGCACGCCTGGGCGTCGAAACCCTGATCGCCACCGAGTGCGAGATGGAAAACGGTCGCTACACCGGGCGCAGCACCGATGTACCGTGCTTTCGCGAGGGCAAGGTGACGCGCTTGAACCGCTGGCTGGAAGAAACCGGGTACAGCCTGGAAGACAGCTACTTTTACAGCGATTCGATGAATGATTTGCCGTTGCTGGAGCAGGTGACCCACCCGGTGGCGGTGGATCCGGACCCGAATCTGCGGGCTGAAGCCGAAAAGCGTGGTTGGCCGGTGATTACCCTGCGCGGCTGATAAATCTATCGGGGGCAAGCCCCCTCCCACACTTGATCGGGTTCACACGGCCAAAATGTGGGAGGGGGCTTGCCCGCGATGCAGGCGACTCGGTCTAAAGCCTCAAACCGGCTTTGCACCCATGAGCCCCGCAATCGCCACAAACCCCACCAGACTGACCACTGCCAGCACCAAGGTGAAGTTCACGCTACCGCCCTCGCCTTTGCGCAAGCGATTAAGCCGTGCCACCAGCCAGAACCACGCCAGCGCCGCCACGGTATAGAGGAGGCTGGACCCCAGGATCCACGTCTGCCCCAGCGGCCAGCCGATCAGATGCGCCAGCCACCAGCCGGTAAACGGCATGCTCACCACGCAAATCCCCATCAACAACCAGACGAATGCCCACGGGCGCTGCACGGTCACCGCCGGGCCGGCGCTGCGTTTGCGCCAGGCCAGCAACGCCAGCCCCAGGCCGCTGAGCAGCAGCAACACGGTGGCTGCAACGTGGATAACTTTCAAGGTAGTCAGGGTTTCCATGTGTCGTTTTCCTTAAAGGCCGCCCCGTCAGCGTAGTCGCTCAACCGAGGAACAGTGTGTAGGCCGGGTTATCGCTTTCATCCCAGTATGGGTAGCCAATGGCTTCCAGGGCTGCCGGTACCAGGTGACGCTCGTCCGCCGGCACTTGCAGGCCGGCGACCACACGGCCATCGGCTGCGCCGTGGTTGCGATAGTGGAACATCGAGATGTTCCAGCGCCCGCCCAATTTGTTAAGAAAGTTGAACAAGGCGCCCGGACGCTCCGGGAATTCGAAGCGCAACACCACTTCGTCACTGACTTTGGCCGCGTGCCCGCCGACCATATGACGGATGTGCAACTTGGCCAGTTCGTTCTCGGTCAGGTCCAGCACCGGGAAGCCCTGGCTCGTGAGGCTGGCGATCAGTGCACTGCGCGGGTCGGTTTCCGGGTGAGTCTGCACGCCGACGAAAATGTGCGCCTCGCTGCCGGAGTGGTAGCGGTAGTTGAATTCGGTAATCTGGCGCTTGCCCACGGCTTCGCAGAACGCCTTGAAGCTGCCGGGCTTCTCGGGAATGGTCACGGCGATGATGGCTTCGCGGCCTTCACCCAACTCGGCGCGCTCGGCCACATGGCGCAGGCGGTCGAAGTTGACGTTGGCGCCGGAGTCGATGGCCACCAGGGTCTGGCCGGTCACACCACGGGTTTCCACGTATTTCTTGATCCCGGCCACACCCAATGCCCCCGCCGGCTCGGTGATGGAACGGGTGTCGTCGTAGATGTCCTTGATCGCCGCACAGATTTCATCGGTGCTCACGGTGATCACTTCATCCACATAGTGCTTGCAGATGTCGAAGGTGTGCTGGCCGATCTGCGCCACCGCCACGCCATCGGCAAACAGGCCCACGGTCGGCAGCACCACGCGCTCGCCCGCGGCCATGGCGGCTTGCAGGCAGTTGGAGTCGTCCGGCTCGACGCCGATGACCTTGATCTCCGGGCGCAGGTACTTCACGTAGGCCGCGATACCGGCAATCAGCCCGCCGCCGCCCACCGGTACGAAAATCGCGTCCAGTGGCCCTGGGTGCTGGCGCAGGATTTCCATCGCCACGGTGCCCTGCCCGGCAATGGTGTGCGGATCGTCGTAGGGGTGGATGTAGACGTAGCCTTTTTCGTCGACCAGTTTCAGCGAGTAGGCCAGGGCTTCCGGGAAGGAGTCGCCATGCAGCACCACTTTGCCGCCACGGGAGCGCACGCCTTCGACCTTGATCTCGGGGGTGGTCTTGGGCATCACGATGGTGGCTTTCACCCCCAGCACCTTCGCCGCCAGGGCCAGGCCCTGCGCATGGTTGCCCGCCGATGCGGTGACCACGCCACGCGCACGCTCTTCAGCGGTCAGCTGCGTCAGCTTGTTATAGGCGCCGCGAATCTTGAACGAGAACACCGGCTGCAAGTCTTCGCGCTTGAGCCAGACCTTGTTGCCCAGCCGCTCGGAGAGCTGGCGAGCGGTCTGCAACGGGGTTTCTACGGCAACGTCGTAAACGCGCGAGGTGAGGATCTTTTTGACGTACTGTTCAAGCATCGGCGGAAATCACTGGGCGAGTTGGGCAGGGCCAAGGAGTCTAACCCAGCGTTTGGGCGGGCGACCACACGAATCCAGAGGTTTTGTTGGGTTATACTCGCGCCCCTCTTTACTCCCCGCCCGTTCCGGAGCCCGCATGACCCAGGATCAACTCAAACAGGCAGTGGCCCAGGCCGCCGTCGATTTAATCCTTCCTAAACTCGACGACAAAAGCATCGTCGGTGTCGGCACCGGCTCCACCGCCAACTGCTTTATCGATGCGCTGGCCCAGCACAAGGGCGCGTTCGACGGCGCCGTGGCCAGCTCCGAAGCCACCGCCGCTCGCCTCAAGGGCCACGGCATTCCGGTGTATGAGCTCAACACCGTGAGCGACCTGGAGTTCTACGTCGACGGCGCCGATGAAAGCGACGAACACCTGAACCTGATCAAAGGCGGCGGCGCAGCCCTGACCCGCGAGAAGATCGTCGCGGCCGTGGCCAAGACCTTTATCTGCATCGCCGACGCCAGCAAGCTGGTGCCGGTCCTCGGCGCGTTCCCGCTGCCGGTGGAAGTGATCCCGATGGCCCGCAGCCACGTGGCCCGCGAGCTGGTGAAACTGGGCGGCGACCCGGTGTACCGCGAAGGCGTGTTGACCGACAACGGCAACATCATCATCGACGTGTTCAACCTGCAGATCACCAAGCCGGTAGAGCTGGAGACGCAGATCAACGCGATCGTCGGCGTGGTCACCAACGGCCTGTTCGCGGCGCGCCCGGCGGATGTGCTGTTGCTCGGCACCTCTGAAGGCGTGAAAACCCTCAAGGCCTGAGAACACCCCATTAGTCATGCAGTGTTTTCAGGAACTGGGTTTCTTGAAGACGTAGAACAGGTTCGGCTCGCTGACGAGGTACAACGTGCCCTCGTCATCCATGGCGATCCCTTCGGCCTGCGGCACCCGCTTCGTCAGGCCATGGCGCCCGTTCAGCAGTGACAGACTGCTTAGCGGGCGACCGTCGATATCCAGTTCCAGCACCAGGAACGACTCATCCGACAACGCCAGCAAATGGCCGCTGCGCTCATCGTATTGCAGGCTCGACAGGTCACGCACAAACAGCCCGGCATCGCGCTTGGGGTTGTTGATCACGTGCACCGAGTAGGTTTTTTCCGGTTTGAAATGCGGGAAGCCGTGGACCTCGTAGATCAGCATCGGGTCGCGCTCCTTGGCCACGAACAGGCGCTTGCCCACCGAGTCATAGGCCAGGCCTTCAAAGCCCTTGTTGCCCCCCACGTGCAGGCCCAGCGTCATCTGTTCCGCATCGGCGGCATCGAGGAATTGGGTGTCGTCGTCCACATGCACCTTGATCAGCCGCTGTTGGCGCTCATCGCTGATGACATAAATGTTGTCGCTGATAAATTCCACCGCCTCGGCATCGCCGAAGCCCACCAAGGGAATACGCCGCAGGATCTTGCCCTCAAGGGACAACTCGATCAGCTCGGCGTTTTTATTGGTGACGGTAAACAGGCTTTTGCGCACCGGGTCGTAGGTCAGGGCCGACACATCGTCATCGAGTCCTTCGATCACTTGGGCCTCCAGCGCCACACGGTAATCCGCCAAGCCGATGGAGCGCTCATTCGTCGGCTGACGCCACGCCTGCCAGTTGAACCAGGCACGCTCGAACAGGCGAAAGTGCTGCGCAACGGCCCCGGCACTGATCAGCGCGATCAACACAAGAATAGAGAAAACGGGTTTGGGGCGGGCTAGTCGACGCATCGGGGCGGGCTCAAAGTCAAAAGTGGCGAATGAATATCACGCCTGTCTGAATTTAAACTTAAACGCGCCCTGATGTCTGGCGAATGCCGCACACAGCGACATATCCGACGTAATCAGTTGTTATTTCTGCTTTTCGAAGCGATAGAACAGGTTGGGCTCACTGACCATGTAGAGCGTGCCGTCGTCGTCCATGGTCACGCCCTCAGCACGCGGAATGGTGTCTTTCAGGCCATTAAAACCGCCCAGCAAGGTCATGAAGCTGACTTGCTCACCCTTCTCGTCCAGCTCCAGCAGCAGATGGGAGTCGGCCGACAACACCAGTAGATGCCCGGTGCGCGGGTCGACCGCCAGTGCCGAGAGGTTGCGCATGTCCAGCTCGGTGTTGGTCAGCTTCACCTTGTTACCCGCCAGGGTCTGGCTGCCATCGCTTTTCCAGGTAAACAGTGCCGGCGGGCGCTCTTCGCCCAGGACCAATTGCTGGTTACGCTTATCCCAGGTGATCGCTTCAAAGGCCTTGTTCTGGTCCTTGGACGGGCCCAGGTCATAACTTGGGAAGTCGGCCTTGTTCAGCGCCGTGGTGGCAGCGTCGACCTTGACGATGCTCAGGCTATGCTGGCGCTCGTCGACCACGGCCATCAGGCCGTTTTCCATCATTGTCAGCCCTTCGGGGTTGTTCCATCCGTTGAGCGGCATCTTGCGCAGCACATCACCTTGCAAGGTCAGCTCGACGAGAAACGGGTTTTTGCCCATGACCGAGAACAGCGTCTTGGTCTGGGGGTTATAGGCCAGGTCAGAGGCCTCGTCCTTCTCCATACCCGGTAGCAACTTGGCGTCGATGACTGCGTGGTAGTCCGGCAACCACACGCTTTCCTGGCGCTCAGCGGTGGTTTCGAAACGTTCCAGCACCCACAGCACACCGCGATCATCCCAGTGCATGGCCCAGGCAATGCCGTACACAATCGCCCCGGCGAGAAACACCCAGGAATACCAGCGCAGGGCAAAACGGGAACGCAGCTTAGGGGTGGCGGTAGGCAGGGGCACGGCCATTGGGCACTTTTCCGGAAAGTCAGCGTTAGGTGATAGCACAGGAACAACGGACCCGCGCGCTTGAGGCAGAGGATTATCCGGATGGGGTGTGAAAAAAATGCAAAAACTTGGATTTTGCGGCGACACACAAATAAAGGTGGGAGGGGCTTGCCCCCTCCCACAGTTTTAACCGCGTTTCGTCAGCGCACGCTGCTTTCGAAGCGGTTCACACCCGACAGTTCCAGCACCAGCTCATCACCCACATTCAGCGGGCCCACGCCGGCCGGGGTGCCGGTGAGGATCACATCGCCCGCCTGCAGCGAGAAGCAGCCGGCCATGTGCTGGATCATCGGGATGATCGGGTTGAGCATCTGCGCGCTGTTACCGTCCTGGCGCACTTCGCCGTTGATGCTCAGGCGGATACCGATATCGGTCACGTCCTGGAAAGTGCTGCCCACTACGAACGGCGCAATCACCGCCGCACCGTCGAACGACTTGGCGATTTCCCACGGCAGGCCCTTGGCTTTCAGCTCGGCCTGCTTGTCGCGCAGGGTCAGGTCCAGGGCCGGGGCGAAGCCGGAGATGGCGTCCAGTACTTCTTCACGGCTGGGCTTGTTCGACAACGGCTTGCCGATCAATACCGCGATTTCCGCTTCGTAGTGCACCGAACCGCGCTCGGTAGGGATGCTGAAACCACCTTCCAGCGGCACCACACAGCTGCCCGGTTTAATGAACAGCAACGGTTCGGTCGGCACCGGGTTGTCCAGTTCCTTGGCGTGCTCGGCGTAGTTACGCCCGATACACACCACTTTACCGACCGGAAAGTGGATGTTGGTGCCGTCGACATACTTGTGCTGGTAGCTCATGGAACGACTCCTTAAGGGCGGTTAAACAGCGAAGATCTTGCCGGGGTTCATGATCCCGTTAGGGTCGAACACCGCTTTGACGGCCTTCATGTATTCGATTTCAACGGGCGAGCGGCTGTAGGTCAGGTAATCACGCTTGGTCATGCCCACACCGTGCTCGGCCGAGATGGAACCGTTGTACTTCTGGACGGTTTCAAATACCCACTTGTTCACGGTGGCGCACTTGGCGAAGAACTCATCCTTGCTCAGGTTTTCCGGCTTGAGGATGTTCAGGTGCAGGTTGCCGTCGCCGATGTGGCCGAACCACACGATTTCGAAATCCGGGTAGTGTTCGCCGACGATCGCGTCGATTTCTTTCAAAAACCCTGGGACTTTGGAGACCGTCACCGAGATATCGTTCTTGTAAGGGGTCCAGTGGGAAATGGTCTCGGAGATGTACTCGCGCAGTTTCCACAGGTTGTGCAGCTGGGTTTCGCTCTGGCTCATCACGCCGTCCAGCACCCAGCCCTGCTCCACACAGTGCTCGAAGGTTTCCAGCGCGTGGTTGGCAACTTCTTCGGTGGTGGCTTCGAACTCCAGCAGCGCGTAGAACGGGCACTCGGTGTCGAACGGCGCTGGCACGTCGCCACGGCCCATGACCTTGGCCAGGGCCTTGTCAGAGAAGAATTCAAAGGCGGTCAGGTCCAGTTTGCTCTGGAACGCGTGCAGCACCGGCATGATCGAGTCGAAATCGGTGGTGCCGAGCACCATCGCAGTAAGGTTTTTCGGCGCACGGTCCAGGCGCATGGTGGCTTCAACCACAAAGCCCAGGGTGCCTTCGGCACCGATGAACAGCTGGCGCATGTCATAGCCGGTGGCGTTCTTGATCAGGTCGCGGTTCAGCTCCAGTACGTCGCCCTTGCCGGTGACGACCTTCATGCCGGCCACCCAGTTGCGGGTCATGCCGTAGCGAATGACCTTGATCCCGCCGGCATTGGTGCCGATATTGCCGCCAATCTGGCTGGAGCCCGACGACGCGAAGTCCACCGGGTAGTACAGGCCTTTTTCTTCAGCGACGTTCTGCAATTGCTTGGTAACCACGCCCGGCTGGCACACGGCGGTGCGGTCGGTGAGGTTCACGTCGAGGATCTGGTTCATATAGTCGAACGAGACGACCACTTCACCATTGGCCGCCACTGCCGCCGCCGACAGGCCGGTACGACCACCCGACGGCACCAGCGCCACCTTGTGTGCATTGGCCCAACGAACAATGGCTTGCACCTGCTCGGTCGTCTTGGGGAAGACGATGGCGGTCGGCGCGGGTGCGAAATGCTTGGTCCAATCCTTGCCGTAAGCCTCCAGGGAGTCGGCATCGGTCAGCACTTTGCCGGGCTCAACCAGGGTCTTTAGCTCATCAATCAGGGCAGGATGGGTCATCGACAGAACTCTCGAACAATTCATGGTCATCCTGAGAACGCTTCACGTCGCAGGAATGAGTGTTAGCGGGGCGCGTATGCTAGCATACCGCCCCCGCAGGACAGAGCCCAAGGGCGTTTCTGCGGTGACGGCTTTCCTGCCGTCCGGGTCAGCTTGCGCTGCTCGATTCCCTGCCATTTTTCTCCGGGATACAGGTTTACGCAGATGAGCAAGACTTCTCTCGATAAGAGCAAGATCAAGTTCCTTCTTCTGGAAGGCGTCCACCCATCGGCTGTCGACGTTCTGAAAGCCGCCGGGTACACCAGCATTGAGTACATCACCAGTTCTCTGCCGGAAGCCCAGCTCAAGGAAAAGATCGCCGACGCGCACTTTATCGGCATTCGCTCCCGCACTCAGCTGACCGAAGAGATCTTCGATCACGCCAAGAAACTCGTGGCGGTCGGCTGTTTCTGCATCGGCACCAACCAGGTCGACCTCAACGCAGCGCGCGAGCGCGGCATCGCGGTGTTCAACGCACCGTACTCCAACACCCGCTCCGTTGCGGAACTGGTGCTGGCCGAGGCTATCCTGCTGCTGCGCGGCATTCCTGAGAAGAACGCTTCCTGCCACCGTGGCGGCTGGATCAAAAGCGCGGCCAACTCCTTCGAAATCCGCGGCAAGAAGCTGGGTATCGTCGGTTACGGTTCGATCGGTACGCAACTGTCGGTCCTGGCGGAAGGCCTGGGCATGCAGGTGTTCTTCTACGACACCCTGACCAAGCTGCCGCTGGGCAACGCCACGCAAGTGTCGAGCCTGACCGAGCTGCTGGGGATGTCCGACATCGTGACCCTGCACGTTCCGGAAACCGCTGAGACCCAGTGGATGATCGGCGAGAAGGAAATCCGCGCCATCAAGAAAGGCGGCATCCTGATCAACGCTGCACGCGGCACTGTGGTCGAGCTGGACGCCCTGGCCGACGCGATCAAGGACAAGCACCTGATCGGCGCCGCCATCGACGTGTTCCCGGTAGAGCCACGCTCCAACGACGACATCTTCGAAAGCCCGCTGCGTGGCCTGGACAACGTGATCCTGACCCCGCACATCGGTGGTTCCACCGCTGAAGCCCAGGCCAACATTGGCCTGGAAGTGTCGGAGAAGCTGGTCAAGTACAGCGACAACGGTACGTCGGTCTCGTCCGTCAACTTCCCGGAAGTGGCCCTGCCGGCTCACCCTGGCAAGCACCGTCTGCTGCACATCCACCAGAACATCCCTGGCGTGATGATGGAGATCAACAAGGTCTTCGCGGAAAACGGCATCAACATCTCCGGTCAGTTCCTGCAGACCAACGAGAAAGTCGGCTACGTGGTGATCGACGTCGACGCCGAGTACTCGGACCTGGCGCAAGAGAAGCTGCAGCACATCAACGGCACGATTCGTAGCCGCGTGTTGTTCTAAGGTTTCAACGCAGCACGAAAAAGGGAGCCCCTCGGGGCTCCCTTTTTTTCATCTGAACACATCTTACTTGACGTTAACCGTGATCACTTTCGAGGCTACAGTCGGGTTGAACTGCATGTGCAGTTTGTCGCCGGCAACCAGTTGCAGCGTGTGTTTGCCTGGGGTGAGGGTCAGCTCGGTTTCGGTCTGGGCCTTGCCGTAGTGGATCACGGTGTCGGTGGCGGGGATCGGCACGCCGGCGTCAGGCAGTTCTTTCTGATCGATCAGCAGATGGTGGTGACCGGTGCCTGGATCCTGGCTGGTGGCCGGGGCCAGCTTCAGGCCTTCCATGCCGAATTTGACGGTGAAGGTCTTGTCGACGGTGGCGCCGTCTTTTGGCGACACGATGAATACTTTGGCGCCTTCAGGTGGAGCACTGCGCGGGATGCCGTCGGCGGCGGTGGCCAACATCGAGGCACCCAGCAGCAGGCTGGCAATCGTTGCACGGGACAAAAGGGCTTTCATTCGCTTCTCCAGTTTTTCTATGAAATCTGTAGGGTTATGACAACTTCGCGACAAATTGCGGTCCAAGGCACTCAACACCATAGCAAAGCGAGGCTGAACGACGCCTCGCACATTCGAATTCTTTAGGAGTGACCATGCGCTTTTCGCCTGGCCTGTTACTGCTGCTTCCTCTTCTGAGCCCTTTGGCGCATGCCGAACTGGTCGATGATGTGTTCGACCGTGGCGAACTGCGCATCGCCGTTGAAGCCAACACCCCGCCGTTCAACTTCAAGCAAGGCGACAAACTGACTGGCTTCGAAGTAGAACTGGGTGAGCAACTGGCCCAGGAGATGGACGTGCGCCCCTCGTTTATCACCACCGATGACACCGACCTGCTGCCGGGGGTGGAAACCGGCAAGTACGACGTGGCCATCAACCATATCGCTATGACTGCCGAGCTGCAGGATCGGTTCGATTTCAGTGAGCCTTACAACGAGAAGCCTGAGCTGGCGATCCCGTTCCAGAAGGGTAATCCGGCGTTCAAGGCGAGCCTGGACAAGGCGTTGCAACGCTTGAAGGCGGATGGCCGATTAAAGGCATTGGCGCAGAAGTGGCTTGAAGGCGACACACCGGTAGCCAAGGCACAGTAGATCAACGGTGGGAGGGGGCTTGCTCCCGATTGCGGAGTGTCAGTGACTGCATGATTGACTGACTCACCGCTATCGGGAGCAAGCCCCCTCCCACAATTTTTGATCTAGGCAGGGCTTGAGAGTTGGGTCAGGGCGGCGGCGGCCTCGGGGAGTTCCAGCTCGCTGAACACCTGTACCCCATGCTGCCTGAGCAGCGCCGTGGTGACGCCCTCGCCTGCCACCTTCACGCCCCTGAAGGTGCCGTCGTAAGTCAGCAAATTCCCACACGACGGGCTATTGGCTTTGAGCACAGCGATGCGGATGTTGTGGCGCTGCACCAGCGCCAATGCCTGGCGGGCGCCATCGAGGAATGCGGCGCTGAAATCTTCGCCCTCAGCGGTCAGCACCTGGGCACGGCCCTCCCACACATCCACGCCCTGCCCGCCCGGAATCTCCGCCGCCGGGCGCGGCGTCGGCAAGCCACCCGACACTTCCGGGCAGATCGCAACCACGCGCCCCTCGGCCTGCCACACCGCCAACAGGTCGAATGGCCCACTGGCCCCGCCGTCGTAGCGCACCTTGTGGCCAAGCAGACAGCGGCTGATCAGAATCTTTTGCATGCTTAAAACGGCTCGTTACCCCGCCGGCGAAACCAGCCGGTGAGGGACAGGCGTTCGCGCGTAGCGGGCATGACTTCGTGGGGCACTTCGCCCGACAGGAACACCACCAGGCAACCGCCCGTTGGCACCACATCGTATTCGACGCCGTCCTTGAGGTACATGCGCAACTGGCCGCCATGCTCGGGCAGCCAAGCGTCGTTCAAGTAGATCACCGCCGAGACCATGCGCCGGTCATCGTCGCGGAAGCGGTCCAGGTGCTTGAGGTAAAACGCCCCCGGCGGGTACAGCGCGAAGTGGCTTTCGAAATCCTCAAGGCCGAGGAACAAACTGCGGTTCATGGCCAGGCGCAGGCTGTCCATCAACGCCATATAGGTGTCGCAGACCGCCGCATCGCCCTCTTCCAGCCACTGGATGTGGTCGCCGCGAATACCTTCGCGAATCTCCTGGGTCGGACCGCGTCCCACCGCTGCCGGAGCCAACTCACCCTCGGCTGCACGTTTATGGCACTCAGCCGCCAGTTCCAGGGTCAGAGCCTGGGGTAGGAAGCCGTCCTGCCGGGACCAGCCCTTTTCGGCCAGGTCGTCGACAATACGTTGCAGCAAAGGGTGATCGAGGGGTATTTGCATGGCGCGCATAGTATCCATACGCCTGTGAATCCGACAGAGCCGCCGAGCGTCTGAATACACTTTAGTCAGGTGACTGATAGGACTTCTCGACAAATCCTACGCCCGACACGGACAATAGTGGCCGACTGACAGGAGTCCATATGCGTCGTTTGTTTTTTTCATTGCTGATGTTCTGCGTTTTGCCCGCCTGGGCAGACGGCCATGACCAGTTGTACAAGGTCGCCGGCTGGGCCGAACAACGTGCACATTTCAATGACGCCCTCAGTGCCGCCCAGCAACGCTACCGCAATAGCCTGCCGCCAGCGGTGTACCAGGCGCTGGTGGACAACAGTAATAAACGCTTTGCCGCCCAGTCCATGGACCAGCGCGCCGAGGCGCAATTGCGCAAGAACCTGGCGGACCCGAAGCCCGCCCTGGCCTTTTTCCAATCGCCCCTGGGCCGCAAGATCGTCGCCGCTGAGTTGCTCGCCACGCGCCGCGACCAGTTGGCAAAAAACGCCCAGGGCTTGCCGAAAATCCAAGCCGACGCCACCCGCAGCCTGATCATCGGCCACCTGGCCCAGGCCCTGCCCGCCCGTGAAGCCGGCGCGGAAGTCAGCCTGGCGATTGCCGGTGTGGCGGCCGACAGCCTGAGCCAGATGATCCCCGGTTTGTTGGGCGGTGGTCAGGCCCAAGGCATGTTGAATGGCCAACGCGAGCGGCTGATGCAGCAGATCGACAAAGATCTGAACAACACGCTGTTGTACGTCTATCGAGATTTGTCTGACCCGGAGCTGGAAGAATTCGCTACGTTTGCGGAGTCGCCGGAGGGTAAGGCGTATTACCAGGCGGCGCTGGCAGCCATTCGCGCCGGTCTTGCGGTCGGCCAAAGCACCTCTAGCCTGACGCAGTAACAAATGAGGGAGAGGGCAAGCCCCCTCCCTCATTTGTTAGATTGAGTTACTTCAGGTGATCGGCGAGGTACGTGAAATACGCTTCGCGAATCTCCGGTATCTCATTCGCCAAATGGTGCCTGCCACGCGGCAGCATCAACACCTCGGGCTGGTCGAACTTGCTCCTTAGCACCTGCAAGTTGTGCTGCCAGTCCACCGTCATATCTTCCTCCCCCTGCACAATCACCGGCCGCCGAGGGCTGCGCGGTGCGGCTTCGATACGTTTGATCCAGCGCGCCAAGGCGCCCACCCAGGCGGTAGGCAGTTGACGCGGCTGCAGCGGGTCGGCCTCAAGGAAGGGCTTGAACGCGGGATCGTGGGTGTTCTCGCTGAACCGCCGCGCGATGCCTTTGACGAATGGCCGCAACAGGTAATAGCTGACCTGCGACCAGCCCCAGGCACGCGGCCGCACCAGTGGCGAGAGCAGGAACGTCTTGCCTTGGGCCGGGCTGTCAACGCCATGGTTGAGCACGTGATCCACCACCACCGCGCCGCCGGTGCTTTGCCCGAACAGGTGCCAAGGTTGCGGCAGTTGCAGTGCTTCGGCTTGGCCAAACAGCGCCTGCACCACTTGTTGATACACCGCAAAATCATCGATGCTGGCGCGCGCGCCGCTGGACAGGCCGTGCCCCGGCAAATCGCAGGCGATCACCACGAAGCCCTGGTCCAACGCCCAGTCCACCACATGGCTATACAAGCCCATATGGTCGTAGAAGCCGTGGAACATGAACATCGTCGCCACCGGCACGGGCGGCCACCACACTTGCGCGACCACCTCGAACCCGTCCACCTCGAAGCGTCCCAGACGGCTGACCACCGGAACGTTGCGCGCCGCCAGGTCCAGCCCGTAGAAACGTTGATAGACCCGTGCCTCGGCTGAAAGCGGCTGCGCATCCACCAGGGGCCGCAAGCTTTCGCGCAGATGATCGGGGTCAAAGGTGACGGGCATAAAGGGTTCCAGACTGACGGCGAAGATGAATATCGAGCTGCGATATTCATCTGTCAGGACAAGCATGGCAAGCTACGCGACCTTCGAGGATACATCTGAATGCGACAGCCCTACCGTACCGCCCTGTTCGCCAGCCTGATCCTGGTTATCTGCACCGGCGTGCTGTGGGCCGCGTATGACTGGTTCCAGGGCCGCTACCTGCGCGCCTTCAGCGAACACACGGCGGTGTTTTCCGGTGACCCGCTGAAACTGCCTGCCGACCTCGCCGGCCCCGGTCCGATCCGCCTGGTGCACTTCTGGGACCCCGCCTGCCCCTGCAACGTCGGCAACCAGCAGCACCTGGGCGAGCTGATCGAGCACTACGCGCCCCAAGGCGTCGAGTTCTACGCCCTGCAAAAGCCCGGCAGCCACGGCCAACTGCCCGACAACCTGCGCCGCATGAAAACCCTCACCGCCCTGCCCGGTGCCGACCAAGTACCGGCCAGCCCAGCCGTGGGCATCTGGGACCGCAGCGGCAAGCTCGCGTATTTCGGCCCCTACAGCGAAGGCCTCACGTGCAATTCCAGCAACAGTTTTATTGAGCCGATCTTGAAGGCCCTTGAAGCGGGACGCGAGGTGAATGCCACGCACACTCTGGCGGTGGGCTGCTATTGTTCGTGGCCAACAGGCTCGTAACTCGCCACCCACTCTTGGTAAGGAATGTTCATGAAGCGCGTCTTGCGGGTTCTCGCGGTTCTTGTAGTGATGATCGCCCTCGGCGCAGGCGCGTACGTCTACAGCAAACAACCCACCCGCCAGGGCACGGTGACACTGGCCAACCTGCAAGGCTCGGTCACGGTGCGCTACGACGACCGTGGCGTGCCGCACATTCGGGCCGAGAATGAAACCGACCTGTATCGCGCCTTGGGCTATGTGCATGCCCAGGACCGCCTGTTCCAGATGGAGATCATGCGGCGCCTGGCCCGTGGCGAGCTGGCCGAGGTGCTCGGGCCCAAGGTGCTGGAGACCGACAAGTTGTTCCGCAGCCTGCGCATTCGCGACCGCGCGGCCACCTATGTAGCGCAGCTGGACCATGAGTCGGCGCACTGGAAGGCGCTGCAAGCCTATCTGGACGGGATTAACCAATATCAGGACAGCCACGCCCGCCCGATGGAGTTCGACGTGCTGGGCATCCCCAAGCGGCCGTTTACCGCCGAGGACACCATCAGCGTCGCCGGGTATATGGCCTACAGCTTTGCCGCTGCCTTTCGTACCGAGCCTTTGCTGACTTACGTACGTGACCAATTGGGCAGCGACTACCTGAAAGTCTTCGATCTCGACTGGCAACCCAAGGGCGCCCTCAACCTGGCTGCCGGCGATTGGCAGACCCTCGGCGCCATTGCCGCCCTGAGTGAGCAAGCCCTGGCCGACAACGGCCTGCCACAGTTCGAAGGCAGCAACGCCTGGGCCATCAGCGGCAACCGCACCCAGAGCGGCAAACCGTTGCTGGCCGGCGACCCGCATATCCGTTTCTCGGTGCCGTCGGTGTGGTATGAAGCGCAGCTGTCAGCGCCAGGGTTCGAGTTGTATGGCTATCACAACGCCCTCGTGCCGGTGGCGTTCCTGGGGCACAACCTGGACTTCGGCTGGAGCCTGACCATGTTCCAGAACGATGACCTCGACCTCATCGCCGAAAAGACCAACCCGGACAACCCCAACCAGGTCTGGTACCACGGCCAGTGGGTCGACATGACAAGCACCGAGCAACAGATTGCGGTGAAGGGCCAGGCGCCGGTGACCTTGACCCTGCGCCAATCGCCCCACGGCCCGATCATCAATGACGTGCTGGGCGAAAACGCCGGCAACACACCGATTGCCATGTGGTGGGCGTTCCTCGACACCCAGAACCCGATCCTCGAAGGGTTCTACCAGCTCAACCGCGCCGACACCCTGGTCAAGGCGCGTGCGGCGGCAGCCAAGGTGTCCGCGCCGGGGCTGAACATTGTGTGGGCGAATGCCAAGGGCGATATCGGCTGGTGGGCGGCGGCGCAGTTGCCGATTCGTCCGGCCGGGGTCAACGCCGGGTTTATCCTCGACGGCAGCAGCCCCCAAGCCGACAAACTGGGCTTCTACCCCTTCAGCGCCAACCCCCAGGAAGAGAATCCGGCACGGGGTTATGTGGTGTCGGCCAACGCCCAGCCGGTTTCGCCCACCGGCATGGAGATCCCCGGCTATTACAACCTGGCCGACCGTGGCCAGCAGTTGAACGCGCAGTTGAGCGACAAGAGCGTGAAGTGGGACGTGAACAACAGCCAGGCCCTGCAGCTGGGCACCACCACCGCCTTCGGCCCGCGCCTGCTGGCGCCGCTGTTGCCGGTGCTGCGCGAGGCGGTCAAGGACCCGGCGCAGTTGAAACTGGTGGAGCAGCTTGCACGCTGGAAGGGTGACTACCCGCTGGACTCCACCAGCGCCACGCTGTTCAACCAGTTCCTGTTCAACCTGGCCGACGCCGCCTTCCACCCGAAGCTCGGCGACGCCATGTTCAAGACCCTGCTCAGCACCCGCGTGATCGATGCTGCCCTGCCACGCCTGGCCGCCGCGCCGGATTCGCCGTGGTGGAATGGCAAGCGCGCGGAGACCGTCAAGCTCGCCTGGGACAACAGCCTGGCGCACCTCAAGGCCACCTTAGGGGATGATCCGACCCAGTGGCAGTGGGGCAAGGCGCACACCCTGACCCACGGCCACCCGCTGGGCTCGCAGAAGCCGTTGGACCTGATCGTCAATGTCGGCCCGTTCCCGGCGCCGGGCACCCACGAAGTGCCGAACAACCAGTCCGCCAATATCGGCCCGGCGCCGTGGCCCGTCACCTACGGGCCTTCTACGCGCCGCCTGATCGACTTCGCCGACGTGGCGCACGCCCTGACCATCAACCCGGTCGGGCAAAGCGGTGTGCCGTTTGACCGGCATTACGGCGACCAGGCGGAAACCTACATCGAAGGCGGTTACGAACAGGCGCATTTCACCGATGAGGAAGTGACGGCCAATACGCGCGGAACACTGAAACTGCTGCCCGCCAGATAACCGCTTGCAACGCGGTCAAACGGTGGGAGCGGGCTTGCTCGCTCCCACATTAGATCGGCGCCGCAAAGTTAAGCCGGAACTGTTGCGGCGTCACGCCCAGCCGGCGGTTGAACACACTGCGCATGTGCTGGGCATCGCGAAAGCCGCATTGATAGGCCACAGTCTTGAGCGGCGCCGGGCTGCTTTCCAGCATCACCCGCGCGGCGTCCACCCGCGCCCGCTCGACAAACTCCGCCGGGGTGATGCGTGCTTCACGGGCAAACACCCGCGAGAAGTTGCGCGCGCTCATATTGGCTGCCTTGGCCAAGTCGGCAATGGTCAGGTCCCCCGTCAGGTTCGCCAGCACGTGCAGCTGCACCAGCGCCACCGCTGACGTGGTTTCGGCGTGGGGCGTGAGAAACGGGCTGAACTGCGACTGCCCACCCGAGCGCTGGGTGAACACCACCAGGCGCTTGGCCACACTTAACGCGACTTCCGGGCCATGATCCTGGGCCAGCAGATACAGCGACAGATCGATGCCCGCCGTGACCCCGGCCGAGGTGTAGAGGTTGCCGTCCTGCACGTAGAGGCGGTCGGCCTCAACCTGGGCGGTGGGGCACAGGCGCGCCAGATCAGCCGCGTCGTTCCAATGGGTGGTGACGGTTTTCCCATCCAGCAGCCCGGCTCGGGCCAGCATGAACGCGCCGTTGCAGATCGAACCGAAGCGTTGCGCACGCGCCGTGGCGCCCCGCAACCAATCATCGAACTGCGTGCCGAAGTCTTCGAAGGGTAACTGCGGGCCGCCAGCGACCAGCAGCAGGTCATAAGCGTGCAGGGCTTCGCTGTAGTGCCGGTGGGCCTGCAATGACAGGCCGTTGGAGGCGGCCATGGTGCCGCGGCCAAGGCCAATCACTTCAAGCTGGTAATGGTCCTCAGGCGCTAGAAACCGGTTGGCCTCGCAAAACACATCCATGGGGCCGGTCACGTCCAGTGACTGGACGCCGGGGAAAATCAGGATGGCAACGGTTTTGCCCATGAACAACACACCTTCTCTAACTGAATAAACGCAATTGCCCTCCCACATTTTGATTTTTGCAAGGTTCGAGGGACCAATCGCCTGCTACACCCTAGCTGATTTTGCCTTGGCACGATGTGGCTGCACATTGGCCGACATCGCTTCCTCGCCGCGCTAGCCCCTCCACAGGCACGCGACCAGACTGGATGCTTTCCAGAGGAGAACGCCCATGACCACCACCATCGCCGGCATCCAGATCCCTGACAGCGCCCTGGCCAAGGCCACCACCGAATACATCCGCGACGTCGAATCCGACCTGCTTTACCACCATTCCCGCCGGGTATTCCTGTTCGGCGCGTTGAGTGGCGAACGCAAGCAACTCGCCTACAACCCGGAGCTGCTCTACGTCGGCGCGATGTTCCATGACCTCGGCCTGGTGGAAGGCCATCGCAGTAACGACGAACGCTTCGAAGTGGACGGCGCCAACGCCGCCGCTTCCTTCCTCAAGCCTTACGGGCTGAGCGATGACGACATCGAACAGGTGTGGTTGTCCATCGCCCTGCACACCACGCCGGGGGTGCCGCAGCATTTGCGTCCAACCGTTGCACTGGTGACTGCGGGTGTCGAAATGGACGTGCTGGGCATGGACTACGCCGCGTTCAGCAACGTGCAGCGCGACGCCGTGGTGCATGCGCATCCACGCGGTGAAGGGTTCAAGGAGTGCATCATCTGCGCGTTCGCCGACGGCTTGCGCCATCGCCCACACACCACGTTTGGCAACGTGAAGACGGATGTGCTGGTGGATCAGGAGCCGGGGTTCCGGCCGATGAATTTTGTCGAAGTCATCCGCAAATCCCCCTGGACTGCTTAACCAACAAGCCAAACCCGATCCATGTAGTGAGCGGGCTTGCCCCGCGCTGGGCTGCGAAGCGGCCCCTTTTGCAGGCACCACATTCCTTCAGAAAGAACGCGGTGCCTGGTTTTGGGGCCGCTCCGCAGCCCAGCGCGGGGCAAGCCCGCTCACCACAACAAGCTTGCTCACCACAGCAGGCCTACTCACCACAGCGAGCCTGCTCACTACAGCAAGCCCCTCCCACATTGGGTCCCCGTTCCGGGTTTTAAACCGGTGCAGGCGCCCGACGCTTGTCCGGCTGCTGCCAGCCATCTGCCGCGGCTTCTTCGATGGCTTGCTGGATCGCCTTCTTGCGCATCTCTTCCGCACGGCGGCTGAAGAACCACACCAGGAAGGTCACCAGCGACACCGCCAACAGGATCAGGCTGGCCACGGCGTTGATCTCGGGTTTAACCCCAAGACGCACCGCCGAGAACACTTCCATCGGCAAGGTCGTCGACCCCGGCCCCGACACGAAGCTCGCCAGCACCAGGTCATCCAGGGACAGCGCGAACGACATCATGCCGCCCGCCGCCAACGACGGCGCGATCATCGGGATGGTGATCAGGAAGAACACCTTCCACGGCCGCGCGCCCAGGTCCATCGCCGCTTCTTCGATCGACAGGTCCAGCTCACGCAGGCGCGCCGACACCACCACGGCCACATACGCCGCGCAGAACGTGGTGTGGGCGATCCAGATGGTGACGATGCCACGTTCCTGGGGCCAGCCAATCATCTGCGCCATGGCCACGAACAGCAGCAACAGCGACAGGCCAGTGATCACTTCCGGCATCACCAATGGCGCGGTCACCAGGCCGCCGAACAGCGTGCGGCCCTTGAACTGGCTGATGCGCGTCAGCACGAACGCCGCCAGCGTACCCAGCGCCACTGCCGCCACCGCCGTGTAGCAGGCGATTTCCAGGGAGCGGGCCACCGAGCCCATCAACTGGGTGTTGTCCAGCAGGCCCACGTACCACTTGATCGACCAACCGCCCCACACTGTGACCAGCTTGGATTCGTTGAACGAGTAGATCACCAGGATCAGCATCGGCAGGTAGATGAACAACAACCCCGCCACCAGCATGAAGCTTGAGAAACTGAAGCGCTTCATATCTTGCCCTCCAACTCTTTGGCTTGGCTGCGGTTGAACAGGATGATCGGCACGATCAGGATCGCCAGCATCACCACCGCCAGGGCAGACGCCACCGGCCAGTCACGGTTGTTGAAGAATTCTTGCCACAACACTTTACCGATCATCAGGGTTTCCGGGCCGCCCAGCAGTTCCGGAATCACGAACTCGCCCACCACCGGGATAAACACCAGCATGCAGCCGGCGATGATGCCGTTCTTGGACAGCGGCACGGTGATTTTCCAGAAGCTGTTGAAGGTGCTCGAGCCCAGGTCGGATGCGGCTTCCAGCAGGCTCTGGTCATGCTTCACCAGGTTGGCGTACAGCGGCAGGATCATGAACGGCAGGTACGAATAGACCACGCCGATATACACCGCGATGTTGGTGTTGAGGATCTGCAGCGGCTCGTTGATCAACCCCATGGACATCAGGAAGCCATTGAGCAAGCCGTTGTTGCTGAGGATGCCCATCCACGCATACACGCGGATCAGGATCGCGGTCCAGGTCGGCATCATGATCAGCAGCACCAGCACGGTCTGCATCTCTTTGCGCGCAGTGGCAATGGCGTAGGCCATCGGGTAGCCGATCAGCAGGCACAGCAGCGTGCTGAAGAACGCCATTTTCAGCGAGCCCAGGTACGCGGCGATGTACAACTCGTCGCCCGCCAGCAGGCTGTAGTTCGCCAGGTTCAGCACCACCTGCAGCTTCTGCTCAACGTAGGTGTAGATCTCGGTGTAGGGCGGGATCGCAACGTCGGCTTCGGCGAAGCTGATTTTGAGGACGATGAAAAACGGCAACGCGAAGAACAGGAACAGCCACAGGAACGGAATCCCGATCACGACCTGCTTCCCGGTGGGGATTATGCGGTTCAAGCGGCGCTTGAGCTTCTTGGTGTTCATGAGCGAAGTACCACGCCGCTGTCGTCTTCCCACCACACGTAGACCTGGTCACCCCAGGTCGGCCGCTGGCCACGGCGCTCGGCGTTGGCCACGAAGGACTGCACCAGCTTGCCACTCGGCAGCTCCACGTAGAACACCGAGTGGCCGCCCAGGTAGGCGATGTCGTGCACCTTGCCGCTCGACCAGTTGTGCTCGCAGGTCGGCATTTCGGTGGTAACCAGCAGCTTTTCCGGGCGGATGGCGTAGGTCACCGACTTGTCTTCCACCGAGGTGGCGATGCCGTAGCCCACGTAGATATCGCGGTCCAGGTCCGGGCACTTGAGCACCGCGTGGCCTTCGGCGTCGTCCACCACTTGGGTGTCGAAGATGTTGACGTTGCCGATGAACTCGCACACCAGGCGACTGGTAGGCGTTTCGTAGATGTCGATCGGGCTGCCGATCTGGGCGATCCAGCCCAGGTGCATGATCGCGATGCGCTCGGCCATGGTCATGGCCTCTTCCTGGTCGTGGGTCACCATCACGCAGGTCACACCCACGCGCTCGATGATTTCCACCAACTCCAGCTGCATCTGCGAGCGCAGTTTCTTGTCGAGGGCGCCCATCGGCTCATCGAGCAGCAGCAGTTTCGGGCGCTTGGCCAGGGAGCGCGCCAACGCCACACGCTGACGCTGGCCGCCGGACAACTGGTGCGGCTTGCGCTTGGCGTACTGGCTCATCTGCACCAGCTTGAGCATCTCCGCCACACGGGCGTCGACCTCGGCCTTGGGAATCTTGTCCTGCTGCAGGCCGAACGCGATGTTCTGCGCCACGGTCATGTGCGGGAACAGCGCATAGGACTGGAACATCATGTTGATCGGCCGCTCATAGGGCGGCATGTCGGTGATGTCCACACCGTCGAGGTAGATGCGCCCCTCAGTCGGGCGCTCGAAACCTGCGAGCATGCGCAGCAAGGTGGACTTGCCCGAACCCGAACCGCCGAGCAAGGCGAATATCTCACCTTTCTTGATTTCCAGGGACACATCGTCCACGGCAATCGTCTCGTCGAACTTCTTCGTGACCCGGTCGATTTTGACCAACACCTTCTTCGGTGTCTGGTCGCCCTCGAGGGCTTTCTTATAGGCGCCGGAGGCAACTGCCATTTACGAAACTCCCAAAAAAAACAGTGCAGTTCGCCCGAGGCGGGCGAACCCAGGATAGTTTGAGCCTTACTTGCCCGTCTTGACCTTGGTCCAGCTACGGGTCATCAAACGTTGCACTTTCGGGGGTAGCTCGAAGTTGACGAATGTCCGGTCGAGTACCGCCTGCGGTGGGTAAACCGCTTCGTCGGTGCGTATCGATTGCTCCATCAGTTTGTCCGACCCAGGGTTAGGGTTGGCGTAACCGACGTAATCACTGACCTGGGCGATCACCTCAGGTTGCAGCAAATAGTTGATGAAGGCGTGGGCCTCTTTGACGTTGGTCGCATCCTTGGGGATGGCCAGCACGTCGAACCACAGGTTGCCGCCTTCTTTCGGAATGGCGTAGGCGATGTTCACGCCTTTGCCCGCCTCGGCCGCGCGGGCCTTGGCCTGGAACACATCGCCGGAGAAACCGGCCGCCACGCAGATGTTGCCGTTGGCCAAGTCGGAGATGTATTTGGACGAATGGAAGTAGGTCACGTAAGGACGCACTTTCAGCAGCTTGGCTTCAGCCTTCTTGTAGTCATCAGGGTTGGTGCTGTTGGGATCAAGGCCCATGTAGTTGAGCACTGCCGGCAGCATTTCATCCGCCGAGTCCATGAACGACACGCCGCACGTCGCAAGCTTCTTCATGTTTTCCGGCTCGAACAGCACGGCCCAGGAGTCGATATGGTCGACGCCCAGCACTTCTTTCACCTTGTCGACGTTGTAGCCGATGCCATTGGTGCCCCACAGGTACGGCACTGCGTACTGGTTGCCCGGATCGTTCTTTTCCAGGCGCTTGAGCAACGCCGGATCGAGGTTGGCGTAATGTGTCAGCAGCGACTTGTCGAGCTTCTGGAACGCCCCGGCCTTGATCTGCTTGCCGAGGAAGTGGTTGGACGGCACCACCACGTCGTAGCCGGTACGCCCGGCCAGCAGCTTGCCTTCCAGGGTTTCGTTGGAGTCAAACACGTCATACACGGGCTTGATGCCGCTGGCTTTTTCGAAGTTGGCCAGGGTGTCGGTGCCGATGTAGTCCGACCAGTTATAAATATGCACAGTCGGTGCGGCCTGCACGCTGACAGCCAGCGTGATACCTGCACCCACCAGCAAGGCTTTGCGAAATAAAGAAATTGGCACGTGGAGGTCCTCTTAAATAGTTGGGCCTTAAAGTTGTTGCCCGGCAACAAAACCGGCGCGCAACTTACCCTCGATAAACCGATCCGGCAAAACTTTCTGGCATTTAATGTGTGGGAGGGAGCTTGCTGTGGTGAGGCGGCTTGTCCACCGCCGGGTTCACCGCAGATCGATGGGGCTGCTTCGCAGCCCAGCGCGGGGCAAGCCCGCTCACCACATTTCCCCCTCCCACAAGGTTCAGGGCTTATTTACCGGACTTGATCTTGGTCCAGCTGCGCGTCATTTCACGCTGGGTTGCGGCTGGCAGGTCAGCAATGGCATAGAGCTTGGCTTGCACGTCTGCTGGCGGGTAGATGCCCGGGTCGCTGGTGATGTCTTTGTCGACCAGTGCGGTGGCTTTCGCGTTACCGTTCGGGAAACGTACGCTGTTGGTGATCGAAGCCATTACTTCCGGCTTCAACAGGTAGTTCATGAATTTGTAGGCGGCGTCGACGTTTTCGGCATCTTTAGGGATGGCGACCATGTCGAAGAAGCTACCGGCGCCTTCTTTCGGAATGTCGTAGGCCACTTTCACTTTGCCACCGGCTTCAGCCGCGCGGGACTTGGCCTGCTGGATGTCACCCGAATAACCCACGGCGACGCAGATGTTGCCGTTGGCCAGGTCGGAAATGTACTTGGACGAGTGGAAGTAGCCGATCGAAGGACGGATCTTCAGGAACAGCGCTTCGGCTTGCTTGAGGTCGTCTTTCTTCTGGCTGTCGGTCGGCAGGCCCAGGTAATGCAGCGCGATCGGCAGCATTTCGGTTGGCGAGTCGAGGAAGCTCACACCGCAGCTTTTCAGCTTGGCGATGTTCTCAGGCTTGAGCAGCACGTCCCAGGAATCGATCTTGTCCACGCCCAGCGCAGCCTTGACCTTCTCCGGGTTGTAGCCGATGCCGATCGAGCCCCACATGTAAGGGAAAGCGTGCTTGTTGTCCGGGTCGCTGACCGACACGGCTTTCAGCAAGGATGTGTTCAGGTTGTCGTAGTTGGACAGTTTGGTCTTGTCCAGCTCCTGGTAGACGCCCGCCTTGATCTGCTTGGCGAGGAAGTTGTTCGACGGTACGACGATGTCGTAACCGGACTTGCCTGCCAGCAACTTGGCTTCCAGGGTCTCGTTGCTGTCGAACACGTCGTACACCACTTTGATGCCGGACTCTTTTTCAAAGTTGGCGATGGTATCCGGCGCGATGTAGTCGGACCAGTTGTAGACGTGCAGCACTTTATCGTCTGCCTGGGCCGCGCCCGCCATTGCGCCCATCAGGGACAAGGCGAGGAGGGTCTTGCCAGCGTTCTTCAAACCTAATGCCTTCATTTGGTGATGCTCCAATTTTTCTTTTTTGGGCCACGTTCTTACAAGGTTTTGCGGCCCGTCTAAAGGGCAACAAAACAGGGCGACAGTCTGGCAAGTTCTGAGGCCGGCTTTCAACCAAAGCCTCATCTATAACTGCTCGGCACACAGCGCCCGAAAGCCGCTGCGCACTGAGCCTAGCACTTAGCCCTGCAATGCCGCCAAAGTCAGGTCCAGGCAATGCCGAGCCTTGGTCACCAGCTCGTCAATTTCGGCCTGGCTGATCACCAGCGGCGGCGAAATGATCATGGTGTCGCCCACGGCGCGCATGATCAGGCCATTCTCGAAGCAGAAGGTTCGGCAGATCATGCCTGCGCCCTTGCCTTCGTAACGCTTGCGCGTTGCCTTGTCCTGCACCAGCTCAATCGCACCGAGCATGCCCACACCGCGCACTTCACCCACCAACGGGTGATCCGCCAGCTCCCGTAGACGTTTCTGCAAATACGGTGCCGTTTCGTCGTGAACGCGGTTAACGATTTTTTCATCGCGCATGATGCGGATGTTTTCCAGGGCCACTGCCGCCGCCACCGGGTGGCCGGAGTAGGTGAAGCCGTGGTTGAAATCGCCACCTTCGTTGAGCACGGCCACCACGTCGTCGCGCACGATCAAGCCGCCCATGGGGATGTAACCCGAGGTCAGGCCCTTGGCGATGGTCATCATGTGGGGCTTGAGGTCGTAGAAATCGCTACCGAACCACTCACCGGTCCGGCCGAAACCGCAGATCACCTCATCGGCGACAAACAGGATGTCGTACTTGGCGAGGATTTCCTTGATGCGCGGCCAGTAGGTGGCGGGCGGCACGATCACACCACCGGCGCCCTGGATCGGCTCGGCAATAAAGGCACCGACGTTGTCCACGCCCAGTTCCAGGATTTTCTCTTCCAACTGGTTGGCAGCCCACACGCCGAATTCTTCGGGGCTCATGTCGCCGCCTTCGCCAAACCAGTACGGCTGCGCGATGTGGGTAATGCCCGGGATCGGCAAGTCGCCCTGCTCATGCATATAGGTCATGCCGCCCAGGCTGGCGCCGGCCACGGTGGAGCCGTGGTAGCCATTCTTGCGGCTGATGATGGTTTTCTTGTTCGGCTGGCCCTTGATCGCCCAATAGTGGCGGACCATGCGCAACATGGTGTCGTTGCCTTCGGAGCCGGAACCGGTGAAGAACACGTGGTTCATGCCGGCCGGTGCGATATCGGAAATGGCCTTGGCCAACTCCAGTACCGGTGGGTGAGCGGTCTGGAAGAACAGGTTGTAGTACGGCAGTTCTTTCATCTGCTTGGCGGCGGCGTCAGCCAGTTCATCGCGACCGTAACCGATCGCCACGCACCACAGGCCGGCCATGCCGTCGAGGATCTTGTTGCCTTCGCTGTCCCACAGGTAAACGCCGTGGGCTTTGGTGATGATCCGTGGGCCTTTCTCTTTCAATTGCTTGAAGTCGCTGAACGGCGCCAGGTGGTGATCACTGCTCAAGGCTTGCCATTCACGGGTTTGCGGATTGTTGCTGGACATACCGATCTCCTAGACTTTTCAGTAAAGGGCGCGCCGCTTTCAAGGGCGCGCCCGGCGCATCAGACGGCGAAGAGCAGGAATTCCCGCTCCCACGAACTGATGACGCGCTTGAAGTTTTCATGCTCGGCCCGCTTGACCGCGACGTAGCCTGTGATGAATTTCTGACCCAGGTATTTTTCGATGGTCTTGCTGTTTTCCATGCGTTCCAGGGCGTCTTCGATGGTCAACGGCAGGCGCAGGTTGCGTCGCTCGTAACCACGGCCTACCACTGGCGCGCTGGGGTTATGGCCTTCGACCATGCCGATGTAGCCACACAGCAGGCTGGCGGCAATCGCCAGGTACGGGTTGGCGTCGGCGCCCGGCAGGCGGTTTTCCACCCGCCGGTTCTGCGGGCCGGCATCCGGTACGCGCAGGCCCACGGTGCGGTTCTCTTCGCCCCACTCCACGTTCACCGGCGCCGAGGTATCCGGCAGGAAGCGGCGGAACGAGTTCACGTTAGGCGCAAACAGCGGCAGCAATTCAGGGATGAATTTCTGCAGGCCGCCAATGTGGTTGAGGAACAGCTCGCTCATGGACCCGTCTTCATTGGAGAAGACGTTCTTGCCGGTAGCGATGTCGATGATGCTCTGGTGCAGGTGCATCGCGCTGCCGGGCTCGCCGGTCATCGGCTTGGCCATAAAGGTCGCGGCTACATTGTGCTTGAGCGCGGCTTCACGCATGGTGCGCTTGAACACCAGGATCTGGTCGGCCAGCGACAGGGCATCGCCATGACGGAAGTTGATTTCCATCTGCGCCGTGCCGTCTTCGTGGATCAGCGTGTCGAGGTCCAGTTCCTGCAGTTCGCACCAGTCGTAGACGTCTTCGAACAGCGGGTCGAATTCGTTGGCGGCTTCTATAGAGAAGGATTGGCGACCGGTCTCGGGGCGCCCGGAACGGCCAATCGGCGGTTGCAACGGGAAGTCCGGGTCTTCGCAGCGTTTGGTCAGGTAGAACTCCATCTCCGGCGCCACGATGGGCTGCCAGCCTTTGTCGGCATAGAGCTTGAGGACTTTCTTGAGTACGTTGCGCGGCGACAGCTCGATCGGGTTGCCTTGCTTGTCGTAGGTATCGTGGATCACCTGGGCAGTCGGCTCGATGGCCCAAGGCACCAGGAACACCGCGTTCTGGTCGGGGCGGCAGATCATGTCGATGTCGGCCGGGTCGAGCAATTCGTAATAAATGTCGTCTTCGACATAGTCGCCGGTCACGGTCTGCAACAGAACGCTCTCGGGCAGGCGCATGCCTTTTTCGGCGATGAACTTGTTGGTCGGCGAGATCTTGCCCCGGGTGATGCCGGTGAGGTCGCCAATCATGCATTCGACTTCTGTGATCTTGTGGTCTTTCAACCAATCGGTGAGCTGGTCGAGGTTGTTACTCATAAATGCCTCTGGGCTGGGTTTCCTGGCATCCATTAAAGGCCAGGCGTTGGTTGACGCAGCATCCGCGTCGTTTTTTCATTCAGGGTAGGAGCTTACCTGCCATTTGCTGCAGCGTTGCATTCCTCACGCCAAAGTTGTGTGCAATTTTGAGCAGCACAGCGGAAGCGAGCCGTTCGGTGGCAAACGAGGAGGCAAAAAAGAGGTCGGACCGGGCGTCAAGAATATTGGCCGGGGCGCGAGCAATCACGCGGGAGGAATGGACGGATGACACAGCCTGGCTGAAGCAGGCCAAGACGCCGAGTGGCGGCAGGCGAGACATGAAGCACCCCGGTATTATTGCTGTTATGGGTTTGAATCGAGCTTAGCCTTGTTCATTTTTTTACACAACACCCCCGTAAAAAATACAACACGGCCCGCTCAAGCCTGCGAGTCCCAAGCCCGTCAAACCCAAAAAACCGCCCCAAAAAGCCCCAAAAAAGCCTTCGCAGCGCTTTTTTAGGGCAAAAAAGGCCTCGCTTGACTTCGGCATGCCGTTCGGGTTGACTGAAACCAGAAAAGATCAATGATTGATATTTTTAACAACAAAGGTGTTGCATCATGTCGGTACCCCCGCGTGCCGTTCAGCTTAACGAAGCGAACGCGTTCCTTAAGGATCATCCTGAGGTTCTGTACGTAGACCTTCTAATTGCGGATATGAATGGTGTGGTGCGCGGCAAGCGCATCGAACGCACCAGCCTCCACAAGGTTTACGAGAAGGGCATTAACCTGCCTGCCTCTTTATTTGCCCTGGATATCAACGGCTCTACGGTGGAAAGCACCGGCCTGGGCCTGGACATCGGTGATGCTGACCGAATCTGTTATCCAATCCCCGACACCCTGTGCAATGAACCCTGGCAAAAGCGCCCTACCGCGCAACTGCTGATGACCATGCACGAACTTGAAGGTGAACCTTTCTTCGCCGATCCGCGCGAAGTGCTCCGCCAAGTTGTAAGCAAATTTGACGACCTTGGCCTGACCATCTGCGCCGCTTTCGAACTCGAGTTCTACCTGATCGACCAGGAGAACGTGAACGGCCGCCCACAACCGCCCCGCTCGCCGATCTCCGGCAAACGCCCGCACTCGACACAGGTCTACCTGATCGACGACCTCGACGAATACGTCGACTGCCTCCAGGACATCCTGGAAGGTGCCAAAGAGCAAGGCATCCCGGCCGACGCCATCGTCAAGGAAAGTGCCCCGGCGCAGTTCGAAGTGAACCTGCACCACGTGGCCGACCCGATCAAGGCGTGCGACTACGCGGTCCTGCTCAAGCGTCTGATCAAGAACATCGCCTACGACCATGAGATGGACACCACCTTCATGGCCAAGCCTTACCCAGGCCAGGCAGGCAACGGTTTGCACGTACACATTTCGATCCTGGACAAAGACGGCAAGAACATCTTTGCCAGCGAGGATCCCGAGCAGAACGCCGCATTGCGTCACGCGATCGGCGGTGTGCTCGAGACCCTACCCGCTCAAATGGCGTTCCTGTGCCCCAACGTAAACTCCTATCGCCGTTTCGGCGCACAGTTCTACGTGCCGAACTCGCCGTGCTGGGGCCTGGATAACCGCACCGTGGCGATTCGCGTACCGACCGGCTCGTCCGATGCCGTGCGTATCGAACACCGCGTGGCGGGCGCCGACGCCAACCCTTACCTGCTGATGGCTTCGGTTTTGGCAGGCGTGCACCACGGCCTGACCAACAAGATCGAGCCTGGCGCACCGGTGGAAGGCAACAGCTACGAGCAGAACGAACAAAGCCTGCCGAACAACCTGCGCGATGCATTGCGTGAGTTGGACGACAGCGAGGTGATGGCCAAGTACATCGATCCTAAATACATCGATATCTTCGTTGCCTGTAAGGAAAGTGAGCTGGAAGAGTTCGAACATTCCATCTCCGACCTTGAGTACAACTGGTACCTGCATACCGTGTAAGCGGTTGCGACATTGAAAAAACGCCGCGGGCCTTGGGCCTGTGGCGTTTTTTTATGGGTCTCTTACTGAAGACCGAGTTGGCCTCATCGGGAGCAAGCCCCCTCCCACAGTTGACTGCATTCTAATGTTGGAACTCGGTCGAATGTGGGAGGGGGCTTGCTCCCGATGGCGGTTTGGCAGACAACAAACCTTCCTGCTCATACAATGCCCGCTGCCTTGTAGGAGACTTCCATGACCACCCGCCCCGCCACCCCTCGCAAACCCCGCGCCCGTAGCCAGGCCCGGATCGACGCGATTCTCGACGCCGCCCGCACGTTGCTGGCCGCCGAAGGCGTGGCCGGTTTGTCGATCTACAGCGTGGCCGAACGGGCGCAGATCCCGCCGTCGTCGGTGTATCACTTTTTCGCCAGCGTGCCCGCGTTGCTGGAAGCGCTGACAGCAGATGTGCACGCAGCATTCCGGGCGGCTATTCTGGCGCCCATCGAGCACGACTCACTCAAGCACTGGCGTGATCTGTCCTACATCGTCGAGCAACGCATGCTCGCGATCTACGACGAGGACGCCGCTGCACGCCAGTTGATCCTGGCCCAGCACGGGCTGACCGAGGTGACCCAGGCGGATCGCCAGCATGATCTGGAATTGGGGAACTTGATGCTGGACGTGTTCAATCGCCACTTCGAAGTGCCGACACTGCCCAGCGATGTCGACGTGTTTGCCCTGGCGCTGGAACTGAGCGATCGCGTGTATGCGCGCTCGGTGCATCAGCATGGGCTGATCACGCCACGCATGGCGGAGGAAGGGATGCGGGTGTTTGATGCTTACGTCGGGCTCTATTTACCGGCGTATTTGCCCAAGCGTTGAGCTTTTGGGTGGGCTGGGAGGGCCTCATCGGGGGCAAGCCCCCTCCCACCTTTTGAATGTATTCACAGGTCAAAATGTGGGAGGGGGCTTGCCCCCGATGGCGGCCTCAGGCGCGATCACAACTTGGCAATCGACACCTCGGTGGACTTCACGAAGGCGATCACTTCGCTGCCAATCACCAACTCCAGCTCTTTGACCGAGCGGGTGGTGATCACGGAAGTGACGATGCCGGACGCGGTCTGTACGTCGATTTCCGACAGCACGTCGCCTTCGACGATTTCCTTGATGGTGCCTTTGAACTGGTTACGCACGTTGATGGCTTTAATAGTCATGTTGTTCTTCCTTCATGGGACAAGTGAGTTATTGAGCCCAACGCAATTGCGTAGGCAGCGGTGAAACAGGTTCGGGTTCCGGCGGCGTGCCGGGTAACGACAACACACGGTTGAGCACTTCGGCTTCCAGCGCGGCCAGGCGATGTGAGCCCCGGGCACGTGGGCGCGGCAGGTCGACGATCAGGTCGAGGCCGATTTCGCCGTCTTCGATCAGGATCACCCGGTCGGCAATGGCCACGGCCTCGCTGACGTCGTGGGTCACCAGCAACACGGTGAAACCGTGCTTCTGCCAGAGGTTTTCGATCAGTTGCTGCATCTCGATGCGGGTCAGGGCATCCAGCGCGCCCAGCGGTTCATCGAGCAGCAGCAAGCGCGGTTGGTGGATCAGCGCACGGGCCAGGGCCACGCGTTGCTTCTGCCCGCCGGACAGCGCCGCCGGCCATTCATTGGCACGTTCGGCCAGGCCGACCGCTTCAAGGGCTTCCAACGCTTTGGGGCGCCAGTTGCCTTTAAGGCCCAGGCCGACGTTGTCGATGATCTTTTTCCACGGCAGCAGGCGCGCTTCCTGGAACATCAGCCGCGTGTCTTCAATGGCTTCGCTTAGCGGTGCAGAACCGGCCAGCAGCTCGCCGCCGCTGGCTTTGTCCAGGCCGGCCAGCAGGCGCAGCAAGGTACTTTTGCCGCAGCCACTGCGACCGACCACCGCCACGAATTGGCCGGCAGGAATGTGCAGGTCGATGTCCTTGAGCACTTCGCGCGCGCCAAAGGCCTTGCGCAACTTGCGTACCGCCAGGGGGATGCCCTTGAGCAGGCGCGGGGGTTGTTGAGCTGTCATGCCGCACCTCCTTTATTCACTTGATACGCCGGGTGCCAGCGCAGCCACACCCGCTCCAGACCGCGAGCGGCCAGATCGGCGAGCTTGCCGAGGATGGCGTACATGACGATGGCCAACACCACCACGTCGGTTTGCAGGAATTCACGCGCATTCATCGCCAGGTAACCGATGCCGGAGCTGGCGGAAATGGTTTCCGCCACAATCAGCGTCAACCACATAAAGCCCAGGGCAAACCGCACGCCCACCAGGATCGACGGCAGCGCGCCCGGCAGGATCACCTGGCGGAACAGGCTGAACCCGGACAAGCCGTAGCTGCGCGACATTTCCACCAGTGCCGGGTCGACGTTGCGAATGCCGTGGTACGTGTTGAGGTAGATCGGGAACAGCGTGCCGAGCGCGACCAGGAAAATCTTCGCCGTCTCGTCGATGCCAAACCACAGGATCACCAGCGGAATCAACGCCAGGTGTGGCACGTTGCGGATCATCTGCACCGAGCTGTCCAGCAGGCGTTCGCCCCACGTCGACAGGCCGGTGATAAAACCCAGGGCCAGGCCGATGCTGCCGCCGATCACAAAACCCAGGCCCGCGCGCCAGCCGCTGATGGCCAGGTGGGTCCAGATTTCGCCGCTGGCCACCAGGTGGACGCCGGCTGCAATCACGGCGCTGGGCGCCGGCAGAATACGCGTCGACAACCAACCCGCCGACACCGACAACTGCCACACCGCCAGCAACAACACCGGCAGCACCCAGGGTGCGACGCGGTGGCTTAACTTTTCAAAATTCATGGCGCCACCTCAGCTCTGTGACGCAGCTTTAGGAAGGATGTCGTTGGCGACCATTTCGCCGAACGGGCTCACGTACCCGGCGCTTTTCGGCAGCTCGGGACGTTCGATATCCAGGTGGGGGAACAACAGCTCAGCCACCCGATACGACTCTTCCAGGTGTGGATAACCGGAGAAGATAAAGGTGTCGATGCCCAGTGCTGCGTATTCCTTCACGCGTGCCGCGACGGTTGGGCCATCGCCTACCAGCGCGGTGCCCGCACCGCCGCGCACCAGGCCGACGCCGGCCCACAGGTTAGGGCTGACCTCGAGGTTGTCGCGATTGCCGCCATGCAAGGCCGCCATGCGCTGCTGGCCAACGGAATCGAAGCGCGCCAGGGAGGCCTGGGCACGGGCGATGGTGTCGTCGTCCAGGTGGGAGATCAGTTTGTCGGCGGCTTTCCACGCTTCATCGTTGGTTTCGCGCACGATCACATGCAGGCGAATACCAAAGCGCACCGTGCGCCCCAGCTTCGCGGCCTTGGCCCGCACCTGTGCGATTTTTTCCGCGACAGCGGCCGGTGGCTCACCCCAGGTCAGGACCATTTCCACCTGTTCGGCTGCCAGGTCCTGGGCCGCTTCGGAGGAACCGCCGAAGTACAGCGGCGGACGCGGTTGCTGGATCGGCGGGTAAAGCAACTTAGCGCCTTTGACGCTGATGTGTTCGCCGTCGTAATCCACGGTTTCACCTTCCAGCACACGGCGCCAGATACGGGTGAATTCCACCGAGGCCTGGTAACGCTCTTCGTGGCTGAGGAACAGACCGTCGCCGGCCAATTCTTCCGGATCACCACCGGTGACCAGGTTGAACAACGCACGGCCGCCGGACAGGCGGTCGAGGGTCGCGGCCTGACGCGCCGCCACCGTCGGGGAAATGATCCCAGGGCGCAGCGCGACGAGGAATTTCAAACGCTGGGTCACCGGGATCAGCGAAGCGGCCACCAGCCACGAGTCTTCGCACGAACGCCCGGTCGGGATCAGCACCCCGCCGAAACCCAGGCGATCAGCGGCCTGGGCCACTTGCTGCAGGTAACCGTGGTCAACGGCGCGAGCGCCTTCGGCGGTGCCAAGGTAATGGCCGTCGCCGTGGGTAGGCAGGAACCAGAAAATATTGAGGCTCATGGAGTTGTCTCCTGAAGAAGTCGGATTACGGCGCTTTAGCCACGGCGGCGGGTGGCGCCCAGATCACGTCCTTGATGCTCAAGGGCTTGGGGATCAATTTGAGTTGGTAGAAGCTGTCGGCGATTTTCTGCTGGGCCGCCACCACTTCCGGGGTCAGGAACAGTGCGCCGTAGCCTTGGCGCTTCACCGAGGTCAGGGTGATGTCTGCTGGCAGGCCGAGCAGCGGCGCCACTTGTTCAGTCACTTCCTGTGGGTTGGCCTTGGACCACTCGCCCACGGCGCGCACTTCTTCGATCAGAGCCTTGAGCACCTCAGGGTGTTTTTCAGCGTATGGCTTGGTGGCCAGATAGAACTGATGGTTGTCGGCGATGCCGGTACCGTCACGCAGGGTGCGGGCCTGCAGTTGTTTCTCGGCGGCCGCCTGGTACGGGTCCCAGATCACCCAGGCGTCCACGCTGCCACGCTCGAAGGCGGCACGGGCATCGGCGGGCGGCAGGAACACGGTCTGCACGTCGGTGTATTTCAGGCCGGCATCTTCCAGGGCACGTACCAACAGGTAGTGCACGTTGGAGCCTTTGTTGAGCACGACTTTCTTGCCCTTGAGTTCGGCCACGGATTTGATCGGCGAATCTTTCGGCACCAGGATCGCTTCGCTGGTCGGCGCTGGCGGCTCGTAGGCCACGTAGAGCAAGTCGGCACCGGCGGCCTGGGCGAATACCGGTGGGGTTTCGCCGGTCACGCCGAAGTCGATGGAGCCGACGTTCAGGCCTTCAAGCAGTTGCGGGCCGCCCGGAAACTCGGTCCATTGAACATTGACGCCCTGGGCCGCGAGGCGTTTCTCCAGGGAACCCTTGGCTTTGAGCAGCACCAGCGTGCCGTACTTCTGATAACCGATACGCAGGGTCTCGGCGGCTTGAGCTTGAACAATGGCGCCGAAGGACACAGCCGCAGCAAACAGTGCGACCAGACCGCGACGCAAGATGACAGTGCGCATGGCGCTCTCTCCAAATAATGCGATGAGGGGGTTGGCTGCACCTGCTTGGCCGTTAGCGGCTGAGTAAGGTGAGTACTACAAAATCCGGTAAGGCTCAGATGCTCCAGCGAGCACTCAACAAACGTTCATTCAACACATGGGGGTCCAGCGGTTTCGGGCGACGGGCCATCGCGCCGTAGAGCGTTTCCAGGGCCTCGTGCAAACGGTGTTCAAGCACCGGCACCAGCTGCGCCTGGGCGCTGCCTTCGCCATAGGCGATCTGGCTGTCTTCGGCAAAAATACCGTGAAGCAATTCCTGGGCTTTCAGCGCCGACAACACCGGCTTCAGCGCGTAATCCACCGCCAACATGTGCGCGATGCTGCCGCCAGTCGCCATCGGCAACACGATCTTGTGGGCCAGGGCGCGCTCGGGCAGCAGGTCCAGCACCGTCTTCAGCGCGCCGGAGAACGAGGCCTTGTACACCGGCGTGGCGATCACCAGACCGTCCGCGTTAGCCACTTGTTGCAGCAGGTCGATGACCTTTGGGCTGTCGAAGCGCGCATGCAGCAAGTCCTCAGCCGGGAAGTCCCGTATCTGGTAACTCACGACTTCTACGCCTTTGTCTTGCAACCACTGACGGGTTTTATCCAGCAACACCCCGGAGCGGGAACGCTGGCTGGGACTGCCTCCAAGTGTTACGACCAACATGCAGGAATTCCTTGAGCAAGTGCCGGCGGTTCGCTGTGTGGCGATGGCGCCAAGATGGAACAGACCTTATCAGCAGATTTATATATCTTTAAATCTTATTTTTTCATTTGTTTATTCTTTAAATGCATATATGGACGGTTAAACGCCAGGCGAAAAAAAAGGCCGTCGAAACGGCCTGAAAACCCCTGCTATGTGTTTCGGTACAACTCAAATTCTGCGGTGCATGTACTGACGCCATCGGGGGCAAGCCCCCTCCCACAGGGAAATGCGGTCAACGGTGGGAGGGGGGCTTTTCCCCGATGCCTATATCCGCGTTAACGATTGGGTTGCGGGGTGAGTCGCAGGTACGGCTTCACTGCGCGATAACCCTTCGGAAAGCGCTTCTTGATTTCCTCTTCATCCTTGAGCGACGGCACGATCACCACCTCATCACCGTCCTGCCAATTGGCGGGCGTGGCGACCTTGTGGTTGTCGGTGAGTTGCAACGAGTCAATCACCCGCAGGATTTCGTGGAAGTTGCGCCCGGTGCTGGCCGGGTAGGTGATGGTCAGGCGGATCTTCTTGTTCGGGTCGATCACGAACAAGGAACGCACGGTGAGCGTGTCACTGGCGTTGGGGTGGATCAGGTCATACAGGTCGGACACTTTGCGATCGGCGTCGGCCAGGATCGGGAAGTTGACGACAGTGTTCTGGGTTTCGTTGATGTCTTCGATCCACTTGTGGTGCGAGTCCACCGGGTCCACCGACAGGGCGATGGCCTTGACGCCACGCTGGGCGAATTCATCCTTGAGTTTGGCGGTGAAACCCAGTTCGGTGGTGCACACCGGCGTGAAGTCCGCTGGGTGGGAAAACAACACACCCCAGCTATCGCCCAGCCATTCGTGGAAACGAATCTTGCCGGCGCTGGAATCCTGTTCGAAGTCGGGGGCGATATCGCCCAGTCTTAGGCTCATGGTGTGGCTCCTAGTGAGTGCTTATGGAGCCCACTGTGCATGGATTGTGGATTATTTAAAAAGAATAAATATCGATTTATCTAGACGATAAAGGAATATTAAAAATCTGTTCATTGGACGGGCGTACGCGCGAGGAGCAACATCCATTTCAAGGTTTGAGAAGGCCTTGAGACGCTGTACACAGAGGGGTTCAGGAAGGGCTTGCGGGGGTTGAGCCCGACTTGAAAAGTAAGACACCTTGCCCGGCGTTGCGCCGGGCAAGGTTTTACAGGCTTACAACAGCTTCACGCTACTAGAACAGTGGCAGCGAGTAGCTGACGATCAGGCGGTTTTCGTCCTGGGAACGGGTGTTCGCCAGGTCGGTGCGCCACATTGCGTTTTTCCAGGCGACACCGAGGTTTTTCAGTGGGCCTTCTGGGATTACGTAAGCAACGGTGATGTCGCGTTCCCACTCGGATTGACCGGTGGTTTCAGCACGACCCGCATTGTTGGCGATTGTGTCAATGTCGCTACCCTTGAGGTAGACAACACCGGCCGTCAGGCCAGGTACGCCAACCTTGGCGAAATCGTAAGCGTAACGTGCTTGCCAGGTGCGCTCGCCAGCGCGGGCGAACTTCTGGATCTGCATGTCGGTAGTGATGTAAGCCGACGAACCGTCACCCTGGTTCAACCAAGGGAAATCGCTGCTGCCATTGCTGACTTGATAACCACCACCGAAGGTGTGCCCCGCAACGGTGTACAGGAACAGGCCGCTGTACAGGTTGTTGTCGACCTTGCCCTTACCTGCGTTGAAGTTGTTGTAGTTACCGCTGGTGAAGTAGGCAGCAGTGTCGCCGTTCTTCCCATCGTCAGAGCTGTTGAAATAACGCAGGTCAGACTTCAATACGCCCGGACCGATTGCCCAGTTATGGGTCAGACCCAGGAAGTGCTGCTTGTAGAAGTCTTCCAGATTGCCGTAGTAGTACTGGGCAGTCAGGTCTTTGGTGAGCTTGTAATCGCCACCGGCGTAGTAGAACTTGTTGGTGAACTTGCCTGCGTTGTAGTTGGAGCTACCGTTGGCGCCAGCAATCGACAAGTTTTCGTTGTTGCTGGAGTTACGGCCCTTGGCCTTCTCCACCTGGCCGGCAACCAGGGTCAAATCCTTGATGTCGTTGGTGGTGATCTGGCCACCTTGGAAGGTTTGAGGCAGCAGACGACCATCGTTAGTCACGATAACTGGCAGTTTAGGCTGCAGAGTGCCCAGCTTCAGTTCGGTTTGGGAGATCTTGACCTTACCGGTCACGCCCAGGCTGGCGTAATCATTAACAGCCTTGTTGCCGTCGCTTGGGAACACGGTGCCGCCGGAAGCGGTGCCGGTGAAGTTACCGTGATCAGACTTGCTCGAATCCAGACGCACACCGTACAGGCCGATCGCATCAACACCGAACTGAACGGTACCTTGGGTGTAACCCGAGATAAAACGCAGGTCGAAGCCTTGGCCCCACTCAGCGTTTTTGCTGCGGGTGTTGGACGTCGCGTTCGGGTGCCCATCACGGTTGTCCGTGTTGATGTAAAAGTTACGCAGCCCCAGTGTTGCCTTACTGTCTTCGATGAAACCGGCAGCGCCTGCTTGCTGGGCGATTGCGCCCAAAGCTACAGCCAAAGCCAAGGTGGACTTCTTCATGTACCGCTCCTCTCATTTCTAATTTTTGTATTTCTTAGGTCTCGGGTCTAACGCCCTCGATCCACAGATGCGCGATTAGCACCGCATAGTGACTGACAAGTCAATCGTAACCTTGTGTGTCTACTACCTTCGTCTAACCGCAGTTGATTTGGTCCCTGCAGGGTAATGAGTTTTTCATACACCCAAAAAGAATTGTTTCATTCTTTTTCATACGATTTGGGAATAAGCCATTTCGTGACGCGGACAGGTCAGGGTAGACCAACCGCTCCATTAGCTAATGCCTAAAAGGTATTTCTTAACGCCTTTTTAGATCGAATAGCGTGGCCATACGGTTGCATACGTCACCTACGATCAAAAACGCGACGCCATCATGGCCAAACGCATATCCTCCCGTCAATTTGTTACAGTTTTTGTGTCACTAATTCTTTCTTTTGATGTCAAAGCCGCCCATTTGCGATCGCTTACCTCAGCGGCTTCACGAAATCTACCCCTCGTTGCATCGTTAGTATCGGCCCAGATCAATACTTCTGAAGCATGGGCGGTGCATAACGGCAGCCACAATGTCGCAGCCCAGGACCTGATCGGAAGAACCATCGCCACACCGATCCTCTCAACCTCTCATAAAAGCCAGCCCGGCACGCTGAAGCCTTGGGGCCTGCACGCTCGGAAAGTGAATGTGTTGAACCTGAACGCGGCAGAAATTGCCGCTGAGTGGAAACGTAGCGAAATCGACGCTGTATTCGGGTGACAGCGCAATAAATCTCGAAACTGACAGACTAAAACACTACGGACATTTCCGAACTGCTGGCCAGCGTCCGATTGCCGGACGCCCAGACACCTCAGATCCAATGTGGGAGCGAGCAAGGCCGTTCCCACATTTTTACACCTGTGTCGTTCCCGAAATCGGGTTTAGAGCGCCTTCTCGAAAATCTTCGAGTTACGCTGATAGTTGTACAGCGACGCCCGCGCCGACGGCAGACGGTCCACACTGCTCGGCACAAAGCCGCGCTCACGGAACCAGTGCGCGGTACGCGTGGTAAGCACGAACAAGGTCTTCAACCCCTGCGCCCGCGCACGGGTCTGGATACGCTCCAGCAACACATCACCCCGTGCGCCGTGGCGGTATTCCGGGTTCACCGCCAGGCAGGCCAGCTCACCCGCGTCCGAATCGGCGATCTGATACAACGCCGCACAGGCGATGATCATGCCTTCGCGCTCCACCACGCTGAACTGCTCGATCTCACGCTCAAGCACTTCGCGCGAACGGCGCACCAGAATGCCCTGCTCTTCCAGCGGGCTGATCAGGTCGAGCAAGCCGCCGACATCTTCAATCGCCGCTTCACGCACCAGTTCGAACTGCTCCTGGGCCACCAGCGTACCGCCGCCGTCCCGTGTGAACAGTTCGGTGAGCAAGGCCCCGTCTTCGGCGTAGCTGACGATATGGCTGCGTCCTACGCCGCCCCGACAGGCCTCGGCGGCCGCATCCAGCAACTCGGCCTGGTAGTTGCTGCTGCCCAGGCGTTGCAGGTGAGCCGGCACTTGTTGCGGGCGCAACTCGCGCACCAGGCGACCGTTTTCATCGATCAAGCCCAGGTCGGCACCAAACAGCAGCAGCTTGTCGGCGCCCAGGTCGATGGCGGCGCGGGTAGCGACGTCTTCGCAGGCCAGGTTGAAGATCTCACCGGTCGGTGAATACCCCAGCGGCGACAGCAGCACGATGGAGCGTTCGTCCAGCAGGCGGTTGATGCCCTTGCGGTCGACACGACGCACTTCGCCGGTGTGGTGGTAGTCCACGCCTTCCAGTACGCCGATAGGACGTGCGGTTACGAAATTGCCGCTGGTCACGCGCAGGCGCGAGCCCTGCATCGGCGACGAGGCCATGTCCATCGACAGGCGTGCTTCGATGGCGATACGCAAGTGGCCGACGGCGTCGATCACACACTCCAGTGTCGCGGCATCGGTGATGCGCATGCCTTCGTGGTAAGTCGGAGTCAGGCCACGCGCTTCAAGGCGCACCTCAATCTGTGGGCGCGAACCGTGCACCAGCACCAGTCGCACGCCGAGGCTGTGGAGCAGCACCAGGTCGTGGACGATATTGCCGAAGTTGGGATGTTCCACACCATCGCCGGGCAGCATGACCACAAAGGTGCAGTCCCGGTGAGCGTTGATGTAGGGCGAAGCGTGACGAAGCCAATTGACGTATTCGGGCATGGAACCTGGGCCTGTAATAAATAGCAGCCGAAAAAGGATGAGTCGTGAAAACGCACAGCGGGCTGATGGTTATCGTCGGAACAGGCTTGGCGACACGCTCACTCTCCTTCTATGTACGAATAGGCAGGGGTTAATTTATGCAGGTTTCAGGCAGTAATGTTCGATCAGTTCCCGCAATAGACGCACTGTAGGCGTCAAGCGTGACATTTCGAGGTACTCGCCCGGCTGGTGGGCGCAGGCGATGTCGCCGGGGCCGAGCACCAGGGTTTCACAACCAAGGCGCTGAAGATAAGGCGCTTCGGTGCCGAACGCTACTGCTTCGGCACGATGACCGGTCAATCGTTCCGCGACCCGCACCAGCTCGGCGTCTTCGACTTGCTCAAAAGGCGGCACTTCGGGGAACAGCGGCGCATAGTCGATCTTGACCTGATGGCGCTCGGCCAAGGGTTCAAGCTTCTGCCGGATGGCCGCGCGCAGCACTTCGGGATCCATGCCCGGCAAAGGTCGCAGGTCGAATTCCAGGGAGCATTGGCCGCAGATGCGGTTGGGGTTGTCACCGCCGTGGATGCAACCGAAGTTCATGGTCGGCTGGGGCACACTGAATTGCGGGTTGCGGTACTCACGCTGCCAGGCCAGGCGCAAACCACGCAGTTCGCCAATGGCGTCGTGCATGGCTTCCAGGGCACTGTGACCCAGGCGCGGGTCCGACGAGTGGCCGCTTTGCCCAAGAATGTCGATGCGCTCCATCATCACGCCTTTGTGCAGGCGGATCGGCTTGAGGCCGGTGGGCTCGCCGATCACGGCCGCACGGCCCAGGGGGCGACCCGCCTCGGCCAGTGCGCGCGCGCCGGACATCGAGCTTTCTTCATCGCAGGTCGCGAGGATCAGCAGTGGCTGCTTGAACGGTTGGTCCAGCAGCGGCAATACCGCTTCGATGGCCAGCGCGAAAAAGCCCTTCATGTCGCAACTGCCCAATCCTACCCAGCGACCGTCGACTTCCGTCAGTTTGAGCGGATCAGTTTTCCACAACGCGGCGTCATAAGGGACGGTGTCGCTATGCCCCGCCAGCACCAAGCCGCCGGGGCCGCTGCCAAAACTGGCGAGCAGGTTGAACTTGCCGGGGCTGACGTGTTGGATGTCGATGGCGAAGCCCAGGTCTCCCAGCCAGCTGGCAAGCAAATCGATCACCGGGCGGTTGGTCTGGTCGAGAGACGCTTGGGTGCAACTGACCGAAGGCGCGGCAACCAGTGCGGCGAACTGCTCTTTCATGGACGGTAACGGCATGCGCGGTCTCTCAACTTCCCGGATGAACCTCACTATAGAGGCATCTGCACAACACAATAAACCGTTGCGGCACGTTGCCGGGCTCAGTCCTGTACACTGCACGACCTTGGCAGCCACACTTTTCCCCGGCTGCGCTCCCGATCCTGGATTTTCCGGCCATGCAGAAAGAAACCGAAATCAAGCTCCGCGTCAGCCGCGAAACACTCGCCGCGCTGCGTGAGCACCCGCTACTGAAAAAACGCAACAAAAGTGGCTGGGAACGCCGTGAGTTGATGAACCAATACTTCGACACCCCCGAGCGCGACCTGGCCCAGGCCAAAGTCGCCCTGCGCCTGCGCAAGGACGGTGACGACATCATCCAGACCCTCAAGACCCGTGGCCAGAGCGTCGCCGGCCTGTCGGAACGTAACGAATACAACTGGGAACTGCCCAAAGCCAAGCTCGACATGAAGAAGCTCGACGGCGAATGCTGGCCAGAGCAGTTGGCCGAGCTGGACAAAAAGACCCTCAAGCCGATCTTCACCACCGACTTCGTGCGTGAACGCGCCGAAATCGCCTGGGGCCGTGGCAAGGCCAAGGTGGTCATCGAAGCCGCCCTGGACCTGGGCCATGTGGTGGTCGGCAAGCAGAAAGAAGAAATCTGTGAGCTGGAACTGGAACTGCGCGAAGGCGAACCGGCTGCCCTGCTGGAACTCGCCGCCGAACTGGCCGCCACCCTTGCCTTGATGCCATGCGACATCAGCAAAGCCGAGCGTGGCTATCGCCTGTACGACGCCAGCAGCTACTCCTTGAGCCTGCCGGCGCCGCAACTGCAGGCCGAAATGCCGCTGGACGACGCCTTCGCCGCGATCATGTGGCACTTGCTTGGCAGCAGCCAGCGCCTGGCCGAGCAATACCGTTTTAATGGCCACTGGCGCCTGCTGCAGGACTGGGTCGACAACCTCGGCGAACTGCGCGCCCTGATCGGTAGCCTCGGTCAGGCGGCACCGCGCCAATCCACCAGCGAACTGCGCGCCGCACTCGACGCCCTGCTGGAAGACTGGCGCCCGCTGGTGCAAGCCGGTGATGACGACGAAGACATTCGCAAAGCCGCACCGGAACAGTTCATCGAAGAATTGGACGACGTGCGTTGGGGCCTGTTCTCACTGAACGCTTCGCGCTGGCTGCTGGCCCGCACCTGGACCGCCGACCGCAACGTACGCGGCAACCGCCAAGGCGCTGCGCAAATCACCAACTGGCTGCCACGCCTGCTGGCCGAAGATGCCGTCGCCCTGCAACTGCCGCGCTACCAGCAACAGCCGGAAGACCTGGCTGAGCAGCTGCCGCGCATCGAACGCATCCAGGCCTGGCTGCACCATGCGCGCCAGGTGGTGGATATTCCGGAACTGGACCGCCTGTACGGCGAGCTGAACAAGTTGGTGCAACTGGCCAACCAGCCGATCACCGACGAGTCGCTGGATGCGCGGATGCATCAGGCGATTGCGGTGTACCAGAACCGTGCGTGGAAGATGTTGCTGCGTCTGTAAGATCGCCATCGGGAGCAAGCCCGTCCCACATTTGAAATGCATTCCAAATGTGGGAGGGAGCTTGCTCCCGATGAGGCCGGTCCGGTCAGCGCAAGACCGGCAGGCTGGTCGTGGATTTGATCTCCGACAACGCCACAATCGAATTAACCTCCTGAATCCCCGGCACCATCGACAGCTTTTCAAAGAAAAACCGCTCATAGGCCTCGATGTCCGAGGTGACGATACGCAGCAGAAAATCCACCGCCCCCATCAGCACATAACACTCCAGCACTTCCGGAAACCCGCGAATCGCGTCGGTGAACTCGGTGAAGTTGGAGCGACCGTGGGCGTTGAGTTTCACCTCGGCGAAAATCTGCGTGTTGAGGCCGATCTTCTTGCGGTCCAGCAAGGTCACTTGACCGCGAATCACACCCTCTTCCTTGAGCCGTTGGATCCGTCGCCAGCACGGCGATTGAGACAGGCCGACCTGTTCGGCGATCTGCGCGCTGGAGAGCGAGGCGTCTTCTTGCAACAGGGCCAGGATACGGCGGTCGTAGGCGTCTAAATGGCTGTGCATATAAATACCTTTTATTGTGCCTATCTTGAATTGTACGATTCGATTAATCGCACAAAATGCTTATCTTAGATAAGAAATCTCCGCTAGCGAATGTAAAAATTTCTCCAGTCGAATCTGGAGAGCCAGTATGCACGCCATCGAAACCACCCACCCTGTAACCCGCGTCGATGCGTGGGCCGTCAACAGTGCCCACTGCCAAGCGCATTACCGCATCGTCGCCGAGGCGGAACCGGATGTGTTGTGCCGGGTACTCAACTATTTCGCCCTGCAATGCCTCACGCCGCGACAGGTCACGGTGAACAGGGAAGATGACCTGCTGACCATCGATATCCTGATGGATGGCTTGAGCTGGCACCGCGCCCAGGTGATCGGTGAAAAGATTCGAAACCTGATCAGCGTGTGCTCGCTGGACGTGTGGTCGGCTGATTCGGCGGGGCCTCAGGCGGTGATGGCCGTTGCGCAGTAAAAACCTGCAATACACGCTGGGAGGTGGATATTCAGAGGCTGACTAGCCTGGGGGTTACACCCATTGCCCCAGGAAAACCTTCATGCTTGTTGATCAACGATTGGAACTGCATCAGCTGTTGCCGGCTTTGGTCGACGGGCGCCTGATCACACCCGAAGTGGCGCAGCGCTTGTCGGCGCTGCCGGCCAGCAACAGCCAGCATCCCCTGGAGAGCATCGCAGCCCAAGGCCCCAACCTGGAAACCCTGACCGAATGGCTTGCCCAGCATGCCGGGCAACCCTATCTGCTTATCGACCCGTTGAAGATCGATGTGGCAGCCGTAGTGCCGCTGATGTCTCACGCGTTCGCCCAACGTCATGCCATTCTCGCGGTGGCGGTGGACGCGCAGACCGTCACTGTCGCCAGCGCCCAACCCCACATCACCAGCTGGGAAGCCGGGCTGGCGCAGGTGCTCAAGCGTTCGATCAAACGCGTGGTGGCCAACCCGCAGGACATCGCGCGCTGCATCGGCGAGTTTTACCGGTTGGCCAAATCCGTCAGCGGTGCCGACCAAAAGGTCGCGGCGCCTGGCCATGTCGAATTGCTCAACCTCGGCGCCAGCGAGCAAGAGCCGGATGCCAATGACGCGCATATCGTCAACATCGTCGACTGGTTGTTGCAGTACGCCTTCGCACAGCGTGCCAGTGATATCCACATCGAGCCGTGCCGCGAACAGGGCCGGGTACGCTTTCGTATCGACGGGCTGCTGCATGACGTCTATCAGTTTCCGCCCCAGGTCACGATGGCGGTGGTCAGCCGCCTGAAAAGCCTGGGCCGTATGAACGTGGCGGAAAAGCGTCGGCCCCAGGACGGCCGGGTCAAGACCAAAAGCCCGACAGGCGCGGAAGTGGAGCTGCGCCTTTCCACCTTGCCCACGGCGTTTGGCGAGAAGCTGGTGATGCGGATCTTCGACCCGCAGGTGTTGCTCAAAGGCTTTGACCAGTTGGGCTTGTCTGCTGATGACCAACAGCGCTGGCACGCCATGACCAGCCAGACCAATGGCATCATCCTGGTCACCGGCCCTACCGGTTCGGGCAAGACCAGCACCCTCTACACGACGCTCAGGCAACTGGCGACCCGGGAGGTCAACCTGTGCACCGTGGAAGACCCGGTCGAGATGGTCGAGCCGGCATTCAACCAGATGCAGGTGCAGCACAACATCGACCTGACCTTTGCCAGCGGCATCCGCGCCCTGCTGCGCCAGGACCCGGACATCATCATGATCGGCGAGATTCGCGACCAGGAAACCGCTGAAATGGCGATCCAAGCCGCGTTGACCGGACACTTGGTGCTGTCGACCCTGCATACCAACGATGCACCCAGTGCCATCAGCCGCTTGCAGGAACTGGGAGTTGCTCATTATTTGATCAAAGCAACGCTACTGGGCGTGATGGCGCAGCGCTTGGTGCGGGTTTTATGCCCCCACTGCAAGCGTGCGCGGGGTGACGTGCATGAGGCCGTGGGATGCGCTGAATGTCGAAACAGCGGTTATCGGGGACGCGCCGGCGTATACGAAATCATGGTGTTGAACGAAGCACTGAAGACGCTGATCACGCCCGGCGCCGACGTGCAGGCGCTGCGTCAGGCGGCGGTGGCACAAGGTATGTGCAGCCTGCGCATGGCTGGCGTGCAAAAGGTCCAGGCAGGGCTGACCACCCTGACGGAGGTATTGCGGGTGACCCCTGGGGATTCGGTAACAAATCCTTTGTTTGTTACGCGGTGAAACCGTTCTTATCGGTGACAACACCGTTACAATCGGCCGAACGTCGTTTCACTGACACCATCAGATAGGGAATCGCTATGCAGATCGGAACCGTACTGCTTCTTTTCGTGGGCTTGGCCATCGCCATCCTGTTCATGGGCTTCAAGGTCGTCCCCCAAGGTTACCAATGGACGGTCGAGCGTTTCGGCCGCTACACCAACACCCTCAAGCCTGGCCTGAACATCATCATCCCGGTCATGGACCGCATCGGCCGCAAGATCAACGTGATGGAAAGCGTGCTGGACATCCCGCCCCAGGAAGTCATCACCGCCGACAACGCCACCGTGCAGATCGACGCCGTGTGCTTCTTCCAGGTGGTCAACACGGCCCAGGCCGCCTACGAGGTCAACAACCTCGAACATGCCATCCGCAACCTGCTGCAAACCAACATCCGTACCGTGCTCGGCTCCATGGAGCTGGATGCCATGCTCAGCCAGCGTGACGGCATCAACGAAAAACTGCTGAAAACCGTGGACGAAGCCACGGCACCTTGGGGCATCAAGATCACCCGTATCGAGATCAAGGACATCAGCCCGCCGGCCGACCTGATGGCCGCCATGTCGGGCCAGATGAAAGCCGAGCGGATCAAGCGTGCGCAAATCCTCGAAGCCGAAGGCCTGCGCGCCTCGGCGATCCTGACTGCCGAAGGCAAGAAGCAGGCGCAGATCCTTGAGGCTGAAGGTAGCCGCCAAGCGGCGTTCCTTGAGTCCGAGGCCCGAGAACGTCAGGCCGAAGCGGAAGCCCGTGCCACCCAGGTCGTGTCCGAGGCGATCGCATCGGGCAACGTGCAGGCGGTCAATTACTTCGTCGCGCAGAAATACATCGATGCCCTGGGCAAGCTGGCTTCGGCCAACAACAGCAAGGTCATCCTGATGCCGCTGGAAGCCAGCCAAGTCATCGGCGCGGTCGGCGGTATCGGCGAGATCGTCAAGGCGACGTTCGACAACAAGAAAGGCTGAGGCCATCGCCATGTGGGATTTCCTGCAGCATCTGTCGTTCTGGGATTGGCTGGCACTGGGTACCGTGCTGTTGATTCTTGAAGTATTTGGGGCCGGTGGTTACCTGTTGTGGATGGGTATCGCAGCGGCTGCCGTGGGCGTGATCAAGTTCCTGGTGCCGCCTCTTGGGCTGGAATGGCAACTCCTGCTGTTTGCCGTTTTGTCGATTTTGACGGCGGTGTATTGGTGGAAGCGCCAACGCAGCAGCGCCAAGGCCAGTGACCAGCCAGGCTTGAACGAGCGTGGCTCGGAGCTGATCGGCCGCACCTTCGTGGTGCATCAGGCGATTGTAGATGGCCGGGGCAAGGTAAAGGTCGGCGATGGCGTGTGGATGGTGACCGGCCCGGACAGCCCCGTAGGCGCTCAAGTACGGGTGGTTGGCCAGGAAGGCGTGGTGTTAAAGGTTGAAACTGTTTAGTCAGTGATGGAACTCGATTGGCCTAACTACAATCATAAACTACAGATAACCCACCCGGAGTCACCCATCATGCGTCTCAAATATGCTGTCGCAACCCTCGCTGTGCTTTCCCTCCCTGTCGGTTCAGCCATGGCCGACAGTTTCTGGCGCAATGTCATCTCGTCGGGCGCCACTACCGGCTCGACGTACCTGACCTTCAAAGACCACAAGCTGGTGGTTGCCGCGCAAGATGACGCAGGCAGCTTTGTTGCCAGCGACGGCGGCATCCGTGGCCCGTACCTGGAAGCCGCGATGCAGAAAGTCCGCGCCGATAACCCTGGCCTGCAGGCCACGGACATGGAGCTGGCCAACGCCATCCTCGCGAAAAACGCCGTCACCGAATAACTCGGGCTCGATAAAAAATGCCGCTTTTGACAGCGGCATTTTTTTGTCTTCAATTCCTACGGTCATCGCCGCTGATTACTACATAAGCATCCCTGCTTTCCCAAGTGAACACGGAGAAGTCCTGTCGAGCCTCACCCTGCCGGGCAACAAGCTAAGCGTTCCTTTTTAAATAAAGCGAACCACTGCCCATGCACACGCTTGCCTACGCACTGCTGCTCTCTGCATTTGCCACCCCTTACGCACAAGCGGAAAGCTGGTACGGATCAGCCAAATTCAACAGCGCTCGCCAGAACCTCTCCAGCTCGCTGCTGACCAGCCCACGCGTCACTGACAGGGTGGACGCCCCGGATAGTAGCAAGTCATTTGTGGCCTCTTTCGCCGCGGGCTATGCCTTTGACAATGGCTGGCGCCTCGAAGGGGAATACACCATGCCGAACAACTCGACATTCAAATCCTACTGGGCCCCCTTCAATGCCAACGTCAACAGCCTGCATGTCCAGAGCCAACGCTTGATGCTCAATGGCTATAAAGATATCCCGATCAACCCATGGTTGTCGTTCTACGGCATGGCCGGGGTGGGCGTCGCACGCATTGAAGCCGAGGGCTATCAAACCAATGAGACCCGTCGTTTCGCCAGCAATCGCCAGCATAACTTCGCCTACGGCGCAGGCATGGGGCTGGAGGCCAAGGTCAGTGAGCAAATCACGCTGGGTGCCGGCTATCGTTACATCGCAATGGGCGATGTTGAAACCGGCTACAACACCTTCGCAAACCGTGTGAACGCTCGGGATGAGCAACTCAAAGGTAAGCTCAAGGAACAGAATGTGTTTCTGGAGGCGCGCTATTCCTTCTGAAACCCAGTAGGAAATGCCGCTTTCGAAGCGGCATTTTTTAACCGGACGGTGACGATTCATTCACAGGCGACAGGCTATATTCAGTCAAGCCGTGCAACCATGCCGGTACTGATACCTCGCTTACTCATCGCCAATCTGAAACGGATGCCTTCGTCGTCATGAGCCAACAGCCCTTCCTGCCGTTTTCCAAACCCACCATTGATGAAGCCACCATCTCCGCGGTCGGCGATGTACTGCGTTCGGGCTGGATTACCAGCGGGCCGAAAGTGCAGGCCTTCGAAGCGCAGTTGTCGGAATACTTTGGCGGACGGCCGGTGCGCACGTTCAACTCGGGCACCTGCACCATGGAGATTGCCTTGCGCATTGCCGGTATCGGGCCAGGCGATGAAGTCATCACCACGCCGATCTCCTGGGTGGCCACGGCCAACGTGATCCTGGAAGTGGGTGCCACACCGGTGTTTGCCGATATTGACCCGGTGACCCGCAATCTCGACCTGGTCCAGGTGGAGGCTGCCATCACCCCGCGCACCAAGGCGATCATCCCGGTGTACCTGGCCGGCCTGCCCTTGGACATGCCGATGCTGTATGCACTGGCCAACAAGTACAACCTGCGCATCGTCGAGGACGCAGCGCAGGCGCTGGGTTCCAGCTGGGATGGCGAACGCATCGGCGCCACTGGGGATTTCGTGTCGTTCAGCTTCCAGGCCAACAAGAACATCACCTCTTCCGAAGGCGGTTGCCTGGTGTTGAACAACGCAGAGGAAGCGCGGCTGGCAGAGAAGTACCGCCTGCAAGGCGTTACCCGCAGCGGCTTCGATGGTCTGGACGTGGACGTGCTGGGCGGCAAGTTCAATATGACCGACATCGCCGCCGCCATTGGCCTGGGGCAATTTGCCCATATCGAGAAGATCACCGCACACCGCCAGAACCTGGCGCGCCACTATTTCAAATGCTTTGGCAGTGATTTCGAAGAGCAATACGGCGCACAGCTGCCGCCGGCTGATTTCGAAAACAGCAACTGGCACCTGTTCCAGTTGGTACTGCCGGAGCGCCACGACGGCCTACCGGCCCGCGCCACCTTCATGGAGCAGATGCAGGCCCACGGGGTCGGCATTGGCTATCACTATCCGCCGATCCACCTGCTGAGCCTTTATCGGGCGCAGGGGTTCAAGGAAGGTATGTTTCCGGTGGCGGAGAAGGTGGGGCGTTTGATTGTGTCACTGCCGATGTTTACGGCGATGACTGAGGCGGATGTGGAGCGCTCGGTGGCAGCGGTGAAGGCGGTTCTACAGCGCTGAAGCACATTGCTGGAGCCGGATAACCGGCTCCCGCAACAGGGTCACTCGCCGATGGCGGCTTTGTAGCCGGCAGCGTCCAGCAGTTTTTCCAGGTCAGCCGGGTTGCCAGGCTTGAGCTTGAAGATCCACGCGCCGTACGGGTCGGAGTTGAGCAGCTCGGGGCTACCGCTCAGTTCTTCGTTGACGGCAATCACTTCGCCCGCAATCGGAGCGTAGATATCCGAGGCGGCCTTCACCGACTCAACCACGCCCGCTTGGCCCGCAGCGTCAAACTGAGCGCCAACTTCGGCCAATTCAACAAACACCACATCACCCAACGCTTCCTGAGCATGGTCGGAAATACCGACGGTCACAGTGCCGTCAGCTTCCAGGCGCGCCCATTCGTGGCTTTCGGCGAAACGCAGGTCGGCAGGGATATCGCTCATAGTCTGTGTCCTCAAGAAGTAATGTCAGCGGCCTTCGGCCTGCCGGAAATAGGTTAGATCAAGGTTTTGCCATGGCGCACGAAGGTCGGTTTGACCACTCGAACCGGGTACCACTTGCCGCGGATTTCCACTTCGGCCCGATCAGCGGTTGCCGTCGGTACACGCGCCAGGGCAATGGATTTGCTCAGCGTAGGAGAGAAACTACCACTGGTGATCTCCCCTTCGCCAATATTGGCGATACGAACCACCTGGTGAGCGCGTAAAACCCCGCGTTCTTCCAGTACCAGCCCGACCAGTTTGAACTGCACGCCGGCTGCTTTTTCCGCTTCCAGCGCAGCGCGGCCAATGAAATGACGCTCGGCAGGCTCCCAGGCGATACTCCAGGCCATGTTCGAAGCCAAGGGCGAAACGCTCTGGTGGATGTCCTGGCCGTACAGGTTCATACCGGCTTCGAGACGCAGCGTATCGCGGGCGCCGAGACCAATGGGTGAAATACCAGCGCCCACCAGGTCGTTGAAAAAACCCGGCGCCTGATCAGCCGGCAAGACAATCTCCAGGCCATCTTCCCCGGTATAACCCGTGCGCGCGATAAACCAATCGCCATCAACCTGGCCCTCGAAGGGCTTGAGCTGGTGAATCAGCGTGCCACGAGACTGGGTGACCAACTCGGAGATCTTCTGACGGGCGTGGGGACCTTGAATGGCCAGCATCGCCAACTCAGGCCGCTCATGCAGTTGCACTTGGTAATTACCCAGTTGCGCATGCATCCAGGCCATGTCCTGGTCGCGGGTGGCGGCATTGACCACCAGCCGATAGGCGGCCTCGGTACGGTAGACAATCATGTCGTCCACCACGCCGCCCTTTTCGTTGAGCATGGCGCTGTACAACGCACGGCCACAGCCATGCAGACGTTCGACATCATTGGCCAGCAGGCGCTGGAGCCATTCCTTGGCCTGGGGGCCGGTGACATCGATCACGGTCATATGAGATACATCGAACACCCCGCAGTCGCGTCGCACCTGGTGGTGTTCTTCAACTTGCGAGCCGTAGTGCAGAGGCATATCCCAACCGCCAAAATCGACCATTTTCGCGCCGAGGGCGAGATGCAGGTCATACAGAGGCGTACGCTGTCCCATGGGTTTCTCCTTCCGGGCTTGGCGAAGGTGCGCAGCATCGCTGTTCGTGCCGGACACCTTGAATTACAAGGCCTGCAGCCACGTCCAGCGACTCGATCCGAAAGACGGACCGCACCGAATGCCGCGCATTGTAGCCGCAAGCCGTAGGACTGGCACCTAACCGATTTGCCGGGCGGAGCGTCGGATCAGCCCGATCACCGGCAACAGGCCCACCAGCACCAGGGTCAGCGCAGGTAAAGACGCCCGGGCCCACTCGCCTTCACTGGTCATTTCAAAGATCCGCACCGCCAGCGTATCCCAGCCGAACGGGCGCATCAGCAGGGTAGCGGGCATTTCCTTGAGCACGTCGACGAACACCAGCAACGCTGCGCTCAAGGTGCCCGGCAACAACAACGGCAGATACACTTTGCAAAACAGTCGTGGACCGCTGACGCCAAGACTGCGTGCCGCTTCCGGCAACGAGGGCCGGATACGCGCCAGGCTGTTTTCCAACGGCCCGTAGGCCACCGCCAGGAATCGCACCAGATACGCCAGCACCAACGCCGACAGGCTGCCCAACAGCAACGGTTTGCCCGCACCACCGAGCCAGCCGGACAGCGGCACCACCAGTTCACGGTCCAGGTAGCTGAACGCCAACATGATCGACACTGCCAGCACCGAGCCCGGCAAGGCATAGCCGACATTGGCCAGGCTGATGCCGGAGCGGATCGCCCGTGTCGGCGCCAGGCGGTTGGCGAAAGCCAGCACCAGCGCCACGCTGACGGTGATCAGGGCAGCGATACCACCCAAGTACAGGGTGTGGAGGATCAATCCGGAATAGCGCTCATCCAAGTCGAAGCGGCCGCGCTGCCAGAACCAGGCGAACAATTGCAGCATCGGGATGACAAACGCACAGGCGAACACGAGCCCACACCCGCTACTGGCCGCCGCCGCCTTGAACCCGCGCAGCTGATACAGCGCCTGGCCCCGTGGCCGCTCATTGCTCGGTCGGCTCGCGCCCCTGGCACGCCGTTCGCCGTACAGCACCAGCATCACCACCAGCAGCAACAGGCTGGCCAATTGGGCGGCGCTGGAAAGGCTGAAAAAGCCGTACCAGGTCTTGTAGATGGCCGTGGTGAAGGTGTCGAAGTTGAACACCGAGACCGCACCGAAATCCGCCAGGGTTTCCATCAATGCCAACGCCACCCCGGCACCAATCGCCGGCCGCGCCATGGGCAGTGCCACGTGCCAGAACGCTCGCCACGGCGATTGGCCGAGCACCCGCGCTGCTTCCATCAGGCCTTTGCCCTGGGCCAGGAACGCGGAGCGCGCCAGCAAGTAGACGTAGGGGTAGAACACCAGCACGAGGACGATGATCACACCACTGGTGGAGCGCACCCGTGGCAGACGCAGGCCGGTGCCGAACCATTCGCGCAGCAGGGTTTGCACAGGCCCTGAGAAGTCCAGCAAGCCGACGAATACAAACGCCAGCACATAAGCCGGTATGGCGAAGGGCAGCATCAGCGCCCAGTCGAGCCAGCGTCGGCCGGGGAATTCGCAAAGGCTAGTGAGCCAGGCCAGGCTCACGCCTAATAGGGTTACGCCAACACCGACACCCAGCACCAGCGTCAGCGTGTTGCCCAGCAGGCGGGGCATCTGGGTTTCCCAGAGGTGAGACCAGATTTGCGCGTCGATACTCTGCCAGGACAGCAACAGCACGCTCAGCGGCAGCAGCACCAGGGCGGCGACGGTAAAGACCGGCAGGTACCAGCGGCGTTGAGCGGGGTGGGCCAAAGTCAATTCTCAGTGAATGAATAGCTTGAAATCGCCGCAACCCAATGAGGGAGGGGGCTTGCTGTGGTGAGGGGGCTTGCCCCCCCCGACGGGTTCACCGTAGAACCATTGGGGCTGCTCCGCAGCCCAGCGCGGGGCAAGCCCGCTCACCACAGGAAGCTCGCTCCCACATTTGGATCTACGGTGCCCGGCAGAGTGTACTTAGTTCCAGCCAGCGCGATCCATCAGGCGAATGGCTTCAGCCTGGCGCTTGCCCGCCACTTCCACCGGCAAGGTATCAGCCACGAACTTGCCCCAGGTCGCCACTTCGGCCGACGGCGGTACCGCCGGGTTGGCCGGGAACTCTTGGTTCACGTCGGCAAAGATCTTCTGCGCCTCAGGCGTGGTCATCCATTCCACCAGCGCCTTGGCGGCTTCCGGGTGCGGCGCGTGTTTGGTCAGGCCGATGCCCGACAAATTCACGTGCACACCACGGTCGCCCTGGTTCGGCCAGAACAGCTTCACCGCCAAGTCCGGCTTCTGCTTGTGCAGGCGGCCGTAGTAGTAGGTGTTGACGATGCCCACATCGCACTGGCCGGCATTGATGGCTTCGAGCACGGCGATGTCGTCGGAGAATACGTCGGTGGACAGGTTGTTGACCCAACCCTTGACGATTTCCTCGGTCTTGGCCGCGCCGTGGGTTTCGATCAGGGTGGCGGTCAGCGACTGGTTGTAGACTTTTTTCGCCGTACGCAGGCACAGGCGGCCTTCCCACTGTTTGTCGGCCAGGGCTTCGTAGGTGGTGAGGTCACCCGGTTTTACCCGGTCGGTGGAGTAGGCAATGGTCCGCGCGCGCAGGCTCAAGCCCGTCCAGGCGTGCTTTGAAGAGCGGTACTGCAGGGGGATGTTCTTGTCGATGACCGCAGAGGTGAAGGGTTGCAGAATGCCCATTTGCTCGGCCTGCCAGAGGTTGCCGGCATCCACGGTGAGCAGCAGGTCGGCAGTGGCGTTCTCGCCCTCGGCCTTGATGCGCTGCATCAGCGGGGCTTCCTTGTCAGTGATGAACTTCACCTGCACGCCAGTCTTCTGAGTGTAGGCATCGAACACCGGCTTGATCAGCTCGTCGATGCGCGAGGAGTAGACCACCACTTCGTCGGCGGCCTGCACGGTCGTGCTGCCGATCAAGGTGAGTGCCAGGGCAGTCAGGAGGCGCTTGGGTGCCAACATGGGGGCGGTCTCTCATTTGCAAAAAGAGGGCAAATGATAAGGACTGGCATTTAGTGGCGCTTGGTGGAGGCGTTACCAGATGTTGCATAATCAGCTTTTTGCGGTGGAGCTGATGGCCTCTTCGCGGGCAAGCCCGCTCCCACAGGGGACCGGGCGTCAATGTCAGGGTTTTGCCAGGTCAGGTAGATCGCCGGTCAGGCCCAGCGCCTGGCGTACAAACACGGCCTTGGCTTCAGGCATCTGGTCGACCATCTTCAAGCCAGCATTGCGCAACCAGCGCAACGGCAGTTGATCGGCCTGGAACAGACGCTCGAAACCCTCCATCGCCGCCATCAACGCCAGGTTATGCGGCATGCGCCGACGCTCATAACGGCTCAGCACCTTCACATCCGCCAGCCGCTCACCACGCTCGGTTGCCGCCAACAACACCTCGGCCAACACCGCCGCATCGAGGAAACCCAGGTTCACACCCTGCCCCGCCAACGGGTGTATCACGTGCGCCGCGTCTCCGATCAACGCCAGGCCCTCAGCCACGTAACGCTTGGCGTGACGCTGGCGCAAAGGCACGCACACACGCGGGTCGGCGCTCACCACGGTCCCCAACCGCCCTTCAAAGGCGCGCTCCAGTTCACCGCAGAAGCTTTCATCGTCCAACGCCATCAGGCGCTCGGACTCGGCCGGCGTGGTCGACCACACGATCGAGCACCAATCCTCCTGCCCATCCCGCACCAGCGGCAAAAACGCCAGCGGCCCGGTGTCGGTAAACCGTTGCCACGCCGTGCGCTGGTGCGGCTGGCTGCTGCGCACGCTGGTGACGATGGCGTTATGCAGGTAATCCCATTCGCGGGTCGCGGTGCCGGTCAGGCGGCGCACGGCGGAGTGGGCGCCGTCGGCGGCTACCACCAGCGGCGCACGCAACTTACGGCCATCGGCCAACGTCAGCAGCCAGTCATCGCCGGAGCGGCGCATCTGTTCCAGGCGGGCATTGGCCAGCAGGCCCAGGTCGCAGTCATGCAGGCGGTCGAGCAAGGCATCCTGAACCACGCGGTTCTCGACGATGTGCCCGAGCACCTCGGCATGCACGCTGGCCGCCGAAAAGTGGATCTGCCCGGTGCCGCTGCCGTCCCACACCTGCATCTCGCCGTAGGGGCTGGCGCGCCGCGAGACGATACCGTCCCACACGCCCAGGCGCTCGAGGATGCGCTGGCTGGCGGCCGACAAGGCGCTCACCCGGGGCTCGAAGGCCGCATCACGGTCGAACGGCTTGACGCTCAACGGGCTGCCGTCGAGCAACAGCACCTGCAGGCCACTGCCCTGCAACGCAAGCGCCAAGGCGCTTCCGACCATTCCGGCCCCGACAATCAGCACATCTGCGCGCATGTCCATGCTTTAAGCCTGTCTCACTGGCGGCTTGCGCCGCACATAAAGGGTTTTGTCGACCCGCGCCACCAGGGTGCCGGAGCCGTCATGAATCTGCACCTTGAGGTGGGGCAGGTACTTCTCGCCCCCTTCGGTGTGTCGACGGACCTCGTCCAGCAAGGCCTCGTCGATGGAAAATTCGGCATACACCGGGCCTTTGCCCGGCGACACGAAGTCAATGCTCGCGGCCTTGTCCCACACAATGTAGTCGCGGCCCAGGTTCTCCATCAGCATCAGCATGTAGAACGGGTCAACCATCGAATACAGGCTGCCGCCGAATTGCGTGCCGACATAGTTGCGGTTGTACCAGCCCAGACCCATGCGCACTTTGACGTGACGGAAATCGGCGCTCATGTGCCGGACGCTGACCCCCGCCCCCAGGTACGGCGGATACAGGGTCATGATCCAGCGCAATAACCGCGCCTTGCCCAAGCGCTCGATCAACCACTTAAGCATCGGGTCGCGTGCCCAGGCCCATGGCCTGACGGGCGAACCAGCGTTTGGCCGGTGGCAACAGGTCCAGGCCCAGCAGGCCCATGTTGCGGCCCAGCGCCACCAGCGGCTGGGCGCTACCGAACAGGCGCGTGACCTGGTCGGAGAAGCCCACGGTGAGTTTCTGGTCCAAGCGCTGGCGTTCGCGATAGCCCTGCAAGGTCGCCAGGTCACCCGGCACTTGCGGCCCGGCCAGCAAGGCCTCGGCCAAGGCATTCGCATCGCGCAGGGACAGGTTGAAGCCTTGCCCGGCAATCGGGTGCAGGCTGTGGGCGGCGTTGCCGAGGATCGCCAGGTGGGAACGCACCTGCTCTTCGGCTTCGACCAAGGTCAGAGGGTACAGATGGCGGGCGCCGACTTGCTTGAGGGTGCCCAGGCGGTAGCCGAACACGCCCTGCAATTCACTCAAGAAGCTGCGTTCGTCGAGGTTGGCAAGGCGCTGTGCGTCCATGCCGATGCGGGTCCAGACCAGGGCGCAACGGTTGTCCGGCAGCGGCAACAGGGCCATCGGGCCCTCATCGGTAAAGCGTTCGAAGGCTTCGCCGTTATGAGACTCGCTCGGGGTAATGTTGGCGATCAGCGCGCTCTGGTTGTACGGGCGGGTTTTCACGCCGATGCCCAGCTGTTCGCGCAGTCCGGAGCGGCCACCATCGGCCAGTACGGCGAGGTCGCATTCCAGTACGGTTTCATCGTTGAGGGTCAGGCGGTAGCCATCGGCCAGCGGCTCCATGCGTGTAACTTCCGCCGGGCAACGCCAGCTGACCACGTCTTTGTCCAGGCCTTGCCACAGGCATTGGCCCAGCCAGGCGTTTTCCACCACGTAACCGAGGGCCGGCACGCCCTCCTCCATGGCAGACAACCGTGCGGTGGAGAAACGCCCACGATCCGACACGTGGATTTGCTTGATCGGCTCGGCACGGCGGGAAATGTCCTGCCACAGGCCCAGGCGCTGATAGATCTGCCGGGCGCCATAGGACAGCGCCGAAGACCGCGCATCGTAGCTCGGCTGGTAGCTGTCGCCCGGCGCGAAGGGTTCGATCAGCACGATCTTCCAGCCACGGGCCTTGGCCCCGGCCTGCAACGCCAGCGCCAGGCTGGCGCCTACCAAGCCACCGCCGATAATGGCCAGGTTGACCCGGCTCATCGGGCAGCCGCCATCAGCGCTTCGATGTCGGCGACAGTCTTGGGCACGCCGCCGGTCAGGATTTCACAGCCTTGCTTGGTCACTACCACGTCGTCCTCGATGCGTACGCCAATGCCACGCCATTTCTTTGCCACGTTTTGGTTGTCCGGCGAAATGTAGATCCCCGGTTCCACGGTCAACGCCATGCCGACTTCCAGCACACGCCATTCACCGCCCACTTTGTACTCGCCCACATCATGCACATCCATGCCCAGCCAATGGCCGGCGCGGTGCATATAGAAGGCCTTATAGGCTTCGCTGGCGATCAACTCGTCGACGTCGCCCTGCAACAAGCCCAGCTTTACCAGCCCGGCGGTGATGACCTGCACCGTGGCCTCATGGGCCTGGTTCCAATGTTTGTCCGGGGCGATTTCGGCGAAGGCGGCTTCCTGGGAGGCCAGCACAATCTCGTAGATCGCCCTCTGTTCCGGCGAGAACTTGCCGTTGACCGGCCAGGTACGGGTGATGTCGCTGGCGTAGCAGTCGATCTCACAACCGGCGTCGATCAGCACCAGATCGCCGTCCTTGAGCAGCGCGTCGTTTTGCTGGTAATGCAGGATGCAGCTGTTGCGCCCGGCGGCGACGATGGAACCGTAGGCCGGCATCTTTGCGCCGCCCTTGCGGAACTCATAGTCCAATTCTGCTTCCAGGCTGAACTCATGCAAACCGGCACGGCTGGCCTGCATCGCCTTCACGTGGGCGGCGCAGGAGATTCGGGCCGCCTCGCGCATCACCTTCAGCTCTGCCGCCGATTTATACAGGCGCATGTCGTGGAGCAGATGATCCAGGGCAACGAATTCGTTCGGCGGCTGGGCGCCCAGGTGCGCTTTAGAGCGGATCACGTTGATCCACTCCATCAGGTGCCGGTCGAATTCGGCGTTGCTGCCCATCGCCGAATACACCCGGTCGCGGCCTTCGATCAGGCCGGGCAGGATGTCGTCGATATCGGTGATAGGGAAGGCATCGTCGGCACCGAAGTCACGGATCGCGCCTTCGGTGCCGGCGCGCAGGCCATCCCACAGCTCGCGTTCGACATTGCGCTCGCGGCAGAACAGCACGTACTCGCCGTGCTGGCGACCGGGCATCAACACGATCACGGCTTCCGGCTCGGGGAAACCACTCAGGTACTGGAAGTCACTGTCCTGGCGGTACACGTGCTCGACATCGCGATTGCGGATCGCCACGGCGGCGGCCGGCAGGATCGCGATGCTGTTGGGTTCCATCTGCGCCATGAGCGCCTTGCGGCGTCGGGTGTATTCCGCTTTGGGGATATGGATCATGGGCAGATGGGCTTCCTTTCTTAGTGCAGCGACGGCTTGGGTGCAGCAGGCTCAGCGGACTTCTTGGTCTCGGTGAACAGCAGCAGCGGCGCAACGCGCAGGTACTCCATCACCTCCATGTAGTCGCCTTCGCCGTCTTCGGACTCTTCCAGGGCGTCCTGCACCTGGGAGATGGCTGCCAAGTCCTGCAGCACTTCCTTGGCGTCGGTGCTCAGTTCCAGGCCACCGGCGTTCACGCCGAAACCGTGGAGGAAGCCCTGGCACCATTGGCCCAGTGCAGCGGCGCGCTCGGTGAGCGGCGCGTCGTCGGTCGGCAGCAGCAGGACCACGGTGACGTCGTCACCGGTCAGCTCGCCCTTGACCATCTCTTGCAGGCCGATCAGCGCGTTGCGCACGTTGTCGGTCGGTTCGGTTTCCAGCAGCTCGGCCACGTCAGCCAGCCAGTTGTCGGCATCAAAGCCAACGCCGGTGCAGCTGCGGCCCAGCAACACACCGTGCAGTTCGGCAGGCGAGCATGGGTGGCCGCTGGTGCTCAGCAGTTTGGAAAAAGCGTCGTACGGGGAGTTCTGAATAGGCATGGTGAGCTAGGCGCCAGACGGCGCAATGTCTAGAATGGAGCGCTGTATCCTAGCACCGGCAGACGTACCAAGACTATCAAGGGCGTCAGATCGTTTATCCTGCAGTTGCCATTCATCAGACAAATCCAGTGGAACCCAATGGAAGACACCGACCTGCAAGCGCTGATGGCCAGACTCGAATTGCTAATTACTCGGGTCGAGCAACTTAAGAGTCAAAACGGACTCCTATTAGCTCAGGAAAAGACCTGGCGCGAGGAACGCGCTCACCTCATTGAAAAAAACGAAATCGCCCGGCGTAAGGTCGAATCGATGATTTCGCGCCTGAAGGCCCTGGAGCAAGACTCATGAGTTCAAGCAATAGCGTCACCGTGCAGATCCTCGATAAAGAATATTCGATCATCTGCCCCCAGGAAGAGCGCAGCAACCTGGTGAGCGCCGCCCGCTACCTGGATGGCAAGATGCGTGAAATCCGCAGCAGCGGCAAAGTCATCGGCGCCGACCGCATCGCCGTGATGGCCGCACTGAACATCACCCACGATTTGCTGCATAAGCAGGAACGCCCTGACGTGCAGGCCAGCGGCTCCACCCGTGAGCAGGTGCGTGACCTGCTGGAACGCGTGGATCTGGTGCTTTCCAGCGACTCAGACGCACCCAAGGGCTGATTGCCGCGACTGTTTGGGGTATACTCGCCCCACTCCCTGGCGTGTTTGCCAGTCGGCGATGTCCCTGAGCCGATTCGCACTACCCTGGAAGTTGCACGTTGGGCTGGTGTGCATGTCCGCTAGACGGAAAGCCTTAAAGCCTACTGCATCTTCCACCTTGAACTTTCGGGTTCAAGGGCTAAGTCGACAGCGGCTCTGTCGGGGAGCCTGAATTCCCAAACTCAATGCCAGTCCTCGGACTGGCATTGTTTTATGAGCCGAAACCATGACCGAACCTGCGCCGCTTTCCCGTCCGCAACTTCGACGCATGTTGCGCAATGCCCGCCGCGCCCTCACGCCGAGCGAGCAGCGCAAGGCCGCCCACGGCCTGTATCGGCAACTGGCACAGCACCCGCTGTTTCGCCGCGCCAAACATATCTCTTTGTATTTACCGACGGACGGTGAAATCGATCCGCGCCTGCTGCTGCGCGCCGCCCAGCGTCGTGGCAAGGCCACCTACCTGCCGGTGCTCAGCGCCTGGCCACGGACCAAGATGGTGTTCCAACGGGTAAGGCCTGGGGAAAAGCTGCTGCCCAATCGCTTTCGCATCCTGGAGCCACGGGTGAATATCAGCCGCCAACGCAAGGTCTGGGCGCTGGACTTGGTGCTGCTGCCGTTGGTGGGGTTTGATGATGCGGGGGGACGCCTGGGCATGGGCGGCGGGTTTTACGATCGCAGCCTGGCATACCTGGCGCGCCGCCAAAGCTGGCGCAAACCGACGCTGCTGGGCCTGGCCCATGAATGTCAGAAGGTCGAGCGTTTGGTGCAGGCGAGTTGGGATGTGCCGCTGGCTGGCACCGTCACGGATAAGCAGTGGTATATCGCAGAGACGCCACTGGAATCAGCGGCGCCTTGAAGCCGTGTTAACGCTTGAATTGCTGCTGCACGGGTGACAGTTCAACCGGCGCATCGGTCTTGTTCGACCACAAGCTTTGCGCATACCCGGTGGTCACGACGCCCAGACCAAACAAAATCACCAAAATCCATAGTAAATCCGGTTTACGTTGCATCGATTGCCCCCCTTCAGGCACCTCGTACACGATGACAACAACGTTCCAAAGTAGTCCGTTGCAGCTGCGTCAAGCTTAAAGGCCGGCATTTTGCGGTAACGTGAACCAACACGCAAACCTTGACGCCAACCGACTGTCGGTTTGTCATCAAATTGCCTGACAACTTGCCCAATGCCTTTTTCAGGAGCCCAAAAATGGCCTATTGGCTGATGAAATCCGAGCCCGACGAACTCTCCATCAACGGTCTGGAAAAGCTCGGTGAAGCACGCTGGGACGGGGTGCGTAACTACCAGGCCCGCAACTTCCTGCGCGCCATGGCGGTGGGTGACGAATTTTTCTTTTATCACTCCAGTTGCCCGGAACCGGGTATTGCCGGTATCGGCAAGATCGTCGAGGCGGCCTATCCGGACCCTACTGCATTGGAGCCGCAAAGCCACTACTTCGACGCGAAGGCCACCCCGGAGAAAAACCCGTGGAGTGCGATCAACGTGGCCCACGTCCAGACGTTTCCCAAAGTGCTCGGCCTCGGTTACCTGAAGCAGCAAACCGCCCTTGCCGAACTGCCCCTGGTGCAAAAAGGCAGCCGGCTGTCGGTGATGGCCGTCACGCCCGAGCAATGGGCCGCCGTAATCAACTTGCTTTAACTGACGGGTATCAACGCCCCGCCGGGGCAAACCGCTCAAACTAGGACGCTAATGCCGCAGGAAGCAGCCATGTCGACGAATCACCATACCTCCCGTCTTTTCGCCGTCGCACTCATCGCTTTGTTGTTGGGTGCCGGTGGCTTTGGTTACTGGCGCTCCACCCAGGACCGCCTGCCGGAAGGCATCGGCATGGGCAATGGCCGCCTGGAATCCACCGAAGTGCAGATCGCCGCCAAGATCCCCGGACGCCTGGCCGAAGTGCGGGTTGACGAGGGCGACAAGGTGCTCAAGGGCCAATTGCTTGCACGCATGGACACGCGCACCCTCGAAGCCCAGCGCGCCCAAGCCGAAGCCGAAGTACTGCGCGCCAAGGAAAACGTCGCCGCCGCCGAAGCCAATGTGCAACTGCGCCAGAGCGAGCAACTGCTGGCCAACCAGGAACTCAAGCGCACCCAAGAGCTGTACAAGCGCGGCTTCGCCAGCAGCCAGCTGATCGACCAGCAGCAAGCGCGGCAAAACACCGACAATGCGGCAGTGATTGCCGCCCAAGCGCAGGTCAACTCGGGAAAGGCCGCCATCGGAGCCGCCCAGGCCCAGGTGGCTCAACTTACCAGCGAAATCGACGACAGCAGCCTGCGCGCGCCCATCGACGGCATTATCCAATTGCGCCTGGCCGAGCCAGGTGAGGTGCTGGGCGCGGGTGGGCGCGTACTGCTGTTGATTGATCCCAATGATCAATACATGAACCTCTACCTGCCCGCGTCCGTCACCGGTCGCCTGACCGTCGGCAGCGACGCGCGTATCCTGCTCGACGCCCTGCCCGGCCAGCCACTACCGGCCAAGATCAGTTTTGTCGCCGCCAAATCCCAGTTCACCCCCAAGGAAGTGGAAACCCGCGACGAGCGCCAAAAACTGGTCTTCCGCGTCAAACTGCGCCTCACCCAGCCCAGCGCCGTGCCCCAAGCCAAACCGGGCATGCCCGGCGCAGGTTATGTGCGCACGGCTGACACTGACTGGCCGGCCAACCTGCAATGACCACCCTGGCGCTGCAGGCCACGGGGATCAACCATCGCTACGGCAAGCAGCAGGCACTGGTCGACATCACGTTCAGCTTGCCGGCCGGTACGCGCTGCGGGTTGATCGGTCCGGATGGCGCGGGCAAGTCGAGCCTGCTGGGTTTGATCGCCGGGGTTAAAAAGCTTCAGGATGGCCAGTTGAACGTGCTGGGCGGCGCCATCGAAGACCGCCGTCACCGCAACAGCCTGTACCCACGCATTGCCTTTATGCCCCAGGGTTTGGGCGGCAACCTGTACCCCGAGCTGTCCATCCGCGAAAACATCCGATTCTTCGCCACGTTGTTCGGCCTGTCGAAAGCCGATTGCGACCAGCGCATGCACAACCTGCTGCTGGCCACCGACCTCGCACGCTTCGCCGACCGTCCGGCCGGCAAGCTGTCTGGCGGTATGAAGCAGAAGCTTGGCCTGTGTTGCGCGCTGATCCACGACCCCGACCTGTTGATCCTCGACGAGCCCACCACTGGCGTCGATCCGTTGTCACGTCGACGCTTCTGGGAATTGGTCGACAGTGTACGCAGCGAGCGGCCACAACTGACGCTGCTGGTGGCCACGGCATACATGGAGGAAGCCGAGCAGTTCGAGCATTGCCTGATGCTTGATCGCGGCAAGTTGATCGCCGACGGCCTGAGCAGTGAATTGGCTGGCGCAACATCCAGCGGCAAATTGGACGAGGCGTTCACCCACTTCCAGGGTGACAGCGCCCACGACAACCAACCGCTGGTAATTCCGCCGCGCGAAAGCGACAACACCGACATCGCCATCGAAGCCCACGACCTGACCCTGCGCTTCGGCGATTTCACTGCGGTCAACAACGTCAGCTTCGCCATCGGCCGAGGTGAAATATTCGGGTTCCTCGGCTCCAACGGCTGCGGCAAGACCACCACCATGAAAGTCCTCACCGGGCTGATGCCAGCCACTGAGGGCAGTGCGACGCTGCTGGGCAACCCGGTCAATGCCAAGGACCTGGCCACCCGCAAGCGCGTGGGGTTCATGTCGCAAAGCTTCTCGCTGTATGGCGAGCTCAGCGTGAGCCAGAACCTGGTGCTGCATGCGCAATTGTTCGACTTACCCACGGCTGATAGCGGTCCGCGCATTGACGAGCTGATCCAACGCTTCGATCTCATTGACGTCGCCGAGCAACCGTCCGGTGAACTGCCTCTCGGCCTGCGTCAGCGACTGTCATTGGCGGTGGCCGTATTGCATCGCCCGGAAGTGCTGATCCTCGATGAGCCCACCTCGGGCGTCGACCCGGCTGCGCGGGATGATTTCTGGCGGCTGCTGATCGAGCTATCCCGCGAACAAGGCGTGACCATCTTCCTGTCCACCCACTTCATGAACGAAGCCCAGCGCTGCGATCGCATCTCCCTGATGCATGCGGGCAAGGTGCTGGCCTGCGATACACCGGATGCGCTGCGACGGCAATTTCACGGTGACACGCTGGAAGCCGCGTTCGTCACCTGCCTGGAACAGGCCCAGGGCGAAGCCGAGCCCGCTGCAGCCACCGCAACCGTCAGCGCGACCAGCACACCGCCCGTGAGCAAGCGTGGATTCAGCCTGGCTCGCCTGTTGGCCGTGGCCAGCCGCGAAGGCAAGGAACTGCTGCGCGACAAAGTGCGCATGGCCTTCGCGCTGCTGGGAGCGATGTTCATGATGGTGATCTTCGGCTATGGCATTTCCCTGGACGTGGAAAACCTCGCGTTCGCCGTCTACGACCAGGACCAGACGCCGCAAAGCCGCGCCTACCTGGAAGCCTTTCGTAGCTCACGCTATTTCGCCGAGCAGTCGCCGATTCAGGATTCGACTGAACTGCACCGACGCCTGCAACGTTCGGAAATCAAACTCGCCCTGGAGATTCCGCCCGGTTTTGGCCGCGACCTGTACGCCGGTCGCCAGCCCACAGTGGCCGCGTGGCTCGATGGCGGCATGCCGTTTCGCGCGGAAACCAGCCGCAACTACGTCGAGGCCGTACACCAGGGCAACCTTGCGCAACTGGCCGAACTGAGCAGCCTGCCCCGCAACGACCTGACCGCCGCCAAGCTGGAGACGCGCTTTCGCTATAACCAGGACGTGGTCAGCGTGAACGCCATCGGCCCCGGAGTGATGGCGCTGATCCTGGCGTTTATCCCGGCGATGCTCACCGCCCTCGGCATCGTGCGCGAGAAGGAGCTGGGCTCGATCACCAACTTCTACGCCACGCCGCTGACCCGCCTGGAGTTCCTGCTTGGCAAACAGGCGCCCTACCTGGCCGTCAGCCTGGTCAACCTGGCGGTATTGGTGGCGATGAACCGCTGGTTGTTCGGCGTACCGTTCAAGGGTAGCGGCCTGACACTGGCGTTTGGCGGGTTGCTGTACGTGCTGGCGACCACCAGCATGGGCCTGCTGATTTCGGCGTTCACCCGTACGCAGATCGCGGCGATCCTGGGCACGATGATCATCACCAGCCTGCCGACGATCCAGTTCTCCGGGCTGATCGTGCCACGCTCGTCACTGGAAGGAGCGGCGGCATTGATGGGCATGCTGTTTCCGGCCGGGCACTTTCTGGATATCGCCGTGGGCACGTTCACCAAGGCCCTGGACCTGCGCCAGTTGTGGCCGCAATGCCTGGCGCTGTTCGGGTTTTTCGTCGGGTTTACCGGGCTGAGCCTGATCATGCTCAAGAAGCAGGAGGCCTGATGCACACGTTCGCACACATCCTGCGGCTGGGGATCAAGGAGCTGACCAGCCTGCGACACGACAGCGTGTTGTTGCTGTTTCTGTTCTACGCCTTCACCGTCGCCATCTATATGCCCGCCGCCGGCTCGGTGATCGGCGTGCACAACGCCAGCGTGGCGTTTGTGGACGAAGACCACAGCTCACTCTCACGCCAAATGGCCGAGGCGTTGCAGCCGCCCGAGTTCCAAGCGCCTGTGCCGTTACCCTATGACCAGTTGGACAAGGTCATGGACAGCGGCGAATACACCTTCGTGATCAATGTGCCAGCGAACTTCCAGGCCGACCTGTTGGCAGGGCGCCAGCCGGGCGTGCAGGTGAATGTGGATGCCACGGCGATGAGCCAGGCGTTCATGGGCGCGGGCTACATTGGGCGGATATTTCAACGCGAACTGCTGAGCAACAGCGGACAAGCCGATGCCGCCGGCCAGGCGCCCGCCTTGCTGACCACCCGCGCCCTGTTCAACACCAACTTGGAAGGTGGCTGGTTCCTGGCGGTGATCCAGATCGTCAACAACATCACCATCCTGGCTATCGTGCTGACCGGCACGGCGCTGCTGCGCGAACGCGAGCACGGCACCCTCGACCACCTGCTGGTACTGCCACTGACGGCGCTGGAAATCATGCTGGCGAAAATCTGGAGCAACATGCTCGTGGTGGTGCTGTGCACCTGGCTGTCGCTGGAAGTGGTGGTCAAAGGCCTGCTCGGCTTACCGCTGGCCGGGTCGCTGAGCTTGTTTCTGTTCGTGACGGCGCTGTACCTGTTTGCCAGCACCGCGCTGGGCATCTTCCTCGCCACCCTCGCCCGCTCGACGCCGCAGTTCGGCTTGCTGGCAATCCCGGTGATCATCCCAATGCTGCTGCTCTCAGGCGGCAGCACGCCGCTGGACAGCATGCCCGAGTGGCTGCAGTGGATAATGCAGGGCTCGCCGTCTACGCATTTTGTGAGTCTGAGCGCGGCGATTCTGTTTCGGGATGCGGGAGTGAGCGTGGTGTGGCCGGACTTGCTGGCGCTGGCGGGGATTGGGTTGGTGTTTTTTGCGGTGGCGTTGGCGCGGTTCAGGAAGAGCCTGGCGTCCTGAGGCGTCTGTACCGCCGTCATCGGGGGCAAGCCCCCTCCCACATTTGATCGCATTCCAACTGTGGGAGGGGGCTTGCCCCCGATAGTCGCGTAGCGACTTATTGGATGATCAAGTTGTTGAACAACAGGTCTTCCACCACCGGCTTGCCCGTCTCGTCGTTCATCACTTGCTGGGTTTGCTTCAACGCTTCCTGGCGCAGCTTTTCCTTGCCTTCAACGGTGCTCATGGCCTCGTTGGTCTGCTGGGTGAACAGTGCCACCAGCTGGTTGCGGATCAATGGATCGTTGGCTTTGACCAGTGCTGCCGCCTCGGTGCCGGTCACGCGCAGGGCGATGTCGGCCTTGAACACCTTGAGCTTCGCCGTGCCATCCAGGCCATAGTTACCCACGAACGGCGGGCTCAGGCTGATATAGCTGACTTTCGGCGCCTCGCCTTCTTTGGCCTCTTCGGCCTGGGCTGCCATCGGCAAGGTCAGGGCCAGCATCAATAGGATCCACGCTTTCACAGTTCATTCCTCACATTCGGTTGCCGGGTAGCATAACGCTAGCAAGGCAGAGCACAAGCTTATGGCGACTTATCAGGCCCGGGCATGCTCGTTGACCCAGGGGCATACCCTCCTACACTTATCGGCCACGACGCCAAAAGGAATAGTCCGATGAAAGCTGTGCTGTGCAAAGCCTTCGGCCCCGCCGAAACCCTGGTGCTGGAAGAGATCGCCAGCCCGGCGATCAAGAAGAACGAAATCCTGCTGGACGTGCATGCCGCCGGGGTCAACTTCCCGGACACCCTGATTATCGAGGGCAAGTACCAGTTCAAGCCGCCCTTCCCGTTCTCGCCGGGTGGCGAAGCGGCGGGCGTGGTCAGTGAAGTGGGCGAAAAAGTCAGCCACCTCAAAGTCGGTGACCGGGTCATGGCGCTGACCGGCTGGGGCAGCTTTGCCGAACAGGTCGCGGTGCCGGGCTATAACGTGCTGCCGATCCCGCCGAGCATGGACTTCAACACGGCCGCCGCGTTCAGCATGACCTACGGCACGTCCATGCACGCGCTGAAACAACGGGCCAACCTGCAACCCGGCGAAACCCTGTTGGTCCTGGGCGCCTCCGGAGGCGTGGGCCTGGCCGCCGTGGAAATCGGCAAGGCCATGGGCGCACGGGTGATCGCTGCCGCCAGCAGCGCCGACAAACTGGCGGTGGCGAAGGCCGCCGGCGCCGATGAGCTGGTCAACTACAGCGAAACCAGCCTGAAAGACGAGATCAAGCGCCTGACCGACGGCAACGGTGCCGATGTGATCTACGACCCGGTGGGAGGCGACCTGTTTGACCAAGCCATCCGCGCCATCGCCTGGAACGGCCGCTTGCTGGTGGTGGGTTTCGCCAGCGGGCGCATCCCGGAGCTGCCGGTGAACCTGGCGCTGCTCAAGGGGGCGGCGGTGGTGGGGGTGTTCTGGGGTTCATTTGCCCAGCGGCAGCCGCAGGACAATGCGGCGAATTTCCAGCAATTGTTCGGCTGGTACGCCGAGGGCAAGTTGAAGCCGTTGGTGTCGCAGGTGTATCCGCTGGAACAAGCCGCCCAGGCGATCAATGACCTGGGGCAGCGCAAGGCGGTGGGCAAGGTCGTGGTCCAAACGCGCTGAGCGATGTGAAATGCGCTCACAGGTGGAAGGGGGCTTGCTCCCGATTGCAGGGTGTCAGTCACTGAATCTGTCGACTGAGCCACCGCTATCGGGCGCAAGCCCCCTCCCACATTTGGGTCTCCATCATCCTGAAGAACTCAACCACGACCCACACTTATCTATTAGCGACATGTTCATAAGAGAACATGCAATTGCGCTCATTTCCTGTGTTTGCCACCAAGAGGCGATGCTATTTTCGGTAACGAAACTGTAACATTCGCATCCGCAGTCAAAACAAGAAATCTGGAGCCCTTGAATGTTTGCTTTCTTTCGTCCTGCCGCACATCAGGCGCCCCTGCCTGAAGAAAAAATAGACAGTACCTACCGACGCCTGCGCTGGCAGATCTTCGCCGGTATTTTCTTCGGTTACGCCGGGTACTACCTGCTGCGCAAAAACTTCTCCCTCGCCATGCCGTACCTGATCGACGAGGGTTACACCCGTGGCGAACTGGGCCTGGCGATGTCCGCCATCGCGATTGCCTACGGCCTGTCCAAATTCCTCATGGGCCTGGTGTCCGACCGCTCCAACCCGCGCTATTTCCTGCCCTTCGGCCTGCTGGTTTCAGCAGGGGTGATGTTCATTTTCGGTTTCGCACCTTGGGCGACGTCCAGCGTGACCATGATGTTCATTTTGCTGTTCATCAATGGCTGGGCCCAGGGCATGGGCTGGCCGCCGAGCGGACGCACCATGGTGCACTGGTGGTCGCAGAAAGAACGCGGTGGCGTGGTGTCGGTGTGGAACGTGGCGCATAACGTCGGCGGCGGCCTGATCGGCCCGCTGTTCCTGCTGGGCATGGCCTGGTTCAACGACTGGCATGCAGCGTTCTATGTACCGGCGACGGTGGCCTTGGCAGTGGCGGCGTTTGCCTTCATCACCATGCGCGACACGCCACAGTCGGTCGGCCTGCCGCCGATTGAGAAATACAAGAACGATTACCCGGAAGGCTACGACGCCAGCCACGAAGACGAATTCAGCGCCAAGGAAATTTTCGTCAAGTACGTGCTGCGCAATAAAATGCTGTGGTACATCGCCTTCGCCAACGTCTTCGTCTACCTGCTGCGCTACGGCGTACTGGATTGGGCACCGACCTACCTCAAGGAAGCCAAGCACTTCACGGTCGATAAATCATCCTGGGCGTACTTCTTCTACGAATGGGCGGGTATCCCAGGCACGCTGCTGTGCGGCTGGATGTCGGACAAGATCTTCCGTGGCAACCGTGGCCTGACCGGTATCGTGTTCATGGCGCTGGTGACCGTGGCGACCCTGGTGTACTGGCTCAACCCGCCGGGCAACCCGATGGTCGACATGATCGCGCTGGTGTCCATCGGCTTCCTGATCTACGGCCCGGTGATGTTGATCGGCCTGCAGGCGCTGGAACTGGCACCGAAGAAAGCCGCCGGCACCGCGGCAGGTTTCACCGGTCTGTTCGGTTACCTGGGCGGTTCGGTGGCGGCGAGCGCGGCCATGGGCTACACCGTGGACCATTTCGGCTGGGACGGTGGTTTTGTGCTGCTGATTGGCGCGTGCGTATTGGCGATCGCCTTCCTGATCCCCACGCTGTGGCACACCAACAGCGTCAGCTCGGCGCGTTAATCGCCTGAGCAATCCTTTGCACAACGCTTGAGCCGCGCCTCCAGGTTTTTATCTGGCATGGCGTGGCTACGCAGGGCGTTGACGGTCTGCTCGACATAATCGCGAGTGGTGCCGTAACGCCCGCAAGCGCTTTGCAACACATGGTTCAGCACGATGTCGGGCAGGTTGCCGGCGTAGCTGGGCAGGTGTCGCTCCAATACAAACCCGAGCGCCTGCACGGTACTGCCATCCTCAAGACGGCAACTGAGCCAGTGCGGCCGATAGGAGGGGTAAGGCATCTCGCGCTGCCACAGGGCGTAAAGCGAGGCCTCCAGCTGATCTTCCGGCAAGCGGTAAGCGAACCCACTGCAAGAGCCTCCACGGTCCAGACCAAACACCAGCCCCGGCAACTCCGGCGTGCCCCGATGCTCGTGAGACCACAGGTACAGGCCCCGGTGATAACCGTGAACCCGCGCCCGCACGCGCTCGGTCGACGAGCATTCAGGCCGCCAGATCAGCGAACCATACGCAAACAGCCAGACCGGCCCACCCTTATGCCGAGCCATGGTGGCTTGCATCGAGCTCATCAATTGTTCGTGAGTGAGTTGCGGCCCAAGATCGAGTCGCGGAGGGTAAGCCAATTGCAAAAGATCGGTTTCAATGGCGGTCATGGCAAATCGCTTAGGTCTCCTGTGCTCTTACCAGTTGTAGGCAACTTTACCGTAATAGAACGCGCCGCTGTAACCGTACGGCGAAAAAGTGCTATAGGCCAAATTGCCACCACTGCTGGCGAAGGCGTTGACCTTCTCCGGGTATTTATCAGTGACGTTGTCGCCGCCCAGGGTGAAGGTCCAGTTCTTCAGCGTGTAGTCTGCCGACAGGTCCAGCACCCAGGCCGCCTTGAAGGTCTGGTCATTGACCTTGTCTGCCTGGTAGCTGGTGAATTCACCATAGCGCACCAGGTTGCTGTGCAGCGCCCAACGGCCGAAGGTGAAGTCGTTACCCAGGCTCAGCTTGTGTTGTGGCGTGGTATCGCCGAGCAAACCGATACGCTCGCGACGGTCCACGCGCAACAGGTTCACACCCAGGCTGTCGAGAATCGCCGGGTTGGCTTTTACGTCGGTGACTTTGGTGTGGTTGTAGTTATAGCCCACGGTGCTGTTCCAGCGGATACCGTTATCGAACTGGTAGCGATAGTTGGCCACGAGGTCGACACCGTCGGTGCTGGTGTCGGTCGCGTTGGTGAAGTAGCGGGCGCTGGTGTAGTTGATGTTGCCCACGCCATTGGCTTGCAGGTAGGCAATCGCCGCCGGGTTGAGGTTCAAGTTTGACGACAGGCTGATGCGGTCGCGGATGTCGATACGGTACACATCGAGCGTCACGGTCAGGTCATCGGCAGGCTCCAGCACCAGGCCGAGGCTGTAGTTGCGCGACTTTTCAGCCTTGAGGTCTTCGGCGCCGAGCAAGCGAGCCACCTGGCTGTTGGCCGGGAAGGTGCCCGCTTCCTGGACGGTACTGCCGATCAGTTGCGATGAGGTGTAGGCAAAGTTCTGCTGGGCCAGGGACGGCGCGCGGAAACCATTGGAAATACTACCGCGCAAGGCCACCTGCGGGGTGAAGTCGTAGCGGGCCGACAGCGAGCCACTGACGTTGGAACCGAAGTCGCTGTAGTCCTCATGGCGCACGGCGGCGGAGGCGCTGAGTTTTTCGGTGAAATTGGTTTCCAGGTCCAGGTACTGCGCCCAGTTATGCCGCGTGCTCGTACCGGCGTCGGCATTACGGAAACCGCCCAGGCCGGAGCTGCCGGTCTGGAAGTAGGACGCCGGCTCACCCGCTTCGATCTCGTAACCCTGGTGCAGGTATTCGCCACCAAAGGCCACGGAGACCGGGTAAGGCAGGAAGCCCACGTCGAACTCACGCGACAGGTCCAGGCTGATCTGCTTCTGATCGTTGCTCAGGGTGCCGTTGTTGAACTTGCGCGGCGTGGCCAGGCCCAGGGACGTGTTGATGGTTTCGGTGCCCAGCTCGTACTGGTTCTTGCCGTAGTTGGCCGACAGGTCGTAATGCCAGTCGTAGGCCAATAGCCCACGCAGGCCCACCACCAGCGAGGTGTCTTCCAGGTTGCCCTTGATCAGCGGCAGGTAGCCGTTGGGGTTGAGTGCCGCGATGTTGTTGGAGGCGTTGCTCGCCCGGTAAAACGCTGCCGTCTCGCCGCGCCGTTTGCTGTAGCCACCGAAGCTGTAGAACTCGGCGGCATCGTTGAAGGCATATTCCGAGTTGAACTGGAATTTGCCTTCATCGGTGGCCGGCTCGCCCTGGCGGAACACGCGCTGGCCGTAGGTGGTGGAACCGATGCTGGCTGGGCGGTAATCATTGCCGGCGCGGTTGGTGTAATCGTTATCGGCGCCTTCGGCCGACAGGTTGATAAAGCCGTTGTCGCCCAGCGCCAGGCCGGTATTGCCGCTGACATTACGCTGGATACCGTCGCCCTTCTTGTACTCGCCGAACTTGGTGGAGATCGAGCCGCCCTGGTCGGCGTGCTTGAGGATCACGTTGATCACCCCGGCAATCGCATCGGAGCCATAGCGGGCGGACGCGCCGTCGCGCAGCACTTCGATATGGTCCACCGCCGACAGCGGGATCGCGTTCAAGTCCGCCGGTGCAGAGCCACGGCCCACCGCCCCACCCAGGTTAACGAAGGCGCTGGTGTGGCGACGTTTGCCATTGACCAGCACCAGCACCTGATCCGGCGACAGGCCGCGCAATTGCGCAGGGCGCACCAGTTCGGCGCCGTCCACCAGGCTTGGGCGTGGGAAATTGATCGACGGAATCAGCCGCGCCAACACCGCGCCCAACTCATCGGAACCCGTGCTGCGCAAGGTATCGCCGGAAATCACATCGATCGGTGACAGCGAAGCACTGGCCGTACGCTCCTGGGCGCGGGTACCGGTGACGATCACAGTGTCGAGCTTGGGTGTATCGGTGGCGGACGTTTCGGCCGCAAAGACGGGATTGAAACCCACAGCGGTCAGCAAATTGGCCGACAAAATCGCCGTGTACAGCGCGTGTTGCTTGTAGCTCCCCATACCGCTCCCCTTGAATCAAAAACCAGAACGTCGTGCTCTGAGTTCGTACGATCGATCCGGCTGGCGGGCGGTGGCGGTCAGTGATTGGTTGTTGTGAGTGTTCGGTAGTCCGTTGATATATAGCCTAATGATATTTATGAAACAAATTAAATACCTTTAAAGAATAAGCGAATGCATAAGCAAACCCGCCCATTCATCAGGATTGAGCGCGCCAATCTCGCTACTTTCAGCCCCGGTTCAGCCTGGGAACGTGCCAAACCCTCAAAATAACGCACACATCACGACCCACCTAGCCGCCCAATAATCGACTACCGAGGTCGCACCCATGAAGAAATTCCGACTGCCTGGCCTGTTGCTGCTGGCCCAGGCCACCACCGCACTGGCGGGCGAAACATCCGCTACCGAGGACGACAAAGGCTTCTGGTATGCACAGACCAGCGTCTACACGCGGCACTTCGCGCCCGACCCAGACCACAACAACAACCAGGATCTGATCGGCCTGGAGCGCAACGAAGCATCCGGTTTTGTGTACGGCGGGGCGACGTTCCGCAACTCGTTCCGCCAACGCTCGTACTACGCCTATGCGGGCAAGCGCTATGACATGGCCGACTATCCGGTGTATTTGAAACTGACAGGCGGGGCGATCCAAGGTTATCGCGGCAAGTACCGCGACAAGATCCCGTTGAATCGTTTTGGCGTGGCGCCGGTGATCATTCCGTCCGTGGGCACGCATTACGGGCCGGTGGCGGCGGAGTTGGTGTTACTGGGGTTCAATGCGGCGATGGTGACGACCGGCGTACGATTTTGACTCTGTGGTGAGCAGGCTTGCCCTGCGTTGGGCTGCGAAGCAGCCCCACACCAGACGACTCGCTTTAACTGAAACTGCGCGGTGTCTTTACTGGGGCTGCTTCGCAGCCCAACGCAGGGCAAGCCTGCTCACTACAAAAGCATTCCCAGTAGGTCTCTCAGCGTGGCGCGTAGGCAAACACATCGGCACGCATCTGGTGCGCATCCATACCGGCCTCGACCAGGGCATCCAGGGTGCCGTAGATCATCGCCGGTGAACCGCTGGCGTAGACGTGCACCGACTTGAGGTCGGTGATGTCTTCGCACACCGCTTCGTGCAGCAACCCGCAGCGCCCTTCCCAGCCGCACAAGTCACTGACGACTTTGTGCAGGAACAGGTTGGGCAGTTGCAGCCACTGGTCCCAGTGTTCTATCTGGTAGAAATCTTCCGGGCGACGCACGCCCCAGTACAGGTGCACCGGGTGCTTGAAGCCGGACGCGCGACAATGTTCGATCAGGCTGTGCATCTGCGCCATGCCGGTGCCGGCGGCGATCAACACCAGCGGCCCATCCGGCAACTCGGCCAAATGGGTGTCGCCGAACGGCAGCTCCACACGGGCCATCTGATTGCGCTGCAGTTGCTCCAGCAAGCTACGCGCGCTGTCCTCACGGGCCAGCACATGCAGCTCCAGCTCGCGCCCGGCATGGGGCGCCGACGCCAGGGAAAACGCCGACTTCTCGCCATTCTCCCGCTCGATTATCAAGTATTGCCCGGCGTGGTAACGCACCGCCTTGCCGGCTGGCGCCCGCAGGCGCACACGCCACACGTCGCCACCGACCTCTACACATTCACTCAATTGGCACGACAACTTGCGCAACGGCAACTCTCCCGGCGCCAGCACGCCATCCCACAACACAATGCAGTCTTCCAGCGGCTCAGCGATGCAGGTGTAGAACTCGCCGTGGTCACGCACCTCACCGGCTTGCTGCACGCGGCCTTCCACCAACAGCGCCGCGCACACATGGCACACGCCGTTGCGGCAGGCCTGGGGGCATTCGTAGCCCAGGCGGCGCGCACCTTCGAGGATTCGCTCGCCGGGGACCAGCTCCAGCACGGCGCCGGAAGGTTGCAGGGTTACACGCATCAATCTATTCCCAATTCTTTCCAGATCGCATCAACACGCGCGGTGACAGCTTCATCCTTGACGATCACCCTGCCCCACTCGCGGGTGGTTTCACCCGGCCATTTGTGGGTAGCGTCCAGGCCCATCTTCGACCCCAGGCCAGACACGGGCGACGCGAAGTCGAGGTAGTCGATCGGCGTGTTGTCGATCATCACCGTGTCGCGCTTGGGGTCCATGCGCGTGGTGATGGCCCAGATCACGTCGTTCCAGTCGCGGGCATTGATGTCGTCGTCGGTGACAATAACGAACTTGGTGTACATGAACTGTCGCAAAAACGACCACACACCGAGCATTACCCGCTTGGCATGACCGGGATACGACTTCTTCATGGTCACGATGGCCATGCGGTACGAGCAGCCTTCCGGCGGCAGGTAGAAGTCGGTGATCTCCGGGAATTGCTTCTGCAGGATCGGCACGAACACTTCGTTGAGCGCCACGCCGAGAATGGCCGGCTCATCCGGCGGACGGCCGGTGTAGGTGCTGTGGTAGATCGGTTTGATCCGATGGGTGATGCGCTCGACGGTGAACACCGGGAAGCTGTCGACTTCGTTGTAGTAGCCGGTGTGGTCGCCGTAAGGGCCTTCATCCGCCATTTCGCCGGGATGAATCACGCCTTCGAGGATGATTTCGGCAGTCGCCGGCACTTGCAGGTCGTTGCCGCGGCACTTCACCAGCTCGGTACGGTTGCCGCGCAACAGGCCAGCGAAGGCGTATTCGGACAGGCTGTCAGGCACCGGGGTCACGGCCCCGAGGATGGTGGCCGGGTCGGCACCCAGGGCCACGGAGACCGGGAACGGTTTGCCAGGGTGTTTTTCGCACCACTCGCGGAAGTCCAAGGCACCGCCACGGTGGCTCAGCCAGCGCATGATCACCTTGTTGCGGCCGATCACTTGCTGGCGGTAGATACCGAGGTTCTGGCGATCCTTGTTCGGGCCTTTGGTGACGGTCAGGCCCCAGGTGATCAGCGGGCCGACGTCGCCGGGCCAGCAGGTCTGTACCGGCAGCATGGCGAGATCGACATCATCGCCTTCGATGACCACTTCCTGGCACACCGCGTCCTTGACCACCTTGGGGGCCATGGCAATGATCTTGCGGAAGATCGGCAGCTTCGACCAGGCATCCTTCAGCCCCTTGGGCGGCTCGGGCTCCTTGAGGAAGGCCAGCAACTTGCCGATCTCGCGAAGCTCGCTGACCGACTCGGCGCCCATGCCAAAAGCCACGCGCTCGGGGGTACCGAAGAGGTTGCCCAGCACCGGAATATCAAAGCCGGTCGGGTTCTCGAACAGCAGCGCCGGGCCCTTGTTGCGCAGGGTACGGTCGCAAATCTCAGTCATTTCCAGCACCGGGGAAATCGGCATCTGGATACGTTTCAACTCTCCGCGCTGCTCAAGTTGCTGCACGAAATCCCGAAGATCCTTGAATTTCATTAACCATGCCACCCGTAAAATAGGCGTACATCCTACCTGCTCTGAAGGCAGCTGGCAGCTTAATTGGCCGTCAGCCGCCGTGATTGCAAGGAACTGAACAGCGGTTCCAGGAAGGCCTCGATGTGCCGCGCGCCCACGTCAGAGAGGTGGTTGTCGTCGGTGTACAACGCGCGACCATTGAGCTCGACCCGGCACAGGCCATCGGCGCCACACAGCAGGGGCGCGGGGTCCAACACGGTCACGCCGCTGTCGGCCGCCGCCAGTTCGTCAAACAACTGAGTGATAAAGGCCTGGCGTTTCATATGTTCCTCCACGGGCAGCCCTTCCTTGTCCACCGGACGGTGCATCATGGCCAGGCGACTGAGGCGGTACGGCACAATGATTTCCTGCAACGGCACCTCCTTGACCAGCCACACCCGATGCCCGGCGGCGCGCAGCCCTTTAATGCGCTCGCGCAGGCCCTGGGCGAAGCGCTCTTCAGCCACGGCGCGTACGTAGTTGCCGGTGGCAGGGTCTTTGAGCGCATGCTCTTTGTCCCCTGACATTTGCCCATAGAGGTACAGGCTCCAGCGCGCCACCAGCACTACATCGCTGAACGGCTGTTCGGCCATGGCTTTCTCGACCCGCTGGTTGAAATGCGCGCAACGGGCAATATTCTCCAGGCCATCCAACGGCATGCAGCCGGCGAAGCTCGCCTGCACCAGGCTGATATCGTGACGTTTGGCGCCGTCCTCGAGTGCCGGAATCAATGCGGTGGCATGGCTGTCACCCCAGACCAGCGCCGACACCGAGCTGTTTTTGGGGCCGAAGTGGCAAAACAGGCGTTCATCCGGCGTGTTTTTGTCCGCCATGCACGCCATCAACGCCGGGCTCCATGTTTTCGCCTGGGCATAACGCAGCGCCTGTTCGGACAAGCGCCAGGGCACCCCTTTGGCTTCACGCAACGCCAAACCGGTAAAACCAAGGCACAGGATCCCGGCGAGACCCGCCGCCAGGATCGCCTTGCGGCCCGCCAGCAAGCGCTTTTCGCGAAACGGTGCCTCCACGAATCGCCAGGACAGATAGCCCAGCACCAGGCTCACCAGCATCAGGCCCGCCAACTCAAACGGGCTCAAACCGTCCACCGCCGCATAGTTGGCGTACACGAACACCGGCCAGTGCCACAGGTACCAGGAATATGAAATGAGCCCCACGCCCACCATCACCCGAGAGCTCAACAAGCGCCCGACCCAGGTGTGTTGCTGCCCGTTGGCCCAGATCAACCCGACCACGCCCAGCACCGGCAGCAACGCGGCAGCACCAGGAAACGGCGTGTGTCGATCGAAACCGAACACGGCAATCAGGATCAACGCCAGGGAGACCAGGCTGACCCCTTGGGCCAGGGCGGGTGGGGCGCGCCAGTCACGCAGGGGCATCACCGCCAGCATCGCCCCGGCGAGTAACTCCCAGGCACGCAGGTGCAGCAGATAGAACGCTTTTTGCGGCTGATGCGTGACCGCCCAGACGCTCATGCCGAAAGACACCAGCAACACACCCAGCAACGCCAGCCGCCAGTGTTTCAAACGGCTTGAAAGCAGGGTCAGCAACAGCGGAAAGACAATGTAGAACTGCTCTTCCACTGCCAACGACCAAGTATGCAGTAACGGCTTGATGTCGGAGGCCGCATCAAAATAACCGTGCTGGCGTGCAAACAGCAGGTTGGAGCTGAAGGTCGCCTGATAGTGCGCCGAGCGCCCCAACGCTTCGTAGTCCTTGGGCGCCAGCAGGAACCACCCCACCACCAGCGTCGCCGCCATCATCACAAACAACGCCGGCAGAATACGCCGGGCACGGCGCGCCCAGAACTCCACGAAACTGAAACGCCCGGCCTGACGTTCGCGCCAGATGATCGAGGTAATCAGAAAACCGGAAATCACAAAAAACACATCGACGCCGACAAAACCGCCAGTGACGCCTGGAACGCCAAAATGGAACAGCACGACAGCCAGGACAGCAATGGCACGCAGGCCGTCGATGTCTCTTCGATAAGCAAGAACGGTCATAAACAATGGTCAGCCAGATACGAATGGGGATGAGCGTAGCCGCACTCACCTATTTTTGTTTCTTAACTGACACTTGAGGCGCTCAAACCTCCCCTTTTCGACACAAAAAAAATGGCGCCCCTGAGGGCGCCATTTTTTCGGACCTGAAACGTGGTTTTACTTACGCTTCATCGACAAGAAGAACTCATCGTTGGTCTTGGTGGTTTTCAGCTTGTCGATCAAGAACTCGATGGCAGCGACTTCGTCCATCGGGTGCAGCAGCTTGCGCAGGATCCACATACGCTGCAGTTCGTCATCGGCGGTCAGCAACTCTTCGCGGCGGGTACCGGAACGGTTGATGTTGATCGCCGGGAACACGCGTTTTTCCGCGATGCGACGGTCCAGGGGCAGTTCCATGTTGCCGGTACCCTTGAACTCTTCGTAGATCACTTCGTCCATCTTCGAACCGGTTTCAACCAGTGCGGTGGCGATAATGGTCAGCGAGCCGCCTTCCTCAATGTTCCGCGCGGCGCCGAAGAAACGCTTCGGTTTCTCCAGGGCGTGGGCATCGACACCACCGGTCAATACCTTGCCGGAGCTCGGGATCACGGTGTTATAGGCGCGGGCCAGACGGGTGATGGAGTCGAGCAGGATCACCACGTCCTTCTTGTGTTCGACCAGGCGCTTGGCCTTCTCGATCACCATTTCGGCAACCTGCACGTGGCGGGTTGGCGGTTCATCGAACGTGGAGGCAACCACTTCGCCGCGCACGGTGCGCTGCATTTCGGTCACCTCTTCCGGACGCTCATCGATCAACAGCACGATCAGGTGAACTTCAGGATTGTTACGTGCGATGTTCGCTGCAATGTTCTGCAGCATGATGGTCTTACCGGCCTTCGGCGGTGCGACGATCAGGCCACGTTGGCCTTTGCCGATCGGGGCACACAGGTCGATGACACGGCCGGTCAAGTCTTCGGTGGAACCGTTACCGGCTTCCATCTTCATGCGCACGGTCGGGAACAGCGGCGTCAGGTTCTCGAAGAGAATCTTGTTTTTCGCGTTCTCGGGACGATCGAAGTTGATCGTGTCGACCTTGAGCAGGGCGAAATAACGCTCGCCTTCCTTCGGAGGGCGGATCTTGCCAACAATGGTGTCGCCGGTGCGCAAGTTGAAGCGACGGATCTGGCTCGGCGAGACGTAGATATCGTCTGGGCCGGCGAGATAGGAGGCGTCTGCAGAGCGGAGGAAGCCGAAGCCGTCCTGGAGAATCTCCAGCACGCCATCACCGGAGATTTCCTCGCCGCTTTTCGCGTGCTTTTTCAGCAGGGAGAAAATCACGTCCTGCTTGCGCGAACGGGCCATATTTTCTATGCCCATTTCTTCGGCCAGTTGGAGCAGGTCGGTAATCGGCTTTTGCTTGAGTTCAGTCAGATTCATATAGGAATGACGTAATCATTTATGGAGGGGGGAAATTAAGCTTTTGGCTTAATGAGGCCGCGCCGCAGAGAAGGCGACAGGATCGCGTACTAATCGAAAAGGAATGCGTCGGCGACGGCTTGCAGGGGGCAGTGGAGAAACCAGTGCGGGGCCGAATGTACCACCTGAGTTTGGGAGCGTCTAGCCCTGTTTCACGAAAAAGCCCCGCTATTTGCGGGGCTTTTTTGACGACGCTTAGATGTTCGCGTCGAGGAAAGCTTGCAGCTGAGACTTCGACAGCGCGCCTACTTTAGTGGCTTCGACGTTGCCGTTCTTGAACAGCATCAGCGTAGGAATACCACGCACGCCATGCTTGGCCGGGGTTTCCTGGTTGTCGTCGATGTTCAGCTTGGCAATGGTCAGCTTGCCTTCGTAGGTGGTCGCAATGTCGTCCAGGACTGGAGCGATCATTTTGCAAGGGCCGCACCATTCAGCCCAGTAGTCAACCAGCACCGGGCCAGCAGCCTTGAGTACTTCGGCCTCAAAGGTCGCGTCGGTGACGTGCTTGATAAGATCGTTGCTCATGGATGTCTCCGGATTGTAAGCAAAAAAAACGTGGCCCATCATAGCCGCCCTTCCCCCGTTCAGGAAGCCGCCTCTGATTGAGTCTTGCTATGGTGGCGCATGAGTTTGCGTATAGCCCAACTCACGGTGTTACGGGAGTCACGAAGGCGATGCCCGTGCGCAACGCCGCATTGCGCACGTGTTCCTGCATGGTTTTCTGCGCCGCCGCACTGGCGCGCCGGGCCAGGGCACGCAGGATCTTGCGGTGCTCCTGCCAGGTTTCCATGGCCCGCTCCGGCCGGATGAACGGTAGTTTCTGGCTTTCCAGGAACACCTCGGCGCTGGCGCTCAGGATACTCACCATGGCTTGGTTACCGCTGGCCAGCAGGATGCGTTGGTGAAATTCAAAGTCCAGCCGCGCGGCGGCTTCAAAGTCGCCGACCTTGAGCACCTTGCGCATCGCTTCGACGTTGTCTTCCAGGCGGTCCAGTTCATCCGTCGTCAACGTGACCGCCGCCAGCCCCGCCGCAAACCCCTCAAGGGCGTAGCGCAACTGGAAGATATCCAGCGGCGTGGCCTGCGCCGCGAATGGCCAGGCAAACCCTGGCGATTCCTCGGGCGCTTGCACGAACACCCCCTTGCCAGGCTGCACACTCACCACTCCCAAGGCACTCAGTGACGACAACGCCTCGCGCAACGACGCCCGGCTCACGCCCAATTGCACGGCCAGGTCACGCTGGGACGGCAACGCATCGCCCGGCCCGAAGCCTTGCTCCTTGATCAGTTTGCGGATGGCCTGCAGGGCCGCTTCCGGTACGGCTTGGGCGATGGAATTCATAAAAAACTCAAGGTTCCAGTCAACTGAGCGGCTAGTTGTAAAGCTATTCGCGGCAGGCGGCAAGCCACGCCCCAAAGGCGCTCGCCCGATTCTGCCAGCGCTCGAAAAGGGTGCGAAAAGGTCGGCAACTGTTCAGACCAGTAAGACCACCTCCGCTCAATAAACACCAGCCTTACAGACGATCTGAGCGGTACTGGCATGGGCTGTGCACTGGGCAAATCCAGAAAATCCCTTCGCCCTTCTCGGAGAGTTGCCATGACCAAGCGCTACAGCGCCCTGCTTACTGCCCTGTTCGCCAGCCTGATGCTGAGCCAGGCACCCGCCCAGGCCAATGGTCTGGACGACATCGTTGCCCGTGGCACCCTAAAGGTCGCCGTCCCCCAGGACTTCCCGCCGTTCGGCTCGGTCGGCCCTGACATGAAGCCTCGCGGCCTCGACATCGACACCGCCAAGCTGTTGGCCGACCAGCTCAAGGTCAAGCTGGAGCTGACCCCGGTGAACAGCACCAACCGTATTCCGTTCCTCACCACCGGCAAGGTCGACCTGGTGATTTCCAGCCTGGGCAAGAACCCTGAGCGCGAAAAGGTCATCGACTTCTCCAAGGCCTACGCGCCGTTCTACCTGGCCGTGTTCGGTCCGCCTGATGCCGCCATCAGCAGCGTCGACGACCTCAAGGGCAAGACCATCAGCGTGACCCGTGGCGCCATTGAAGACATCGAGCTGACCGCCGTCGCGCCCAAGGAAGCCACGATCAAACGCTTCGAAGACAACAACTCGACCATCGCCGCCTACCTGGCCGGCCAGGTCGACCTGATTGCCAGCGGTAACGTGGTGATGGTGGCGATCAGCGAGCGCAACCCGAAACGCGTGCCGGCGCTGAAGGTGAAGCTCAAGGATTCCCCCGTGTACGTGGGCGTGAACAAGAACGAGCCCGCGCTGCTGGAGAAGGTCAATCAGATCCTGGTTGCGGCCAAGGCCGACGGCAGCCTGGAAAAGAACGCGATGCAGTGGCTCAAAGAACCATTGCCTGCTGATCTCTAAGGCGGAGCTTACCCATGGCCTATCAATTCGACTTTGTGCCGGTGCTGGCCAATACCGACCTGCTGCTGCGCGGCGCACTGTTCACCCTTGAGCTGACAGCGATCGGTGCGATCCTGGGGGTAGCCCTGGGCACCGTCGGAGCGGTGGTGAGGGCGTGGAAGATCCAGCCCTTCGCCTGGTGCTTCGGTGTGTATGTCGAGTTGATTCGCAACACACCGTTCTTGGTGCAGCTGTTCTTCATCTTCTTCGGCCTGCCGTCATTGGGGCTGAAAATTACCGAGTGGCAAGCCGCCGTGCTGGCGATGGTGATCAACTTGGGGGCCTACTCCACCGAGATCATCCGCGCCGGCATCCAAGCCATTCCCCGCGGGCAACTGGAAGCCGCCGCCGCGCTGGCCATGACGCGTTTCGAAGCCTTCCGTCATGTGGTGCTGCTGCCGGCGCTGGGCAAGGTGTGGCCAGCGCTGAGCAGCCAGATCATCATCGTGATGCTCGGTTCGGCGGTGTGTTCCCAGATCGCCACCGAAGAGCTGAGCTTTGCCGCCAACTTTATCCAGTCGCGTAACTTCCGTGCGTTCGAAACCTATGCCCTGACCACCTTGGTGTACCTGTGCATGGCGCTGATGATTCGCCAGTTGCTCAATTGGATCGGTCGACGCTTCGTGATGAGGAACAGCCGATGAGTGATTTTTCCTTTTGGGACATCGTGCGTAACCTGGCCACCGGCCTGCAATGGACACTCCTGCTGTCGCTGGTGGCGTTTGTTGGTGGCGGCGTGATCGGTTTGCTGGTGATGACGATGCGCATCAGCCGCAAAGCCTTCCCGCGCAACGTGGCGCGCACCTATATCGAACTGTTCCAGGGCACACCGCTGTTGATGCAGCTGTTCCTGGTGTTTTTCGGCATTGCCCTGCTCGGCGTGGATATCTCGCCCTGGCTGGCGGCGGCCATTGCCCTGACCCTGTTTACCAGCGCCTACCTGGCCGAAATCTGGCGCGGCTGCGTCGACTCCATCGCCCATGGGCAATGGGAAGCGTCGGCCAGCCTGGCGCTTAACCCACTGGAGCAACTGCGCTACGTGATCCTGCCCCAGGCGCTGCGAATTGCCGTGGCGCCAACGGTGGGCTTCTCGGTGCAAGTCGTCAAAGGCACCGCCGTGACTTCGATCATCGGCTTCACCGAACTGACCAAGACCGGCGGCATGCTCGCCAATGCCACCTTCGAGCCCTTCATGGTCTACGGCCTGGTGGCCCTTGGTTACTTTTTGCTCTGCTACCCCTTGTCCCTCAGTGCGCGCTACCTGGAAAGGAGACTGCATGCCTCTGCTTAGAATTTCCGCCCTGCATAAGTATTACGGCGATCACCACGTACTCAAGGGCATCGACCTGACCGTTGAAGAAGGCCAGGTGGTGGCGATCATCGGCCGCAGCGGCTCGGGCAAGTCCACTTTGCTGCGAACCCTCAACGGCCTGGAATCCATCAACGACGGCGTGATCGAAGTCGATGGCGAATACCTGGACGCCGCCCGCGCCGACCTGCGCAGCCTGCGGCAGAAAGTCGGCATGGTGTTCCAGCAGTTCAACCTGTTCCCGCACCTGACTGTCGGCGAAAACGTCATGCTTGCGCCACAAGTGGTGCAGAAGGTGCCCAAGGCCAAGGCCGCCCAATTGGCCAGGCAAATGCTCGAACGCGTGGGGCTGGGCGAGAAATTCGACGCCTTCCCCGATCGCCTGTCCGGCGGCCAGCAACAACGCGTGGCGATTGCCCGCGCGCTGGCGATGTCGCCCAAGGTGTTGCTGTGCGACGAAATCACCTCGGCCCTCGACCCGGAACTGGTCAACGAAGTGCTCAGCGTGGTGCGCCAACTGGCCAAGGACGGCATGACCCTGATCATGGTGACCCACGAAATGCGCTTCGCGCGGGAAGTCGGCGATAAGCTGGTGTTCATGCACCAAGGAAAGGTGCATGAAGTGGGTGACCCCAAGCAGCTGTTCGCCAACCCGCAAACGGTCGAACTGGCCAACTTCATCGGCTCTACGGAACAGTAGGACTGACCAGTTCGAATTGACCATGCCCCTCCAGCAGCACCTCCCGGCGCACCGAGAGGGCATCGGCGGGCAAGTGAACCTCAATCTCTACCTGGGCCGTCAACCGGCGGCCCGTCACTGGCACACCGGCTGCGCTCGCCACCAATGTGCGGCCAGGTAACAGCCGCCCATCAGCCGTTTCATCGGGTTGCCACGCCACCGGCCTGCCGTCGACCTGAGCCCGCCTCAGGCTCAACATGAAGCTTCCTTGCCGGCCAAACTGAAAACCCTGGGCATCGGCAGGCGCACCACTGAAGCGCAATGCCATTGCCGCCGGGTTGGCGCAGAGCACGCTCAGGTGCAGCGTACGCTGCGTATCCAGTCTCAGTGTCGAGCGACCAGACGACGTTTGCGAGGGACGAATCACCCCGTAATCGACCCGGGGCTCGCTCAATGTCATCCGGCAGTCTTCAGCCCGCGCCTGGTTCACCAGCAGGGCGACGACCACCAGACACACGCCAGCGGCACGCGGGCCGTTCATCCGTTCAGCGAACATGGCATACCACGGGTGCGGTTTCGTAGAGTTGGTCATCGTCAGGCTCTTGCTCCGGGTTGACTTGCAGCAGGCAGGATTGCGAATCCGGCAATGAAACCTTCAGGGTTTGCGGCCCATCGATGTTGCTGAGGAAAATCATGCCCTCACCCACCACGCTGGTTACAAAGTTGTTGTCCTGGCCAAACACAGCAGCCCCTTGAGGCAAGGGCCGACCTTGTTCATCCTGAGCTTCAAGCAACAGGCGACGGACTTTCACCACATCAAAGTTGAGAATATTGACTGAACCCCGACCAGCGGCGAGCACCTTGGTCCCGTTCTTCAAGTCGACGCGCTTGGGCAGCGACTGGGTCTGCACCTGCAGATGGTTGTTGCTGTAGGCCTGCAGCCCGGGGATCACGGCCTGACCGCTGAAATCGGTCCATACCGGTCCTTGGGGCGTCGAGACCTTTGCCGCACCGATATCGCCCACCGAGACAATGCCAAAGGTGTCCTGCACCGCATACGGCGAGAAGGTCACGCCGTGCTCATGGGCCACGATGCCGCCTTGCAGTTGGCCGGAATAGTTGGTGTTCGACGGGTCACGGTCGACGCCCAGGCTCACGCGGGTATAGAGCGGCAAGATGTCCACACGGCCACGCACGCTTTGCTCTCGTTCTTTCAGGTCCCGATCAACACCGACCTCGTAGTTCACATAGTCGTTGACCCGCTCGCTGAGGGCGGTGCCGGCATCCAGCCGGTCACCTCGACGACTGACGTAAGCGCTCACACGCCGATCATCGCCGAGCGGCACCGTGACCTGCAGCCGGACAGACGTGCCCTCGTCCAGCCGCTCGTCACGGCGACCGCCCCGAACCGGGTCCAGGCGCCGAGGCTCGGTCGCACCTACCTGAGCGTCGGCGATCAGGGCTACCCCCACGCCGTTGAAGGTGTTATTCCACGAGGCAAAGAGGTGATCGTTGGAGTGCCCGTCAAATTGCGAGTTACGTGTGAAGCCGAGGGAGAAACCACCCAGGGACGGGTCCGCCCAGCTCAAACCTGCCGTGTACTGGCGCTTGAAACGCGCATCCAGATCGTACCCTCGCGACGCCTGGCCGGCGTCCAGTACTTCCCGGTAGCCGCGGCTCTGTGCCGAGGCACTCAGGTTGATATCAAGGTTGGCAAATAACGGAGTCCCCAAAGACAGCGTGCTACGTGCGCCTCCCACCTCATCTTGAGCATCACGGGATAGGTTATGCCGCACACCCACGGTCACCTGGTGGAAAAATACACTGCTCAGGGAGCCGCCTGCCGACTGGTACTCATCGGTACTCAGCAGACCGAAGCCCAACGATGAACGCTGGCCCAATCCCCAGGTGCCGCTGCCCATGGCGACCACAGGGGACTCCCGGTTGTCGAGGGACGTCTCACGCACCTTGCCGAGGGAAAAATAGTACCCCGGCTCCACCGGCGCTCCACCACGAAAGGAAGCAGCGGGCACCACGAAACTGCGCTTGGCCCCACGCACGTCAATCACGCTCACGTCGAGGTCGCTGGTGCTGTTCAGCAATGGCAAACCGGTGAGCCTGAACGGACCTTCCGGCACCAGGGTGGAGTGGATCAATGCGCCCGATTGACGGACTTCGACCCGAGACTGGCTTTGAGCCAGCCCTTCCACCACGACGTTGCTGTCGCCCGCGCCGGTGCGCTGCTGGCCATCCGGGGAGAACTGCAAGCCCGTCAGTTGCACACCGCCAAATATCGGGTTGTTGCTGGAAATCTGCCCCACTTGGAAGGTCGACTGCAACGCCGCGATATCACGCTGGGCATAAGCATTCACCTGCTCGGTGCGCGTCTTGCCATTGTCGGACACATAAAACTGGCGACTGCGGACAATCCAATTACCCAGGTTGAAACCCGCCTCCGTATAGGCCGATACGAAGCGACTTGGCCCACCGCGCGAGTGGGTATCGAAACCCAATATGTCGTAGTTAAAGAGGGCTGCCGCGCCCCCCTGGGAAAAATTCCCGGTCTCCCACTCGGGCTCGCGCAGGGACTGCGTGGGCACCACCAGGGTGATCTCATCGCTGCTGGGGCGTAGCCGCACCATGGTCGCCGGGTATTCCCCGACGAAGTCATGGCAGGCCTGGTCAGGTGTGATGCCCTCGCGCAGAACCCTGGACGGGGTGACCAGACCGGCCTTTGCCAGTAACGCAGGGGTGAAGCACAGTTGGCCCTGGTAATCGAAACGTGCGTCAACCAACCCCAGCGGGGTGCCATTGACTCGCAGCCCGACCACATGGACACCTTCGCGAAAGCGCGCGGCGCTACGAAAGTATTCCGACACCTGTGGATCAATGCCAAGGGAGGTCAACGCAGCCAGATCAAAACCTTCCCCCAGCCCGACCGCTGCGCTGGTACCGGGCAGACTCCACAGCGTCGCAAGCCCCAGCAGAATCCTGGAACGCGCCTGGGAAACATTGCTCGGCACACTATTGGCAGAGCGACGGGTATGCCTGATCTTCTTCATAGGCCCGTCAATCCGCATCAGCCGTAACGGGTGCGCGGTAGGTATCCACCGTAAACCCGTAGACCGTGGCCGGTTGAATCCCCACGGCCACCACGCCCGCCACCGAGCCTGCCGAAGCAAGCGTCAGCACTTCACCCGGCAGGATGTAGGTTCGCGGCAACGTTGCAACACTTGCCTGCGGATGCAGTTGTACTTCCATCCCCAGGCGTACGACGTAAGCGCTGTTGTTGTGGACCCTCAACTGATCCCCTTCACGCGTCCATGTCAGCAACTGCCAGGGCGCGTCATGCTTCGGCAAGCCTTTAGGGTGCAGGATCAAGGGCAGGCTCTGGCGCAGGGTGATACCAATGGTCGCACCGCCGGGTGCACGGGCCTCGGGGATACCTTCAAAGGAAACCCGTTTCAGGCGCTGGGTCTTGAGCGGTTTCTTCGTGGTACTGATGAAGCGAACAAGTTGAGTGTCGCCCGCTTCGACCCGAGTAATCGGGGGCGTTACGATCAACAAGGGTTCCAGGTCTTCGGGTATGTTTTGTATGACCGAATGGAGCAACGCAGGGCCAGGGTCGGTATTTTTAACATTAAGCGTCGCCTCACCCTCTTCTTCATTCAGAATGACAACGGTTGTTTCGGGCTGCATTCCGTCTGCGACGGCCAAACCACACCAAAAGAGGCACAAGCCTATATAGCGCAGCAACGACATAACCATTATTGATAGAGCATTCACCGATTTTCCCCACAGCCATAAAGTCAAACACCGACAAACGCACACGTTAAAACAGCCGACATTTAACAAAGATAGGTCAGTACCTTTGCGTTAATGCCGGCCGTTAATGACGTACTTAGATGTAATCCACTGACAGACTGGTGCGACCATCCAACGTTACATCGCGGGTCAGGTCCAGATCCTGCGTGCGGTTGATAACGGCTTTCACTTCAAGCGTGCCCGTAAGACTGGTGACGGATGCAGGTACCACACTGGTACCGCTACGCCACGAATACTGGGCGGGTGATTGGGCGACTTTACCGTCACTGTTCTGCCAGGCAGCGCCCGAGCTGCTGCGCATGATAGGGCTCAGGGTCCCGCTGGACGATTGCAGATTTTTGAGGGTCACGGAGTACCCACCGGTACGCTTGCTATTGGCGATGCCCAGGCCGTAGTTCTGCGCCTCGGTGAACCCGGTACCGAGGATGCCTGTCACCTTGCTGGCGGATTGCAGGTCACTCAGCGCCACTCGGAACTGCGCTGGGGTTTGGCCGCAACTGATGCTCAAGCCGACCGTTTTCGCTGCAAGAGAAGTGAACTCCGTCGGCGACAAGCTTGCGGCGGGAATTGTCTGGTAATCAACGATGCCGCCACCGGCGAGGCTAAGGTTGCAAGCCACCGGTTTGATAGTCCCGCGTACAATCAGTTCAGCAACATTCGTTGCATGAGCCCCGATACTCGCGACCAGGCAAAGAGTACCCACTGTCACACCAAGCGTTTTTTTCATAGTCAACCTGTCATCTGTAATGAGTCGGTGCATTCACGAAGGCCGAACATTCCGACCCTAAATAAATAACACCACGGCGTAATTGCCGGATGACAGTCTGTCGTTTTGGCACCTGATTAAAGAATCAGATTAGACGCCAGTCATTGTGGGAACCGTAAAAACAAATAGTGAGCCAAGCCAAAACACCAAGTAGGCGTAAATACAAAACCAATAAGTTATTAATCGCTCCCTTGTAGGCAAAATCATAAACAGCAAAATGACCACAAAAGGTTAATAACTCCTACAAAAGTGAAGCTCTATTCATGGGTGGTTTAGAAACCGCCCTACATTACCTACAAGAATTCCTCACAGACACCTACATGAAAATTACCGAAGCCGTACGCGTTGGCACCAAAGGTCGATCGTGGCACGATGGCTGGGTTATCGACCGAGACCCCCTAACCATGCCGCAATCCCAAGCCAAGAATCTGTCCCTGATCGCCGCCATCGACCTGGGCTCGAACAGCTTTCACATGGTCGTGGCCAAGGCCCAGAACGGCGAAATCCGCATCCTTGAGCGGCTCGGCGAAAAAGTGCAACTGGCTGCCGGAATCGACGATGAGCGCCAACTCAATGAAGAATCCATGCAACGCGGGCTTGATTGTCTCAAGCGCTTTGCCCAACTGATCAACGGCATGCCCCTGGGCGCCGTGCGAATCGTCGGCACCAACGCCCTGCGTGAAGCCCGTAACCGCGGCGAATTCATCCGGCGCGCCGAGGAGATCCTCGGGCATCCGGTAGAAGTCATCTCCGGCCGTGAAGAAGCGCGCCTGATCTACCTCGGCGTGTCCCACACCCTGGCTGACACCCCTGGCAAACGCCTGGTCGCCGACATCGGCGGCGGCAGCACCGAATTCATCATTGGCCAGCGCTTCGAGCCGCTGCTGCGCGAAAGCCTGCAGATGGGCTGCGTCAGCTACACCCAACGCTATTTCAAGGATGGCAAGATCACCCCGGCGCGCTATGCCCAGGCCTACACGGCGGCGCGACTGGAGATCATGAGCATCGAGCACGCCCTGCACCGCCTGACCTGGGATGAAGCCATCGGTTCGTCCGGCACCATCCGCGCCATCGGCCTGGCCCTGAAGGCCGGCGGCCATGGCACCGGCGAGGTCAACGCCGAAGGCCTGGCGTGGCTCAAGCGCAAACTGTTCAAGCTGGGGGATGCAGAAAAAATCGACTTCGACGGCATCAAGCCCGACCGTCGTACTATCTTCCCGGCCGGCCTGGCGATTCTCGAAGCGATCTTCGACGCCCTCGAACTTCAGCGCATGGACCACTGCGACGGCGCCCTGCGCGAAGGCGTGCTCTACGACCTGCTGGGGCGTCACCATCACGAAGACGTGCGTGAGCGCACGCTCACCTCGTTGATGGAGCGCTACCACGTCGATCTGGAACAAGCCGCCCGCGTGGAACGCAAAGCGCTGCACGCCTTCAACCAGGTGGCCGAGGATTGGGACTTGGAAGACGGTGTATGGCGCGAGCTGCTGGGCTGGGCCGCCAAGGTGCATGAAGTGGGCCTGGATATCGCCCACTACCATTACCACAAGCACGGCGCCTACCTGATCGAGCATTCGGACCTGGCGGGTTTCTCCCGGGAAGACCAGCAGATGCTCGCCCTGTTGGTGCGCGGCCATCGCCGCAACATCCCCAGGGACAAGTTCGCTGAATTCGGTGACGAAGGCATCAAGCTGATTCGCCTGTGCGTGCTGCTGCGCTTTGCGATCCTGTTCCACCACATTCGTGGCACCCAGGAAATGCCTCAGGTAACCCTGCGCGCCGACGGCGACAGCCTGGACGTGGTGTTCCCGAAAGGCTGGCTGGATGAGAACCAGCTGACCCAGGCGGATTTTGGCCAGGAAGCGGAGTGGCTGACGCGGGTGGGTTTCAGCCTTAATTTGCGCTGATGAACACCGCAAACAACTGTGTGAGCGGGCTTGTTGTAGTGAGCGGGCTTGCGTGGTGAGCGGGCTTGCCCCGCGCTGGGCTGCGAAGCGGCCCTAAAACCAAACGCCGCATTCTGTCTGACAGAATGCGGCGTTTTTATTGGGGCTGCTTCGCAGCCCAGCGCGGGGCAAGCCCGCTCACTACACAAGCCTGCTCCCACATGGGGTCGCGTTAGCCTGGATTAATTCACCGACAGGATCGGGCTACCCAACTTCTCCAACAGCGTCGCCTGCGCACTGCGCGGGTTCTGGTTGCCGGTCGGTGTGTTGCGCACGTAGCGGCCGTCCGACTGCAGGCTCCAGCTGTGGGTGTTGTCGGTCAGGTAGCTTTCCAGCTCCTTCTTGACCCGCATGATCAGCTTCTTGCCTTCCACCGGGAAGCAGGTCTCCACACGCTTATCGAGGTTGCGCTCCATCCAGTCGGCGCTGGAGAGGAACATCTGCTCCTCGCCCCCGTTGAGGAAGTAGAACACCCGTGTGTGTTCCAGGAAGCGGCCGATGATCGAGCGCACATGAATGTTGTGCGACACCCCGACAATGCCCGGACGCAGGCAGCACATGCCACGCACCACCAGGTCGATACGCACGCCGGACTGGCTGGCCTTGTACAGCGCGCGGATGATCTTCGGATCGGTCAGCGAGTTGAACTTGGCAATAATGTGCGCAGGTTTGCCCTCCAAGGCGAACTGGGTTTCGCGGGCAATCATGTCGAGCATGCCCTTCTTGAGGGTGAACGGCGCGTGCAGCAGCTTCTTCATGCGCAAGGTCTTGCCCATGCCGATCAACTGGCTGAACAACTTGCCGACGTCTTCACACAAGGCATCGTCGGACGTCAGCAGGCTGTAGTCGGTGTAGAGCTTGGCGTTGCCGGCGTGATAGTTGCCGGTGCCCAAGTGGGCGTAACGCACGATCTCACCGGCTTCACGGCGCAGGATCAGCATCATCTTGGCGTGAGTCTTGAAGCCCACGACGCCGTAGATCACCACCGCACCCGCCGCCTGCAGACGGCTGGCCAGCTGCAGGTTGGATTCTTCGTCGAACCGCGCACGCAACTCGATCACCGCAGTGACTTCCTTGCCATTACGCGCGGCGTCGACCAAGGCGTCGACAATTTCCGAGTTGGCGCCGGAACGGTACAGGGTCTGGCGTACGGCCAAGACGTGCGGGTCCTTGGCAGCCTGGCGCAGCAGGTCGACCACCGGGGTGAAGGACTCGAACGGGTGCAGCAACAGGATGTCCTGCTTGCTCACCACACTGAAAATGTTCTCGCTGTTTTGCAGCAGCTTCGGGATCTGCGGGGTGAACGGCGTGTATTGCAGCTCCGGGTGGCTGTCCAGGCCGGTGATGCTGAACAGGCGCGTCAGGTTCACCGGGCCATTGACCTGGTAAAGCTCGGACTCGGACAGGTTGAACTGCTTGAGCAGGTAGTCCGACAGGTGTTTGGGGCAGGTGTCGGCCACTTCCAGGCGCACCGCGTCGCCGTAGCGCCGCGAGAACAGCTCACCGCGCAGGGCACGGGCCAAGTCTTCGACGTCTTCGGAATCCAGCGCCAGGTCGGCGTTACGGGTCAGGCGGAATTGGTAGCAGCCCTTCACCTTCATGCCCTGGAACAGGTCATCGGCGTGCGCATGGATCATCGACGACAGGAATACATAGTTATCGCCAGCGCCCCCCACCTCTTCGGGTACCTTGATGATCCGTGGCAACAGGCGCGGCGCCGGGATGATCGCCAGGCCGGAGTCACGACCGAAGGCGTCGATACCTTCCAGCTCCACGATGAAGTTGAGGCTCTTGTTCACCAGCAACGGGAACGGGTGAGTCGGGTCGAGGCCGATCGGGGTGATGATCGGGGAAATCTCGTCACGGAAGTAACGGCGCACCCAGGTCTTGATCTTGGTGGTCCAGTGGCGGCGGCGGATGAAGCGGACCTGATGCTTTTCCAGTTCCGGCAACAGGATGTCATTGAGGATCGCGTACTGGCGGTCCACATGGCCGTGTACCAGCTCGCTGATGCGTGCCAGGGCCTGGTGCGGCTGAAGGCCATCGGCGCCGGCTTGCTCGCGGGCAAAGGTGATCTGCTTCTTGAGGCCGGCGACGCGGATCTCGAAGAACTCGTCCAGGTTGCTGGAGAAGATCAGCAGGAACTTCAGCCGTTCCAGCAACGGATAGGACTCATCCAGCGCCTGCTCCAGCACGCGGATGTTGAATTGCAGTTGTGACAGCTCGCGGTGGATGTACAGGCTGCTGTCATCCAGGTTGGTCACGGCGACCACCGGGGTCGGTACGGGCGGCTCGGCGACCACGACCGGCGCGGCAGGCTCGTGCTCCGGCGGGGTCTCGCTGACCTGTTCAACCACCGGGTGAGCGTCTTTTACGGCAACTTCTGTGAGTCCTTCGGTATTCATCGAGTGTTCCTGTGAGGGCTATTGTTGCTCTCTAAGCAATTGGGCGGCGCGGGCGGCGAAGTAAGTCAGGATGCCATCAGCCCCGGCGCGTTTAAAGGCTGTCAGGGATTCAAGAATCACCCCTTCACTCAGCCATCCATTCTGTATTGCAGCCATGTGCATCGCGTATTCGCCGCTGACCTGATAGACGAAAGTCGGCACTTTGAATTCTTCTTTGACCCGGTAAAGGATGTCCAGGTAAGGCATCCCCGGCTTGACCATCACCATGTCAGCGCCTTCGGCCAGGTCGGCCGCCACTTCGTGCAGGGCTTCATGGCTGTTGGCCGGGTCCATCTGGTACGAAGCCTTGTTGGCCTTGCCCAGGTTCAGCGCCGAGCCCACCGCATCGCGGAACGGGCCGTAATAGGCGCTGGCGTACTTGGCCGAGTAGGCCATGATCCGCACGTTGACGTGACCGGCCAGCTCCAGGGCTTCGCGGATCGCCTGGATGCGGCCGTCCATCATGTCCGACGGTGCAACCACCTGGGCGCCTGCCGCTGCGTGGGACAACGCCTGCTTTACCAGCGCGTCGACAGTAATGTCGTTCTGAACATAGCCGTCTTCGTCAAGAATGCCATCCTGCCCGTGGGTGGTGAACGGGTCCAACGCCACGTCGGTGATCACCCCAAGCTCCGGGAACCGCTCGCGCAAGGCACGGGTGGCGCGCTGGGCGATCCCGTCCGGGTTCCAGGCTTCGGCAGCATCCAAAGACTTGAGTTCAAGCGGCGTGACCGGGAACAGCGCCAATGCCGGAATCCCCAGCTCGACCCAAGCGGCGGCTTCTTCAAGCAGCAGGTCAATGGTCAAGCGCTCCACACCGGGCATCGAAGCCACTGCTTCGCGACGATTTTCACCGTCCAGCACAAACACCGGCAGGATCAGATCGTTGGTCGTCAGCACGTTTTCACGTACCAGGCGACGAGAGAAATCATCTCGACGATTGCGACGCAGACGGGTGGCGGGAAACAGGCGATTGGCAGGGGTAAAGCTCACGACAGACTCCTGAGCCCGGGTTCACGGGCGAGCGTTGCAGTTATAAGCGGCCATTATGACGAAGGTATGACAGTTGTGCTTAACGATGCGACCTGTAGTCGCATTCGTCATTTCCGTAGGAATTGTTCACTTCGTGACACATCTCGATACTTTCATGAATCTTCGTGAAGGCGTAGGCTGCGCGTTCATTTCGCCAGCACCCAGACCATGCTTCAACAATTTCTGCATGACTTCGGTTACTTTGCCCTCTTCCTAGGCACCTTCTTCGAAGGCGAGACCATCTTGGTGCTCGCAGGCTTCCTGGCGTTCCGTGGGTACATGGATATCAACCTGGTGGTCGTGGTTGCCTTTTTCGGCAGCTACGCCGGCGATCAGCTCTGGTATTACATGGGCCGTAAACACGGGCGCAAGCTGTTAGCGCGCAAGCCACGCTGGCAGTTGATGGGCGACAAGGCCCTGGAGCATATCCGCAAACACCCGGATATCTGGGTGCTGAGCTTTCGCTTTGTCTACGGATTGCGCACGGTCATGCCGGTGGCGATCGGCCTTTCCGGCTACCCACCCCTGCGCTACCTAATCCTCAACGGTATTGGAGCCGCGATCTGGGCTGCCGCCCTGGGTGCTGCGGCGTATCACTTCGGTGCCGTACTGGAAGGCATGCTCGGTAGCGTCAAGAAATATGAGCTGTGGGTATTGGGTGCGTTGCTGGTACTGGGCTTCGGCCTGTGGCTGCGCCGCCGCTTCAAGAATGCGCGTATTGCCCGTGAGGCCTGCGCCGAAGCCAAGGCCCGACTGGCCGCCGAACCCGCCCCTGTCGAAGCCCCTAAGACGCCAGTCGAGTAAACCGGCCTCTACAGCAATAGAGGCCGATCACGCTGAGCAGGCTGTAGCTCAGCAGGCCCAGCCAGCCCAAGTTGCTGGCCGGCCATAGCCCGGTCAACGGCGCCAGCCATACCAGCGGCACATTCAGTGCCAGCCTTAAAAGCTCGGCCTTCCACGCCCACGGCCGGTTCTCCAGGGCCACGCCCAACGTAAACAGCCCCAGCGCCATCGCACTCCAGCCCAGGATCAACGCCGCCGTGGGCAAGCCTTCGCCAACATTCATCAAATAGCTGCCAAAACCCACATACGCCGCAAACTGCAGGGCGATATAGACCTGCTGGCGCACATCCAGCGGGACTTCGAATTTGCGGAACTGGCTCAAGTCATGTTTGGCCAACGGGTACTTGGCCTTCACGTCCGCCGGACGCCAGCCGGTGCGCATGAACCAGATGCGCAGCTTGTCCCAGCGGCTCTCGGTGCGCCGTGCATCACGCCATAACTGTGCATAAAACTGCAGGTTGGCCCACAGCGGATTCCAGCTGGCCAGCGGCGTGGTCACGCCGAAAATCACCGGTTCGTTGTCGTCTTCCTCCTGGAAGGTGCCGAACAGTCGGTCCCAAATAATGAACACCCCGCCGTAGTTACGATCCATGTAGAGAGCGTTCTGTGCATGGTGGGCCCGATGATTGGACGGCGTGACAAAAAACCACTCATACCAGCCGAGCTTCGGCACATGCCGGGTGTGCACCCAAAATTGATACAGCAAATTGAGCGATGCCACGCTGATAAACACCACCAATGGCACGCCAAGTACAGCCAGGGGCAGGTAGAAGATCCAGCTGAGCAGGAAGCCGGTGCTGGTCTGGCGCAGTGCGGTGCTGAGGTTGTAGTCCTCGCTCTGGTGATGCACCGAGTGCGCGGCCCACAGGATGTTGCGCTCGTGGCCCATGCGGTGCAGCCAGTAATAGCAGAAGTCGTAGAACACAAACGCGAACACCCAGGTCCAGACACTTTGGGCAGGCAGTTCGATGACAGCGAGATGCTTGAGGGCGAACGCGTAGGTCAACAGCCCCACACCCTTGGTCAACAACCCCGTGGTCGTCGACAACACCCCGGTGCTGAGGCTGTTGATAGCATCCGCCACCCGGTAGTTGCGCTCGCCGCGCCAACGGTCGGCAAGCAGCTCCACGATGATCAAGACGACGAAAAACGGTACCGCGTAAGGCACAAAGTCCATGGTCTGGTCCGGTCTATTTTTGTTACATCAAGATTAGGTGCAGCGGCGCGAGATCCCATTGGCAACAGATGACAAATTAGTAGACATTTAACGCCAAGAACCCAGGAGAAATGCCCATGAGCAAAAAGATTGCAGTGATCCTTTCCGGCTGCGGCGTGTACGACGGCGCAGAGATTCACGAAAGCGTGATCACCTTGCTGCGCCTGGACCAGCGTGGCGCTCAGGTCCAATGTTTTGCCCCGGATATCGCGCAATTGCACGTGATCAACCACCTCACCGGCGAAGAGATGCCCGAGTCGCGCAATGTACTGGTGGAGTCGGCCCGGATCGCACGGGGTGACGTGAAGGACCTTCGCGACGCCAACGCCGAAGACTTCGATGCGCTGATCGTGCCCGGCGGGTTCGGCGCGGCAAAAAACCTCTCGAACTTTGCCGTTGAAGGCGCCGGCTGCAGCGTAAACCCGCAGGTGCTGGAACTGGCCGAGGCGTTTGCCGAAGCAGGCAAGCCTGTGGGGCTGATCTGCATTTCACCGGCCCTGGCGGCCAAAATTTACGGCCCAGGCGTGACCTGCACCATCGGCAACTGTGCCGACACCGCTGCCACGCTGGACAAGATGGGCGCTACACACCAGGAATGTGCGGTGGAAGATATCGTCGAAGACACGGCACGCAAACTGGTGAGCACGCCGGCCTATATGCTCGGCAAGAACATCAGCGAGGTCGCGTCGGGGATCAACAAGCTGGTGGACCGGGTGCTGGAACTGACCCACGAGAACGACTGATAGCCCCCTACTGTGGTGAGCGGGCTTGTTCTGGTGACTGGGCCTGTTGTGTGAGCAGGCTTGTCGTTGTGAGCAGGCTTGTGGGTGGGCAGGTTTGTGTGGTGAGCGGGCTTGTGTGGTGAGCGGGCTTGCCCCGCGCTGGGTGGCGAAGCCGCCCCAATTCAGCCGACGCGGTGAGTCAGTTAGAACATGATTGCAGGTTTGGGGGCTGCTGCGCAGCCCAGCGCGGGGCAAGCCCGCTCACTACAACCAATCCCCTTAGGCCTGGCGCATTAACCGTGTCAGGATCCGGTCCAACGCATTGGCAAACGCCTGCTTCTCCTTCTCCCCGTGCGGCGGTGGCCCTCCGCCCATCTGGCCTTGCTCACGCAGATCAGTGAACAGGTTGCGCACCGCCAGGCGTTCGCTCATGTTCGCCGGGCTGAACTCCTTGCCGCGTGGGTCGAGGGCCGTGACGCCGTTTTTCACCAAGCGGTCGGCCAGGGGCACATCGCTGCAGATCACCAATTCGCCGGGCACCGCGTGCTCCACCAGGTAGTCATCCGCCGCATCCGGGCCACTGGGCACCACGATCAACTTCACGCAAGAAAAGCTCGGCTTGATCTGGCTCTGACCGGCCACCAGTACCACTTCGAACTGGCGCTTGAGGGCAAACTTCACCACTTGGTCCTTGGCTGCCCGAGGACAGGCGTCGGCATCGATCCACACCCGCATACTTAAGCCATCACCCGGCGCTTCTCGGCCAAACGGCTGCGGCCATACAGCACCACAATCGCCAGGATCGCCACGGCCTGCGCACTCAGCGAGTACGCATCGGCGTGGATGCCCAGCCAGTCGAAGTCAAAGAAGGCGACCGGCCGCGTGCCAAAAATGCCGGCCTCCTGCAACGCCTTCACGCCATGCCCGGCAAACACCACCGACAGTGCACACAACAATGCCGCGTTGATCCCGAAGAACAACGCCAGCGGCAGCTTCGCCGAACCGCGCAGGATCACCCACGCCAGGCCCACCAGCAGCACCAGCGCCGTGGCGCCACCGGCCAACACCGCGTTGTGCCCGGCCGGGCCAGCTTGCAGCCACAGGGTTTCGTAGAACAGGATCACTTCGAACAACTCGCGGTACACCGAGAAGAACGCCAGCATCGCAAAGCCGAACCGCCCGCCGCCGCCCACCAGGCTGCTCTTGATGTAGTCCTGCCAAGCGGCGGCGTGGCGGCGATCGTGCATCCACACGCCGAGCCACAGCACCATCACACTGGCGAACAGGGCTGTGCAGCCTTCAAGCAATTCGCGCTGGGCGCCGCTCACGTCAATCACATACGCCGCCAACGCCCAGGTCGCCAGACCCGCCAACAGCGCCAGGCCCCAACCGACGTTGACGCTGCGCACCGCCGACTGCTGGCCGGTGTTGCGCAGGAACGCGAGGATCGCGGCCAGCACCAGGATCGCTTCCAGGCCTTCGCGCAACAGGATCAGCAAACCGGAGATGTAGCTCAACGACCAACTCAGGCCATCACTGCCCAGCAAGCCGGCAGACTCGGTGAGCTTGCCCTTGGCCACGTCCAGGCGTTGTTGCACCTGCTCGACCGGCAAACCGTCCTGCAACGACTGTCGGTAGGCCATCAGCGCCTTCTCGGTGTCCTTGCGCACGTTGGCGTCAACGTTATCCAGCGAGCTTTCTACCAGCTCGAAACCTTCCAGATACGCGGCCACCGACAGGTCGTAAGCCTGTTCGTGGTCACCCTTTTGGAACGCCGCCAGGCTCTTGTCCAGCGTGCTGGCGGTGTAGTCCAGCAACTGCGCCGGGCCACGCTTGACCTGCGGCGGTTGCGCACGCTGGGCGCGGAACGTCGCGGCAGCCGCCGGACCGCTGGCGGCCAGCACTTCATTGGGGGTCTGGCGGGCCAGGTCAGCAAGGTTGAACGGTTGCTCGCTTTTCGCGGCGGCCGGGTCGGCGGTGAAGCCGGCGATGTAGGTGGCCAGGTCCCAGCGCTGGCGGTCGTCCAGTTGGTCGGCGAAGGACGGCATATCAGTGCCTTCGACGCCCAGGCCAAGGGTGTTGTAGATCGCGTAAAGGCTCAGGCGGTCCAGGCGTACGGCGTCCCGCAGGTTGGCGGGTGGCGGCGTCATGCCCACGCTGGCTGGGCCGTCACCGGCGCCAGCAGTGCCGTGGCATACCGAACAATGCTGGGCGTAGAGCGGCGCACCGCGCGTGGGATCAGGGGTGATCGCCGGGGCCTGGCTGACTTCATAGGCCACGGCCAACTGGGCGCCCAATTGACGGGCTTGGCGAGCGACTGCCGCGCCGTCTTGATGGGCAGTTACAGCCGCTAACAGTTCGTCGACGCCCTTGACCAACGCCGCGCGCTCCGGGCGTTTTGGCAGTTCGGCCACCAGGCCATGCAACACGCCGAGAAACTCCAGTTGTTCGCGGTATTCGGATTCATCGATAACCTTGCCCGCCTCCACCGTCGGAGGATAGTCAGCGCCAATGTAGTCCAGCAAATGTAGGGCTTGTGGGGCGCCCTCGGCAGTTGCGGCCAACAGGTTGAAGCTGCATGACATCAACGCCGGCAATATCAGCCAGGCGAGAAAACGGAAGGGGGCAGTCATGAACGAATCTCAAAGGGAAATACGAAGTAACACATTGTTGAGCCTTAATGGGTTTGACTCAAGGCGTAAGTGATTGGGTGTTGGTGGGGGCGGGGCATTTTTAGAAGCGGACTAGTGGCGTTTTGGCGACTTCGTCGGGGCAAAAAGCCATTGTTTTGCCAGTAATGGTGCTTATAATGCCGCGCCCTGTTAGTGCGAAAGGGAATTTCGTTCCTTGTTTTTATGAGGAATGACCACATCGGTTGATACTTTCAGGGAAGAAGTCTGCATGGCATTTCGCGCCTTACCCTCGCTCGCGCTCGCGACGGTGACCTTGTTGTCCGGCTGCTCGATGTTCCGCAGCTACGATACAGAGCTGCAAGCCACCAATCAGCAATTGGCCACCGGCAATGTCGACGCCGCCCTGACCCTGCTGGAAAAGAACAACACCGGCGACGACAAGGACCTGCTCTATTTCTTCGAAAAGGGCGAGCTGCTGCGTGCCAAGGGTGACTTGACCGGCAGCCAGACCGCCTGGCGCAGCGCCGACCTGCAAGTCTACAAGTGGGAAGAGTCGGTCAAGTTCGACAGCGCCAGGTACCTCGCCCAATTTGGCAGCTTCCTGGCCAATGACAAGGTGCGTCGCTACGAAGGCTATGACTACGAAAAGGTCATGCTGACCACGCAGATGGCCCTGAACCTGCTGGCCCTGAACGACTTCGACGGCGCACGCACCGAAATCAAGAAGACCCATGAACGTGAAGCCGTGATCGCCGACCTGCGGGACAAGGAATACCTCAAGCGCGAGGACGAAGCCCAGCGCGAAGGCGTGACCACCCAGATGAAAGACCTGCGCGGCTACCCGGTGGAAACCCTGGACGCGCCGGAAGTGGTCGGCCTGAAAAACAGCTACCAGAGTGCGTTCAGCCATTACCTGGCTGGCTTTGTCTACGAAGCCCTCGGCGAAAAAGACCTGGCGGCACCCGGCTATCGCAAGGCCGTTGAACTGCGCCCCAACACGCCATTATTGGAAAAGGCCCTGCTGGACCTGGACAAATCCAAGGTCGGCGCCGATGAAACCGACGTGCTGATCGTGGTACAGAGCGGCCTGGCACCGGCCCGCGACTCTATTCGCCTGCCGCTGCCGATCCCGATCAATGGCAACCTGGTGATCACCCCGCTGTCGTTCCCGGTGATCAAGGCTGATACGTCCACCGCAACCTTCGCGCAGATTGGCGTCGACGGCCAGCAACAGAACCTCACTGCACTCAACAGCACCACGGCCATGTCCCGCCGCGCCCTGCGCGATGACATGCCGGGGATCATCCTGCGCACCACCGTGCGTGCGGTCACCCGTGGCGTGGCGCAAAACAACCTGAACAAGACCAACCCCATGGCGGGCCTGGTGCTGGGTATCGCCTCGGCCGTCACCGAAGGCGCCGACACCCGCACGTGGCGTACCCTGCCGGACCTGACCCAGGTGACCCGCCTGCGCCTCAAGCATGGCGAGCATCAGGTCAGCCTGCCCAACGCCCTGGGCGGCACGCGGGTGACGGTCAAGGCCGATCAGCGTTATCAGGTCATCACCCTGCGCGTGGTCGGCAACCAGGTATTCGCCGGCGGCCTGGCCGCCCACGTGGAGCCGAACACCGCCAACCAGGCCATCGCCCTCAAACAACCTTAAGGAGCACGTTATGCGTCATTTCATCCTCGGCGCCCTGGCGCTGGTCCTGCTGGCCGGCTGTGCCACTCCGCCGCCGCCTGAGCCTGGCAGCGCCGCGAGCAAAATCGTGGTGATGGGCAAGTTCAAGGGCATCGCGGTCGGTGCCATCCGCGTAGCCCGCGAGAACGGCTTCCTCACCGCCAAGGTGCAGTTGAGCAACATCACCAGCAGCAACCAGATGATGTATTACCGCTTTGCCTGGCTGGGTGCCGACGGCTTCCCGGTGGGCGATGAAGAAACCTGGAAAGTGCTGAACTTGTACGCCAACCAGGCGACCTTCCTGCCTGCGATTGCCAATGTGCCGCAGGCGGCGGACTTCCGCCTTGAAGTGAAAACCCCTTGAGCCGTCCATCCTTTTTGCTGCTGAGAGAATTCCCAATGTTTGCACGCTTCTCGATCCTTGCCGTCGTCGCCGTCCTGGCCAGCGGCTGCGCCAACACCTCCCCGGTACTGGGCGGTAAAAACATCAGCTACGGCGATACCAAGGCAGTGGAACTGGTGACCAATGAGTTCGGTTCCACCGACCTGCAGATGATCGCCGAAAGCATGACCCGCTCCCTGGCTCAGTCCGGCATCCTGCAAGGCCGTCCGGTGGTGCAGGTATACGACGTGAAGAACAAGACCAGTGAGTACATCGACACCCGTGAAATCACCACGTCGATCAAGACCCAACTGATGAAGACCGGCACCGCACGCTTTGCCAGCGACAACACCGACATGCAGAGCCAGGTCGACCAGCTCAAGCTGCAGAACCAGAGCGGCCTGTACAAGAAGTCCACCGTCAGCAAGACCGGCAATATGGTCGCCGCCAAGTACCGCCTGGAAGGCTCCATCAGCTCCATCGTCAAGCGCAGCTCGGACTACAAGGACGTGTTCTACAAATTCAGCCTGCAGCTGATCGACGTCGAGAGCGGCCTGGCCGAATGGATGGACGAAAAAGAAATCCGCAAAACCACGGAGCGCTAAGCAATGCGTGCATGGATCGGCATGATCGGCCTGCTGTGTGCCTTCGGCGCCTCGGCCGCCCCGAAGATCGCGGTGACCGACCTGGCCTACGAGGCGCGGGTCGAGGAATACATCCACCAGGTTTCGGCGAGCAACAACTTCCAGGCCAGCGCTTACCACGCCAGTGGGGCGTCGAACTACAGCGAGTACGAAAGCCGTACCAGCTACATCGAACAGACCGAGCTGCGTAAATTCAGCGGTGATATCAAGGGCGAGATCCTCAAGTCCCGGCAGTTCCAACTGGTGCAGGGCACGCCCTACACCGCCGATGCCAAGGGTGACGTCTACGACGTGATCAAACGCATCAAGGCCGGTAATTTCAAGGGCGCCGACTATGTGCTGTTCGGCACACTGTCAGACATCGACTTCACCCAGGACATCAACGCCCTGGACCACACCAACAGCTACTCGGCGGTGCTGGGCCTGACGCTGGTGGCGGATTTCAGCCTGATCAATACGCGCACCTACGAGATCACCTCGGCGTTTACCGCCATGGGTGAAGGCCAGGACACCAAGCTGGTGAACAGCCGTGACATACGCGTGAGCCTGAACCGGCCGCGCGTGGTGAAGGAAGTATCGAAAGCCTTGGGTGAAGATGTGGCCCGGCAGTTGGCGGAACAGTTGGGTGGCGGGTATCAAGACCCCGGCCAGCCGCCGCTACGCAACAACCTGCCAAGGGATGAAGCACCGAAGATTTTGCGCTGAGCCTAAGCCTCACAGACAACACAAAACCAAATGTGGGAGGGGGCTTGCCCCCGATAGCGGTGGGTCAGCTACAAGTTAGCTGACTGACACACCGCCATCGGGCGCAAGCCCCCTCCCACATTTTTGATTCAGTTTTTTCAGTTACGCGGTAGCACGATGCAAGCTGGCCAGGAAACCCGCAGCGCCCACAAACAACCCGGCAAACGTGCGGTTCATACGCTTCTGCTGCTTAGGCGTACGCAACAAGCGCAACACCTTCGACGCCAGCCCCGTATAGCCTGCCATCACGACCATGTCGACGCAGATCATCGTCGCGCCCAGGATCAGGTACTGGATCAGCAGCGGCGCCTGCGGGTTCACGAACTGCGGCAGCACCGCCAACATGAATACCAAGGCTTTGGGGTTGCTGGCATTGACCAGAAAGCCCCGGAACATCATCGCCATCGGCTTGCCGATCGGGCGCACGGCCGCGTCATCGGTCATGTCCATGGGCAAGGCGCGCCACTGCTTGATGGCCAGGTACACCAAGTACGCCACGCCAAACCATTTGATCACATAGAAGGCCGTGGACGACGTCGCCAGAATGGCACCCAGGCCGCAAGCGACGACGGCAATCTGCATCGCCAGGCCCAGTTGCAGGCCAATGGCGTTCCAGTAACCGCGCAGGAAACCGTATTGCAGGCCGCTGGACATCGAGGCGATGGCGCCAGCGCCAGGGGAAAGGGAGATGATCCAACTGGCCAGGAAAAAGGCCAGCCACGTATCGAGTGCCATTACACACCTCAGGAGGGAGTTTGCTGTTGTGCCTTAAACTAACTCCGCCGACCAAAGAATGGCTATAGATTTTTACAGGATGACTGCTAGCGGTCGCCCGGAAACACATGGGTACCTGGCCAACGTCGCACCGAGCGCTGGAAGAACAAGCTGTTGGGCACTTGCACCATCGCGCTGTCGGTTCCGGCTTCCGCTACTTCGACCAGCGTGGTGTAGAGCAGGTTGATCGCCACGACGCGGCCTTTCACACCCGGTTTGTCGACGGTGTCCACCAACTCGACGATGTCACCCAGGCGAAACGGCCCGACGGTGAAGATCAGAATGGCGCACAGCAGGTTGGAGAGCACCGACCACATGGCGAAGAACGCCACCGCCGCCACCGCGACAAACCCCGACAGCGCCGTCCACAACACCGTTGCAGACACACCCAGGCGACCCAGCACAAAGATCAGCGCACTGCCCATGATCAGCCAGCGCAAGCCACCGCGCAGCGGCATCAACAATTGCGGTGGGAACGGGTAACGCTCACCGAGGCGCGTCAGGCCTTTGGCAACAAAACGCTGGGCGAGGTAGCCGGCCAGCAGAATCAGCAGGATTTGCACGCCGATCCACACGGGTTCGATCCATTGCGCCGGCAGTGGCAGTTGCAACGCTTCCATCAGGACAGCGCCTCCAGCTCCGCTTGCAGGGTTTCCAGCACTTCGAGGGCTTCCATCCAAGTCTCTTCCAATTGCCCTTCGCGGACCTTGAGCTTGGCCTGTTCAGCCAGCAGGTCGCGCAACTCGTCCTTACGGGCGGCTTCGTAGACGGCGCTGTCGCCCAAGCTGGTTTCGATTTTGGCCAGGCGCTCGTGCACCTTGCCCAACTCGGCCTCCAGCTTGTCGGCTTCACGCTTGTGCGGCGCCAATTGTTGGCGCAACGCAGCGGCAGCCTGACGCTGGGCTTTCTTGTCAGTCTTGTCGGGGTTGACCGGGGTATTGCTGACCGGCGCATTGCGCAGGCGGTAATCCGTCAGCCAGCGTGCGTAGTCATCCAGGTCGCCGTCGAATTCTTCGACTTTACCGTCCGCCACCAGCAGGAAATTATCCGTGGTGCTCTTGAGCAAGTGGCGATCGTGAGACACCACCAGTACCGCACCACTGAACTCTTGCAGGGCCATCGTCAGCGCCAGGCGCATTTCCAGGTCCAGGTGGTTGGTCGGTTCGTCGAGCAGCAGCAGGTTCGGGCGGTCCCAGGCGATCAACGCCAGGGCCAGGCGGGCTTTTTCGCCGCCGGAGAAATTCAGCACCGGCTCATCGATGCGCGCGCCACGGAAGTCGAAACCACCGAGGAAGTCGCGCAGGGTTTGCTCGCGCTCGGTCGGCGCCAGGCGCTGCAAGTGCAGCAACGGGCTGGCCTTGGCGTCGAGGGAGTCCAACTGGTGCTGGGCGAAGTAGCCCACCACCGTGTTCTCGCCACGGGTCAAGCGCCCGGCCAGGGGCGAAAGCTCGCCCGACAGGTTCTTGATCAGCGTCGACTTGCCCGCACCGTTAGGGCCGAGCAAACCGATGCGCGCACCTGGCGTGAGCTGCAGCTTCACTTTTTCCAGGATGGTTTTGTCGCCGTACCCCAAGCGGGCATCTGACAAGTCCAGCAGGGGGCTGGAGATCTTCGCCGACTCGCGGAACACAAAGTCGAACGGCGAATCGACGTGGGCCGCCGACAGCTCTTCCATGCGTTCCAGGGCCTTGATCCGGCTCTGGGCCTGGCGGGCCTTGGTGGCCTGGGCCTTGAAGCGGGCGATATAGCTTTCCATGTGCGCACGCTGCGCCTGCTGCTTTTCAAAGGCCTGTTGCTGCTGGGCCAGGCGTTCGGCGCGGGCGCGTTCGAATGCGGTGTAGCCGCCCCGGTAGAGCGTGATTTTCTTCTGTTCGACGTGGGCGATGTTGTCGACCACGGCGTCGAGGAAGTCCCGGTCGTGGGAAATCAGCAGCAAGGTGCCCTGATAGTTCTTGAGGAAGTCTTCCAGCCACAGGATCGCATCGAGGTCCAAGTGGTTGGTCGGTTCGTCGAGCAGCAACAGGTCCGAGGGGCACATCAGCGCCTGCGCCAGGTTCAGGCGCATGCGCCAGCCGCCGGAGAAGTCGGCGACCGGGCGGTCCATCTGTTCGTTGGTAAAGCCAAGGCCGGCGAGCATCTTGCGGGCGCGGGCGTCGGCGGTGTAACCGTCGGCGCTGTCGAGTTCCGAGTGCAGGCGGGCCTGAGCGGCGCCATCCTGGGCTTTCTCGGCCTCGGCCAGGTCGTGTTGCACCTGGCGCAGGCGCAGGTCGCCATCGAGCACGTAGTCGATCGCGATGCGGTCCAGGGTGTCGATCTCCTGGCGCATATGGGCGATACGCCAGTCGGCCGGCAGCAAGCAGTCCCCGGAGTCCGGGGTCAGCTCACCCAGCAACAGGGCGAACAACGTGGATTTGCCGGCACCGTTGGCACCGATCAGGCCGGCTTTGTGACCGGCGTGCAGGGTCAGCTCGGCGTCTTCGAGAAGACGTTGCGGGCCACGCTGTAATGTTAGGCTTTGAAGTCGGATCATAATGGCGGCGGAGTCTACCAGCTTCGTTGGCCGCTGGCTTGGGTGTGAATATGTACGCTGACCTGTGGAGCTTTGCCCTCTCGACTTACGCCCGCCCGGACGTCGAAGCCGCTTGCCTGCGCTTGCAGGAGCAAGGGGCGGATGTGTGCCTGTTGCTGTGTTGCGCCTGGCTGGAGCAGCGCGCTGTGACAGTGACCGCCGAGCGCATACAGGCGCTGAAACAAATCGCCAGGCCCTGGCAGGCACAGGTGATCGAGCCGCTACGACGCGTACGCATGCAATGGCGCGCCATGGCGCAGCAGGATGAGGATTTAGCGCGGTTACGCGAGCGGGTCAAGGCTCTGGAGCTGGACGCCGAACGGCAGCTGTTGATGCGACTGGAAGCGTTGGCACAAACGTGGCCGACTGGCGAAGCGATGAATAAGCAACTGTGGCTGGAAGGACTGGCGGCTGAGGATGCCGCCAACCTTGACCACGACGCGCTGCAGCGGCTGCGCGTCGTGGCCACCAGCGCTTAGGAAGCGCTGGTTGGGGTGGTGCTTGGCGCTACCGGTGCAGACGTGTTGCTGGCCGGTGCAGTTGGAGCGGTGGACGCTGTCGGGGCGGCAGCAGGTGTTGCTGGCTTGGCCGGTGCGGGTTTTGCGGCAGCGGGTTTGGTAACGGCTGGCTTGGCGGCTGGCTTTGCAGCAGCAGGTTTGGCAGCTGGCTTAGCGGCTGGTTTTGCAGCAGCCGGTTTAGCCACTGGCTTGGCAGCTGGTTTCGCAGCAGCGGTTTTAGCGGCTGGCTTGGCGGCTGGTTTTGCAGCAGCCGGTTTAGCGGCTGGCTTGGCGGCTGGTTTCGCAACAGCCGTTTTAGCGGCTGGCTTGGCAGCTGGTTTCGCAGCAGCGGTTTTAGCGGCTGGCTTGGCAGCTGGTTTCGCAGCAGCGGTTTTAGCGGCTGGCTTGGCGGCTGGTTTTGCAGCAGCCGTTTTAGCGGCTGGCTTGGCAGCTGGTTTCGCAGCAGCGGTTTTAGCAACTGGCTTGGCGGCTGGTTTTGCAGCGGCCGTTTTAGCGGCTGGCTTGGCAGCTGGTTTCGCAGCAGCGGTTTTAGCAACTGGCTTGGCGGCTGGTTTTGCAGCAGCGGTTTTGGCAACTGACTTGGCGGCTGGTTTTGCAGCAGCCGTTTTAGCAGCTGGTTTCGCAGCAGCGGGTTTTGCTGCGGCTTTAGCAGGTGCCTTAGCAGCAACAGCTTTGCTCGCTGGCTTTTTCGCCGCGCTTGCTGCAACAGCTTTTGCAGGGGTACGAGCACCCAGCACCTTAGCCACAGCTTCCTTCACACGACCAACGCCCTGGGCCAGTTTCAGGCTTTCCTGAGCATCTTTTTTGAGTTGGGAAATGTAGGCGCGGGTTTCAGCTTGGCGATCCTTGAGGGCGTCCAGCAGGTCCTCAAGTTCTTTGACTGCGTCCTTGGCTTTGGCTTGGGCCTTGGCCTTGCCGGCAGTAGCGGCATCTTGCAATTTGGTGCGGGATTTGTGCAGCTTTTCTTGCGCTTTACCGCGCTGTTTTTCCAGCTTGGCGAGCAGTTTTTCTGCATCGGCCAACGCTTGGGAACAGGCGCTTTCCAGATGTTCGAGCAAGCTGCCCGAAAGTTGTTGGAGTAAATGCAACGGGGTATTAACAGGCTTCTGTTTGGCCGACATGGTTTACCTCCTGGCTGACGTGGGTGCGGCTCATACTAGCCCTCTGCTCTTACCGCCGCTAGGGCATGTTGACAGTATCGTTTGCCTTGCGTTGCACCGTACGAAAATTCTTATCGTTATAACGAAAGTACGCGGCACTTTTTACCGGCTCACACTGGCATAATCCGTCGCACTTTCGGCGGGAGACCACCCATGTCGCGTTACCTTTTTCTTGTGCTTGGCCTGGCGATTTCGGTGGCCAATGCGAGCGAGCAATCACCGTCCAAAACCACTGAACAAAATCAGCATGACCTCGCCTACAGCCTGGGCGCAAGCCTCGGTGAACGCTTGCGCCAGGAGGTCCCTGACCTGCAGATCCAGGCGTTGATCGACGGCCTAAAGCAAGCCTATCAAGGCAAGCCGCTGGCGCTGGATAACGCGCGCATCGAACAGATTCTGGCCCAGCACGAAGCACAGAATGAAGCAGATACGCAGGCACCTCAAAGCGAAAAAGCCCTGGCTGCCGAACAACAATTCCTGAGCAAAGAGAAAGCCGCAAAAGGCGTGCGCGAATTGGCGAATGGAATCCTGCTCACCGAACTCACTCCCGGCACTGGCGACAAGCCAACGGCCAGCGATCAAGTTCAAGTGAAATACGTGGGGCGGTTACCCGATGGAACGGTGTTCGACCAGAGCACCCAACCTCAGTGGTTTCGTCTTGATAGTGTGATCAGCGGCTGGAGCAGTGCGTTGCAGCAGATGCCAGTGGGGGCAAAATGGCGCCTGGTGATCCCATCAGCCCAGGCGTATGGCGCCGACGGTGCAGGTGAATTGATCCCGCCTTATACACCCCTGGTGTTCGAGATCGAATTGCTCGGTACCCGACACTGAGCCAATAAAAAACGGTGCGCCATGCGCACCGTTTTTTTGTATGGCTATCGAGGGTCAGGCCTGAGTGGCAGGCTCTTCCTTATGGGCGTTGTGCAGCACTTCGATCAGGCAGTCTTCCAGTTCGAATCGCTCATGCAGCAGTGCACCCAACTCTTTGAATTTTGCTGCAACACAGTTTCCGGCATCACACAGGTCGGTGAAGGCCAGCAGCTTCTCGGTGATGACATCGATACGCGGGTAAAGGGTCTCAGCCAATTCCAGACCACGCTGATCGTCGAAGGCTTCCGCCTCCTTGGTCAGCTGTTCGTAGACGCCGAAATGGCCGGCTGACACGTAGTCCACCAACACACCGCAGAAATCCTGCAACGGTTCACGATTCTCCGCCAGTGCCTCGGGCTTGGCACCGAGAGCATCAAAGGCCCGAACCAGTTCGTGACGTGCCTTCAGCCAGCTGTCGATCAGCTTGTGCACCCCACCCCAGCGTTCCTGAGCATTCTGACAACTTTCCAGCATGATGATCTCTCTTCCCTATAGGGGCGCTGCCGCCTGGTGCCCGCGCAACACTTCAAGGATAAAGCGGCAGCCGGACAAGGCCACATCTGACAAACGGTTTCAATAAGACATGCGGGCCAGATTATGCCCGCATGACTATGGCTTCAAGGTACGCAGGAGAGAAAGTTCATACAAGTGTTTAATCCCGCCCTACAAACTGCGACTGCCTTTCAGCGCCCCACCGGGCGCAAATGCTGGCTCAAAAACAGCCGTGAAAACTGCATGAAGCCCAAGATCAACATCCCCAGGAAGAACAACAGACTCCACTCCGGCAGGCTCAAGTCAAACAGCGTCCAATTGATGTCCATGCAGTCGACGCTGCCTTTGACGGTCAATTGCAGCGCCTGCCAAAACGACAGGTTTTCGATCATGTGGTGCAGGCTGGGCCAGCAGTCGGCCGTCTGGTCCGGCGCGGCATTTTGTAGCAGTACCTGGCGCACGGCGGTAATGGCACCGAGCAGCGCGAAGCTCATGCTCGCCAGCCCGTACCGGCAAATAACGCTACGTTTGGGGTTATGGAGGGTGGCGACCAGATTGTTCAATGTGAAAGCCGCCAGGAACCCCCGCTGCATCTGGCATAGGAAGCAAGGACGCAACGAAGCACCGAACTCGAGGTAAAAGGACGCGCCCAATGTCAGCGTACCCGCCAGGAACGCAAAGAAAAACAAGGAGCGTGAAGGGGCCAAAGACATGCTTTATCCGCATCGCGAAAGATAGGTCGCTACGGTAGAGGAAAGGCCTTACCCCTTTCAATACGTACTAGAGCAGACGATTCCGCGAGCGGTTAAGGACTTGCCGCCAGAAGATGAAAGACGTTGCGCAATCGAGCGTCGGACCTTGCCCACAAACGCTCTAAACCCGTCTTTTGCAGTGTTTTCGAAGCAACGAAGGGTGACCCGCTGGATATAGCTGAGCCAACCCTCGTCGCTTTCCTACGTCAGACCCGCGCCGGAACCGGCAGCGGTGACGCCAGCAATCGGTTATCCAGCAGCCCCAGCCCCTCTTGGAACAGCTGGTTACTGCGCTCGGTGTCACCCAGTTGAGCCAACAAGCGCGCCAACTCGGCACAGGCCTCAGGATTGCGCTGCACTTGGAGGCTGCTTTCCAGATAATCCCGCGCCTTGCCCCATAGACTGTTTTGCAGGCACAGGCGACCCAGCGTCAGCAGCAGGCTGGCATCACCGGGGTGGTCCTTGAGCCAACCTTCGGCAAACTTCAACTGCCGGGCCGGATCACTGCCGCGCAACAGGCCGTACAGTCGGATCAGGTGGCTGTCGTAGCCGCGCTTGATCGCGCCACGCAACGCTTCTTCGGCCTGGGTGTCAGCACCCAACTGGCGCAGTTGCTCGGCGTAGGCCAAGACCAGTTGCGGTTCTTGGCGCTGAGCGGACGTCAGTTGTTGCCAGGCCCGCTCAAGCGACTGCAAGCCTGCTTCGCCCTGTTCTTCGCGCTGGGCTGCGAGACTCAGGTTCTCCCCCCAAGCGCGACGCTCAAGCTCGGCCAGCTCGCTGGCGGGCAGCACCTTGTCCTTGCGCAGTTCGGGCAGCAAGCGGATCACCGACGACCAATCACCGCGCTGCTGATGCAGGCGCTGCAATTGACGCAGGACCTGGGCGTTATGAGGATGGCGCTCGTGCATCGCCTGCAAGGTGATCAGTGCGCCGTCCGTATCACCGCGGTCCAGTTGCAATTGCGCATGGCTCAAGGCAACCGCCAGCTCGGCCTGAGGCTGACGCTCCAACGCTCTCTCCAGCAAGCCGTCGGACTCTTCGTAGCGCCCCTGTTCATTTGCGGCACGCGCCGCGCCGAGGTAGTACAGCAGCGGCTGGCGCTCGGCCTCGGCGGCACGGTGCAGGTGGCGCTCGGCACTGGCCCAACGGCCTTCGGCAAGGTCCATCTGGCCTTGCTCGATGGCGACCTGTACACGACGGCTGCGGTTACGCCGCGACCACGGGTTGACCACGCCGCCGGAGGTGGTAATCAGGCTCAACAGCACCCGGATCAGGTAGATCGCCAAACCGACGGCAAATACCGCCACCAGCGTCGCCCACAGGCTCGACTCGTAATGCAGCACATGCGGGTAGGTAATCAGCACGTAGCCGGTGTGTTTCGAAATGCCTACAGCCAGTGCCAGCGCGATTGCAATCGCCAGCACGAGGATCACATAGAAACGCTTCATCGGCTCTACTCCTGCTTCGCCGACGTCGCCGCCGCCTTGGCTTCGTCGGCAGACAGATGACGACGCTCAAGGTAAGCCTGCACGGCAGCCAGGCTCGCGGCCAGGTCCGGCGTCACCACCGATACCGCCTTCGGCTCAAGTTCGGCGATACGCGCCAGCATCGCCTTGCTCTGCGGGTTGTCCTGATTGAAGTTGTCCTGCAACACACTGCGCGCCTCGCCCAGCGAGCGGCTGTAGACGGCCGACTCGCCATTGAGCGCCGCCCATTGGGCTTGCTCCAGGGCCAGGCTCAGGGCCAGGCGCACTTGGTTCAGGCCTTGGCCGGCCAGCAGTGGGCGAATGTTATCGTCGGGGTTGAAGTCGATACGGAAGTAACGGGAAATCTGCTCCCACCATTGGCTCCAACGGCTTTGCGTATCGGTAGTCGGTCGCCCCTCGGAAGCAGGATCGGTCAGTTGATACTCGGGGGCAATGGCCGCCAGTTGCACGACTTGGTCACGCAAGGCCGCCAATTGCAGGTACAGCCCGGTGCGGTCCGGCTGCTCGGTGCTGCGCAGCGCGGCAAGGCTCTTGGCCAATTGCTCACGGGCGGCGTAGGAACCCGGATCGCTTTGCTCGCGAAGAATCTCGTCGGCCCCCTGGACCAGCGCCTGGGCACTGTTGATGTCCTGCAGGGCAGACAGGCGCAGACTCGCCAGACGAATCAAGTGCTCGGCCTCGGCCAAGCGCCAGTCTTTGCGGCTGGACCCGAGCACCGTCTCCAGGCGCTGGCTCAGACGCTGCTGATCACCCTGCAACTGGGCGACCAGGCGACGGCGCTCTTCCAGCTCATCCGCACCCGGCAACTGCGCCAGCCGCGCAGCCAGTTGTTGCTGGCTTTGCTTGAGGGACTGGGATTGGTCATCGAGGGTCTGCACCTGGCCCAACTGCTGCTGGCTGCTGGCCTGCAGGGCGCGGACCTGCCAGATCCCCCAACCACCGGCGGCAACACCCGCGGCGCCGAGCAACAGGGCGACGATTGCCAGGCCATTACCACGGCGCGGCGCGGTGACCGGTGACGCAACCGGCGCATCAAGTGCGGGTTGGGTTTCATCTTTAGGCAAGGCTGTTTCGCTCACGTATCCGTCCTTTGCGTTTCAGAGAGTGGGAACGGTATAGCTCCGTATCGCCACTAACAAAGCCGCGGCACTCGCACCGCGACAATCCACAACTTTTTCTGCGCCGGCGGCCCGCGCCATCTCCTGGACCCGCGGGCTAGGCACGAACAACGGCAGCTGCGCCACCTGTGGCCAATCGGGGCCAGCCAGGGCTTGCAGGTGTAAAAAACCCTGTCCACTGCTGACCACCAGCCCGTTCAAGCGTTCCAACTGGATGCGTTGCATCAGTACACCGGCGTCGTAGGCCGGAAGTAAACGGCGATACAACTCCAGATAGTCGACACTAGCACCTTGCTCGCGCAAACGCTCCGCCAGCAGCTCCCGACCACCCTCACCCCGCAAAATCAAGACTCGGGCGTGTGGGGGTGCGATAGCCTCGCGCAAAGCAGGCAATTGAAGCAGGGCCTCGCTGTCATCGCCTGTAGGGGGATACTGAACGTTAAGGCCATGTTCGGCCAGTACCTGCGCGGTGGCGGCACCGACACTGAACCATCGCAGATGCGGCCAGGCTTGACCCAACTGCTGCACGGCAAGGCGCGCGGCCGGCTTGCTGACAACGATTACTGCACAGTAGCGACCCAGGTCACGGAAGACGGCTTGTTGTTCAGGTGTGACGGGGAGCGGCTCGATGTCCAGCAACGGCAAGCTGCTGCTGAAAATACCGGCTTCGGACAACGAGGCCGCCAGGGCCATCGATTCCTCGGCAGGCCGCGTCAGCAGCACACGCCATTCGGTCACTGCGGGCCGGCCTCGCCGTAGACTTTCTGCAGAATCGCACCAGCGCCCTTCTCCAGCAGCGCTTGCGCCACCTGGATACCCAACGCCGTAGCGTCACACTGCGGACCACGGACCTCGGCGGTCAGCAGGTTGCCGCCTTCCGGGTCTCCGACCAAGCCACGCAACCACAGGTTTTCACCTTCGAGCACGGCGTAGCAGGCGATCGGCACTTGGCAGCCACCGTTGAGGTGCTTGTTCAGGGCACGCTCAGCCGTGACGCGCACTTCAGTGTCGTGGTGATCCAGGGGCTTGAGCAGGGCGTGGATCTCAGTGTCGGCGGTACGGCATTCAATGCCGACGGCGCCCTGCCCACCGGCAGGCAGGCTGTCCTCGACGCTGATGGCCGAAGTGATACGGTCTTCGAAACCCAGACGGATCAGCCCAGCCGCTGCGAGGATGATCGCGTCATATTCACCCGCATCCAGCTTCGCCAGGCGGGTGTTGACGTTGCCGCGCAGGAAGCGGATCTGCAGGTCCGGGCGGCGGGTCAGCAACTGTGCCTGGCGGCGCAGGCTCGACGTACCGACGATGCTGCCCAAAGGCAGCGCATCCAGGGACGCGTAAGTATTGGAAACGAACGCATCACGCGGGTCTTCACGCTCGCAGATGCAAAACAGGCCCAAGCCTTCGGGGAAGTCCATGGGCACGTCTTTCATCGAGTGCACGGCAATGTCCGCTTCGTTTTCCAGCAGCGCGGTTTCCAGCTCTTTGACAAACAGGCCCTTGCCGCCGATTTTCGACAGTGGCGAGTCGAGCAGTTTGTCACCGCGACTGACCATGGGCACCAGGGACACCTTGAGGCCGGGGTGAGCCTGCTCCAGGCGTGCTTTGACGTATTCGGCCTGCCACAAGGCCAGGGCGCTTTTACGGGTGGCGATGCGGATTTCGCGAGAGGACATGGATCAATCCGTACTGAATAGATACGGCAGATAATAACAGCTCAGGCAGATATGCCTTGATTTGTATCAGCAAGTGCGCGGCCTCCCTGGCCACGTCGCACCGGGATAACGAATGCAGACCTCGCCACGCCTCGGGCTAAAGCTGCTGCATCATTTTGCGCACGCCGGCGACATGGCGTCGGCTGACGATCAACGCATCGCCGTTAAGCCCTTTGAGGAACAACTGAAAATGCCCCAGAGGCGTACGTTGCAGGCGCTCGATTCGCTCGCGGGCCACCAGCGCATTGCGGTGGATACGCACGAAGCGGTCGCCGAATTCATCCTCAAGGGCCTTGAGCGGTTCATCGAGCAAGACTTCACCGCCTTGGTGGCGCAAGGTCACGTACTTGTGATCCGCAATAAAATAAACCACCTCGCCCAAAGGGATCAGCTCGATACCTTTGCGTGTGCGTGCGCTGATATGGCTGCGCGGCCCGTTACCACTTTGGGCGGCAGGCTGAGTCAGGGCAGCAAGCTGGACGCGGGTTGGTCGCTCGGCCTTTTTAAGGGCTTTGAGCAAGGTTTCGCCCGCCACCGGTTTGGTGAGGAAGCTGACACCACTGGCTTCAAGCATCTCCGCAGAGAACTCTTCACCGGCTGCGCAGAACACCACGGCGGGTGGTGACTCTCGCTCGCTCAATCGGGCGGCAACTTGCAGGCCATCAAGGCCTGGCATACGGATATCGAGCAACACCACATCCGGCTTGAGGCTGTCGATCAGCGTCAACGCCTCTTCGCCCGTGGTGGCGCTCGGCTCTAGTACTGCATAACCCTCGAGTTCACTGACCAAACGGCTCAGTCGCTCGCGGGCTTGGGGTTCGTCATCAACGATCAGGACATTCATATTGCGCTGGATTCCTGCGTGAGTCTCGCACAAGGATAGCGTAGACAGGTGCGGTGACTTGCGTCACAGCGATCCACGCTAAGACTAGCGCGAGCGGCAAAAAGTGCCCTGAGAGTGGCACCCATATTTACCCGGACCTGTTCAATAGCGCCCAAGACCTGCTGCCTTCGGGCATTGTCGTAGGGTTTGCTGATACACAATCCGAATCCCCCCTTTCAAATGGATAGTCCGGGTTCTGACCGCATCACCGGACTTTGGTGCATTCACACACTATCAGTCCAACTGTAGACGCTCGCTGCGACGACATTGCTCAATCGTCAAATATCGTTTCAATAAGCCTCTGCACCAGTCTCGTCCTCGACGCGGTCGGCGGCAAGGCACTTAGCCATCCATTGCGCAAATAAAAATGCCGACCACCCGCAGCACCGCCTCTGCGGACAACCCTGTTATTATCGCCGGCATACTTCCCAGTCTCCTTATAAGCAGATCACGAGCGAACTCATGAGCACCGACAAGACCAACCAGTCCTGGGGCGGCCGCTTCAGTGAACCCGTCGACGCCTTCGTCGCCCGCTTCACCGCCTCCGTCACCTTCGACCAGCGCCTGTACCGCCATGACATCATGGGCTCCATCGCCCACGCGACGATGCTGGCCAAGGTCGGCGTGCTGACCGACGCCGAGCGCGACAGCATCATCGACGGCCTCAACACCATCCGTGGCGAGATCGAAGCCGGCACGTTTGACTGGCGCGTCGACCTGGAAGACGTGCACATGAACATCGAAGCCCGCCTCACCGACCGCATCGGTGTGACCGGCAAAAAACTGCACACCGGCCGTAGCCGTAACGACCAGGTCGCCACCGATATCCGTCTGTGGCTGCGTGATGAAATCGACCTGATCCTGGGCGAAATCACCCGCCTGCAGAAAGGCCTGCTGGAACAGGCCGAGCGTGAGTCGGACACCATCATGCCCGGCTTCACTCACCTGCAGACCGCTCAACCCGTGACCTTCGGCCACCACTTGCTGGCCTGGTTCGAAATGCTCAGTCGCGACTATGAACGCCTGGTGGACTGCCGCAAGCGCGCCAACCGCATGCCATTGGGCAGCGCCGCGCTGGCCGGCACCACGTACCCGATCGACCGCGAGTACACCGCGCAATTGCTGGGCTTCGACGCCGTCGGCGGTAACTCGCTGGATGGTGTGTCGGACCGTGACTTCGCCATCGAATTCTGCGCCGCCGCCAGCATCGCGATGATGCACCTGTCGCGCTTCTCCGAAGAGCTGGTGCTGTGGACCAGCGCGCAATTCCAGTTCATCGACCTGCCGGACCGCTTCTGCACCGGCAGCTCGATCATGCCGCAAAAGAAAAACCCCGACGTGCCCGAGCTGGTGCGTGGCAAGAGTGGCCGCGTATTCGGCGCCTTGATGGGCCTGCTGACCCTGATGAAAGGCCAACCACTGGCCTACAACAAAGACAACCAGGAAGACAAGGAGCCGTTGTTCGACGCCGCCGACACCCTGCGCGACTCGCTGCGCGCGTTTGCCGACATGATCCCGGCGATCAAGCCCAAGCACGCGATCATGCGTGAAGCGGCGCTGCGCGGGTTCTCCACCGCGACCGACCTGGCGGACTACCTGGTACGCCGTGGCCTGCCGTTCCGCGACTGCCACGAAATCGTTGGTCACGCGGTGAAGTACGGCGTGGACACCGGCAAGGACTTGGCGGAAATGAGCCTGGAAGAACTGCGTCAGTTCAGCGACCAGATCGAGCAGGACGTGTTTGCCGTGCTGACCCTGGAAGGCTCGGTAAATGCCCGTAATCATGTGGGCGGGACTGCGCCGGCACAGGTGAAGGCAGCCGTCGTGCGCGGCCAGGCCTTACTGGCTAGCCGCTGAAAAATGTGGGAGGGGGCTTGCCCCCTCCCACACTTGATCACTTTTTGGCCGCGATCATCGCCATAAACGCCGGCATCGCCGCCTCCCTGTCTGCCGCCACTTTCTGGGCGTTGGGCATGGCATGCAACCTTTCCAGCAACGCCTTGGCCGCCGGCATTCCATCCAGCATATCCAGTCCAAACAGCTTCTCGCCCACCGCACAGGCGAGGTTCACGCTGTACATGAAATACAAATCCGCAATCGTGAAGCTCTCCCCCGCCACATACGGCGCGAACTTGCCGTGCCGACCCAACGAACCAAAACCCAACAACAACTCGGCCTTGGACTTCTCCTTGATCGCCTCCGCCACCGGCATTCCAAAAAACGCCTCGGCGAAACATGCACGGGCAGGCAGTTCGATATACAGCTCAATCTCGCGACATAACGCCAGCACCTGAGCACGCTGAAACGGCTCGGCCGGAAGCAGCGCACGGCCCTCCTGGGTGTGCTCGATGTATTCGAGGATCACGCTGGTCTCGTTGATAAACCCCTGCTTCACGCCCAGCACCGGCACCTTGCCGCGCGGGCTGACAGCCAAGGCCTCTGGGGTTTTCCCGGCATAAAAGGGCACCTCTTCGAACGGCAACCCTTTCTCCAGCAGCGCCAGCTTGACCATGTTGTAGTAGTTGCTGACCGAAAATCCGTAAAGCTTGAGCATCGCAAAGCCTCCAGGCCGTGTGCGGGGTTGGCTGCAAGCGTTATAGCGCCCCCCGCCTGGCCGTGCCAGCAGCATCACCCGCCTGAATGGGGGTAGACTGGCGCCCTTTCCTTGAGGAGCCTGCCATGAGCGAGCCGACCGATATCGACAACGACGAAGAAGAATTCGCCGAAACCACCCTGATCGAAGCGATCGAGAACCAGATCGAAAGCGAAAACCCACCAGCGGCCAAGGCCACGTTCAACAAGCTGACCCTGGTGGGCTACGAGCGTGAAGAGATCCTGCAACTGATGGCTCACGTGCTGGCTGTCGAGATCGACGCATTGCTGGAAGAAGACCGTGCCTTCAATACCGAATGGTATGAAACTGCACTGCGCGCCTTGCCGGAATTGCCGCCTGAAAAGCAATAATTGCTCCTACTGGACAGTTCGGCAAAGTGCGTTCACCTTATGGCCTGCTAGCCTCTAATAAATTCTTAGAAAGTCTGGAGTCCTTATGTCGTATACCCCTGAGTTGGTTGCCGAACTGGAAATCCTTGTACTCTTCCCATTGGACAGCACCAAAGAAGGTCTGAAAGTCCACCAGACCGCCGCGCCTACTGCCATCGCCGCTGCCAAACGCCTCCACGCGAAAGGACTTATCGACCAACCGGACGGGGGCTACCTGACCAGCCTTGGCCGGGACGCCGCAGAGCAGGCCCAGACCCTGCTGACTATCTTGACCACTGCCACTACCAAAGAAGCCGCCTGATACCTATACCGCCCATGGAGTCCGCCTCTTGCGGATTCCGGGGGCGTTGCTGTGGAAGTGCGAAAATTCTGACGTCAAAATCTATTTCCCTCTAAACCTCCTACGCTACTGGCTGTAAACTCCTACACGGCCGCCCACGTCGGGCCCTGCGAGCCACCGAGTTCGACATGACCCGCACCCATGAAATCCGCCCCGACCTGGACGAAGGCATCGACCGCAAGGTGCTGGCTCAATTGCGCGCGCGTTTCATGGCCCTCAACGAAGGGCGTATGGCCCGGGCCGTCGAGGGGCTGACACCCCGCCAGCAAAGCGTGCTGACCCTGTTGCCGTTGTTCTTCCACGTCAACCACCCGCTGCTGCCCGGTTATGTGTCGGGCAGCACGCCGGCAGGCCTGTCGAATTTCGAACCCGACATCCAAGCCCTGGCGGAAGCCCAGCGCCTGACCCGCTCGTTCTCCTACAAGCCACGCCACGGCAACCCGCCGCGACCGATCCACGGCCTGTTCCTGATGGGCAGCCTTGGCACCCTGGCCCAAGCCGACCAGAGCGACATGGATGTGTGGGTCTGCCACGCCGCCGACCTGAGTGAGAGTGAACTGGCCGAACTGCGCAAAAAATGCCAGTTGCTGGAAGCCTGGGCCCTGACCATGGGCGCCGAGGCGCACTTCTTCCTGATCGAGCCGACACGCTTTGTACTCGGCGAGCGCGACACGCAACTGAGCTCCGATGACTGCGGCACCACCCAGCATTACCTGCTGCTGGACGAGTTCTACCGCACCGCCATCTGGCTCGCCGGGCGTACGCCGATCTGGTGGCTGGTGCCGGTGTACGAAGAGACCCACTATGCCGAGTTCACCCACACGCTGATTTCCAAGCGTTTTATCCGTGCCGATGAAACCCTGGACCTCGGCCATCTGGCACGCATTCCCCCGGGCGAATTCATCGGCGCCGGGCTGTGGCAATTGTTCAAGGGCATCGAGTCGCCCTACAAATCCGTGCTCAAGCTGCTGCTGACCGAGGTCTACGCCAGCGAACACCCGAACGTGCACTGCCTGAGCCTGCGCTTCAAGCGTGCGGTATTCGCCAACCAGATGGACCTGGATGAGCTAGACCCGTACATCGTGGTGTACCGCCGTATCGAGGAATACCTCAAGGCCCGCCATGAACCCGAGCGCCTGGAGCTGGTGCGACGCGCGCTGTACCTGAAGGTCAACCGCAAGCTCAGCGCCGGCCAGCGCACCACCAGTTGGCAACGGCTGCTGCTGGAGCGTCTGGCCCACGAATGGGGCTGGGACCAGCGCCAATTGACGCTGCTCGACAGCCGCAGCCAATGGAAAGTGCGCCAGGTAGCCTCGGAGCGTCGGGCGCTGGTCAGCGAGCTCAATTACAGCTATCGCTTCCTGACCCAGTTCGCCCGCACCGAACAGACTGTCAGCCTGATCAACAAACGCGACCTCAATGTGCTGGGGCGGCGCCTGTACGCCGCGTTCGAGCGCAAGGCCGGCAAAGTCGAGTTCATCAACCCCGGCATCGCCCCGGACCTGGCCGAAGACACGCTGACCCTGGTGCAATCGCCCAACCGCAAGGAGCCGGGCCAGCACCACTGGGGCCTGTACAACGGTAACCTGACAGCCCTGGAATGGGAGCATTTCGCGCCGATCAAACGCAGCCGCGATCTGCTGGAAATGCTCACCTGGTGCCATCGCAACGGCGTGATCGACAGCAGCACGCGCCTGGCCTTGCACCCCGGCACCAGCGACATGACTGAATTCGAGCTGTTCAACCTGCTGGGCAGCCTGCAACAAACCGTCGCCTTGCCCCTGGCCAGCGTGGATGAAGACCGCTTGCTGCGCTCGGCAGTCCCCGAAGAAGTGTTGCTGCTGATCAACGTCGGCGTCGACCCACTCAAGCATCACCGTGACCTGAATATCCTGATGACCACCGAGCGCACCGATTCCCTGAGCTATGCCGGTGTGCGCGATAACTTGGTGCTGACCCTGGACCAGGTCACGCTCAATAGCTGGAACGAGGTGATGGTCAGCCGCTATGACGGCCCCCACGCCTTGCTCGACTGCCTGCGCGATTACCTCAACCAGTTACCGCCGGACCACCTGCCACGCCTGCGAGTGCGCTGCTTCTGCCACAACCGTGCGCAATTCATTGCGCAGCGGGTGGGAGAGATCTTCGACACCGCGCAGAACCTGCTGCTGGGCCAGGGCAACCACCGCTATCTGCTCCAGGTGCAGCAGCACTATCACGTGATGGAACTGATGCCGGGCCAAGCCACCCACGTGTCGTTGCCGACCCAGGATGCGCTGATCGCCTACCTCAGCGAAGAACTGGCCAGCTACAGCCCGCTGCACCTGGACGCCATGGCCCTGGAAGACCACGACCTGGCGCTGCTGTTGCCCATGGGCCAGGCCGATAGCGTGCAGGTGTTCTACCGGGTCAACGAAGGCTTCGCCGAGCTGTATGTGTTGGATGAATTCAACGCGCTCTGGCAGCAGCGCTTGCCGTTCCATGATGAACAGAGCCTGTTGGCGCCTTTGCAGCGTTTTTTGCAGTCGATCATTTATCGCCGCGACGCGTTGTCGCCGCTGGACCCGCAAGAGCCGCTGGGCGCGGCGCACATCTTGTATTACCAACTATTACCTGCGGGCAGCGGTCGCGCGCGCGGCATCGAGCCTCGACCGGCGCCGCTGAACCCGGCAAACAAACCGTTTTATGACGTGCAGGCGATTATCGGCAAAGCGGCGCCGGGTCAGGTGGGTATTACCCTGTACTGCAATCAGCGGGAGTTTTCCGAGCTGGAATTTGGCGACCAGCTGTTTGCAGTGGTCGCCCAGGAAATCGTCGGGCAACGCCGGGAGACCGAGCGTTACCGCTGCTACATCACTGACCTGGACCTGTCCGGCCTGCTCGGCGATGTGCAAAGCCCGAGCAACCTGTACCTGCGTTACAAGGCCGAGCTGGAGCTGTCGCTCAACGAGGCGCTGAGCCAGATTTAGCACGCTGCCTTTTAAAGCGAGAGGCACCTAAAGCGAGAAGGCACCGCCGTCTTTTGGCTGGCCTTCGACACTCAGCAGTTCGAGCTTGAGGGTCTTGCCGCCCGGTGCAGGCCAATCGATATGCTGGCCGACCTTTAGGCCGAGCAACGCACTGCCCACCGGGGCCAGGATCGAGATCTTGCCTTCGTCGGCGTTGGCGTCCTTGGGGTAAACCAACGTCAGGTGGTAGTCCTTGCCACTGCCTTGCTCGCGGCAATGCACACTGGAATTCATGGTCACGACCGTTGCAGGCACTTCATCGTGGCCAACCACTTCTTCGGCGCGGTCGAGTTCGTGCTGAAGGGCTTCGACACCCGGCGAGTCCTCGCCTACACGGTCGATCAGTTGCTCAAGACGCTGCACGTCGAGACGGGTAAGAATGATGGAAGGTGCGGTCATGATTGAGGCAGACTCCTTTTTTCTGCACAAAAAAGCAAAACCCCGCCAGGAAAAGGCGGGGTTCTCACGGGCCTCGATGAGTTGAGGCGTACCCGGACACTACCACAGCGTCACAAATAAACAAGACGGCCTCAGGCGTGGGCCCGGCGCTGCTCGGCCTCGGCACAGATCACCCGGCGCCGGGCATCATCGGCAGAGCGCCATTCACGGATATCTTCCACGTGGCGGAAGCAGCCGAGGCAGACTTTCTGCTCGTCCAGGCGACACAAACTGATACAAGGTGACGGCACCGCCGGGCTGACATTGCTGAACAGCGGCTTGGGCGGGCGGACAGGTGCAGGCTGGGTCACGGTCAGATCTCGTCGAAATCCAGGTCGGCGCCGGTGTACTCGCTGACCAGGCGCGCGAGCATTTCACTCAGCAGCTCTTCACTCTTGTCGCACTGCCATTTGCCGCTTTCTTCGTCGTAGTCGAAGTGAACGCCGCCGGAACGCGCAGCCAGCCACAGCTGACGCAACGGCTCCTGGCGGCTGAAGATCAACTGCTGGCCGCTCTCGAACTTGACGGTCAGCACGCCGGCCGAGTTTTCCAGGTCCACGTCCAGGCCGCTGTCGTCGAAAATATCTTCCAGCGCCTGCTGGGTCGAATCCACCAGGTCGTGAAAACGGGCTTCGGTCAAACTCATTGTGGCAACCTCAAAAGTGTCTGGTTTTGCTCAAGCGCCGCACGATACGGGCGAGCCCCGCCGATTGCAAAGGATACCGATTTCAACGCGATTGACGGCGTGAAATATCCTCAACCAGCGTAGTCCGCTTCCCGACTGTCTCGGCAAAGCCCCGCCGGACGGGTATTCCGGCGCATAGGCAAGCTGGCGGGTGGTCGGTATACTCGGGCGCAATTAATGCATATTCAAGGATTTCGCCATGAAGCGCCTGATCTCTTCCCTTGCTGCGCTCGTCGCGGTCGCTTGCCTCGTTAGTGCCTGTGGTCAAAAAGGCCCGCTGTACCTGCCCGATGACAGCAAAGACCCGAATGAACAGGCGCAATCGTCGCAAAAACCTTCCAAAGCGCATAAGCACGACACCTACGAATAAGGGTACTCCATGGACGCTTTTAACTACCGGGACGGCGAGCTGTTCGCGGAAGGCGTGGCGTTGTCCGCGATTGCCGAGCGCTTTGGTACCCCGACCTATGTGTACTCGCGTGCGCATATCGAAGCCCAGTACCGCTCCTTCACCGACGCGCTCGATGGCGTGCCGCACCTGGTGTGCTATGCGGTCAAGGCCAACTCCAACCTGGGCGTACTGAATGTCCTGGCGCGCCTGGGCGCTGGTTTCGACATCGTCTCCCGTGGAGAGCTGGAACGTGTACTGGCTGCCGACGGCAAGGCTGACAAGATCGTCTTCTCCGGTGTCGGCAAGACCCGCGAAGACATGCGTCGCGCCCTGGAAGTCGGCGTGCACTGCTTCAACATCGAATCCACCGACGAGCTGGAGCGCCTGCAAGTGGTGGCCGCCGAGATGGGCGTTCGTGCGCCGATCTCCCTGCGCGTCAACCCGGATGTCGACGCCGGTACCCACCCGTACATTTCCACCGGTCTCAAAGAGAACAAGTTCGGCATCGCCATTGCCGACGCCGAAGACGTGTACATCCGCGCCGCGCAACTGCCGAACCTGGAAGTGTTGGGCGTCGACTGCCATATCGGCTCGCAACTGACCAGCCTGCCTCCGTTCCTGGATGCGCTCGACCGCCTGTTGGCGCTGATCGACCGCCTGGGCGAATGCGGCATCTACCTGCACCACATCGACCTGGGTGGCGGTGTGGGCGTGCGTTACCGTGATGAAGAGCCGCCGCTGATTGCCGACTATATCCAAGCCGTGCGCGAGCGCATCGAAGGCCGCGACCTGACGCTGATGTTCGAGCCGGGCCGTTATATCGTCGCCAACGCGGGCGTGCTGCTGACCCAGGTCGAGTACCTCAAGCACACCGAACACAAGGATTTCGCCATCGTCGATGCGGCGATGAACGACCTGATCCGCCCGGCGCTGTACCAGGCCTGGATGAATGTCACCGCCGTGACGCCTCGCAACAGCGAAGTCCGCGCCTATGACATCGTCGGTCCGATCTGCGAGACCGGCGACTTCCTGGCCAAGGATCGTCAGCTGGCCCTGGAAGAAGGCGATCTGCTGGCCGTGCATTCGGCCGGTGCCTACGGGTTTGTCATGAGTTCCAACTACAACACCCGCGGGCGTACCGCCGAGGTGCTGGTGGACGGTGATCAAGCGTTCGAAGTGCGTCGCCGCGAGACGGTAGCCGAGTTGTATGCTGGCGAAAGCCTGCTGCCGGAGTAAGCCATGCTGCTGCGTTTTACCAAGATGCACGGGCTGGGCAATGATTTCATGGTCCTCGACCTAGTCAGCCAGCACGCGCATATCCTGCCCAAACACGCTAAACAGTGGGGCGACCGTCACACCGGCATCGGTTTCGATCAATTGCTGATCGTCGAAGCGCCAAGCAACCCGGAGGTGGATTTCCGTTACCGGATCTTCAACTCCGACGGTTCCGAAGTGGAGCAGTGCGGCAACGGCGCGCGCTGCTTCGCGCGCTTTGTGCTGGACAAGCGCCTGACCGCCAAACGGCAGATCCGCGTCGAGACCAAGAGCGGCGTGATCGAGCTGGATATCCGCAGCGACGGCCAGATCAGCGTCAACATGGGCGCGCCACGCCTGGTGCCGGCGGACATTCCGTTCGAGGCCACCGAGCAGGCTGTCAGCTATGCGCTGGACGTCGACGGCAAGACCGTCGACATCGCCGCCGTGTCCATGGGCAATCCCCACGCGGTGCTGCGCGTCAACGACATCAACAACGCGCCCGTGCATGAATGGGGGCCGAAGATCGAACACCACCCGCGCTTTCCGGCACGGGTCAACGTGGGCTTCCTGCAGGTGATCGACCGTACCCGCGCGCAATTGCGTGTGTGGGAACGCGGCGCCGGCGAAACCCAGGCCTGCGGTACCGGTGCTTGCGCCGCTGCCGTGGCCGCGATCAGCCAGGGGTGGATGGATTCGCCGTTGCTGATCGACCTGCCCGGTGGACGCTTGTCCATCGAGTGGGCAGGCCCTGGCCACCCGGTGATGATGACCGGGCCGGCCTCGCGCGTATACGAAGGACAGGTCCGTCTATGAGTGAGTCAAGCCAATGACCGATAAGCCTCAAGTACCCGCACAAGCAATCCCGAGCGACAGCCTGGAGGCCGCTACCGTCGCGGCGTATCTTGAGGCTAATCCGGACTTCTTCGTCGAGCACGAAGAGTTGCTGCCGGCACTGCGCATCCCCCATCAACGCGGCGATACCGTGTCGCTGGTGGAGCGGCAGATGAAGATCCTGCGTGAGCGCAATATCGAAATGCGCCACAAGCTCTCGCACTTGATGGACGTCGCCCGCGACAACGACCGCCTGTTCGAGAAAACCCGTCGCCTGATTCTGACCCTGATGGACGCCACCAGCCTGGAAGAAACGGTGATCGCCGTGGAAGACAGCCTGCGTCAGGACTTCCAGGTGCCATTCGTGAGCCTGATCCTGTTCAGCGACAACCCGATGCCGGTGGGTCGCTGGGTCAGCGGCAGCGATGCACAAACCGCCATCGGCGGGCTGCTGTCCGAAGGCAAGACCATCAGCGGCACCTTGCGTGAGCATGAGCTGGACTTCCTGTTTGGCGCTGAACAGCGCAAGCAGATCGGCTCCACCGCCGTGGTCGCCCTCAGCCATCAGGGCCTGCACGGCGTGTTGGCCATCGCCAGCCGTGATCCTCAGCACTATAAAAGCTCAGTCGGCACGCTGTTCCTGACCTACATCGCCGAAGTGCTGGGCCGCGTCCTGCCGCGCTTCACCACCGCCCTGCGCGCGGTGCGCTAGCGATGGAACGGCAACTGGACGCTTACTGCGCTCACCTGCGCAACGAGCGCCAGGTGTCGCCCCATACCCTGGAAGCCTACCGACGGGACTTGAACAAGGTCCTGGCGTACTGCGAGAAACAACAGATCAGCAGCTGGAAGGCCCTGGATATCCAGAGCCTGCGCAGCCTGATCGCGCGCCTGCACCAGGCCGGCCAGTCCTCGCGCAGCCTGTCGCGCCTGCTCTCGGCGGTGCGCGGGCTCTATCACTACCTTAACCGTGAAGGCCTCTGCGACCACGACCCGGCCAACGGCCTGTCGCCGCCCAAGGGTGAGCGACGCCTGCCCAAGACCCTGGACACTGACCGCGCCCTGCAATTGCTGGATGGCGCCGTCGAGGACGACTTCCTCGCTCATCGCGACCAGGCGATCCTGGAGCTGTTCTATTCCTCGGGTTTGCGTTTGTCAGAGCTGACCGGCTTGAACCTGGATCAATTGGACCTCGCCGACGGCCTGGTGCAGGTGCTCGGCAAGGGCAGCAAGACCCGCGTCCTGCCGGTGGGCCGCAAAGCGCGGGAAGCCTTGCAGCTGTGGCTGCCGCTGCGCCTGCTGACCAACCCGGCGGATGACGCGGTGTTTGTCAGCCAACAAGGCCGCCGCCTGGGGCCACGCGCGATTCAGGTGCGGGTCAAGGCAGCCGGCGAGCGCGAGTTGGGGCAGAACCTGCACCCACACATGCTGCGACACTCTTTTGCCAGCCATATGCTGGAATCGTCCCAGGACCTGCGCGCGGTTCAAGAGCTGCTCGGCCACTCCGACATCAAGACCACACAGATCTACACCCACCTGGACTTCCAACACCTGGCAACGGTGTATGACAGCGCCCATCCACGGGCCAAACGCATCAAGGGCGGCGACTCATGAGTATCAAGCTGATCACCTTCGACCTGGACGACACGCTCTGGGACAACGTACCTGTCATCATCAGCGCCGAGGCGTCGATGCGCGAATGGCTGGCGGCAAACGCGTCCAAGGTCGGCGACCTGCCCCTGGAGCATTTCGCCAGCCTGCGCCAGCAGGTGCTGCAACGTCATCCAGAACTCAAACACCGCATCAGCATCCTGCGCCACCGGGTGTTGATGCATGCGTTTGAAGAAGCCGGTTATCCACAGCCTGAAGCCACGCAAATGGCGGATGTGTGCTTTGAGGCGTTCATTCACGCGCGACACCAGCTCACGGTGTTCCCGGAAGCCGAGCCGATGTTGCAAGCCCTGCGCCAGCACTTTTTGCTCGGGGTGATCACCAACGGCAATGCTGATGTGCAGCGCGTGGGTCTGGCGGATTACTTTCACTTTGCCCTGCGCGCCGAAGATATCGGCATCGCCAAGCCGGATGCCCGCTTGTTTCAGGAGGCGTTGCAGCGCGGTGGCGTGGAGGCCGGGGCGGCGGTGCATGTGGGCGATCATCCAGGCGATGACATTGCCGGGGCGCAACAGGCCGGGCTGCGGGCGGTGTGGTTTAACCCGACGGGTAAAGCCTGGGAGGCGCAAAAGCGCCCGGATGCAGAAATTCGTAGCCTGACGGAACTGCCGGAACTGCTGCGCAGCTGGAAGTAATACCGCAGGTCAAAATGTGGGAGGGGGCTTGCCCCCGATTACAGTGGGTCAGCCAATATATTCGTTGGCTGATACACCGCTATCGGGGGCAAGCCCCCTCCCACATTTTTTATCGCCAGTGACCTCCAGGCATGAAAAAACCCGCAGCGACGGCGGGCTTTTTCTTACAAGCAGGTGACTGACCTCAGATAGGTCGGCTGCCGTACTTGTTATCCGGCTTCTTCGGTGGGTCTGCCACCACGTTAGCCTCGACTTCCTGCACTTTGCCGCCTTTAGCGAGGAATTCTTCCATCGCACGGGCCAGGGCATCACGCTCTTTGTTCTTGGCTTCAACGCTCGGCAATTCATCTACCGACACCGCTGCCTTGGCTTTGCCTTTGGCAGCCGGAACAGGTGCATCATCGCCACCGTCGTCGTCAGCAACGTCTTCCGCCGCCGCTTCAAGACCTTCTTCGGTGTCGTCTTCGTCACCTACTTCGAGTTCGTCGTTTTCCAGATCATCGTCGCTCATGTTCTACCTCATGACTTGCGAAAAGCAGATTAGTTATAGCCCAGCTTCACCCTCTGTCGACGGCGGCGGGAAAAAAATCAACATCCACCGGATAACCAGTGGCTTATGCCCCATCACCGTGCAAGGTGGCGAGGACTTTACGAGCACCGCCATGATCACGGTGCTCGCCCAGATAAACACCTTGCCAGGTCCCCATCGCCAAGCGGCCGGCCTTCACCGGCAAACTCAGCTGGCAGCCCAGGAGACTGGCCTTGAAGTGCGCCGGCAGATCATCCGGACCTTCGTCGTTGTGTTCGAACCCTGCAAGGCCTTGCGGCACCAGCGAGTTGAAAAAACGTTCGAAGTCACGGCGAACCGCCGGATCGGCATTCTCGTTGACGGTCAACGAAGCCGAGGTGTGCTGCAGCCACAGATGCAACAAGCCCACGCGACAGGCCTTTAATTCAGGCAAGCCGGCCAGCAACTCATCGGTCACCAGGTGAAAGCCCCGGGGCTTGGCCCGCAGAGTAATCAGGGTCTGTTGCCACATACAGTTCTCCGCCCATCGGCGCGCATTCTAGCGCGCTCTGGGAAAAAACAAAGTGCCGAATACGCCTACATGGCTGTAAGACATTCGCACGCAGAAAAGTGCCGTGTGCGCCCCATCACAAACTTGAGGCGAAAACCGGTACAGCTTGTTATGACTGACAAACGCCAGGCAAAAAAATGCCCGGCGAGCCGGGCATCTTTTTTTCGCGTACTTACAAGTTGTAGCCGCGCTCGTTGTGTTGTGCCAGGTCGAGGCCGACAGCCTCTTCTTCTTCGGTGACCCGCAGGCCCATGACCATGTCCAGCACCTTGAGGATGATGTAGGTCACGATGGCCGTGTAGATCACGGTGAAGCCGACGCCTTTGCACTGAATCCAGACCTGGGCCGCGATATCAGTGGTCGCAGCGTTGAAGCCACCCATCGATGGTGCAGCAAAAACACCGGTCAGGATCGCACCGAGGATACCGCCGATACCGTGTACACCAAAGGCGTCCAGGGAATCGTCGTAGCCCAGTTTACGTTTCAGCGTCGTTGCGCAGAAGAAGCACACGACACCCGCCGCCAGGCCGATGATCAGCGCGCCCATCGGGCCCACGGTGCCAGCAGCCGGAGTGATGGCAACCAGACCCGCCACCACACCCGAGGCGATGCCCAGTGCGCTTGGCTTACCGTGGGTGATCCATTCGGCGAACATCCAACCCAACGCCGCCGCAGCGGTAGCGATCTGGGTGACCAGCATCGCCATGCCGGCGGTGCCGTTAGCGGCAGCGGCAGAACCGGCGTTGAAGCCGAACCAGCCGATCCACAGCATGGCGGCACCGATCAGGGTGTAACCAAGGTTGTGCGGGGCCATTGGCGTGGTCGGGAAGCCTTTGCGCTTGCCGAGCACGAGGCACGCCACCAGGCCAGCCACACCGGCGTTGATGTGAACCACGGTGCCGCCGGCGAAGTCCAGCACGCCCCAGTCCCACATCAGGCCACCGTTACCGCTCCAGACCATGTGCGCGATCGGCGCATAGACCAGGGTGAACCAGATAGCCATGAAGATCAGCATCGCCGAGAACTTCATGCGTTCGGCGAAAGCACCGACGATCAGCGCCGGGGTAATGATGGCGAAGGTCATCTGGAAGGTGATGAACACGGCTTCCGGGAACAGCGCCGCAGGCCCGGTGATGCTGGCCGGGGTAACGCCCGCCAGGAACGCCTTGCCCATGCCGCCGAAGAAGGAATTGAAGTTGACGACGCCCTGCTCCATCCCGGTCGTATCGAACGCGATGCTGTAACCGTAGACGACCCACAGGATGCTGATCAGGCCAGTGATGGCGAAGCACTGCATCATCACCGACAGAATATTTTTGGAACGAACCATGCCGCCGTAGAACAGCGCCAGGCCCGGGATAGTCATGAACAGTACCAAGGCGGTGGCGGTCAGCATCCAGGCGGTGTCGCCGGAATTGAGGACTGGAGCAGCCACTTCGTCTGCCGCCATGGCCAGGCTTGGCATTACGATGGACAACAGGGCTCCGAGCCCTGCGAATTTACGCAGAGTCATATTGTTTTCTCCTGGGGCGTTGGGGTTTGGCGGCTTAGATTGCGTCGGTATCGGTTTCGCCGGTACGGATGCGAATAGCCTGTTCCAGATTGACCACGAAGATCTTGCCGTCACCAATCTTGCCGGTGTTGGCGGCCTTGGTTATCGCCTCGATAACCCGGTCAAGATCCTTGTCGTCAATGGCGACATCAATCTTCACCTTCGGCAGGAAATCGACCACATATTCCGCGCCGCGGTACAGCTCGGTGTGACCCTTCTGCCGACCGAAGCCTTTGACCTCAGTAACGGTAATGCCCTGCACGCCGATCTCGGACAACGACTCGCGTACATCGTCCAACTTGAACGGCTTGATGATGGCAGTGACTAGCTTCATGAAAACTCTCTCCCGAATTGGTGGACTTGCCCCAGGAAAACAAACCCGTCTCAAGTCTAAGCGCAGTGCCTGGCTTTGTAACGCATCGTCGCCTCGGCATTTGCCTTTGCGACGCCAGCGAACCACTGGTGACGAAACCTGTACCCCTGATCCGTCGGCGCACTGCATTCGTCACAGCGACTGCATCAGTGCATGGGTCATGATCGTCTAAGCAGAAACCTTGCCAGCTCCGTAAAAATCACTGAAATCAGTCCTTTGCCCACTTATGCCGACCCAGCGCCGGTGCTGGCGACCACAATGCGCACAAAAACAGTGCGCCGCCGCCCAGCCCCCTGCGCGAAAAGCGTGCGCCCGGGTCACGAAAAAGACTATAGACGCTGCGTGATACACTGCCGGCCAACAGTTTTCCGGAATATTTCCCATGCTCGCGCCCAAAGACCTCCTCGACGCCCTGAGCGGCCACGCCTCTCGCCTGTTCAGCGGTGACACCCCACTGCCCCGCAATGAAATCGAAAGCCAGTTCAAGGCGTTGCTGCAGAGCGGCTTCAGCAAGCTCGACCTGGTCAGCCGGGAAGAATTCGACAGCCAGATGGTGGTGCTCGCCCGTACGCGCGCACGCCTGGAGAGCCTGGAGGCGAAGGTAGCGGAGCTTGAAGCGCGGTTGACGCCAGCAGGCGAATAACCGGCCTCCATGGCCAGCCTGCTGACCGCGCTGTTGATGGTTGCTCTATCCGCTAGCGTCGGGGCCGTGATGCTGCTCAGCAGCGCCGTCGCCGGCGTACGCGACCCGTTGCAACCGTCGATCATTCCGCTGTTTGCAGACGACGATCAGGTCTCCCTGGCACTGCGCACCAAAAGCATGCTGTCGTCCATTCCCATTCTGCTCGGGCCGATCCTGGGCTGGCTCGCCAACCGAGTGCCTCGCAACCTCTGCGTCGCGGCGGGCTTTGCACTGTTGGGGAGCAGTTTCGCCATGAGCGGCCAGATCGCTCAGTTAGGCATCGCGCTGAGCATCACGTCGTTGCGGGTGTTCCTGACCCCTGATTTGCGCACGTTCATGCGCGCCCCCGACACACGACCCAACGATGCCTACCTGGCCAACTACCCCAGCGCCTTTGCACGTTGATACGTCCTGTAAAAGTCTGCTCCCTTGCACCTGCACTCCCTCGACTACCTTTGAAAAGCCGCAGCAAGCGGCCCTCCCTTTCAAGGAACGAGCATGTCCCTCGCCATTGTCCACAGCCGCGCCCAGATCGGCGTCGAAGCCCCTGCCGTCACCGTCGAAGTGCACATGGCCAATGGTCTGCCGTCGCTGACGCTGGTGGGCTTGCCGGAAACGGCGGTCAAGGAAAGCAAGGACCGCGTGCGCAGCGCGATCCTCAACTCCGCGCTTCAATACCCGTCCCGCCGCATCACCCTCAACCTCGCGCCCGCCGACTTGCCCAAAGACGGCGGGCGTTTTGACTTGGCGATTGCCCTGGGGATCCTGGCCGCCAGCGTGCAGGTGCCGGCGCTGATGCTCGATGACGTGGAGTGCCTTGGGGAGTTGGCGCTGTCCGGTGAAGTCCGGGCGGTGAAAGGTGTGTTGCCGGCCGCATTGGCGGCACGCAAGGCCGGGCGTACCCTGATAGTGCCGCGGGCGAATGCCGAGGAGGCGTGCCTGGCTTCAGGGTTGAAGGTGATCGCGGTGGATCACTTGCTGCAGGTGGTGGCGCACTTGAATGGGCATGTGCCGATTGAACCGTATAAGTCCGACGGCTTGCTGTACTTGAATAAGCCGTATCCAGACCTGAGTGAAGTCCAGGGCCAACTGGCGGCCAAGCGCGCGCTGCTGATCGCAGCGGCGGGCGCGCATAACCTGCTGTTCAGTGGGCCGCCGGGCACGGGAAAGACGTTGCTCGCCAGCCGACTGCCGGGGTTGTTGCCACCCCTGAGTGAACAGGAGGCGTTGGAAGTGGCTGCGATTCAGTCGGTCGTCAGCCTGGCGCCGCTGAGCCATTGGCCGCACCGGCCGTTTCGCCAGCCACACCATTCCGCCTCAGGGCCAGCGCTGGTGGGAGGCGGCTCCAAACCGCAGCCGGGGGAGATCACCCTGGCCCATCACGGGGTGCTGTTCCTGGATGAGCTGCCGGAATTTGATCGCAAAGTGCTGGAGGTACTGCGTGAACCCTTGGAGTCGGGGCATATCGTGATCTCCCGCGCCCGTGACCGAGTGAGTTTCCCGGCGCGCTTTCAACTGGTGGCGGCCATGAACCCCTGCCCCTGCGGCTACCTGGGTGAACCCAGTGGGCGCTGTCGCTGTACGCCGGAGCAAATTCAGCGCTATCGCAACAAGCTGTCCGGGCCGTTGATGGATCGCATCGACCTGCACCTGACCGTTGCTCGGGAAACCACTGCGCTGAATCCAATCCAGCAGGCCGGCGATAACACAGCGAAGGCCTCGGCAGAGGTAGCCGAGGCACGGGAGCGCCAGTTGCGGCGTCAGGGCTGCGCGAATGCCTTCCTTGACCTGCCTGGGCTACGCCGTCACTGCACGCTGGCAAAGGTCGATGAAGGCTGGCTGGAGACCGCCTGCGAGCGATTGACTCTGTCGCTGCGTGCGGCGCATCGGCTGCTCAAGGTGGCGCGGACCCTGGCGGACCTGGAGCAGGTAGATGCCATCACGCGCGACCATCTGAAGGAAGCCTTGCAATACCGACCGGCGGCGATCACTTGAGCCTGGCGCAGAACCTGATGCGGGAGAGGGCTTGCTCCCACACTTGATCAACTGCGCCTGAAGGGCCGGTTTCAGCGGAACCGATCCACCTCATGCCGCAAGCCCGCCGCCAGGGTTTCGAGTTCCTTGGCGGTGATCGCCAGGTTCGACACCACTTCGCGCTGCTCGCTGTTGGCCAGCGCAATGCTCTGCAAATTGCTGCTGAGCAAGGTCGCGGTGCTGCTCTGCTCCTGGGTGGCGGTGGTGATCGCCGCGAACTGTTGACCGGCCGAGCGGCTTTGCTCGTCGATACGTGCCAACGCTGACGCCACGTCGGCGTTGCGTGACAGGCCTTCCTGCATCAGCGCATTGCCGTGTTCCATGGTGCTGATGGCGTTGCCGGTTTCGTGCTGGATGCTCTGGATCATCCCAGAGATCTCGTCGGTGGCCTGACGGGTGCGCGAAGCCAGGTTGCGTACTTCGTCCGCGACCACGGCGAAACCCCGGCCTTGCTCACCGGCCCGGGCGGCTTCGATGGCAGCGTTGAGCGCCAGCAGGTTGGTCTGTTCGGCGATCGAGGTGATCACACCGACGATCCCACCGATTTCCTGGGAGCGTTGGCCCAGGGTGTTGATCACCGTGGCCGTGCTGTTCAACGAGGTCGCGATATGTTCGAGGGACGACGAGGCTTCTTGCATCGAGTTACGGCCGATACGGGTTTGCTGGGCGTTTTCCTGGGCCAGGCGTTCCGTGGCGCCCATGTTGTCGGCGATGTTCAACGACGTGGCGCTGAACTCTTCTACCGCGCCGGCCATGCTGGTGATCTCGCCGGACTGCTGCTCCATGCCTTCGTAGGCACCGCCGGACAGACCGGACAATGCCTGGGCGCGGCTGTTGACCTCTTCAGCCGCCTTGCGGATATGCGAGACCATGGTCGACAGCGCTTCCCCCATCTGATTGAAGCTGCGTGCCAACTGGCCGATTTCGTCATGGCTGGACACGTTCAGACGCGCGCTCAAATCACCCGCGCCCAAGGCTTCGGCCTGGCGTACAAGGTCACTCAACGGCGCGAGTTTGCTGCGCAGCAGCCAGACCGTTGCGCCGACGGCCAGCAGCATGGCCAGCACGCTGCCGATCACCAGGCGAATGCCGACATCCCACGTCACCGAGCGAATCTCCGCTTTGGGCATGCTTGCGACCACAGCCCACGGCCCGCCTTCGAAGGGCACCGACACGCTGTAGAAGTCCTCGGTTTTATCCGCCCAGAAGCGCCCCGTACCGGGGGTCTTGGCCAGGTCCGACATTACCGGCACCGCTTGGTCCGGCGCCTGCACGCCGGCCGGTGGTACCAGCCAGCGCTTTTGCTCGTCCAGCAACGCCAGGGAACCCGTTTGGCCGATACGGAAGCGTTTCAGGTTTTCGAACTGGGCATTCTGCGCGTCGGTGTAGTCAAAACCGATGAACAGCACCGCAATGACTTTGCCGCTGGCGTCGCGCACCGGGCTGTATTGAGTCATGTAGGAGCGATCGAACAACACTGCGCGGCCGATGTAAGTCTGCCCACTGAACACACGCGAATAGGCCGGCCCATTGCGGTCAAGCACAGTGCCGATGGCGCGATTGCCGTCCTGTTTGGTCAGCGAGGTGCTGACGCGGATGAAGTCATCGCCGCTGCGCACGAACACCGTCGCCACACCGCCGGACATCTGCTTGAACTCGTCGACTTTATCGAAGTTGTTGTTCAGCAGATCGCTGCCCAGGTACAAGCTCGGGGTCTGTACACCCGCGACGGCAACAGGTTGGTCCGCCTGCACGCGCAAGCCGGCACTGAAGCGCTTCTCGAAAAGCCCCGTCAGGCGCTGTGTACTCTCACGCAAGGTGCTGTGAAACGTATTGAGCTGGTCGGCGAGCAAGCGCGCCTCGCTGGCCAAGTGTTCCTCACGGGTCGCGAGGTTGGCGGTGTCGAGCGAACGCAGGGCAAAAACAGTGCTGCCACCAATGGCAACAGCAAGGATCACAGCTAACGCGATACCAAGCTGGGAGGCGATCCGGGCGCGAGGTTGAGACATGATGGCTCCTGGCCGAGGCCAGGATCATCCTGATCTCATAGCGCTACTCGGCAAATTATCTAGTGGGTAACGTTGGTGCACGATGGTTCCAACACACCTACTTCGGAGGGCAGAGCCAATACTTGAGCGAATCACCGGGACATCGCGCAAACGATTGCAAGAGCGGCCTGCCGGCACTCAATCGAGACGTTCGACCTCGGGCAACGCCATGGCCTTGACTTCTGCCTGGAGAAACTCCGCCAAGCGCCGCAAACGCTCGCCGCCGGGGCGGGTTTTCGGCCATACCAGGTAGTAATTTTCGCCACTGGCCACGGCGGTTGGCCACGGCAGGCTCAACCGCCCTTGGGCCACGTCTTCGGCCACCATCAACAGGTCGCCCATGGACACGCCATAGCCCCGCGCGGCGGCGATCATGCCCAGTTCGAGCGTATCGAATACCTGCCCACCCTTGAGCGACACTTGGGATGACAACCCCATGCGTTCCAACCAATTGCGCCAGTCGCGACGGTCAGGGGTGGGGTGCAGCAATTCGGCGGTGGCCAGGCGTGCTGCATCCCAGGGCCCATCTTCCAGCAGGTTCGGCGCGCCTACCGGGATCAGCAATTCCGGGAATAGATAACTGGCCTCCCAGTCGGCCGGGAAATGCCCGTAACTCAGGAGCACCGCGCAGTCGAACGGCTCTTGGTTGAAGTCCACCTCGTCCACACTCATCCAGGCGCTGGTCAGTTGCACCTCATTGCCCGGCTGCAGCGCCCGGAAGCGACTGAGCCGCGCCAGCAGCCAACGCATGGTCAGGGTCGACGGCGCCTTCATACGCAGGATGTCATCTTCAGCGTTCAAGGTATGACAGGCCCGTTCCAGCGCGGCAAAGCCTTCCCGCACGCCGGGCAGCAGCAGGCGCGCGGCCTCGGTGAGCTGCAAGGTGCGGCCGCTGCGCTGGAACAGGCGGCAGGCGAAATGCTCTTCCAGCGTGCGGATATGCCGGCTCACCGCACTTTGAGTAATGGACAGTTCCTCCGCCGCGCGGGTGAAGGAGTTGTGTCGAGAGGCGGCTTCAAATGCACGCAAGGCATAAAGCGGAGGAAGACGGCGGGACATAGGAAAAGCTCCGACAGCGCAATGCGCAAACCCTACCAGAATCAAGCCAGCATGAGTTTTAATCATGCGAGCGATCGCATTTATCCCTTTGTGCAATGCACTGAGAGCGCCGAGAATCCACCCTTCCCCACCCCTGCGAATTTTCGAGTGTGATGATCATGCAGCATCCGGCACGTACCGAACTCTGGGCCATTCTGCGGCTGTCAGGGCCGTTGATTGCCTCACAGTTGGCGCACATGCTGATGGTGCTGACCGACACCCTGATGATGGCCCGTCTGAGCCCCGAAGCCCTGGCCGGCGGTGGGCTGGGCGCGGCGAGCTATTCGTTCGTGTCGATTTTCTGCATCGGTGTGATTGCCGCCGTCGGTACCCTGGTGGCCATCCGTCAAGGCGCGGGCGATATCGAGGGCGCCACCCGCCTGACCCAGGCCGGGCTGTGGCTGGCCTGGCTGATGGCCTTGGCGGCCGGTTTGCTGTTGTGGAACCTCAAGCCGTTGCTGCTGATGTTTGGCCAGACCGAAACCAATGTTCACTCGGCCGGGCAATTCCTGACGATCCTGCCATTCGCCCTGCCCGGTTTCCTGAGCTTCATGGCCTTGCGCGGCTTCACCAGCGCAATTGGCAAAGCCAAGCCGGTGATGGTCATCAGCCTCGGCGGCGCGGTGGCCAACTACCTGCTCAACCACGCGTTGATCGAAGGCATGTTCGGCCTGCCGAAATTGGGCCTGATGGGCATCGGCCTGGTCACCGCCGTCGTAGCCAACGGCATGGCGTTGGCGCTGATGGGGTACATCCACAGGAACCGTGCCTATGCAGCCTACCCGCTCAGCACCGGCCTGCTGCGCCTCAATACCCAGTACCTGCGTGAGCTGTGGCGCCTGGGCCTGCCGATTGGCGGCACCTATGCCGTTGAAGTCGGGTTGTTTGCCTTTGCGGCGTTGTGCATGGGCACCATGGGCAGCACACAGTTGGCCGCGCATCAGGTTGCGCTGCAGATCGTCTCGGTGGCGTTCATGGTGCCGGCGGGGATGTCCTACGCGGTGACCATGCGCATCGGCCAGCATTACGGCGCCGGGCAGTTACTGCAGGCACGCCTGGCCGGGCGTGTCGGCATAGGATTTGGTGCGGCGGTGATGTTGGGATTTGCCGTGGTGTTATGGCTGTTTTCCGATCCGCTGATCGGACTGCTCATCGACCACCACGACCCGGCGTTCCATGACGTCATCGTCCTGGCCGTCAGCCTGCTCGCGGTGGCGGCATGGTTCGAGCTGTTCGACGGCGTGCAAACCATCGCCATGGGCTGCATTCGTGGGCTGAAAGACGCCAAGACCACCTTTCTGATCGGCGCGGGCTGCTATTGGTTGATTGGTGCGCCATCGGCCTGGCTGATGGCCTTCACCCTGGGCTGGGGGCCGACCGGCGTGTGGTGGGGTCTGGCACTGGGCCTGGCGTGCGCGGCAGTGAGCCTGACCTGGGCATTTGAGGCGAAGATGAAGCGCATGATTCGGCAAGAGCCTGACCCTCTAGGCTCATTTCAAGCCGCACAGGCAGACTAGAAGCCCTGCTCGGTTAATGTGGAAGGGGGCAAGCCCTCCTCCCACATTTTGATTGGGTTCGCACCTCAGCCCAGCAGCGCTTGCTGGCTTTTGCCGAAGGTCAGGTAGTCCACAAGCTCCGGCAACGGTAACGGCTTGCTGATCAGGTAACCCTGGGCCTGATCACAGCCGAACAACCGCAACAGCGCCAACTGCTCCGGCGTTTCCACACCTTCGGCGACCACTTCCAGGTTGAGGTTGTGGGCCAGGTTGATCATGGCATGCACCAGCTTGCGGTTTTCCTCGCGCTCTTCCATGCCGCCGACGAAGCTCTTGTCGATCTTCAACAAGGCAATCGGCAGGCTGTTGAGGTGCACGAACGAAGAGAAACCCGTGCCGAAATCATCCAGGGAAAACCGCACACCGAGGCGGCCGAGGGCGTCCATGGTCTGCTTGACCAGATCACTGCGGCGCATCACGGCGGTTTCGGTGAGTTCGAACTCCAGCCACTGCGCCTCCACGCCACGCTCGGCAATCAGCCGGCTGAGGGTCGAGAGCAACTGGCTGTCCTGGAACTGGCGGAACGACAGGTTGACCGCCATGTGCAGCGGCGGCAGGCCGCGTTCGCGCAGGTCTTGCATGTCGCGCAGGGCCCGGGAGATGACCCAGTAGCCCAACGGCACGATCAAGCCGCTTTGCTCGGCCAGGGGCACGAACTCGCTGGGCGGCAACAGGCCACGCTCGCCATGGCGCCAGCGCACCAAGGCCTCGAGACCGACGATATGCCCATCGTCGAGGTCCAGGCGCGGCTGGTAATGCAGCTCCAATTCATCACGGCGCAAGGCACGGCGCAGTTCACTTTCCAGGTCGGCCAGGCTGCGCGCGTTGCGGTTGATGCGCTCGTTGAAGATATGAAAGGTACAGCCCTGGGTGCTCTTGGCCTGTTGCATGGCGATATGGGCGTGCCACATCAATGGGTCGGCACCGGCGCGGGCGCGGGCATGCGCCACACCCAGGCTGCAACCGATCAGCAGGCTTTCACCATCCACCCAGTAAGGTTCGGCCATGACCTCGGTGATGCGCTCGGCCATCCACTCGGCGCGCTGGGGGGCACGGCGGGTGTCGATCAACAGGGCGAATTCATCGCTGCCCAGGCGCGCCAGTTGATCCCCGGCCTCCAGCTGGCTCTTGAGCCGCGAGACCACTTGCAGGATCAGCCGGTCGCCGGCCTGGTGGCCGAGGGCGTCGTTGGCATGGCGGAAGTTATCGAGGTCCAGGTGGCCCAGCGCCAGGCCGCGCCCGTCATTCTCGGCGAGCCGCGCAGCCAGCAGGGTCTGAAAGCCCTGGCGGTTGGCGATACCGGTGAGCGGGTCCTGTTCGGCCAGGCGTTGCAGCGTGTTTTCCAGCAAACCACGCTCACGGACGTGGCGCAGGCAGCGGCGCAACGTATCGGCGTCCAATACATCGCGGACCAGCCAATCGCTGACACCCAGGGGCGACACCAGCGGTTCCTGCTCCAGCAGCAACACACACGGCAGGCTGCAACGGCCGGGGCCGGGTTGCAGGCTGGGCGTGGTTAACAACACGGCGCTGTGGTCGTCATCGAATAGACGGCTCACGGACTCCCAGTTTGGCGCGCTGATCAGCACAGCCCCATCGCCCATCGGCGCCAGGCACTCGCGCAATAACGCTGCCCACGCGGGCTCATCGGCCAGCAGCAGCAAACGCAAGGGTTCGACAGGCGTAGACAAGCTAGCTCCCTAGACTCTGCAAGATTTCGTTGGCGACGGGCATTATGACGTGCGGCCCGACAATCACCAATGATAGGGGTCATCAAACACGCGAACTGTAAACATTAGTCTCTAACAACCCGCACATCCTGCGGCAAAGTAACAAAACCGGCAAATTTAGATCGAGTGGTACGTCACACTGTCGTTCTGACAGGGCAGAATCCTGCCAGCCTGTTAAAATGCCCGCCCTTTTGAATAACGACTCCCTGAATTCCGTATGTCCCGACTCAATCCCCGGCAGCAAGAAGCCGTGAACTACGTCGGCGGCCCTCTATTGGTGCTCGCCGGTGCAGGCTCCGGCAAAACCAGTGTGATCACCCGCAAGATCGCGCACCTGATCCAGCAGTGCGGCATCCGCGCCCAGTACATCGTCGCCATGACCTTTACCAACAAGGCAGCGCGGGAAATGAAAGAGCGCGTCGGAACCCTGCTCAAGGGTGGCGAAGGCCGTGGCCTCACCGTGTGCACGTTCCACAACCTGGGCCTGAACATCATCCGCAAGGAGCATGCGCGGCTGGGCTACAAGCCGGGCTTCTCGATCTTCGACGAGACCGACGTGAAGTCGCTGATGACCGACATCATGCAAAAGGAATACGCAGGCGACGACGGCGTGGATGAGATCAAGAACATGATCGGCGCCTGGAAAAACGACCTGATCCTGCCTGCCCAGGCCCTGGAAAACGCACGCAACCCCAAGGAGCAGACCGCCGCCATCGTCTACACCCACTACCAGCGCACGCTCAAGGCGTTCAACGCGGTGGACTTCGACGACCTGATCCTGCTGCCGGTGAAGCTGTTCGAGGAACACGCCGACATCCTCGAAAAGTGGCAGAACAAGGTGCGCTACCTGCTGGTGGACGAATACCAGGACACCAACGCCAGCCAATACCTGCTGGTGAAAATGCTGATCGGCAAGCGCAACCAGTTCACCGTGGTAGGCGACGATGACCAGTCGATCTACGCCTGGCGCGGCGCCCGCCCGGAAAACCTGATGCTGCTCAAGGACGACTACCCGTCCTTGAAAGTGGTGATGCTGGAGCAGAACTACCGCTCCACCAGCCGCATCCTGCGCTGCGCCAACGTGCTGATCTCCAACAATCCACACGAATTTGAGAAACAGCTGTGGAGCGAGATGGGCCATGGCGACGAGATTCGCGTGATCCGCTGCCGCAACGAAGACGCCGAAGCCGAGCGCGTGGCCGTGGAAATCCTCAGCCTGCACTTGCGCACTGACCGGCCCTACAGCGATTTCGCGATCCTGTACCGCGGCAACTACCAGGCCAAGCTGATCGAGCTGAAATTGCAGCACCACCAGGTGCCGTATCGCCTGTCAGGCGGCAATAGCTTTTTCGGACGCCAGGAAGTCAAGGACCTGATGGCCTACTTCCGCCTGATCGTGAACCCGGACGACGACAACGCCTTCCTGCGCGTGATCAACGTGCCGCGCCGCGAAATCGGCTCCACCACCCTGGAAAAGCTCGGTAACTACGCCACTGAACGCAAGATCTCGATGTATGCCGCCACCGACGAAATCGGCCTGGGCGAACACCTGGACACGCGCTTCACCGATCGCCTATCGCGCTTCAAGCGCTTCATGGACAAGGTGCGTGAGCAGTGCGCCGGCGAAGACCCGATCAGCGCCCTTCGCAGCATGGTCATGGACATCGACTACGAAAACTGGCTGCGCACCAACAGCTCCAGCGACAAGGCCGCGGACTACCGCATGGGCAACGTCTGGTTCCTGATCGAAGCCTTGAAGAACACCCTGGAAAAAGACGAAGACGGCGAGATGACCGTCGAAGACGCCATCGGCAAACTGGTGCTGCGCGACATGCTCGAGCGCCAGCAGGAAGAAGAAGACGGCGCCGAAGGTGTGCAGATGATGACCTTGCATGCGTCCAAGGGCCTCGAATTTCCCTACGTGTTCATCATGGGCATGGAAGAGGAAATCCTCCCGCACCGCTCCAGCATCGAAGCCGACACCATCGAAGAAGAACGTCGCCTGGCCTACGTGGGCATCACCCGCGCGCGCCAGACACTGGCCTTCACCTTTGCCGCCAAGCGCAAGCAATACGGCGAAATCATCGATTGTGCCCCCAGCCGGTTCCTGGACGAGCTACCACCGGACGATCTGGCCTGGGAAGGCAATGACGACACCCCCACCGAGGTGAAGGCCGTTCGCGGCAACACCGCCTTGGCGGACATACGCGCGATGTTAAAGCGCTAGAATCGACTACTTTTTAATCTACTTTCGGCGCGCACCGCGCCATTAGAGGAAGCTTTCCGTGGAAGCACTGCATAAGAAAATTCGCGAAGAAGGCATCGTGCTTTCCGATCAGGTACTCAAGGTCGACGCCTTTTTGAACCACCAGATCGACCCGGCACTGATGAAGCTGATCGGCGACGAATTCGCCGCGCTGTTCAAGGACTCGGGCATCACCAAGATCGTCACCATCGAAGCCTCGGGCATCGCCCCGGCGATCATGACCGGCTTGAACCTGGGCGTACCGGTGATCTTCGCGCGCAAGCAGCAATCCCTGACCCTGACCGAAAACCTGCTGTCGGCCACGGTGTATTCCTTCACCAAAAAAACCGAGAGCACCGTGGCGATCTCCCCGCGCCACCTGACCAGCAGCGACCGCGTGCTGGTGATCGATGATTTCCTGGCGAACGGCAAGGCGTCCCAGGCGCTGATTTCGATCATCAAGCAGGCCGGCGCGACCGTGGCCGGCTTGGGGATTGTGATCGAGAAGTCGTTCCAGGGCGGCCGTGCGGAGCTGGATGCGCAGGGATACCGAGTGGAATCCCTGGCACGGGTCAAATCCCTCGCCGGTGGTGTGGTCACCTTCATCGAGTAATCGCAGCCCCACGCCTATCTTGTGTGGGCACGGTTAAAAGTGTGGGAGGGGGCTTGAACCCGATAGCAGTGGGTCAGTCACCCAATGGGTTGGCTGACCCACTGCTATCGGGTTCAAGCCCCCTCCCACATTTGGTTTTGTGTTGGTTTTTAGTGTGCGGTGGCCTGGAGGCCGGCGAGCAGCAGCCGCTGATATAAATCTTCTTTCAAACCTTCCGGGTTATCCAACCGCATCCGCTTCAAATGCTCAGGAAACACCTCCGGCTCCGGCGCATCCAACGCCGCCTTGCCCAATTCCAGAATCTCCGTGAGCTTGAACTTGCTCTTGAGCCAGTTCAGCGCCCGCAGCAAATCGCGCTCCTCATCCGTAAAGTCGCTGCCCAGCGGATACTCCGGAAACAGCCGACGATGGCGCGCTTGAATGGCCTGAAGCCGCTCCGGCGTGTTATCGGCGAAGCGCGGATCCAGCTGGAAACCCTTGGGCAGCTTGCCGGCCTTTTGCGCCTGCTCGATCAAATCGTCCTGGAACCGTGAGTCGGTGATATTGAGCAACGCCTCGATCACCTTGGCATCCGTCTGACCCCGCAGATCGGCAATGCCGTACTCGGTGATGACAATGTCCCGCAGGTGTCGAGGAATCGTGCAGTGCCCGTAGTCCCACACGATGTTGGAACTGACCTCCCCCGCCGACTCGCGCCAACTGCGCAAAATCAGGATCGACCGCGCGCCTTCCAGCGCATGGCCTTGGGCGACAAAGTTGTACTGCCCGCCCACGCCGCTGAGTACGCGACCGTCCTCCAGTTGATCGGCGACGCCGGCACCGAGCAACGTGACGATGATCGCGCTGTTGATAAACCGTGCGTCCAGGCGTTGCAGGCGCTTGAGTGCTTCCTGGCCGTACAGCTCGTTGATGTAGCTGATGCGTGTCATGTTGAATTCAAGACGCTTGGCGTGGGTCATTTCCTGCAGGCGCTGGTAAAAACTTCTCGGGCCCAGGAAGAATCCGCCGTGGATGGAGATGCCGTCGGGCTGTGCGGCGTCGTCGAGCGTGCCGGCGTTAGCCTGTTCCTGCGTTGCCACATCCGGGTAGACCTTGCGGCGGATAATCCCCGCGTCCGCCAGCACCAACAGGCCGTTGACGAACATTTCGCTGCAACCGTAGAGGCCACGGGCGAAGGGGTCGACGCCGCCTTCTCGGCTGATCAACGGTGCCCATTGGTACACATCGAGGTCGGTCAGCAGCAATCGATAGGCTTCGTTGTCGGCCTGGCGCGCCAACAGCGCGGCCGTCAGCGCATCCCCCATGGAGCCGATGCCGATCTGCAAGGTGCCGCCATCGCGCACCAGGGTGCTGGCATGCAGGCCGATAAAGTGGTCTTGGAAACCCACCGGCATATTCGGCGTCGAGAACAGCGTGGTGCTGTCTTTTTCATCGAGCAGGTAGTCGAAGGCGTCCATGCCCAACTCGGCATCCCCTGGCATGTAGGGCAAATCGCTGTGGACCTGGCCGACGATCAGCACGGTTTCACCGGCCTCACGGCGCTTGGCGATCATGGGCAGCAGGTCGAGGGTGATATCCGGGTTGCAGCTCAGGCTCAGGCGATCAGGATGCTCGGCGCTGCTGGCAACCAATTGCGCCACCAGGTTCAAGCCGGCTGCGTTGATGTCGCGGGCGGCGTGGCTGTAGTTGCTGCTGACGTAGTCCTGCTGCGCCGACTCGCTGTGGAGCAGGCTGCCGGGTTGCATGAAGAACTGCTGTACGTGGATATTTTTTGGAAGCGTGTCTTTGTGCAGGTCGGCGAGGAAATCCAGCTCGGGGTAATCGCCAAACACCCGCTCGATAAAGGGTTCGAGAAAGCGTTTCTGCAAGCCATCGCCCAGCGTTGGCCGGCCCAGGCTCAAGGCGGTGTAGATCGTCAGCGACCGCTCCGGCAATTTGGCGATGCGCCGGTACAGCGCGTTGGCGAACAGGTTCGGCTTGCCCAGGCCAAGCGGCATGCCCATGTGGATATGCGCCGGCAACCGTTCCAGTACGTCGTCAACTGCTTGCTCGATTGAACACAACTGCACCATCCGACCCTCCTGAACATTCCATGATTAGGGGTTGGACCGAGCTTGCAGGGTCTTTGCTGCAAAGAACAGTGTTGAAACACAAATCGCGGCCACAAAAAAGCCGCCCGTAAGCGGCTTTTTGGCGAAGATTGGTTTATTTCAAACCCGACATCTTCTCGATCGCACCTTTCAGGTCATCATCCGAGCAATCAGAGCACGTGCCTTTTGGCGGCATGGCATTGATGCCCGTGATCGCCTTGGCCAGGATCCCATCCAGGCCGCCTTGATGGTCGGCGCGCTCTTTCCAGGCGGCGGTATCGCCGATTTTCGGCGCGCCCAACAGGCCCGTACCGTGGCAAGCGTTGCAGTGCTTGGCGATGATCTCATCCGGCGTCTTCGCCGCGCCGCCGCCGGCGGCTACCGCCACTTCCATGCCCTTGCATTCCTGGCCCTGGACGCAAACCTGACCCACAGGCTCCAGGCGCTTGGCAATGTCGTCGTTGGTCGCAGCTTGAGCGCTGACAGCCCATAGGGCCAGTACGGTTGCTGGTGCAGCCAGCATTTTCATAATTAGGTTCACGCGTTCACCCTCAATGGTGGCTATTCACGCCTGCGGCCACGGTTTCGCAGGCGGCGAAAGTATAACGGTTAGCCCGCCTGGCCGAAACAACCCTATTAAATAAAGGGAGATTCAGCCTCGCGGATTACAGCTGCGGGAACCTCTGCAACGCTGGCAGGGCGCCTCTATTCTTAAAAGTTCGCGGGCGTGGCTGCGCTGATTAGTCGCGCCGGCACATCGAACGGGTTACGAAAACGATGCGGCTTGGTGCTTTCAAAGTAGTAGCTATCGCCAGCTTCGAGCACAAAAGTTTCAAGACCGACCACCAACTCCAAGCGACCTTCCACCAAAATCCCGGTTTCTTCGCCTTCGTGGGTGAGCATTTCTTCGCCCGTGTCGGCGCCCGGTGGGTAGATCTCGTTGAGAAATGCAATCGCCCGGCTGGGGTGCGCGCGGCCTACCAGTTTCATGGTGACGGCGCCGTCAGAGATATCGATGAGCTCATTGGCTTTATAGACGATCTGCGTCGGTATTTCCTGGAGGATCTCCTCGGAAAAGAACTCGACCATCGACATGGGGATGCCGCCCAGCACCTTGCGCAAGGAGCTGATCGAGGGGCTGACGCTGTTTTTTTCGATCATCGAAATGGTGCTGTTGGTGACACCCGCGCGCTTGGCGAGCTCGCGCTGGGAAAGACCCTTCAGTTTACGGATGGATTGCAGTCGTTCGCCGACGTCCAATGCAGGAGCCTCCTAGGATTCAGGCTTTGTTGTAATTGAGCGTTATCATGGCGACAGCGTTCAGTATTTACAACACTTGGGCCTAAATCCCAGGCGGTTGGGTTCGTACCTGGCGATCAAGCGCCGGAATAGAGCCTTGGCACGCGGCGCAGGTTGCAGAAAATCTGGTAGGGAATGGTCTCGGCGGCGGTGGCGATATCACTGGCGAGGATGTTTTTGCCCCACAACTCCACCGTGGCACCGAGGCCGGCCTGAGGCACGTCCGTCAGGTCGACGCACAGCATGTCCATGGAGACACGGCCCAATAGTTGGCTGCGCTGCCCGGCGACCAGTACCGGCGTGCCGGTGGGGGCGTGACGCGGGTAGCCATCGGCATAGCCCATGGCGACCACGCCGATGCGCATCGGTTTTGGCGTGATGAACTTGGCGCCATAACCCACCGGCTCACCGGCCGGCAGTTCGCGCACGCAGATAACCTTGGATTCCAGGGTCATCACCGGCTGCAAACGCGCGGCGAGGGCCTGGTCTTCGCCAAACGGCGTGGCGCCGTAAAGCATGATGCCCGGGCGCACCCAGTCGCTGGACACACTCGGCCAGCCCAGCACCGACGGCGAATTGCGCAAGCTGACCTCGGCCGAAAGGCCCTGGCGCGCCGCCTCAAACACCGCGACTTGTTCATCGCTGCTGACGCAATCGAGCTCATCGGCGCGGGCGAAGTGGCTCATCAACACGATCTTGGCCACTTTTCCGCTGGCCAACAGGCGCTGGTACGCCTCGTGGAAATCCTTGGGGTGCAGGCCGACACGGTGCATGCCCGAATCCAGCTTGAGCCAGACGGTCAGCGGCGTACGCAACTGCGCCTGCTCAATCGCTTCCAGTTGCCACAGCGAATGCACCACGCACCACAAATCGTGCTCGAGGATCAGCGGCAGCTCGTCGGCCTCGAAAAAACCTTCCAGCAGCAGCACCGGCGCACGAATCCCGGCGGCGCGCAGCTCCAAAGCCTCTTCGATGCACGCCACGGCAAACCCATCGGCGTCGGCTTCCAACGCCTGGGCCACGCGCACGGCACCGTGGCCATAGGCGTCGGCCTTGACCACGGCAAGGGCCTTGGCCCCCGTGACTTCACGGGCCAGTTGGTAGTTGTGACGCAGGGCTTGGAGGTCGATCAGGGCACGGGCAGGACGCATGGCGGCACGCTTCTAGGCAGCAAAGTGAAGAAAAAACCGGCACCCACCGACGGCTTCGGCACCGGAAGAAGGATCGTTGTTTAAGGCAAAGCCGCCACGACAGACAGCTCTACCAGGATTTCCGGTTCGCACAGCTTGGCTTCCACCGTGGCGCGGGCCGGGGCGACGCCTTTGGGCAGCCACTTGTCCCATACCGCGTTCATGCCGGCGAAATCGGCGTCGATGTCTTTCAGGTAGATCGTCACCGACAGCAATTTGGATTTGTCGGTACCGGCCAGGTCCAGCAAACGCTCGATATTGACCAGGGTTTCACGGGTCTGCTGCTCAATCCCGGCACTCATGTCGTCGCCGACTTGGCCTGCCAGATACACGGTACCGCTGTGGACAACGATCTGGCTCATGCGCTCATTGGTGAGCTGGCGCTGGATTGACATGTTTTGCGGACTCCTGGTGGTTGCCATAACGGGAAATATCGAGGCCTTCGGCGCTGATCTGCGGGGTTTTCTTCGCCATCAGGTCGGCCAGCAAACGACCGGAACCACACGCCATGGTCCAACCGAGGGTGCCATGGCCGGTATTCAGGAACAGGTTCTTGAATGGGGTGGCACCGACAATCGGCGTGCCGTCGGGTGTGGTCGGGCGCAGGCCGGTCCAGAAGGTGGCTGCGGACAGATCGCCGCCCTGAGGATAAAGGTCGTTGACGATCATCTCCAGGGTTTCGCGCCGACGCGGGTTAAGCGACAGGTCAAAACCGGCTATTTCAGCCATGCCACCAACACGAATGCGGTTGTCGAAGCGGGTGATCGCGACCTTGTAGGTCTCGTCGAGGATGGTCGACGTCGGCGCCATTGCCGAATGGATAATCGGCACGGTCAGCGAGTAACCCTTGAGCGGGTATACCGGTGCCTTGATTCCCAGCGGCTTGAGCAGCTTCGGCGAGTAGCTGCCGAGGGCCAGCACGTAGCGGTCGGCGGTTTCCAGCTTGCCGTCGATCCACACGCCGTTGATGCGGTCGCCCGCGTAGTCGAGGCGCTGGATGTCTTGTTCAAAGCGGAATTCAACGCCCAATTGCTTGCACATGTCGGCCAGGCGGGTGGTGAACATCTGGCAGTCACCCGTCTGATCGTTGGGCAATCGCAGGGCACCGGCGAGGATATCGGTCACGCTGGCCAGGGCCGGCTCAACGCGGGCAATGCCGGCGCGGTCGAGCAGCTCGAACGGCACACCGGATTCCTTCAACACGGCGATGTCTTTAGCGGCCCCGTCGAGCTGAGCCTGGGTGCGGAAGAGTTGGGTAGTCCCGAGGCTGCGGCCTTCGTAGGCAATGCCGGTCTCGGTGCGCAATTCGTCGAGGCAGTCACGGCTGTATTCGGACAGGCGCACCATCCGCTCCTTGTTCACCGCGTAACGGCTGGCGGTGCAGTTGCGCAGCATCTGCGCCATCCACAGGTATTGGTCGATATCGGCGGTGGCCTTGATCGCCAGCGGCGCGTGACGCTGCAGCAGCCATTTGATGGCCTTGAGCGGCACGCCCGGTGCGGCCCATGGCGAGGCGTAGCCCGGGGACACCTGGCCGGCGTTGGCGAAACTGGTTTCCATGGCAGCGGCGGGTTGACGGTCGACGACGACCACTTCAAAGCCGGCCCGCGCCAAATAGTAGGCACTGGTCACCCCGATGACGCCGCTACCCAAGACCAGAACGCGCATTTTTATATCCTCATCGCGGGCATGGCCGCTGACGTGTGTTATTCGAGCAATGATGAGCGCAGTGTAAAAAACAATTGCCAGTGCATTTCACTATATAACTGCCTATATTTGGCGACAATTCTCGGCAAAAACCCTTTTCACAGAGGCGTATCCCCTATGCGTACCAACACCCAGACCAAGCGCGAGCTGGACAAGATTGATCGCAACATCCTGCGCATCCTGCAAACCGATGGACGTATTTCGTTCACGGAGTTGGGGGAAAAGGTCGGGCTGTCGACCACGCCGTGTACCGAGCGCGTGCGTCGGCTGGAGCGTGAAGGGATCATCATGGGCTACAACGCGCGGCTCAACCCCCAGCATTTAAAGGGCAGTTTGCTGGTATTTGTCGAGATCAGCCTCGATTACAAATCCGGCGACACCTTTGAAGAGTTCCGTCGTGCGGTGCTGAAACTGCCGCACGTGCTGGAGTGCCACCTGGTGTCCGGGGACTTCGACTACCTGGTGAAGGCGCGGATTTCCGAGATGGCCTCGTACCGCAAATTGCTTGGCGATATTCTGCTCAAACTGCCTCATGTGCGGGAATCGAAGAGCTATATCGTGATGGAAGAGGTGAAGGAGAGCCTGAACCTGCCGATCCCTGATTGAATCGAGCACAACCGTTAGACGAGTACCTGCCGGGTGCTGGCCATGTATTCATGGATCTGTTTTTCCACCCGCGGGTGAATCAGCTCAACAGGCCCGCGCCCATTGGGGCACGGCAGGGTCTTTGTCGTGCCGAACAGCCTGCAGATCAGCGGGCGCTCGTCATACACGGTGCAGCCCTTAGGCCCCAGGTGCACGCAATTCAACTCGTCCATGGCCGCGTCCTGCTCGGCCGCCGTCTTACGCGGCAGGCGCGACATTTCCTCGGGCGAAGTCGTCACTGGCCCACAGCAATCGTGGCAACCGGGAACGCACTCGAACGAAGGAATCTGCCTGCGCAGCGCGCTGATTTTCTGGCTGTTGCAACTCATCGAAACACGTACCGAACGGCGAATAGACGTGGATTCTGACGCAAAACGCCCTGCGCAGACAGCTTCGTCCGACCGCTGTATCCTGCGTCAAATTTTCCAAACAGGGATGCTCCCCATGACCGCCAGCGCCCGGCACACCACTTCCTACTACTCGGCCAGCAGCGTGCCGCACCCCGATTACCCGGTACTGACCGGCGATAACACGGCGGATGTGTGCGTGGTAGGCGGTGGTTTTTCCGGGCTCAACACGGCTTTGGAGCTGGCCGAACGCGGTTTCAGCGTGGTGTTGCTGGAAGCGCGCAAAATCGGCTGGGGCGCCAGCGGGCGTAACGGCGGCCAGTTGATTCGCGGCGTGGGCCACGGCCTGGACCAGTTCGCCAAGGTGATCGGGACCGAGGGCGTGCGCGAGATGAAGCTGATGGGCCTGGAAGCCGTGGAGATCGTGCGCGAGCGCGTCGAGCGCTTTCAGATCCCTTGCGACCTGACCTGGGGTTACTGCGACCTCGCCAACAAACCTCGCGACCTGCAAGGCCTGGCCGAAGACGCCGCAGAACTGCGCAGCCTCGGCTATCGCCATGAAGTGCGCCTGCTGCAGGCCAGCGAGATGAGCAGCGTAATCGGCTCCGACCGCTACGTGGGCGGTATGATCGACATGGGCTCCGGCCACTTGCACCCGCTCAACCTGGCCCTCGGCGAAGCCGCTGCAGCGCAGCAATTAGGCGTGAAGTTGTTCGAACAGTCCGAAGTCACGCGCATCGACTACGGCCCCGAGGTCAACGTGCATACCGCTCAGGGCAATGTACGCGCCAAGACCCTGGTACTCGCCTGCAATGCCTACCTCAATGACCTCAACCCACACCTGAGCGGCAAAGTGCTGCCCGCCGGCAGCTACATCATCGCCACTGAGCCGTTGAGCGAAGCCCAGGCCGCCAACCTGCTGCCACAGAACATGGCGGTGTGCGACCAGCGCGTCACGGTGGACTACTTCCGACTGTCTGCCGACCGCCGATTGCTGTTCGGCGGCGCGTGCCACTACTCCGGTCGCGACCCCAAGGACATCGGCGCGTACATGCGTCCGAAGATGCTGCAGGTGTTCCCGCAACTGGCCGATGTAAAAATCGATTACCAATGGGGCGGCATGATCGGCATCGGCGCCAATCGCCTACCGCAGATTGGTCGACTGGCCGACCAACCCAACGTGTATTACGCCCAGGCCTACGCCGGCCATGGCCTCAACGCCACGCACCTGGCGGGCAAGCTGCTGGCCGAAGCCATCAGTGGCCAACAACAGGCGCGCTTTGATCTGTTCGCCCAGGTGCCGCACCTCACCTTCCCCGGCGGCAAGCACCTGCGCTCGCCACTGTTGGCATTGGGGATGCTCTGGCACAGGCTCAAAGAGCGGGTGTGAATCAACTGCGCCAGAACGGTTTCACTCCTTCCTGGCGCGCCTGCTCCTCGGTCAGCCCGACGTCACGCAACTGCTCGCGGGTCAGGTGCAGCAACGCCCTGCGCGTGTGACGGCGCTGCCAGAACAGGCTCCAGCGGCTGATATCCCGCGGCGCCGTTGCGCGCGCTTGCCCTGCCTCCAACTCCTGACTGTGTAACGCCAGCCGCACATCGCTCATACCGCTCATGGTGTTGCCCCTCGATTGCTTGTTGCTACGAGTGACAAGCATGAGCGCCGGGGCAAAAGCATTACAGATTCAACTTAACCTTATTAAATCCATACAGACACTGCCTGCGGACGCCTGAATCCTGTATTTTCCCCCTATCTGTACTGGTCTCTCGGGAGCGACCGCCATGACCCTCTACGTCAACCTTGCCGAACTGCTGGGTACACGTATCGAACAAGGCTTCTACCGCCCCGGCGATCGATTGCCTTCCGTACGGGCCCTGAGCGTGGAGCACGGGGTCAGCCTGAGCACCGTGCAGCAGGCTTATCGATTGCTGGAAGACAATGGCCTGGCGATGCCCAAACCCAAATCTGGCTATTTTGTGCCGGTCGGCCGAGCGCTGCCGGCACTGCCCGAAATCGGTCGACCCGCCCAGCGCCCGGTGGAAATATCGCAATGGGACCAGGTGCTGGAGCTGATTCGCGCCGTCCCCCGCAAAGACGTCATACAGATGGGCCGTGGCATGCCGGACGTATTGTCACCTACGATCAAGCCCCTGCTGCGCAGTCTGGCCCGTGTGAGCCGGCGCCAGGACTTGCCGGGGCTGTACTACGACAACATCATGGGCTGTATGGAATTGCGCGAACAAATTGCGCGACTGTCATTGGATTCCGGCTGCCAACTGACCGCCGACGATATCGTCATCACCACCGGCTGCCATGAGGCACTGTCCGCCAGCATCCATGCCATTTGCGAGCCGGGTGATATCGTCGCGGTGGATTCACCGAGCTTCCACGGCGCCATGCAGACCCTCAAAGGGCTGGGCATGAAAGCCCTGGAAATCCCCACCGACCCCATCACCGGCATCAGCCTCGAAGCCCTGGAGCTGGCACTGGAACAGTGGCCGATCAAGGTCATCCAGCTCACGCCCAACTGCAACAACCCCTTGGGCTACATCATGCCGGAAGCGCGCAAACGTGCGCTGCTGACCTTGGCCCAGCGCTTTGACGTGGCGATCATCGAAGATGACGTATACGGCGAACTGGCCTACAGCTACCCACGCCCGCGCACCATCAAGTCCTTCGACGAAGACGGCCGAGTATTGTTGTGCAGTTCGTTCTCGAAAACCCTGGCGCCCGGATTGCGCATCGGCTGGGTTGCTCCCGGCCGCTACCTGGAGCGGGTGCTGCACATGAAGTACATCAGCACCGGATCAACCGCCACGCAGCCGCAGATCGCAATAGCCGAATTTCTCAAAGGCGGCCACTTCGAGCCCCATTTGCGGCGGATGCGCACGCAATACCAACGTAATCGCGACTTGATGCTCGACTGGGTCAGCCGTTATTTCCCGGTAGGTACGCGGGCGAGTCGCCCCCAGGGCAGTTTCATGCTGTGGATCGAACTGCCGGAAGGCTTTGATACGTTGAAGCTCAACCGTGTGCTGATGGAACAAGGCGTGCAGGTGGCCGTAGGCAGCATCTTTTCCGCATCGGGCAAGTACCGCAACTGCCTGCGCATGAACTACGCTGCCAAGCCAACCGCACAGATTGAAGAAGCCGTGCGCAAGGTCGGTGCCGCCGCCAGCAAAATGCTCGCTGAGGTGGCCGACTGACCTTTCGCGGGAAATTGCCGTCATATGCCGACAACCGCCCTGATCTGGAAGCAACTCCCTTGATGATTCAACGGCTATTACCGTTTTTCCTGTTGGGAGCCCTGGCCCTGGGTGGCTGCGCCACGGTGAGCGTACCGCGCATCCCCAGCGACGCCCTGCCCGCCGCGCAATCGTCGTTCGGCCGGTCGATCCAGGCCCAGGCCGCGCCCTATCAAGGACGCTCTGGTTTTCGCCTGCTGCCCAACAGCAGCGAGGCGTTCATGGCACGTGCCGAGCTGATCCGTAACGCCCAGACCAGCCTCGACCTGCAGTACTACATCGTGCACGACGGCATCAGCACCCGCATGCTGGTGGACGAACTGCTCAAGGCCGCTGACCGCGGCGTGCGCGTGCGTATCCTGCTGGACGACACCACCAGTGATGGCCTGGACCAGATCATCGCCACCCTCGCCGCCCACCCCAAGATCGAGATTCGCCTGTTCAACCCGCTGCACCTCGGGCGCAGCACCGGCGCGACACGGGCCATGGGCCGCTTGTTCAACCTGTCGCTGCAGCATCGGCGCATGCACAACAAGCTGTGGTTGGCGGACAACAGCGTGGCCATCGTCGGCGGGCGCAACCTGGGGGATGAATATTTCGACGCCGAGCCCAACCTGAACTTCACCGACATCGACATGCTCAGCGTGGGGCCGGTGGCTGAGCAGCTCGGCCACAGTTTCGACCAGTACTGGAACAGTGCCCTGAGCAAACCCATTGATGACTTCGTGTCCATTGCGCCGACCCGAGGCGACCTGGCCGCCGCACGCGTGCGACTGGAAGCCTCGCTGGCCGAGTCGCGCCAGCAGAATCACGCGCTGTACAACCGCTTGCGCACCTACCAGACCCAACCGCGCATGGACATCTGGCGCCGCGAGCTGATCTGGGCCTGGAACCAGGCGCTCTGGGATGCGCCGAGCAAGGTGCTGTCCAAGGCCGACCCAGACCCTCGGCTGCTACTCACGACGCAACTGGCGCCGGAACTCGAAGGGGTCAACCACGAGCTGATCATGATCTCGGCCTACTTCGTGCCGGGGCAACCGGGGCTGGTGTACCTGACCGGGCGCGCCGACGCCGGCGTGTCGGTCAGCCTGCTGACCAACGCGCTCGAAGCCACCGACGTGCCGGCCGTGCACGGCGGTTACGCGCCCTACCGCAAGGCCCTGCTGGAACATGGCGTGAAGCTCTATGAGCTGCGCCGCCAACCCGGGGACGGCGGCGGCAGCGGCCCACACCTGTTTCGACGCGGTACCTTCCGTGGTTCGGACTCCAGCTTGCACAGCAAGGCGATGATTTTTGATCGGACGAAATCGTTTATCGGCTCCTTCAACTTCGACCCGCGCTCGGTGCTGTGGAACACCGAAGTGGGTGTGCTGGTCGACAGCCCGGAGCTGGCGGAACACGTGCGTAACCTGGCGCTGCAAGGCATGGCCCCGGCCTTGAGCTATGAGGCGAAATTGCAGGATGGCCAGATCGTGTGGGTCACCGAGGACAACGGCCAATTGCACACCCTGACCCGCGAGCCGGGCAGCTGGTGGCGGCGCTTCAATGCGTGGTTCGCCACCAGCGTTGGCCTCGAGCGGATGCTCTAAGAAAGACGAAGCCCCACACGCGATTGCAGGTCAGGTCAGGCTGGCTGTGCTGCGCCGAAGGCGCCTTGGCGCAGCAACAGCACCACCAGCCCCAGCGCGCCCGCCGCCATCAGCCACGGCAGCGCATGCCCGCTGACCCACTGGCTGCCGGCACCGGCAACCAACGGGCCGATCAGGCAGCCGATACCCCACAACTGCGCCACGTGGGCATTGGCGCGCACCAGCGCATCGTCACGGTAACGCTCGCCGATCAGGATCAGCGACAGGGTGAACAAACCGCCGGCACTGGCGCCGAACAGCACCCACACCGGCCAGATCAGCGGCGTGTGCATCAACGGCGCAATGGCCAGGCTCGATGCCAGCAACAGCAGCGCACAGCCCAGGAACAACGTGCGTCGCGGCAGGTAGTCGGCCAGCGCACCGATGGGCAGTTGCAGCAGCGCATCGCCGACCACCACCGTGCTGACCATGGCCAGGGCAACTTCGGCGGTGAAGCCTTGCTGCAGGCAATACACCGGCAGCAACGTGAGGATCATCGCCTCGAATGCGGCGAACAGCGCCACCGCCCAGGCAATCGCGGGCAGACTCAGGCAGAAGCGCCACAGTTGCGCGAAGGTCACGCTGAAGGACTCGGCGCTCGGTGCGCCGGAGCGCCCCAACAGCAACAGCGGCGCCACCATCAGCAGGGCTACGCCCACCCAGAAACCATAATCATGGTCGGTACCGATCAGGCCCAGCAGCAACGGGCCCGACAGTTGGCTCAAGGCATAACTGCAGCCATACAGAGCCACCAGCCGGCCGCGCCACTGCTCCACTACCAATTGGTTGATCCAGCTTTCGCCGAGGATAAATACGATGGTGAGGATCACGCCGATCATCAGCCGTAACACCAGCCAGACCGGATAGCTGGGCAGGATCGCCAACAAGCCGATGGACACCGCGCCCGCCCACAGGCACAGACGCATGAGGTTGGCCGTGCCGAGCCAGGAGGCCATGCGACTGGAGACCTTGGCGCCCAGCAGCACACCAAACGCGGGCATAGCCGCCATCACGCCAATGGCAAAGCTGCCGTAGCCCCAGCTTTCAAGGCGCAGGGACACCAGCGGCATGCTGACACCCAGCGCCAGGCCGACGCTGAGTACCGAGGCCAGGACGGCGAAATAAGTCGCCCAACGCATTGCCACGCTCCTGTGGATAATTCTTGAGAACACACAAAACAGTGTGGGAGGTGGCTTGCTGTGGTGAGGGGGCTTGTCCCCCGCCGGGTTCACTGAGAATCCGGCGGGCCCGCTTCGCAGCCCAGCGCAGGGCAAGCCTGCTCACCACAGCAAGCCCCCACCTTTGGCGAGCGGTGTGGCTTAGAGCTTGATCCAGGTCGACTTCAGCTCGGTGTACTTGTCGAACGCATGCAGCGACTTGTCGCGACCGTTACCCGATTGCTTGAAGCCACCAAACGGCGCAGTCATGTCGCCGCCGTCATATTGGTTGACCCACACGCTACCGGCGCGCAGGGCCTTGGCGGTCAGGTGCGCCTTGGAGATATCGGCTGTCCACACGGCGGCGGCCAGGCCATAGACGGTGTCGTTGGCGATCTTGACCGCTTCCTCGGCGCTGTCGAAGGTGATCACCGACAGGACGGGACCAAAGATCTCTTCCTGGGCGATCTTCATCGCGTTGGTCACGCCGTCGAAAATCGTCGGCTCGACATAAGTACCGCCGGTTTCTTCCAAGATGCGCTTGCCACCGGCGACCAACTTGGCGCCATCGGCATGCCCGGCTTCGATGTACGAGAGCACGGTGTTCATCTGCTGTGTGTCCACCAACGCGCCGACGTTAGTGGCCGGGTCCAGCGGATTGCCTGGCTTCCAGCCCTTGAGGGCCTCGATCACCAGTGGCAGGAATTTATCCTTGATGGAACGCTCCACCAGCAGGCGCGAACCGGCGGTGCAGACTTCGCCCTGGTTGAAGGCGATAGCGCCGGCGGCGGACTCGGCGGCAGCTTGCAGGTCCGGTGCATCGGCAAACACGATGTTGGGGCTCTTGCCGCCCGCTTCCAGCCATACACGCTTCATGTTCGACTCGCCGGAGCGGATCAACAGTTGCTTGGCGATCTTGGTCGAACCGGTGAACACCAGGGTGTCGACGTCCATGTGCAGCGCCAGCGCGTTGCCCACGGTGTGGCCGTAGCCCGGCAGCACGTTGAACACACCTTTTGGAATACCGGCCTCAACGGCCAGGGCTGCGATACGGATGGCGGTCAGTGGGGATTTTTCGGACGGTTTGAGGATCACCGAGTTACCGGTGGACAGCGCCGGGCCGAGTTTCCAGCAGGCCATCATCAGTGGGAAGTTCCACGGCACGATGGCGCCGACGACGCCGACCGGCTCACGGGTCACCAGGCCCAGTTGGTCGTGCGGAGTGGCGGCGACTTCGTCGTAGATTTTGTCGATGGCTTCGCCGCTCCAGCTCAGGGCATTCGCCGCGCCGGGTACGTCGATGTTCAGGGAGTCGCTGATCGGCTTGCCCATGTCCAGGGTTTCAAGCAGCGCCAGCTCTTCGGCATTGGCCTTGAGCAACGCAGCGAAACGGATCATGGTGGCTTTGCGTTTGGCCGGCGCCAGGCGCGACCACACACCGGAGTTGAACGTGGCACGCGCGTTTTCTACGGCGCGCTGGGCGTCGGCGGCGTCACAGCTGGCAACAGTGGCCAGCAGGCGACCATCGACCGGGCTGATGCACTCGAAGGTGTCACCGGAAACAGCGGCGGTGTACTCGCCATTAATGTAAGCGCGGCCTTCGATCTTCAGATCCTTGGCGCGTTGTTCCCAGTCGGCACGGGTCAGGGTGGTCATGCGAGTGTCCTCCTCTTATGGAATACAAGGGCCAGGCGATGTCCCCCGGCAGCCTCAAAGAATGCGTGCCCCGCCAGCCAGCTGTTCGGCTCAAGGCAGCTGCCACCCTAAACCAGCGGCTGGGGATGTTTCAATATATTTGACATAACGTAGGAAAACGCCCTTGCGATGTTCATTTTAATAAACATAGACTTTGGGCTCTCCAACCGCAGGCCAGACGGGACACGCACATGAGCATCCAGGACATCGTCGACTTCAGCCAAGCCAACACCGCCCCAGACCGCTACCGCCCCGCCGCCGAAAAAATCCTCAAGGGTGATCCCGAGCAAACGATCTACAACCACTACAACAGCCCGTGCGGCCAGATGAGCGCCGGGGTGTGGGAAGGTGAGGTCGGGCAATGGAAGGTCAACTACACCGAGCATGAGTACTGCGAGATTGTGCAAGGTGTGTCCGTGCTACGTGATGTCGACGGCAATGCCAAGACCTTGCGCGCGGGTGATCGCTTCGTGATCCCCGCCGGCTTCAGCGGCACCTGGGAAGTGCTGGAGCCTTGCCGCAAGATCTACGTGGTGTTCGAACAGAAAGCCTGACCGGCAAATCACAGGCAAAAAAAAGCCCGGATCGTGAGATACGGGCTTTTTTTCACAAGGAGGAAAATCAATTACTTGATTTTGCCTTCTTTGTAGATCACGTGCTTGCGAACGCGCGGGTCGAACATTTTCTTTTCGAGCTTGTCCGGGGTAGTACGCTTGTTCTTGTCGGTAGTGTAGAAGTGACCAGTACCGGCGCTAGAGATCATTCGAATCAATTCACGCATGATAGAGCTCCTTAGATCTTGCCAGCGGCACGGATTTCGGCCAGCACGACAGTGATGCCACGCTTGTCGATAATGCGCATGCCTTTAGCGGATACGCGCAGACGGACGAAACGTTTCTCTTCTTCAACCCAGAAGCGGTGATGCTGCAGGTTCGGCAGGAAACGACGACGGGTTTTGTTATTTGCGTGGGAAATGTTATTCCCAGTCACCGGACCCTTACCGGTAACTTGACAGACTCTCGACATGCCTCAGCCCTCTAAAACCACATGCCCAACCCGGCATGGGTTGGCCGCTTAATCTCTCAGTCATTTGGCGCCAGGCGCCGCGTTTCTTTAGGGTCTTACCGGCTACACCTACAAGCGAAGGAACCGGGCCCCTAGAAAAGAGCGCTGCTTTATACCAGAAAGACCCCAGTGCAACAACAGCCCGCGTGTTTTTACTGGCGTAAATCTTGGCGACAGACGCCTGAACCGCTGCCAGGAGGGGCCGCTGTCATAGCCGACCGCTCGTCGCACAGAATGATTTACAGCGCGCGCGAACACCGTGAAGTGCTCGACGAAACGCGATGAGGCGCCATCAAAACAGCATTTGGGGCAAAAGCACAGCCAAAAATGGGCTAGTCATTTACCTATCAGACCACTACGGTAGGACTTTTCCAGACTGCACTCGCAGATGGGCCTTCGATCTGCAAAGGAAACCGAACATGCGCCTCGCTGCCCTACCGCTATTGCTAGCCCCTCTATTCATCGCCCCGCTGGCCTCTGCGGCCAGCAATTTGAGCGTCTGCACCGAGGCCAGCCCCGAAGGGTTCGATGTGGTGCAATACAACTCGCTGACCACCACCAACGCCTCGGCCGATGTGCTGATGAACCGCTTGGTGGACTATGACGCGACCAGCGGCAAACTGGTGCCCAGCCTGGCAGACAGTTGGGACGTCTCGCCGGATGGCCTGACCTATACCTTCAAGCTGCACCCGGATGTGAAATTCCATCGCACTGACTACTTCACCCCAAGCCGCACCCTGACCGCCGAAGACGTGCGCTTCAGCTTCGAGCGCATGCTCGACCCGGCCAACCCATGGCACAAGATCGCCCAGAGCGGCTTCCCCCACGCGCAGTCGCTGCAACTGCCGACGCTGGTGAAGAAAATCGACGCCCTCGACCCGCTCACCGTGCGCTTTACCCTGGACCATGCCGACTCCACCTTCCTCGCCGCCCTGAGCATGGGTTTTGCCTCGATCTACCCGGCGGAATACGCCGATAAACTGCTCAAGGCCGGCACGCCGGAAAAGCTCAACAGCCAACCGATCGGCACCGGCCCGTTCATCTTCAGCCGTTTCCAGAAAGACGCGGTGGTGCGTTACAAAGCCAACCCGGACTACTTCGCCGGCAAACCGGCTGTGGATAACTTGATCTTCGCCATCACCCCGGACGCCAACGTGCGCCTGCAGAAGCTGCACCGTGATGAATGCCAGATTGCCCTGTCGCCCAAGCCGCTGGACGTGGGCGAGGCCGAAAAAGACCCGGCGCTCAAGGTCGAGAAAACCGCTGCCTTCATGACCGCCTTCGTGGCCATCAACAGCCAGCACCCGCCCCTGGACAAACCTGAAGTGCGCCAGGCGATCAACCTCGCCTTCGACAAGGGCAGCTACCTCAAAGCCGTGTTTGAAGGGACCGCCGAAGCCGCCAACGGCCCTTACCCGCCCAACACCTGGAGCTACGCCAAGGACCTGCCCGGTTACCCGCAGGACCTCGCCAAGGCCAAGGCACTGCTGGACCGCGCCGGTCTGAAGGACGGTTTCAAGACCACCCTCTGGACCCGCCCCACCGGCAGCCTGCTGAACCCGAACCCGAACCTCGGTGCCCAACTGCTGCAGGCTGACCTGGCCAAAGTCGGCATCCAGGCCGAGATCCGTGTGATCGAATGGGGCGAGCTGATCCGCCGCGCCAAAGCCGGCGAACACGACCTGCTGTTCATGGGCTGGGCCGGCGACAACGGCGACCCGGATAACTTCCTGACCCCGCAGTTCTCATGCGCGGCAGTGAAATCCGGCACCAACTTCGCCCGCTACTGCGACCCAACGCTGGACAAGCTGATCAGCGCCGGCAAGACCACCAGCGAGCAAGGGGTGCGCAGCAAGCTCTACCAGCAGGCCCAGGCGCAGATCCAGCAGCAGGCACTGTGGCTGCCGCTCGCGCACCCTACGGCGTTTGCCCTGGCCCGCAAGAATGTCGAGGGCTACCAGGTGAGCCCATTCGGGCGCCAGGATTTCTCGAAGGTCAGCGTCAAGCCCTAAGCTGCACGCTGCAAGCCCACTTGAGGCTTGCAGCTTCACCCGTTCATTTGCTGCTTCTACAGCCACCCATATTCCGCCATCGACAACGGGTCGCCGTCTCCTACGATGATGTGATCGAGGACTCGCACATCCACCACTTCCAAGGCCTTTTGCAGCAACTTGGTCAATTTTCGATCAGCTGCGCTCGGCTCAAGGCTGCCGGAAGGATGGTTATGGCAAAGGATCAGCGCCGCCGCGTTATAGGCCAGGGCGCGCTTGACCACCTGCCGGGGGTAAACCATCGCCGCGTCGATGGTGCCTTGGGACAAGGCCTCGAAACCCAGCACCCTGTGCCTTGAATCAAGGAACAGACAGCCAAAGATCTCGTGGGGCTCATGCCGCAGCATCGCCTTGAGGTAATCGCGCACAGCCTTAGGGCTCTCCAGCACCGAGTCATGTCGCAGGCGTTCGGCCATGTGCCGCTTGGCCATTTCCAGCACCGCCTGCAACTGGGCAAACTTCGCCGGCCCCAAGCCCAATTGTTGGTTGAACAGTGCCTGACTGGCCTCCAACAACGGGCGCAAGCCGCCGAATTGCGCCAACAGATGGCGCGCCAGGTCCACTGCACTCCTGCCGGAAACCCCTGTACGCAAGAAGATCGCCAGCAGCTCGGCATCCGACAGACTCGCCGCGCCCCATTCCAACAGCTTTTCTCGCGGCCGCTCCGCCGCCGGCCAATCGCGAATACTCATCCCTGCTCCCTCTCCCTATACGCCATGTGCACCGCTGTTGACTCGCGGACGCTGTGTTATCGTAGGCCCTCTTTTTTGCATGTGATTTCCCCTGGGGAGGGGGCATCGCAGGCGTCACTGAACTGGCATCACTGAACTGGAAAGGCAAACCAATGCAGCGTCTGTATCGGAAACGCATCGTTCTCGGCGTTGGCGGCGGCATTGCCGCCTACAAGAGCGCAGAGCTGGTCCGCAGGCTCCTGGACCAGGGCGCCGAAGTGCGCGTGGTCATGACGCGCGGCGGCAGTGAGTTCATTACTCCACTGACCATGCAGGCGTTGTCCGGGCACCCGGTTCACCTGGACCTGCTGGACCCCGCGGCCGAAGCCGCCATGGGCCATATCGAGCTGGCCAAATGGGCCGACCTGGTGCTGATCGCCCCGGCCACCGCCGACCTGATCGCGCGACTGGCCCAAGGCATTGCCGATGACCTGCTGACCACCCTGGTACTGGCCACCGACGCCACCGTCGCCATCGCCCCGGCCATGAACCAGGCCATGTGGCGCGACCCGGCCACCCAGGCCAACACTCAACTCCTGCAAAGCCGTGGCCTCAAGGTGTTCGGCCCGGCGTCCGGCAGCCAAGCCTGCGGCGACGTTGGCATGGGCCGGATGCTCGAAGCCACCGACCTCGCACTGTGCGCCGCCGAGTGCTTCCAACACCTGGCCCTGACCGGCAAGCACGTGCTGATTACGGCTGGCCCGACCCAGGAAAACATCGACCCGGTGCGCTACATCACCAACCATAGCTCAGGAAAAATGGGCTTCGCCTTGGCCGAAGCGGCGGTCGAGGCAGGCGCACGTGTCACCTTGATCACCGGCCCGGTGTATTTGCCGACCCCTGATCGGGTCACGCGAATCGACGTAGTCAGCGCCCGCGACATGCTGGCGGCCTGTGAGGCCGCTATTCCGTGCGACCTGTTTATCGCCTCGGCAGCGGTTGCGGACTACCGCCCGGAAGTCGTCGCCCCGCAAAAGCTCAAGAAAGATCCTACAAGCGGTGATGGCCTGCTCCTGCAAATGGTGCGCAACCCAGACATCCTGGCCACCATCGCCACGCGTCCGGACCGTCCGTTCAGTGTCGGCTTCGCCGCCGAGACTGAGCATTTGCTGGATTACGCCGCACGCAAATTGAAAGACAAAAACCTCGACCTGATCGTGGCCAATGATGTCGCCAACCCGAGCATCGGCTTCAACAGCGAGGAAAACGCCTGCAGCGTGATCGACCGCGAGCTGCACGCCACCCTTTTCGCCCAGACCAGCAAGGGCAAGATTGCCCGCCAACTGATCTCTTTTATCGCCCAACGGCTGAACCAGGTTTAATTTCCATGCACGCTTTGCAAGCCAAGATCCTCGATCCACGCATCGGCAACGAATTCCCACTGCCGGCCTACGCCACACCGGGCTCCGCCGGCCTCGACCTGCGCGCCATGCTCAAGGAAGACACCGTGCTTGAGCCGGGCCAGACCCTGCTGATTCCGACCGGCCTGTCGATCTACGTTGGCGACCCTGGCCTGGCGGCGCTGATCCTGCCGCGCTCCGGCCTGGGCCACAAACACGGCATCGTGCTGGGCAACCTGGTGGGCCTGATCGACTCGGACTACCAAGGCGAGCTGATGGTGTCGTGCTGGAACCGTGGCCAGACCGCGTTCAACATCGCCGTCGGCGAGCGAATCGCCCAGCTGGTACTGGTACCGGTGGTGCAGGCACACTTTGAACTGGTAGAAGAGTTTGATGAGACCCAGCGTGGCGCAGGCGGCTTTGGGCATTCCGGCAGTCACTGACTAAGCTGAATCTGGCCGGGCGCCGTTGCCCGGCCCGACGCCACCGCAAGGCTTTTCAGGACGAAGAATGCGCGGACTTTATCAGCGAGATTTCCCTATATAAATCAATGCATTACGTAAACAGCAGGACAAAGCCAGCACGCTGCTGGCACTTTTGCACCACGAACTCTCTGCCGAAAACACCGTCATACCCTTCAGTTTGAGCCTGCCGGTCAGCCACATTAAGGCCAGCCTTGCCCCCTTCAGATGGAGTTTCCCCCCGCGATGAGTACCGCAGCCCGAGTAGCCCCGACATTCCCCGACAGCATCTTTCGCGCCTACGACATCCGTGGCGTGGTGCCTAAGACGCTGACTGCCGAAACCGCCTACTGGATTGGCCGCGCCATCGGCTCACAGAGCTTGGCCCAGGATGAGCCCAACGTGTCGGTCGGCCGTGACGGTCGCCTGTCCGGCCCGGAGTTGGTGGAACAACTGATCCAGGGCCTGGCCGACAGCGGTTGCCATGTGAGTGATGTCGGCCTGGTGCCGACCCCAGCGCTGTACTACGCAGCCAACGTACTGGCCGGCAAGTCCGGGGTGATGCTCACCGGCAGCCATAACCCGTCGGACTACAACGGTTTCAAGATCGTCATCGCTGGCGACACCCTGGCCAACGAACAGATCCAGGCCCTGCACAACCGCCTGAAAACCAACGACCTGACCAGCGGTAAGGGCACCATCACCAAAGTCGACATCTTGCAGCGCTACTCTGACGAAATCACCCGTGACGTCAAACTTGAGCGCCGCCTGAAAGTGGTGGTGGACTGCGGCAACGGCGCGGCCGGCGTGATCGCCCCGCAGCTGCTCGAAGCCCTGAACTGCGAAGTGATCCCCTTGTTCTGCGAGGTCGACGGCAACTTCCCCAACCACCACCCGGACCCGGGCAAGCCTGAAAACCTGGTTGACCTGATCGCCAAGGTCAAGGAAACCGGGGCTGACGTCGGCCTGGCCTTTGACGGCGACGGCGACCGCGTGGGGGTGGTGACTGAAACCGGCGAAATCGTATTCCCGGACCGCCTGCTGATGCTGTTCGCCCGCGACGTGGTGGCACGTAACCCAGGCGCCGAGATCATTTTCGACGTGAAGTGCACCCGCCGCCTCACGCCGCTGATCAAGGAATACGGCGGTCGCCCGCTAATGTGGAAGACCGGTCACTCGTTGATCAAAAAGAAAATGAAAGAAACCGGCGCGCTGTTGGCCGGCGAAATGAGTGGTCACGTGTTCTTCAAGGAGCGCTGGTTCGGCTTTGACGACGGCATTTACAGTGCCGCACGCCTGCTGGAGATCCTCAGCAAGGAAAAATCCACCGCCGAAGAGCTGTTCCAGACCTTCCCGAACGATATTTCTACGCCAGAGATCAATATCCATGTGACCGAGGAGAGCAAATTCAGCATCATTGACGCACTGCACGATGCGCAATGGGGCGAAGGCGCCAACCTGACCACCATTGATGGTGTGCGAGTCGATTACGCCAAAGGCTGGGGCCTGGTTCGCGCGTCCAACACCACACCGGTGCTGGTCCTGCGTTTCGAGGCGGATACCGAGGCTGAGTTGCAGCGCATCAAGGACGTGTTCCACGCCCAGTTGAAACGTGTTGCCCCTGATCTCCAATTACCGTTCTGATTTTTTACCGGAGCCCTGAATGACCCTCGAACGCGAAGCCGCTGCCAATACCGCCAAGGTCCTTTCCGAAGCGTTGCCTTACATTCGACGCTACGTCGGCAAGACGCTGGTGATCAAGTACGGCGGCAATGCCATGGAAAGCGACGAGCTGAAAACCGGCTTTGCCCGCGACATCGTGTTGATGAAAGCCGTGGGGATCAACCCGGTAGTGGTCCACGGTGGCGGCCCGCAAATCGGCGACCTGCTCAAGCGTTTGTCGATCGAGAGTCACTTCATCGATGGCATGCGCGTCACTGACGCGCAGACCATGGACGTGGTGGAGATGGTCCTTGGCGGCCAGGTCAACAAGGACATCGTCAACCTGATCAACCGCCACGGCGGCAGCGCCATCGGCCTGACCGGCAAGGATGCGGAGCTGATCCGTGCGAAAAAACTGACCGTGACCCGTCAGACGCCGGAAATGACCCAGCCGGAAATCATCGACATCGGCCAAGTAGGCGAAGTGATCGGTATCAATACCGACCTGCTGAACCTGCTGGTCAAGGGCGACTTCATTCCCGTGATCGCACCGATCGGCGTAGGCGCCAATGGCGAGTCCTACAACATTAACGCCGACTTGGTGGCCGGCAAGGTGGCTGAAGCGCTGAAGGCTGAAAAGCTGATGCTGCTGACCAACATCGCCGGCTTGATGGACAAGGAAGGCAAGGTATTAACCGGCCTGACGACCCAACAGGTCGACGAGCTGATCGCCGACGGCACCATCTACGGTGGCATGCTGCCGAAGATCCGTTGCGCGCTGGAAGCGGTGCAAGGCGGCGTGGGCAGCTCGCTGATCCTCGACGGCCGGGTGCCGAATGCGATCCTGCTGGAAATCTTCACCGATACCGGTGTGGGCACCCTGATCAGTAACCGCAAGCGTCCTTAAACGCCAAAAACAAAAAGGCCCCGCTCAATCTGATTGAGCGGGGCCTTTTTGTTTGCAGGATTTGAACACACTGGAGATCCAAATGTGGGAGGGGGCTTGCTCCCTCCCACACTAGCCCTCACACACAAGAGGGCTCTGTGTCAGACGCCGAATTGCTCACGGTACGCACGAACAGCAGGCAAATGCTGCTTGAGCTGCGGATCATCTTCAAGGAACTGCAGCACCTGGTTCAGCGACACGATGCTCACCACCGGAATACCGAAATCACGCTCCACTTCCTGGATCGCCGACAACTCACCGTTGCCACGCTCCTGGCGGTTCAGCGCGATCAACACGCCGGCAGCCTTGGCGCCATCCTGGGAGGCGATGATCTGCATCACCTCACGGATGGCGGTGCCAGCGGTGATCACGTCGTCGATGATCAGCACGTCGCCGGTCAGCGGTGCGCCCACCAGGCTCCCGCCTTCGCCATGGGCCTTGGCCTCCTTGCGGTTGAAGCACCACGGCAGGTCCTGCCCGTGATGTTCAGCCAGGGCCACGGCTGTCGCGGCGGCCAGGGGAATGCCCTTGTAGGCTGGGCCAAACAACACATCAAAGGAAATACCGCTTTCAACGATGGCTGCCGCATAGAAACGACCCAGCTGAGCCAGGGCCGAACCGGAGTTGAACAAGCCCGCATTGAAGAAGTACGGGCTGGTGCGCCCGGACTTGAGGGTGAACTCACCGAAGCGCAAAACGCCGCGATCGATGGCAAAACGAATGAAATCGCGTTGATACGCCTGCATGAAAAAAGCCTCAGATACCACGGATTTAGCTAATTAGGTAGACGGCGTGTATCATACACGCACGCGATTTTTGGGGCCATTTATGCGGATCATCAGTGTGAACGTTAATGGTATTCAGGCTGCAGTCGAGCGTGGTTTGCTCAGTTGGCTGCAAGCCCAGAATGCCGACGTCATCTGCCTGCAGGATACCCGCGCCTCCGCCTTTGAACTGGACGACCCAGCCTTCCAACTGGATGGCTACTTCCTTTATGCCTGCGATGCCGAAGTGCCCACCCAAGGTGGCGTGGCTTTGTATTCGCGGTTGCAACCCAAGGCGGTCATCAGCGGCCTCGGCTTCGAGACAGCCGACCGCTACGGGCGCTACCTGCAAGCCGATTTCGATAAGGTCAGCATCGCGACCTTGCTGCTTCCTTCGGGGCAGAACGGCGATGAAGACTTGAACCAGAAGTTCAAGCTAATGGACGATTTCGCCCGTTACCTGGACAAACAGCGGCGCAAACGTCGCGAGTACATTTATTGTGGCTCGCTGTACGTGGCGCAACAGAAGCTGGATATCAAGAACTGGCGCGACAGTCAGCAATCTCCAGGCTTCCTGGCGCCGGAACGCGCCTGGATGGACGAGATTGTCGGCAACATGGGCTATGTCGACGCACTGCGCGAAGTCAGCCGCGAAGGCGACCAGTACAGCTGGTGGCCGGATAACGAACAGGCTGAGATGCTCAACCTGGGCTGGCGTTTCGACTACCAGTTGCTGACCCCCGGCCTGCGCCGGTTCGTTCGCAGCGCACGCCTGCCGCGCCAGCCACGCTTCTCGCAGCACGCGCCGCTGATCGTGGACTACGACTGGACATTGACCATCTGAGGTCTTTTTCCAGGCACAAAAAAACCGACATCGCTGTCGGTTTTTTTGTGCCTGTTCATTATTTGATCACGCGCCAGGTCAGCGGATAGCGATAGGCGATCCCCTTGTTGGCCTTGATGCTACCAATGATGGTCAGCACCACCGTGGCGATCGCCAGGGCGAACATCAGGAAAAAGCCAATCACCGCGAAGGCCAGCACGATGCAAGTTATCCAGGCGATGGCCACGGTGATCTGGAAGTTCAGGGCTTCCTTGCCCTGATCATCAATGAACGGGTCCACTTCTTTCTTCATCTGCCACAGGATCAGCGGCCCCACGACACTGCCGAAGGGGAACACAAACCCCAGAAACGCCGCGAGATGGCACAACATTGCCCCCTGGCGCACTTCGTAGGAAGGCGTGGGCACTGGCATCTGGTTGTCATTCATGGCGTTTCTCCTTGAGGCCGACTCAGTCAGCCAGGGCGGCGTTCTGCAGTTCGAAAATCTCGGTCATGCCTTTCTGGGCCAGGGCCAGCATGGCGTTCAGGTCGGCCGGCTGGAATGGCGCACCTTCGGCAGTGCCCTGCACTTCGATGAAACCACCGGTGCTGGTCATGACCACGTTCAGGTCGGTCTCGGCGGCCGAGTCTTCCAGGTAGTCCAGGTCCAGCACTGGCTCGCCCTGGTACATGCCTACCGATACGGCAGCGATCATCTGCTTGAGCGGGTCGCCCGCTTTCAGGCCGCCGCGCTTCTTGATCACTTTCAGTGCGTCGACCAAGGCCACCATGGCGCCGGTGATGGACGCGGTACGGGTGCCGCCGTCGGCCTGGATCACATCACAGTCGACGTAGAGGGTCACGTCGCCCAGCTTGGACATGTCCAGGGCTGCGCGCAGGGAACGGCCGATCAAACGCTGGATTTCCAGGGTGCGACCGCCTTGCTTGCCACGGCTGGCTTCACGCTGGTTACGCTCGCCGGTGGCGCGCGGCAGCATGCCGTACTCGGCGGTCAACCAACCCTGGCCCTGGCCTTTAAGGAACCGCGGCACGCCGTTTTCAACGCTGACGGTGCAGATAACCTTGGTATCGCCAAACTCGACCAGTACAGACCCCTCGGCGTGTTTGGTGTAGTTGCGGGTGATGCGGATCGAGCGGAGCTGATCGGCAGCGCGACCACTTGGACGTTTCATAGGGAGACACCTGTACTGAGGACGAAAAACTGCCGAGCATTATAGAGCCGTGAACCGGTTCGGGGCACTGCTAAAAAATCCGGTTACGAATGCTCGGTTTGGGCGCGCTCCTCCCACTGCGCTACAATCCTGCGCCTTCTTAACCATCAGCCCGTGTTTGCGGGACTGCAACGCGAGGTACCTCCATGGTGCACAGCATGACCGCCTTCGCCCGCGTCGAAAAAGCCGGCGTACAAGGCACCCTGAGCTGGGAACTGCGCTCGGTCAACAGCCGCTACCTGGAGCCGCACCTGCGCCTACCGGAGTCATTCCGCGACCTCGAAGGCGCCGTGCGTGAAGCGCTGCGCCAGGGCATTTCCCGCGGCAAGCTGGAATGCACCCTGCGCTTTACCGAAGAAACCACCGGCAAGCCGCTGCAGGTCGACCGCGACCGCGCCGCGCAACTGGTGGCCGCCGCCGAAACCATCGCCGGCCTGATCAAGCAGCCGGCCGCGCTCAACCCCCTGGAAGTGCTGGCCTGGCCCGGTGTACTGGTGGCCGACGCCACCGACCCGCAGGCCCTCAATGCCGAAGCCCTGGCGCTGTTCAACCAGGGCCTCAAGGAGCTCAAGGCCGGCCGCGAGCGCGAAGGCGCCGAGCTGGCACGCCTGATCAACGAGCGCCTGACCTCCATCGAAGAAGACGTGGTCACCCTGCGTGAGCTGGTCCCGCAGATGCTTGCCACCCAGCGCCAGAAGGTGCTCGACCGCTTCGCCGACATGAAGGCCGACCTTGACCCGACACGCCTGGAGCAGGAAATGGTCCTGCTGGCGCAGAAGAGCGACGTCGCCGAAGAACTCGACCGCCTGAGCACCCACATCCTTGAAGTGCGCCGCGTGCTCAAGTCCGGCGGTGCCGCCGGTCGGCGCCTGGACTTCCTGATGCAGGAACTCAACCGCGAAGCCAATACACTGGGCTCCAAGGCTTTCGATCCGCGCAGCACCACGGCGGCGGTCAACCTCAAAGTGTTGATCGAGCAGATGCGCGAACAAGTACAGAATATTGAGTAAGGCAACCTCCATGACCCACAGCACCGGCACCCTTTACATCATTTCCGCCCCTTCGGGCGCGGGCAAGAGCAGCCTGGTCAAGGCCCTGACCGACGCTGACGAGCAGATCCGCATCTCGGTCTCCCACACCACTCGCGCCATGCGCCCGGGTGAGGTGAACGGCGTGCACTATCACTTCGTCGAGCGCACCGAGTTCGTCAAGATGATTGAACATGGCGACTTCCTCGAGCGCGCTGAAGTGTTCGGCAACCTCTACGGCACGTCGCAGAGCCACTTGCAGCAGACCCTCGACGAAGGCCACGACCTGATCCTGGAAATCGACTGGCAGGGCGCCGAGCAAGTGCGCCAGTTGATGCCCAAGGCGCGTTCGATCTTCATCCTGCCGCCGTCCCTGGAGGCGTTGCACCAGCGCTTGACCAACCGTGGCCAGGACAGTGACGAGATCATCGAAGGCCGCATGCGTGAAGCCGTCAGCGAAATGAGCCACTACGTCGACTACGACTACCTGATCATCAACGACGATTTTGCCCATGCACTGGATGATTTGAAGGCGATTTTCCGCACCAATCAGCTCCAGCAAAAACGCCAACAGCAGCGTTTCGGCAAATTACTCGCCGAATTGCTCGGCTGATTGGCTCTTCCCAAAACCGCTGCAAGGGCTTTACATTGGCGCTTGTAGCGGTTTTGCGAGGGCCTGCGAAAAATCAGCGCTTCCCTAAACGCTGGTGATTTTTTAAACTGTTTAGTCCGCTCGCCCAACCGGGCAGCGCGCATCTTGCATTCGCTCCGAGGAATACCATGGCCCGCGTAACCGTTGAAGACTGCCTAGAACACGTGGATAACCGCTTTGAGCTGGTCATGCTCTCTACCAAGCGTGCCCGTCAACTGGCCACTGGCGGCAAAGAGCCGTTGGTCCAGTGGGAAAACGACAAGCCTACCGTTGTAGCCCTGCGTGAAATCGCTGAAGGCCTGATGAGCTACGAGTTCATCGCCAACGCTGAAATCGTTGAAGACGAACCGCTGTTTGCAGCGTTCGAGGACGAGTCCAACGAGGCCGTCTAAGCCTATGCCTGGTCGACGTAGCACGGCGCGGGGTCACAGCCAACGGCAGGAGTTCATCCTTTGCCGAGCATAGACGCCCTCGCCGATCGCTTATCGACCTACCTCGGCCCAGACCAGGTCAACCTGGTCCGCCGAGCGTATTTCTACGCCGAACAAGCCCACGACGGCCAACGCCGCCGCAGTGGCGAGGCGTACGTCACCCATCCTCTTGCGGTGGCAAATATTCTGGCCGACATGCACATGGACCATCAGAGCCTGATGGCCGCGATGCTGCATGACGTGATCGAAGACACCGGCATCGCCAAGGAAGCGCTCAGCGCGCAATTTGGCGAAACCGTGGCCGAACTGGTCGATGGGGTCAGCAAACTGACCCAGATGAACTTCGAGACCAAGGCCGAAGCCCAGGCGGAAAACTTCCAGAAGATGGCCATGGCCATGGCACGCGACATCCGCGTGATCCTGGTCAAGCTGGCCGACCGGCTGCACAACATGCGCACGCTGGAAGTGCTGTCCGGCGAAAAACGTCGGCGCATCGCCAAGGAAACCCTGGAAATCTACGCGCCCATCGCCAACCGGCTGGGCATGCACGCCATTCGTATCGAATTCGAAGACCTCGGTTTCAAGGCCATGCACCCGATGCGTTCGGCGCGCATCTACCAGGCGGTCAAGCGTGCACGGGGCAACCGCAAGGAAATCGTCAACAAGATCGAAGAGTCGCTGAGCCATTGCCTGGCGATCGACGAGATCGAGGGCGAAGTCAGCGGCCGACAAAAACACATCTACGGCATCTACAAAAAGATGCGCGGCAAGCGCCGGGCCTTCAACGAGATCATGGACGTGTACGCGTTCCGGATCATCGTCGACAAGGTCGACACCTGCTACCGCGTGCTGGGCGCCGTGCATAATTTGTACAAACCCCTGCCGGGCCGCTTTAAGGACTACATCGCGATTCCCAAGGCCAACGGCTACCAGTCGCTGCATACCACGCTGTTCGGTATGCACGGGGTGCCGATCGAGATCCAGATCCGTACCCGCGAAATGGAAGAGATGGCCAACAACGGCATCGCCGCCCATTGGCTGTACAAATCCAGCGGCGACGAGCAGCCCAAGGGCACTCATGCTCGCGCCCGCCAGTGGGTCAAGGGCGTGCTGGAAATGCAGCAACGTGCCGGCAACTCCCTGGAATTCATCGAAAGCGTGAAGATCGACCTGTTCCCGGACGAGGTCTACGTGTTCACGCCCAAAGGTCGGATCATGGAGCTGCCCAAAGGCTCCACCGCTGTCGACTTTGCCTACGCCGTGCACACCGACGTGGGCAACAGCTGCATCGCCTGTCGGATCAATCGCCGTCTCGCACCGCTGTCCGAACCGCTGCAAAGCGGCTCCACGGTCGAGATCGTCAGCGCTCCAGGCGCTCGCCCGAACCCGGCGTGGCTCAACTTTGTGGTTACCGGCAAGGCGCGCACGCACATCCGTCACGCCTTGAAACTGCAGCGCCGTTCCGAGTCCATCAGCCTGGGCGAACGCCTGCTGAACAAGGTGCTCAACGGTTTCGACAGTGCCTTGGACAAGATCCCGCAGGAGCGCGTGCAAGCGATGCTCCACGAGTACCGCCAGGAAACCATCGAGGACCTGCTGGAAGATATCGGCCTGGGCAACCGCATGGCTTATGTCGTCGCACGCCGCCTGCTCGGCGAAGGCGAACAGCTGCCAAGCCCGGAAGGCCCGCTGGCGATTCGCGGCACCGAGGGCCTGGTGCTCAGCTACGCCAAGTGCTGCACGCCGATCCCAGGCGACCCGATTGTCGGCCACTTGTCGGCGGGCAAAGGCATGGTGGTGCACCTGGACAACTGCCGCAACATCACCGAAATCCGTCACAACCCGGAAAAATGCATCCAGCTGTCCTGGGCCAAGGACGTCACCGGCGAATTCAACGTCGAGCTGCGGGTGGAACTCGAACACCAGCGCGGCCTGATCGCCCTGCTCGCCAGCAGCGTCAATGCGGCCGACGGCAATATCGAGAAAATCAGCATGGACGAGCGCGATGGCCGCATCAGCGTGGTCCAGCTTGTGGTCAGCGTCCACGACCGCGTGCACTTGGCCCGAGTGATCAAGAAACTGCGTGCCTTGACCGGGGTCATCCGCATCACCCGCATGCGCGCATAGCGCTTCAGCGAGCCCACTTATTACAAGGAGTCTTTCATGACCAAGACTGTTATCACCAGCGACAAAGCCCCTGCTGCCATCGGCACTTACTCCCAGGCGATCAAGGCGGGCAACACCGTCTACATGTCCGGCCAGATCCCATTGGACCCAAAGACCATGGAACTGGTGGAAGGCTTCGAAGCACAGACCGTACAGGTCTTCGAAAACCTCAAGTCGGTTGCTGAAGCCGCTGGCGGTTCGTTCAAACACATCGTCAAGCTGAACATCTTCCTCACCGACCTGAGCCACTTCGCCAAGGTCAACGAGATCATGGGCAAGTACTTCGAACAGCCCTACCCAGCCCGCGCCGCCATCGGTGTGGCCGCCCTGCCCAAGGGTGCACAGGTTGAGATGGACGCCATTCTGGTCATCGAGTAAAACACCCGGCGCAGCCCGCACAGGCTGCGCCGACTTCGTTTCGAAAGGATTTCATGATGCGCAAAGCGCTTGTAGCCTCATCAATGCTCGCCCTGTTGCTTAGCGGCTGCGCCAGCAACCCTGCGGACCTGGATGTGAGCGGCACCTGGATCAACCAGGTCGCCATCGATGCGGCAGCCAAGGGCGGCCCTTTGCGTGAAGCCTTGCAGAGCTTTGGCCCGAACCTCGAGTGGGAGGTCAATTCCAAGGCCTCGCAAGCGCGCTATTACAACGGTTTTGAAGTGGCCGAAGGCAAGTTGCTGGGTGAAAAATCCGGCGCCTGGAGCGTGGACTTCTACGGCAGTTCCGCCACCGAACTCAAGCGCAAAGGCAAGCAACTGCTGCAAGTGGCAAACGACAACGAGCCTGAACAGCTGTTCGCCCGCGCCAAAGACCCAGCTCCCGAAGGCGCGCCGCTGGGTGCCAACTTCGAGCGGGCACTGTACGCGGCCTACCTGGGCGGCGACTGGAAGATCAGCGACGGCTTCGGCAGCGGCGCCATCGTGCAGTTCCAGGCTGACGGCAAGGTCGCCGGCCTGCCTAATGTTGATCGGTACTCGCTGTGCCTGGCCGGTGATTGCGCCTCAATGAGCGGTGGCTACGACAGCATCTGGCTGCAACTCAATGGCCAGGGCAACCCGTGGATCTTTGTGCGCAAGGGCAAGCAACTGGAGATTTTCCAGGCGGTGAATACCGCGCAGGCCGACGAAGTACCTCAGTTCACCCCCGGCCCCCGTCAATGGCTGCTGGTAAAACAATAGCCGCCATGCCGCAAATCCAAATGTGGGAGGGGGCTTGCCCCCGATTGCAGTACATCAGCTAATACAACTGTGGCTGACACGCCGCTATCGGGGGCAAGCCCCCTCCCACATTTTTTGACTGCGTTTCAGCCCTTGAGGATCGCAGCATAGCCTTCGCGATAAGTCGGGTAGGTCGGCGTCCAACCCAACGCTTTCGCCCGGGCATTGCTGCACTGCTTGCTGCCCGCCCGCCGCACACTAGCGTCCTCAGCCCACTCGGTCACCCCAAGGAATTCGCGCAACCAGCCCACCACTTCGGCCAGTGGCGCGGGCGCATCGTCAACGCCGATGTAGACCTTGTCCAACGCACCGCCGCTTTCCACGTGCCGCAACAAAAACGCCAGCAAACCCGCTGCGTCCTCCGCGTGAATGCGGTTGCCATATAAAGGTGGGTCGACTGCTACACGGTAGCCTTGGCGGACCTGGGTCAGCAGCCATTCGCGGCCCGGACCGTAGATACCGGTCAGGCGGACAATGCTGGCCGGGATACCGCTGTTAAGCGCCACTTGCTCGGCCTCCAACATCACTTGCCCGGAATACCCCTTCGCCTGAGTCTCCGACGTTTCGTCGACCCACTCGCCATTCTGCTGCCCGTAAACGCTGCTGCTGGAGACAAACAGCAGGTGCCTGGGCTCCTGGCCGTAGTCGCCCAGCCACTCCAGTACATGTTTCAGCCCTTGTACGTAAGCGGCGCGATAACCGGCTTCGTCGTGATCCGTCGCGGCGGCGCAGTACACCAGGTAATCCACCCCGCCGATCGGCCAGGTGTCAGGGCAATCTTTCTTGAACAGGTCGCCGGCGATGCCGATCACGCCGTCGGGAAGCCGCGAAACATCGCGGCGCAGGCCATGCACCTCCCAGCCGGAGGCGAGCAACTGGCTGGCCAGCCGACTCCCCACATCGCCACAACCCGCAATCACAACCGAAGGCGCTGACATCACAAAACTCCCTACTGAAAGGTCTAGGTTAGCCTTCGCAGATGACCGTCGGCCAGAAAAAGGGCAAATAAAGTTACTGTATTACTTCTGTTAACAAGAATTACTTGCAATAATAACCGCCCATTTGTCCTCGACCCCTGGGTCTGGAAGGACGATCACTCATTTTTTTACTCAGGTCCGGCCAGCATGACACGTAATACAACCCCCGCTTCGCCAACCAAGCTTCACAGCCCATCCCGCGCCTGGCGCGCGATTGCTGCGCTGCTGTTCAGCGTACTGCTGGCACCGACCGCCGCCTTCGCTGATGCCACCGCACCCACTACCCCGCCTGCAGCCTTAGCACCGGCAGCACCCGCAGCGCCTGCTACAGCGCCCGCTGCCACCGACCCGGCCCAGGCTGCTGATCCAGCCTCCGCCGACGACACCGGTGTGGTGCTGGAAGAAGACAACACCCTGGGCATGGCCCACGACCTGTCGCCATGGGGCATGTACCAGAACGCTGACGTGGTGGTGAAAGCCGTCATGATCGGCCTGGCCATCGCCTCGATCATCACCTGGACCATCTGGATCGCCAAAGGCTTCGAGCTGCTGGGCGCCAAACGCCGTCTGCGTAACGAAATCGTCCACCTGAAAAAGGCCACCACCCTCAAGGAAGCCAGCGAAAGCGCGACCAAGAAAGGCACCCTGGCCAACACGCTGGTGCACGACGCGCTGGAAGAGATGCGCCTGTCGGCCAACGCCCGCGAAAAAGAAGGCATCAAGGAACGTGTGGCCTTCCGCCTGGAGCGCCTGGTGGCGGCCTGCGGTCGTAACATGAGCAGCGGCACCGGCGTGCTGGCGACCATTGGTTCCACTGCGCCCTTCGTCGGCCTGTTCGGTACCGTGTGGGGCATCATGAACAGCTTTATCGGTATCGCCAAAACCCAGACCACCAACCTCGCCGTCGTTGCCCCCGGCATCGCCGAAGCCCTGCTGGCTACCGCCCTGGGCCTGGTTGCCGCGATTCCTGCGGTGGTGATCTACAACGTCTTTGCCCGTTCGATTGCCGGCTACAAGGCCCAGGTATCGGACGCGTCGGCGGAAGTCCTGCTGCTGGTCAGCCGCGACCTCGATCACCTGCCTACCGAGCGCAGCTCGCAACCGCACATGGTGAAAGTGGGGTAATCGGCCATGGGCCTGCATTTGAATCAAGGCGACGACGAACTCGTCGAGAACCACGAAATCAACGTCACGCCGTTTATCGACGTGATGCTGGTGCTGTTGATCATCTTCATGGTGGCGGCACCGTTGGCCACCGTGGACATCAAGGTTGACCTGCCCGCGTCCAGCGCCAAGCCGGCACCGCGACCAGAGAAACCGATCTTCCTCAGCGTCAAGGCGGACCAACGCCTGTTCCTGGGCGAAGAGGAAGTCAAGGCTGAAACCCTGGGTCCGGTGCTCGACGCCAAGACCCAAGGCAAAAAAGACACGACGATCTTCTTCCAGGCCGACAAGGGCGTGGACTACGGCGACCTGATGAGCGTGATGGATGCCCTGCGGGCAGCCGGCTACCTCAAGGTAGGCCTGGTCGGACTTGAGACGGCAGCCAAGAAATGATCACGACGCGCCACAAACTGACGCGTTATGGCACCAGCCTCGCCGTCGTACTGGGCGTGCATGCCATCGCGATTGCTATCGCGCTTCATTGGTCGGCGCCGCGCACGGTGCAGTTGCCACCGGCTGCCATGGTCATCGACCTGGCCCCGATGCCAGCGCCACCACCGCCGGCACCGCCCAAAGTGGTAACGCCGCCGCAACCGCCTGCACCGGTAGAAGAGCTGCCCCTGCCGAAACTGGCCGAGGCCCCCAAGCCGACAATCCAGGTGCCCAAGCCGGTCAAGCCCAAGCCTAAACCGCAGCCGCCCAAGCCGGTGGAGAAGAAGATCGAGCCGCCCAAGGAGAAACCCTCCGAGGACCCGCCGAGCGACGCTCCGCCGACCCAAGCGCCGGCTGAAAAATCGGCCCAACCGGTACCTGGCCCGTCGCCACAACAGATCGCCGCCAAAGCGTCCTGGGAAGGCACCCTGCTGGCACACTTGCAGAAGTACAAGAAATACCCGCCAGGTGCCCAGGCCCGTGGCAAGGAAGGCTTGAACCGCCTGAAGTTCGTGGTGGATGCCGACGGTAACGTGCTGTCCTACGAGTTGGTCGGCCGCTCCGGCAACGCCGACCTGGACCGTGCCACGCTGGACATGATCCGTCGTGCCCAGCCGCTGCCCAAGCCGCCGGCGGACATGCTCAAAGGTGGCAGCATCGAGATCGTTGCACCGTTCGTGTACAACATCGAGAAACGCCGCCGCTAAAGGCACACAGGAAGCAATGTGGGAAGGGGCTTGCCCCTCCCACATTTTGGTTTCATCGCACAAGAAAATTCCCGACTACTCTCCGCTCAATCCCTACCAAACTTCTGATAACGTGCGTCTATCGATTGCAGCCGGTATGCTTGGCCCGCAACCTCATGGACGCCCGCTATGACTCTTACAGAATTACGCTACATCGTTACCCTCGCCCAAGAGCAGCATTTCGGCCACGCGGCTGAGCGTTGCCACGTCAGCCAGCCGACGCTGTCGGTGGGCGTGAAAAAGCTTGAAGACGAACTCGGTGTGCTGATTTTCGAGCGCAGCAAGAGCGCCGTGCGCCTCACCCCCGTGGGTGAAGGTATTGTGGCCCAGGCACAGAAGGTGCTGGAGCAAGCACAGAGCATTCGCGAGCTGGCCCAGGCCGGCAAGAACCAGCTGACCGCACCGCTGAAAGTCGGCGCCATCTACACCGTCGGCCCGTACCTGTTCCCGCACCTGATTCCGCAACTGCACCGCGTCGCGCCGCAGATGCCGCTGTATATCGAAGAAAACTTCACCCACGTGCTGCGCGACAAACTGCGCAACGGCGAGCTGGACGCGATCATCATCGCCCTGCCGTTCAATGAAGCCGACGTGCTGACCCTGCCGCTCTACGACGAGCCGTTCTACGTGCTGATGCCGGCCTCCCACCCGTGGACGCAGAAAGACACCATCGACGCCGGCCTGCTCAACGACAAGAGCCTGCTGCTGCTCGGCGAAGGTCACTGCTTCCGCGACCAGGTCCTCGAAGCCTGCCCGACCCTGACCAAAGGCAACGACGGCGCCAAGCACACCACCGTGGAATCCAGCTCCCTGGAAACCATTCGGCACATGGTCGCGTCGGGCCTGGGCATCTCGATCCTGCCGCTGTCGGCGGTGGACAGCCATCACTACGCCCCCGGCGTGATTGAAGTGCGCCCACTCACGCCGCCAGTGCCGTTCCGCACCGTGGCGATCGCCTGGCGCGCCAGCTTCCCACGGCCAAAAGCCATTGAGATCCTCGCCGACTCGATCCGCCTGTGTTCGGTGGCCAAGCCGCCTGCTGCGAGTTAAGCAAGGGTATGACTGAGCTGTCGCAGGTGTCGGTGACGGCACTCAAGGGTGTCGGTGAAGCCATGGCCGAGAAGCTGGCCAAGGTCGGCCTGGAGAACCTCCAGGACGTGCTGTTCCACCTGCCCTTGCGCTATCAGGACCGCACCCGCGTAGTGCCCATCGGCCAGTTACGCCCTGGGCAGGATGCGGTGGTCGAAGGCACCGTCAGCGGTGCCGACGTGGTCATGGGCAAACGCCGCAGCTTGGTCGTGCGGCTTCAGGACGGTACCGGCGGCCTCAGCCTGCGTTTCTACCATTTCAGCAACGCGCAGAAGGAAGGCCTTAAGCGCGGCACCCGCGTGCGCTGCTACGGCGAAGCGCGGCCCGGTGCGTCAGGCCTGGAGATCTATCACCCGGAATACCGCGCCATCACCGGGGATGAACCGCCGCCGGTCGACACCACGCTCACCCCGATCTACCCGCTCACCGAAGGCCTGACCCAGCAACGCCTGCGCCAGCTGTGCATGCAGACGCTGACGATGCTCGGCCCGAAAAGCCTGCCCGACTGGCTGCCTGAGGAACTGGCTCGCGACTATCAATTGGCGCCGCTGGACGATGCGATTCGCTACCTGCATCACCCGCCCGCCGACGCCGATGTCGACGAACTGGCCCTCGGTCATCACTGGGCCCAGCACCGCCTGGCCTTCGAAGAGCTGCTGACCCATCAACTGTCCCAGCAACGCCTGCGCGAAAGCATGCGTTCCCTGCGCGCGCCAGCGATGCCCAAGGCCACGCGTCTGCCCGCGCTGTACCTGGCCAACCTCGGTTTTGCCCCGACCGGCGCCCAGCAGCGCGTGGGTAATGAGATCGCTTATGACCTCAGCCAGAAAGAACCGATGCTGCGCCTGATCCAGGGCGACGTCGGCGCGGGCAAAACCGTGGTCGCCGCCCTCGCCGCGCTGCAAGCGCTGGAAGCCGGTTACCAGGTGGCGCTGATGGCGCCGACCGAGATCCTGGCCGAGCAACACTTCATCACCTTCAAGCGCTGGCTCGAACCGCTGGGCCTGGAAGTCGCCTGGTTGGCCGGCAAGCTCAAAGGCAAGAACCGCGCAGCCGCACTCGAACAGATCGCCGGCGGCGCACCGATGGTGGTGGGCACCCACGCGCTGTTCCAGGACGAGGTGCAGTTCAAGAACCTGGCCCTGGTGATCATCGACGAACAGCACCGTTTCGGCGTGCAGCAGCGCCTGGCCCTGCGCCAGAAAGGCGTGGGCGGGCGCATGAACCCGCACCAGTTGATCATGACCGCCACACCGATCCCGCGCACGCTGGCCATGAGCGCCTACGCCGACCTCGACACCTCGATCCTCGACGAACTGCCGCCTGGCCGTACGCCCGTCAACACCGTACTGGTCACCGACACCCGGCGTGTCGAAGTGATCGAGCGCGTGCGCGGCGCCTGTGCCGAAGGTCGCCAGGCCTACTGGGTCTGTACGCTGATCGAAGAGTCCGAAGAGCTGACCTGCCAGGCCGCCGAAACCACCTACGAAGACCTGACCAGCGCCCTCGGCGAGCTTAAGGTCGGGCTGATCCACGGGCGCATGAAGCCTGCGGAAAAGGCCGCGGTAATGGCCGAGTTCAAGGCCGGCAATCTGCAACTGCTGGTGGCCACCACGGTGATCGAAGTAGGCGTGGACGTGCCCAACGCCAGCCTGATGATCATCGAAAACCCCGAGCGCCTCGGCCTGGCGCAGTTGCACCAGTTGCGCGGACGTGTCGGCCGGGGCAGCGCGGCCAGCCATTGTGTGCTGCTCTACCACCCGCCACTGTCGCAGATCGGTCGTCAGCGCCTGGGCATCATGCGCGAAACCAACGACGGTTTTGTCATCGCCGAAAAGGACCTCGAACTGCGTGGGCCCGGCGAAATGCTCGGCACCCGCCAGACCGGCCTGCTGCAATTCAAGGTCGCCGACCTGATGCGCGACGCCGATTTGCTGCCCGCCGTACGCGATGCCGCGCAAGCCTTGCTTGAACGTTGGCCGGAGCATGTCAGCCCGTTGCTGAATCGCTGGTTGCGCCATGGGCAGCAATACGGCCAAGTGTGACGCCTGACTCACTTAACCGACCAACAGAGGTAGCAAGCTGGTTATACTCCAATGATTGTAAGAAATTGGATCAGGCCATGTCAGAAGTTGCCCTCGCCACAGCCCCACTGACCGCCCCGCCGGTCATTCAGGCTCTGCTCGCAAAACTCGCCATCCCCTATACGGAAGTCGCGGATCTACCGGGCCTGAATCCTGCGCGAAAGGTCCAGGCCGTATTGCTGGAAGATGCGGTGGGCGCACTGATGGTGCTGTTCCCGCAGAACCAGTTGCTCGACCTCAACCGCCTCACCGAACTGACCGGTCGCCGCCTCATTGCCGTGTCGCCGGAGCGCGTCGCGCGCATGCTGGGCAAGCATGACCTGAGCCTGCTGCCAGGCCTGCCGCCCCTCACCAGCTCACCGTGCCTGTACGAAGGCAGCCTGCTCAATGAGCCGAACCTGCTGGTGCATTCGGGCGAAGCCGGGCTGCTGCTGGAAATCGCCAGCGACGACTTCAAGACCATGCTGACCAAGGCCAGCGCTGCTCAATTCGGCGAGCCGCTGAGCAACATTCGCCCGAACCTCGACCGCCCAAACGACGACCGCGAGGAAATCACCCAGGCGATGCAAGCGTTCACCGCGCGCCGCATCCAGCAACGCCTGGAAGCGACCATCGAGATTCCACCGCTGGCCGACACCGCGCAGAAGATCATCAAGCTGCGCGTCGACCCCAATGCCACCATCGATGACATCACCGGCGTGGTCGAGACCGACCCGTCCCTGGCCGCGCAAGTGGTGAGCTGGGCCGCGTCGCCCTACTACGCGTCGCCGGGCAAGATCCGCTCGGTGGAAGATGCCATCGTGCGCGTGCTGGGCTTCGACCTGGTGATCAACCTGGCGCTGGGCCTGGCCTTGGGCAAAACCCTGAGCCTGCCCAAGGACCACCCACACCAGGCCACGCCATACTGGCACCAGTCCATCTACACCGCCGCCGTGATCGAAGGCCTGACCCGCGCCATGCCCCGCGCCCAGCGCCCGGAAGCCGGCCTGACCTACCTGGCCGGCCTGCTGCACAACTTCGGTTACCTGCTGCTGGCCCACGTGTTCCCGCCGCACTTCTCGCTGATCTGCCGCCACCTGGAGGTCAACCCGCACCTGTGCCACAGCTATGTCGAGCAACACTTGCTGGGCATCAGCCGCGAGCAGATCGGTGCCTGGTTGATGCGCTACTGGGACATGCCGGACGAATTGTCCACCGCCCTGCGCTTCCAGCACGACCCGACCTACGACGGGCAATATGCTGAGTATCCGAACCTGGTGTGCTTGGCGGTGCGCTTGTTGCGCAGCCGGGGGATTGGCTCCGGGCCGGACGAGGCGATTCCGGACGCGCTGCTTGAGCGTCTGGGCTTGAGCCGTGACAAGGCTGAGGAAGTGGTGGGCAAAGTGCTGGATGCTGAAGTGCTGTTGCGCGAGTTGGCGTCCCAGTTCAGCCAGGGCTGAATCGGTAGCGTGTTAGACCACTGTCGGGGGCAAGCCCCCTCCCACAGGTTGATCTGCGAGCACAGCCAAGTGTGGGAGGGGGCTTGCCCCCGATGAATCCACCTCGGTCTACTTCTTTTTCTTCGGCTTCAAATACTTGGTCAACCCCTGGAACCAGATCACCAGCGCCGGGTTGCCCTTGATCTGGATCGACTTGTCCTGAATCCCCGTCATGAACGCCAGTTGCTTGTTCTTCGCCTGCATCGTGGCGAAGCCGTAGGCGGCGTCCTTGAACGCGATAGCAAACGCCGGCGCCGGGTGAACACCCGAGCGACTGGTGATGCGTTGGTCTTTGACGATGAAGTGACGGGCAACCTTGCCGTCGAGCGTCTGCAGCTGGAAGGCCAGGTCTTTGTCACCCAGTTGCTGCTGGAAGGCAGGATTGGTGCGGCTGGCTTTGCCCATCATCAGGCCCAGCACCCACAGGAGAAGACGAAATTTCATGCACACGGCCTCGGTGTAATTATTGAGTGGCCGCAGCAGTTTAACGATTTGCAAAAAGAACGCCACCGATCTAGCGCATTAGCGGAAGATCGGCTGGCGTTTGACGCTTATAGCAGCATTTTACTTAAACGTTTGGGCAAGGTACCGGTGCCCAGTCGGCCAGGTTCGGATCGCGGCAGCTGCCTTCGAGCTGAGCTTTACCGGCGCTGGCGACCTTCTTGCTTTCATCTTGCTTGGTCTGGGCGGTCTGGAAGGTCTTCTCGGTGCTCACCGCTTCTGTTGGTACGGTTGGAAGAACCGGCTTTTTGGGCGGTTTGGTGCCTGTGCCTTTCTTCTTGCCCGATGTCACAGCGGGGGTTACATCGGCCTTGGCCACGGTGACCACGTCGGTACGCTGTACGCCAACCTGTTGCAGGTCTTTCTCGTAGGCCTGGGTGTAGTTGTTCAGGTCTTCGGCGGCTTTACCGTTGACCGCAACGATCAGGTCATTGGATTCCTTCAGGCCCGAGACGATTTCCGCCAGGCGCTTGCGGCCTTCGGTGTCGTTGACGGTCTTGGCTTTGCGATCAGCCACCAACTTGGTGAACGCGCTCTGGTAGCACTGTTGGGACGCCTTGGCGTACGCAGTGCTGCGGTCGATGTCGGAGGCGCTTTTGTTCACGTCAGCCGCATACGAGGCAATACGCTGGTTGTCATCGGCGATCTGCTTCTGACGTTCGGTGTAGTAACCCGCCGCGCCGCCGGCCAACGCGCCGCCTGCAGCACCGATGGCGGCGTTACGGCCACGTTTTTCCTTGTCGCCGGTGAGGGCGCCCAGCAGTGCACCGCCGGCAGCGCCGATGGCCGCACCGGTCACGACCGACTTGGTCATGTCCGAATCGGTCGCACGCAGATGCTGCACCGGCTCGTAGCAGTTAGGGTAATACTCGACCTTGGTGCTCGACGTGACCTTGGAGGCCGGCGACGTGGCGCAACCGGTCAGCACAGTGCTGAAACCGGCTGCGATCAGCAGCAAGTGACGCTTGGAAACCGCCTTACGGGAAAAAAGCATAAGTGTGTTCTCGTTTAAGTTTGACTTGCCCAGCACGGCTCACCGCCGCCTGAGTCCCTTCCAAGCTCGCCATACAGCCAGCGATCATCGCTGACCGCTCGCTGCGAGCAATTCCTTCAAGATCGTCGCCGGGTCGGCCCGCTGTTGCTTGCGGTAGTTGCCGACATGGCGAACGAACAGTGTTGCGCGCGTCACCAGGCTCTTGCCGAGCACAGGCTTGCGATCCAACTCTTCCTTGATCCGTTGAAACTGCGCCTGGATCACCGCATCGGTGTAACGCGTGCCGGTGGCCAGGTTGTCGATATAAATCGCCACCGCGCCATCAAGCGCACTGCGACCATTGGCGATGGCCATGTCGAACAGCTGCGCGCTGGCCTCGTCCTTGTTGTCCAGGGCCTGCTGGCGACTCTTCTGCAGATTGGCCAGGCGAATGTTGTAGTTGGCGATGGTCTCGGCCACCAACGCGGCCGACTGAATCAGGTTGCCCGCCGCCTCTTCACGTTGCTGGGCGATCAGCGAGACATTGCGCTTGAGCTCTTCGTTGACCAGCCCCAGCTCGGCTTGCAGCTTGGGATCGACACTGGCGGCGATGATGCTGTCCAGGCGCTTGGTCGGGTCCTGGGCGTCGTCGATGGCGTCGGTCAGCGAGGCCAGGCGGCCCTCTTTCTGCCACTGCGCGAACAGCTCCTTGTAGCGCGAACGTGGTGCCGACAACGCACCAATCGCCACGCGGAAACCCGTGGTCTCGTTGCTTTGCTCGGTGCCGTCGGCGGCAAACAGCGGGTACTCACGGCGCATGCCGGTGAACAGCGTGCCCTCGCCTTCCAGGTAGTTGCCGCCCTTGACCACAAAGCCGCCGTAGGTACCCTGACGGCGCCCCGCGTGGACCAATTGGAAAGACTCCTGGACCATTTCGGCCGCGTTGCCGATCACATCGAAGAGGCCGATCGGGTTGGGCAATTTGGTGCCGATGGGCATCAGGCGCGCAGCCTGGCCAGTGCCGCCGGCCACTTGGTTGAACACGGCGTAATCGCCGAGCGGGCCGTCACTGTCACTGCCTTCGACGCGGCGCGGGAACAGGCGCCCTTCCAGGTCCTGGCGGCTGACCGCATGGCCACCGCGCGCGGCGAATTCCCACTCCACTTCGGTGGGCAGGCGCACAAAGCCCAAGCCGCCGTCATCCGCCGACGAGCCGCGACCGCTGACCGGCAGCAACTCACGGTGGTATTTCATCAACCAGGCGCTGTACACCGCCGAGAAGCGCTCGGCTTCAAAGCGCGACAGCTTGACCTTGGGCAAGCGCCCGGCCATGCCGGTCGGCGCATCGCATGCCGGTGCCGGTTCGCCGCTGGCCAGCGACTGTGCCTGCGACATCACTTGGGCGTACTGGCGGGCGGTCACTTCGTACTTGCCGATGAAGTACAGCATCGGTTTGAGCGGGGTCTTGGCGTCGGTCTTCGGCATCAGCGGCGCGATGACTTTGTTCCAGTCTTTGGGCAAGTCCTTGAGGGTGAACTGGCCGTTGATGAAGTCACGGCGGTAGCCGGAAATAAACGACTGCTGATAGCCCGCCTCGCCTTCGGCAAAGGGGTAGCCGAGGCTGATCTCGCGGTCATCCAGGGTGCCCTGGGCCAACACGTAGGCGTAGCGGAACACCATGTTGCCTTCGCACGGCAGCGGCAGGCTGACGTCGCCTTCCAACGGTTTGGGGTTGTCGAGCTTGTCATGCTTCTCTAATAAAGAGTCCTCATCGGCCCAGGCCATCGAGGCCAGGGTCAGCGCCACGCAGGCGCCCAGTAACTTATACATCTCTGATTCCTTCAGAAGCCTGGATCCGCGCCACTCGCCAACCACCACATGCCGCCGCCACGGCGCTGACGCCCATGACTGCAACCAGGGCCAGGCCGTAATGACGCGCCAACAGATGGCTGGCGTATTCGCCCGGCACCTGCACAAATAACTGATTCAACGCCGCCTCGGCCGCGCCATACAGGCCGGCACTGAGCACGGCAGCGAAACCTGCGCTGTACAGCGCCTGCACCACCACAAACAGCAACAGCCCACCCGTCGAGAACCCCAACAGGCGCAACACCGACAATTCCCGACGCTTGCGCGCCACAGCCGCGAGGGCCCCGGCAAAGATCGCCGCAAACGCACCCGCCACCGCCAAACCGCCAATCATCCAAAACACGATCGACAGGTTGCGGCTCAACGACTGCACCTGGGCGATGGTCTGGGCCTGGGTCGACACCAACAGGTTCTGACCGGCGAAAAACACCCGCAGCGGTTCCACATCGACGAGGCGACGGGCGTACAGGCGGAACGCCGGGTACACACGCTGCTCGGTCACACCAACCGCCTCCCCGACCCAACCCAGCGCCGGTACTGCTCGACCATCACGGTAATCTTCTGCTGCTTCCAGCAATTTCAAATCGGCAAACAACCCGTCACGGGCGAAGGCCTCAAGCGGCAGTACCGCCAGCACCTGCAAGCGCGTGCGCTGGGCTTCCACGCGCCCCGCCACTTGCCGGGCAAAACTGGTTTCCAGCCAATCCCCGGGCCGCGCCGCCAGCTTCTCGGCGGCGGTATGACTCAGCACGATCTGGTCCAGGCCCCGAGGCAACGGCAAGCCGTTCAACAACGGATCGCCCGACGCCGTCGGCAGCATCTCCAAGCTCAACGAGCCCACCTGCGCTGTCGCCGCAATCTGCCGCGTGCGCGGTACCGCAAACGCTACATCGCTGCGCTGGCCGAGCTGCTCAATAAAGGCGCTGCTGAATCGACCACCGCCCAGCGGAATAATTTCACGGGTGGCGGGGTCAGTCTCCAAACGTTCGGTCAAACTGCTAACCAGTCCAAATTTCAGGCCGAATAACACCAGCAACGGGGCGATCACAGCGACCAATGCCAGCACCGAACAGGCCGACAGCCACGCGTCGTTGCGGTAATCCTGCCAGGCGAGCGACGCGACCAAGCCGATGCGCATCAGCACGCCTCCCCGAGGGTCGCGGTGACGCCCCCGTCGGTGTCGCGACGGCAACTGATGCGCCGCACCTGCAAGCCACTGGCGCGGGCCAATGGTTCGTCATGGGTGGCGATCACACACGCGGCGCGGTGCTCACGAGCCTGGGCCAGCAGCGCCTGCATCACGCGCTCGGCGTTCAGCGGGTCAAGGGACGCGGTGGGCTCATCCGCCAGCACCAGCTGCGGCGCATGGGCCAGGGCGCGGGCGCAGCTGACGCGCTGGCGCTGGCCCACCGATAACGCTGCCGGTTTCTTGGCCAACTGGTCACTGATTTCCAGTTGCTCGGCCAGGCGTAACACGCTGCCGTCGTCCTTCAAGCCCAGCAGTTGCCGGGACAAGGCGATGTTGTCGCGCACATCGAGAAACCCCAGCAGGCCACCGGTCTGCAGCACATACCCCAGATGCTGGCTACGCAGCGCGGCCAACGTGGACTGCTGCTCGCCACGCCACAACCCGGCGATGTCGTGCTGATGGAAATCGAACTGCCCGACCTGGTCCGGCGCCAAGACCAGCGCCAGCAGGTCCAGCAACGTGCTTTTGCCGCAACCGCTGGGCCCGACAATCGCCAATTGCTCACCCGCGCGCAGCGTCAACGCCGGGATCACCAAGCGATAGCGCTGGCTACCGACGCCCCGGCTCTTGTGCACCGCGCTCAGGTTCAGCATCACGGCAACGTCGACAACGGCACGCGGTACAACGCGTCGCCCGGCTCGGCATCGCCGAAACGGACCCAGTTGGCCACGTCATTGTGGAAGGTTTCATAGAGGCGGATCTTCGAATCCAGCTCGTCGATAAAGTCTTCCTGCTCGGCCACGCTCAACGACAACCACAGGTCCTGAGTCATGTTCAGCGACTTGCTGCGGTACGGCAGGCCTTCCAGGTATTCACCAAGAATGCCGCCGTCGGCCAGGTTGCCGCCCTTGCGCAGGGCCTGCGGGTCGCGGCTCATGTAGGCCGAGGCGCTGGCGATTTCCTGGAAGAAGTCCTTGGGCGAAGTCTGGGTCTTGCGCGCCGCGTCGACGATCAGTTTCAACGACTGTTGCAGGTCGTTGAGCTGCAATTTGGTCAGCATCACGCACACCTGGAACGCCGGCAGTGCCGGGTTGGTCAGGTCGCGGTCGGCGGTCCAGGCGCTGACCAGTTGCGGCGCCTGGCTCGCGGCTTTGCGACCGAGGAAATCCATGTGCATGGCGTAGCCGACGGCTGCGGATTTATCCGCCAAGGTTGGCGCGGAACTCAACAACGGCACTGGCTGCGGCGTATTGCTGCGTACCTGATGAACAAGGTTGGCGAACACCGTGCCGATTTCGTCCACACGCTCGCCCAATTTACGCACGTCGCCACCCGGCACCGGCGTGTAGAGGTCGCCGATCTGCGGGTTGGCGTCGGCGGTGAGGATGCGGTACTGGCTCTCGGCACCGGCATGGGTTTTCTTGCCGGCGTCGGTGCGCAGGTGCAGGGCGTAGATCTTGATCTGCTTGCCCAGCGCCGCCTGGCGCACTTCGGCTTCGTTCATCTGGGTGGCGGCAAACGGGTCGTTCTTGCGCAGCGCGCCAGCGTCGGTGACCAGCAGGATAATGCGCCCGCCGTAGCCGGACCAATCCATGCCATCCACCGCCTGCATCACCCCGGCGAACGCGTCTTCGTTGAACGAATGGCTGGACACCGTGGACGCCTTGACCTGGCGCGCCATGTCGAGGAAGCGTTGCGGGTCGCGGCCCTGGTCGAGGCTGATCAGGGTCTTGGCCACGTACTCCAGGCCTGGGGTTTTCTTGATACTGCTGCGAAAGCCCACCATGCCGAAACTGACACTGTCCAACTCGCCACGCTCGGCAATGCGCGTTTGCAGTTCGTGCACCACGTCGCGAATCTGGTCGATGTAGGGCTGCATCGACACGGTGGTGTCGACCACCAACACCACGGCGGTCCGGAAGGCATCGGCGTTGGCCTTGATCACCGGCGTCGAGGGCTTGGCGGCCGCGCTGCTGCCGGGGTCGATGGAGGCCACATTGAGCAGCTGCACCGGCTGGCCGTTTTCGTCAAAGCTCTCTTTGGAATCGAAGATCGGCAACAGGTAGAACTGGTTCTGCGGCACCGCGCTGGCCGTCGGTTCCAGGGCCAGTATCTGGCTGTTGTCTTCGCTGTTTTTCTGCGCCTTGGCCAGCACGCCTTTGGCGGCGGCCGGGTCGGCCAACAACTTCTCTACTTCGCCGGATTGGCGCAGGAACATCACGGGCGCCCGGCCCGAACGTTCGGTGAACTTGAGCACCAGGCTCTGTTTCCAGTCGCTGACGTGTGACGCCGGCAACCAACCGTCGCTGCGCCCATCGGTGGCAGCACCGACGCGTACCCACGGGCTGCCGTCAACGTCCTTGCGTTGGTAGACATAGAGCACGGAAAACGCCGGCAGGGCTTTGCCCGGCGCGCTGCCGGCGTCAGAGGAAAGCTTGGCGCCTGGCTTACTCAGGACGCGCTGGAACAGTGTCTTCTTACCTGCCATCAGTAACGGACGCTGGCCGCCGTCGACGTCGGGAACAGCCGGCGCCACCGTGGGCACCACCGCAGCCGGCGGCTTGGCGACGGGCTTATCGCTACCGCTCAACCACCAGTAACTGGCACCACCGATGGCCAAGGCCACCGCCACCGCAACCGCCGCCAGCGCCATCACCGGCCCACGGCGCTGCTCGGACACGGCGTTGTGTTGCGTCGGTGTCACCACCGGCTGGCGCGCGACAGGTTGCGGCTGTGGTTTATCGGTCGGAATATCGATAGTGACCGGGGTCATGCCCGCCAGGTCGAAGCTCAGCGGGATGGGCAGCGGCCGCACCAAGGTGGCGTCCGGCGACTCCGCCGGCAGGTTATCCAGGGCCTGCAACAACGCCGCTGCATCCGGGAACCGTTCCGCCGGGTCCTTGGCCAACAGCTTGCGCAGCACCTCCTGGTAGCGACCGTGGTGCACCGGCAGTTCCGGCAACGGCTCGGTCAGGTGCGCCAATGCCGTGGACAGCGCGTCGGTGCCGCTATACGGCAGCTTGCCGACGAGGATTTCATACAGCACCACACCCAACGCGTACAGATCGGCACGGCCATCGATCTCCTGGCCCCGCGCCTGTTCCGGGCTCATGTAGCTCGGCGTGCCCACGGCAAACCCGGCCTGGGTGAACTGGGTGCGGTCGTCCAGCGACTTGGCGATACCAAAGTCGGACAGCACCGCCGTGCCATCAGCGCGAAACAGAATGTTCGCCGGTTTCACATCGCGGTGCACCAGCCCTTGGGCATGCGCATAGCCCAGCGCCGAGGCGATCTGGCGAATCAGCGTCACGCCCTGCTCCGGCGTCAACCCAGCGGCGATGCGCTCCTTGAGCGTACCGTTGGGCAGGTATTCCATGGCCATGTAATACAGCTCACCGACGTTGCCGATGTCATGGATGGTCACCGTGTGCGGGTGCGACAAGCGCGCCAGGGTCTTACCCTCGCGCAGGAAGCGTTCGCAGAAGCTCGGGTCAGCCGCCAGCGCCGCCGCCATCACCTTCAACGCCACCTTGCGCTCCAGCGAGCGCTGGGTCGCCAGGTACACGCTGGCCATGGCGCCTTCGCCGATCTCGCCTTCGATGTCGTAGCCGGGGATGACGATGTTCATGGCGATACCTTCACGACGATGGCGGTGATGTTGTCCGGCGCGCCCCGGTTGAGCCCCAGGTGCACCAGGCTGCGCACGATTTCATCCGGTGCGTCGTGGCTGAGCACTTCGCGGATCTCATGGTCTTCGACGGTCTTGTTCAAGCCGTCGCTGCACAGCAGGTAGCTGTCACCGGGGGCGATCAGCAGGTCGACCACCGCCAGGTCCAAGTGAGCCTCCACGCCAATGGCGCGGGTGACGATATTGGCGCGTGGGTGGACGCGGGCGTCGGCTTCGCTGAGCAGGCCGCTGTCTTGCAGGTCCTGGACGTAGCTGTGGTCGCGTGAGATGCCTTCGAGCACACCGTCGCGCAAGCGGTACAAGCGACTGTCGCCCGCCCACAGGCACACGCCGCGCAGGCCTCGGGCGGCCAACAGCACCACGGTACTGCCCATCATGGTCACCCCACGGTGGGCGGTTTCTTCGCGCACGGCTGCGTTGATGCGGATCAGGTCGTTGCGCAGCGCCGCCGTGTATTCATCCAGCGAGCGTCCCACCGGCACGCTGCGCAGGCTGTCGACGATCAGGCTGCTCACATAGTCCCCCGCCGCATGCCCACCCATGCCGTCGGCCACCACCCACAGACGATTTTCCGGCAGGTCCAGGCAGGCGTCTTCGTTGACCTGGCGGACCATGCCCACATGGCTTTTGCTCGCGGATTTGTACGTCGACCCCATCTACACCACACCTTCTTGTCCGAGCAAAAACTGCGCAAAATCGCTGGCGGCGGGCAGGCCCTGACACCGCAACAAACCTGGGGAAATCGCCTGCGAGCCCCGGCCCCACCACAGGCTCGCGCCGTCGCAGGCCAGTTCGGCGAGCGCGGTCATGCGCTGGTGCGGTTCAGTGGCGGCCACCCGTTGCAGACCGGCGAAACGGCTGTCCTGCGCGCGTAGCTCGCTCGCCGGGAAACCCAGGCTATCGAGACCGTCATTGAAGCGTTCGAAGGTGGCACCGGTATCCAGGGTGCTGAGCAACAGCGCTTCGGCCTGCTCGAACCAGCTGTCCGACCCGCCCACCAGCGAGGCAGGGTTGGTGGCGTGATCGAGCAACGCCACCACCGCCAGCGGAAAGTAGCGGCCGACCCGATCGATGCTCGGCATCACCACGCCCGCCGCCGCGTCCGGCCCACACACGCCGGGCGCCAGCACAAAGCGCCACAGCGGGCTGACCAGGTACGTGTTGAGCCAATCAGCGCCGAGGCTGTTTTGGCTGGCAAGCAAACCCGCCGCCAGCCAGCTGTCCCACGGGCCGATAAAACTCTGGGGCAAGGCGCGGCTGACAAAATCGCCGCGGCTGGCCAACTTGCCGTAGAAACCCAGCGCCGTCATAGCCGCTCCGGCAGGCTGAAGCCGCTGAGCACACGGCTCTTGAACGGGTTGAAGGCACTGTTGGCGCGCAGCTCGTAGGCGATGCTCGCACCGTCGACGCGCAGGCGCAGGTTGAAACGGTCCGGCGAATTACCAGCGGTGAGGTCCGATTGCTCGAGCAAGCGGAACCAGGCCCACGGCCCGTCCAGGGTCACGCCCGAACGGCCACTGGCCGATGGCGGCATGATCGAAATGCGCACCACGCCAATGCTGCCAGGGTTCGGCCATTGCATCGCCACCGGGCGGCTGGGGCCGTGGTCGTAGCTCAATTGCTGGCCGTCGAGGTCAAGCAAAAACTGCGTGATAGTCGGGTCCATCGACACCGGCTTGAGTTCGAACCGCACAATCGGCTGGGTCCCCCCGGCGCGGAAGAACGCATCGCGGATCGTCGCCGCACGCTGGAAGGTTTGCAGCACACCCGGTGCAATCCCGAGTTTCTGTGCGGCGCCCGGCTGCCAGCGCCAAGTCTGCGCGGAGGTGTCCACGTAGGGCTGCAGGTACTTGCGGAAGTAGTTGTCCATCACCCCGCCCACCCCGAAGAACTGGCCGAAGTCATCCAGGGTGGCATCCCGCGCACTGCCCGGCGACATCGGGTAACGCCCGGCCAGCGACTGGCGATACACGTTGACCACTTCACTGACCCAGGCCGCGTTCAACTGGTTACGCACGCCGCCCATCATGCTGTTGGTGGTGGAGTTGACCACCGACTTGACCATGCCCTGCACCAACGGCGGCTGGCGCTCGGCGTTCAGGCTGACCCGCGTGGCCGCAGCCGCCGCCTGGTTCTTTGCCTCGCCGAGCAACGCATCGCCGCTGGCACCTACCATGGCGCTGACCTGCACATACAGCGCATTCATGTCGGTGAGCAGGCCATCGATGGCCGCCGGCTCGCCTTCGTTCTTGCTGACGATGCTGTTGAGTTCGGAGAAGTGCGCGGTCACCGGATCATCCGCCGCGACGGGCGTATTGGCGGTCGGTTGCTCCTGCCCGAGCAGGCTGCCCAGGCGTTCCTTGAGCTTGTCGACGCCCCCTTCCACCGGCACACCTTTGGCGGCCAGCTGGCGTTCTTCGGCTTGCAGATCGGTTTCCTTGGCCACGGCCACCAGCAGTTTTTTCAGCGGCGAGGTCGGGCCGGAAATCACCCGCAGCACGTCGGCCGCCTGGGCCACGCTGGTGATCGGCACGAAGTCGATGTCCGCGAGCAAGGCATCCCACTGGCGCTGGTAATCCTGGAAATACAGGCGGCGCACGTCGGCGGCCAGGCTCACCACGTTCTGCTGGTCGGCCTGTTCGTGGCCCAACACCCACTGCTCTTCGGCGAGGGTGCCGGTCTGGTTCAGGCTGCTCAGCAGGAACGCCTGGCGATAGCCTTTGGCGGTGAAGAAACCACTCAACGGCTCGCCCAGCGGCTTGCCGCTTTTGCGGCTGAACACCAGCGCTGCGTCACGACCAGCGGCTTCGTTGATGCGAAAGTCCGGGATGCCTTCGGGCAGTTTCTGGCGCTTGACCCGGTCGTAGACGCGCTGGGCCACCGGCAGTTGTTGCAACTGGCGACGCAGGTCATCGATCAAACGTGGGTCGAGGCGTGCGCTCGGCGGATGGCGCTCGAACAGCGCCTGCAAATGCCCGGCCAGGGCCTGCCGTTGGTCCGCCGGCAGATCGCGGGGCAGGTTGCGGTCCCAGTCGAGGGCGATCCAGGCCTTGATGAAGTCCGGGTCGTAATGCTCGGTGTCAGCGAGCATCAGGTAGGCCTTGAGGCCTTCGTAGAGGAAGTCGGAATTGCCGCCACCGTGCAGTTGTTCTTCGATGCGCGTCACCAGGCGTGGCGCGAACACCGCGATCAACAGCTTGCGGTAAACACTGGCGGACTCGGCTTCAAGCATGTCGCCCTGGTACAGCCCGAGGCCTTCGGACCAGTTGGGCGAGTCGCCCGCCAGGTTCTTAACGGCGTTGAGCAACGGCAGCACGGCGAGGACGTCGCGCTGCGCCGGGCTCAGGTTCTGCACGGTCTGGCCCAGTGGCGCGACCTTTTGGTCGACCTGGGCGATATACGCCTGGTTGGCGCGGTAACTCACCCACCACAGGCCGCTGACCACCACGACCAACGCCACGGTGGCGGCCAGCACACCGCGTGCAATCCATTTGCGCCGACGCTCGACCTTCGGGTTCACCCCCACCAGGCCACGCTCGGCAAACGCTACCGCAGTGAAGAGTTTTTCGATGAAATAACTGCGCCCGGTGCCACTCTGGCGCGCCAGGTGCTGGCGGTCCAGGTTCATGCTCTGGGCCATCGCACCGATCAGACGGTCAATCGGGCTGCCTTCCTGGGTACCGCTGGTGAAGTACACGCCGCGCAGCAACACGCGCTCTTCAAAGGCATTGGGTTTGAACACGCCTTCGAGGAAGCTTTGCAGGCAATCCTTCAACGCACCGAACTGCTGCGGGAAGCCGTAGATCAGGTCGCGCCGCGCGGGGTCGCGTTCCTGTTGCAGGCGCTCCACCAGGCGTTCGTTGAGGCGCTGCTCCAGGCCGGCGAACTCGCTTTGCAGATGCGCCAGCGGGCTGTCGGTGTTTTTGCCGTCGTCCAGGGCAAAGGTCATGCCCCACACCTGGGCGCGCTCTTCCTTGCTGAGGTTGTCGAAGAACTCCATGAAGCCCGGCACCAGGTCGAGCTTGGTCAGCATCAGGTAGATTGGGAAGCGCACGCCCAGTTGGGTGTACAGCTCCTGAATACGCAAGCGGATGGCGGCGGCATGGGCGGCGCGTTCGGCGTCGGTGCCCAGCAACAGGTCCGACAGGCTGATGGCGATAAAGGCGCCATCGATCGGGCGGCGCGAGCGCTGCTTTTTCAGCAGGTCGAGGAAGCCCAGCCACGCGGCTTTATCCACCGTGGAGTTGCTGTCCTGAGTGGTGTAGCGGCCGGCAGTGTCGAGCAATACGGCTTGATCGGTGAACCACCAGTCGCAGTTGCGCGTACCGCCGACGCCGCGCACGGCACCGGCGCCCAGCTGCGCAGCCAGCGGAAAATGCAGCCCGGAGTTGACCAGCGCCGTAGTCTTGCCCGAACCCGGCGGGCCGATGATCACGTACCACGGCAGCTCGTAGAGGTTGCGGCGTTCATCGCCACCCAGCTTGGCCTTTTTCAGCAGCGCCAGGGCCTCGTCCATGCGCTGGCGCAGGGTGGTGAGTTCTTCGGCGGTGGCGGTGCTGTTGGGGTCGGCCGGGGTTTGCGCGGCCAGGCTGCGCATCACTTCGGCGGCCTGGCGGCGGGCCTGGATGATGCGGAACACGCGATAGGCAATCCATACCGCAAACACCAGGATGATCAGCGCCCAACGGCGCCCTTCCGGCACCAGCACATCGAGCAACGGCCCGACAAACCAGATGATCAGGCTCAGGGCGATCAGGCCCAGCACGGGGATCACCCAGCGAATCATGAAACTGAAAAACGCCTTCACTCGACGCCCTCCGCCAATACGGTGATTTCAACCCGACGATTGCGGGCACGGCCTTCGGCGGTGGCGTTGGTCGCCACCGGCTCGGTGTCGCTGCGGCCCTCGGCGCTGAAGCGGTCTGCCTGGCCGGTCTTGGCCGCGAGGAGGTCCAGCACCGACTTGGCCCGGGCTTCGGACAGCGCCCAGTTGGACGGGAAACGCAGCGTGGCAATCGGGCGGTTGTCACTGTGCCCGGTCACCCGCACCTGGCCCTTGACCTTGCGGATGGCGTCGGCGATGCGCAGCATCAGCGGCTGGTAGTCATCGACGATGCTGGAGCTGGCGGACGCAAACAGCTCATCGCCACGGATGGTGACCACCGAACGGTCGACCGCATCTTCCACGGCAACGCGCCCCGCCTTGATGTCTTCCACCAGGAAGCCGGCCAGACGTGGGCGCTCGATGACTTTAGGCTGCGCCACCGGACGGTCGATGGCCTGCACCGGGATCTCGCCCAGGGCATGGATATTCTTGAACACCGGCTCGGCATCCGACGCCAGCTTCAAACGCAAACCAAACAGCAACGCCAGCAGGAGCGCGACGCCGATGGCCACGGCGATCCACGGCGGCATGAATTGCGCCAGGCGATCACGGGCCACAGTCACGCCGCGCCAGTGCGGCGACAGCTCACGCTCGTGTTCACCACGCGCACTGCGAATGGCCGCGGCGGTGCGCTCGCGCAGGGCTTCCAAGTGGCTGCGACCGTCGTTCATCACGCGGTAGCGGCCTTCGAAACCCAGGCACATGCACAGGTACAACAGCTCCAGCAGGTACAGGCGTTCCCGTGGGCTTTGCAGGCAGTGGTCGAGCAACTGGAAGACTTTTTCGCCACCCCAGGCTTCGTTGTGCACGGTGATCAGCAGGCTCTGCTTGCCCCAATCACTGGTGCTGCCCCAAGGCGTGCTCAACACTGCTTCATCCAGCGCGGTGCACAGCGCGTAACGGGCCAGCAGCACTTCGTTGCGGGCGATGCCGGCCGCTTCGGCGCGCTCTTCGAACTGGCGCAGGTAAGCCAACAACTGCGCGCGCAGGCTGGCCGGTGCCGGGTGGGCGATGGTGTTGCGCAGGCGCGTCAGCAGCGCCAGCAAGGGGCCGGCGGCGCTTTCCAGCGGGTTGAGGCCCTGGCTCTTGCCGGTGAGCATCGGCGCGGCCGGCATGGCCAGCGGCAAAGGTTCGGCACGCACCGGTTCCGGCGCCCGGCCACCCGGACGCGGCATGAACTGGGTGCGGTCATCATCATTGGGATGCATCGCGGATTATCCTCGGATCGCCCAGAAGGCCAGGTTCAAGCCCGGGAACTGCCCGGCGATATGGAAGGCAAAACCGCCGGAGTTGCCCAACTGTTGCCAGGCCTCGCTGCCGCGATCCAGCTCGTAATAGGTCGAGCCGGCGTGGTACGGCAGTTGGCGTGGCGCCACCGGCAGAGGCAACAGGCTGATGCCCGGCAGTTGCAGGTTGACCAGGTCGCGGATGTGCTCCACCGAGCCGACTTTGCTCTGCTGGCCGAAGCGCGCACGCAGGGTTTCACCGGGCACGTCGGCCCGCACCACGAGGATGAAGCTGGCGTTGTCGAGCAGGGTCTTGTCGGCCAGCATCGCCACGTGCACGCCGTAGGCTTTCTCGACAATCGGGATCGGCGTGGCCTTACTGTCGATCAGCATCGACAGCGCTTCACGCAGCGCCGCCGTCACCGGGGCATAGCTCAGGGCCAAGTCGTCGTGCTGGTACTGCGGGTATTCCTGCGGGCGACGGCCCGAGGTGGAGAAGGTCGAGAACTCGCCGGCCAGGCTGACCAACTCACTGAAGAAGCGCTCCGGGTGCAGCGGGCTCAACTGGCTCAAATGCTGGATCAACGGTTGGGCACGGTTGACCAGTTGCAGCAGCATGAAGTCGGCAATCTCCGACGCGCCACCGGCGCCCGAGGCAACTACGCGGCCAGCCAAGGCCTCGCCGCGCTGGTGCAGCAGGCCGAGCAGTTCACTGCGAAACGCCGTCAGCGGCTTGCTCGCGGCGACGTCCAGCACCGGCGGAATGTAAGTGTCGTCGAGCACCAGCGCACGGTCGGCGCGCTTTTCCTTGATGCGCACCAAGCCCACGGCGGCGTAATCGCTGATGCCATCCTGGGCAGTCAGCAGACGTAGGGCGCGGGAACCCACGGCCACCGGGGCGCGATTTTCGAACGGGGCGTTGTCGTCGCGCACTTCGCGGACCTGGCTCACGTAACGCGCCGCTTCCAGGGCTTCTCCTTCATCCACTGTATCGCGGGCGCCGGCACGCTTGAGCGGCAGCGCCAGGTACACCAGGCCGTCGCGCAGGTTGTCGTCAATATTCAACGGGCTCGGTGCCAGGTCGTCCTGGGGGATGTTGAACGGCGTACCGTCCGGCAGCAGGCCGCGCGCCGACACGATCGCCAGCTTGCCCTGGGCCAGCAGGCCCTGGTCGATCAGCAGCTCGGAAAACCCCCAGCCGCCGGCGGACAACGGGCGGCTGCGGGCGTCGATCAGGTTTTCCAGGTAACGGTCATGCTGCTGGAAGTGCTGCGTTCCGATGAACATGCCTTCCGACCAGACCACGCGATTGTTCCAGGACATGGGGGCTCCGATTGCTTCTTATTGGGCAGGGCTGGATGGGGTGACCACGACGTCGGCGCGCACGGCGCGTACATCGAGGCTGATCTGGTATTCGGTGTATTGCCGCGCAGGCACGTTGATCACCGTGCGCCATTGCGCACGGTCCAACTCGCGATAGCCCACCAAGAGCCCGATCTGGCGCGTGGACGGGTCGAGGTCGCGCTGGATGCTCAGTTGCTCGCCGGGTTGCACCATCACTTCGTCCTGGTCCAGCAGGTCCAAGCCCAGGGTCGATTGCGCCCGGTCAGCCAGGGCGAAGTAATCGGAGCGGGCGAAGGTGGCGGCGTTTTTCAGTTCGAAGATGCGCACCCGCACCGGTGCGGCCTGGCCGTTGGCGCCGGGGTTAAGCCCGCTGATCGCGTGGAAGTGCAGCTCGACGGCGGCCGTATCCGCTTCGGCCTCGGCGGCGGTTTCGGGTTTGGCGGCGTCTTTGGCACACGCCGTCAGCAAAAGCAGTGTGGCAATTGCGAGTAAAAACCTGGGAATCATCCTGCGTCCTCAATGACGTACTTAGCTATCCGTTGATCCATGTGTCGCGGCGCGGTGTTACCGACGCTGTCGTGCGCTGTGCTCTTCGTAGGCTCGGCTGAATTCGCGGCCGAACAGGTCCTGGAAGTCTTCCTGGGCCTCGCGGGAAATATTGCTGTAGAGCTCGGTGAACTGCTGCCAGTACTGGGCCTGGCGCGAGCCATTGAAAATGCTCGACAGCCCGCCGGGCTTGCCCATGCGCTCCTCCAGCTGGGCCGGTTCAAAGCGACTGAGCAAGTGCTTGATCGCCGCTTCCACACCGGCCATCACCGCCAACTGGTGGGCACGCAGGTCGTTGAAACTGTCGCGCACGGCGAGATCGGGCGCCATAAACGCCTGGTTGCCGTGACGAAGCAAGAGCAGTAACGCTTCGTCGGCGTTCGGGGCGAATTTCAACGGATTGTTTTCCGCCGGCTGGATCATCGTCTGCTGCATGCGGAACTCGCCCTTGAGGCTGGCGCGGGCACGCAACACGTCGATCAGGCCTTCGACCATCAGGCGGTAGCTGCGGCCGATGCTTTCCATCTGTGCCTCGGCCTGGGCTTTGTCCAGGCGCAGTTGGTCCAGGCCCGCGCCACGCAGGAAGGCTTGCAGCAGGTCGGGTTGTTGGTTGTCTGCCACGGGGAGCACGGGCTCGACCACGGGAGGCGGCTGGATGATCGGCGGTGGAGGTGGCGGCGGCGCAGCGCTGGCAACAGGCGCAGGCGTATCGCCAAACAGGTCCCAGTCTTCGGGAATCACCGAGCCCGACACCGCGGGCGGCTCGGCCACGGGCGCCACAACCGGCGCCGGTGGGCGAAAGTCGTGCTGTTCGGAGGGCACGTGGTCCGGCACGGTCGGTGGCGGTACGGCGGTGGGGCTGAGGAAATCAAACAGGTCCGGCAGCGTGTCCATCGACGAAGCGCCCTGGAACTGCGGTGCAATCGCTGGCGTGGGGACTGGCGTGGGCTTGTTCACCACGGCGCCCATCAGCGCTTCAAAGCTGTTCGGTGATTCGCCGGCAAAGGCCTGGCTATCAACGGCCTGCACGTTGAAGTCGATACGCGCCTGGATCTCGTAATCGCCGATACGGATCAGCTCGCCGTCTTGCAGTGGCTCGCTATTACCCCGGCGCATACGAATACCGGCGTTCACCAACTCCACACCGTTAGTGCTGTTATCGGTTAAATAATAACGGCCATCTTTGTATTGAATAACGCAGTGTTGCGAAGACACCAACCGCTCAGGATCAGGTAATACCCAGTCATTATCCGAGCTGCGGCCGATAGCCATCGCGCCCTGATTCATGGACTTTTCCGAGCACTGCCCAGGGGTAATCTTGTGATAACTAGTGATAGTCAAACACAGCGACATCTTGCCTCCTTGCTGATACTTCGCGCGCGGTCGACTCCCAGGACAACGGTTCCCGGGAAATCCCCATCAGGTCGTGCAATCGACCCTCTACAACCTGCTTTTCCAGCATGATCGCTGATCTTAACTGGGCTCTATGACAAAAATCCTGTCCCGGTGCGTCGTTCGACCCGCCAGTCGCGCAGGTTGTTAAGCACCGCACATCTGTCACAGAGGGCGAATAGCTTACCTTGACAAGGCCTAACTACTACACCAAAAATGCACAACTTCTTGAATACCAGTGATGGCACATTAGTGGCATCTTGCATATATGACCAAGAAAACATGCAAAGTTCCTCGCGCAACTAATGCATGAATTGCCCGCCATCTAACGGGCCGATAGGGAGATCGATTTCAGTGGATGTGCCGTTGCTGCTCACCGCCGTTTCCGCGACTTCGCCATGTGGCGAAGACATGGAATATGACGCGCAATTTTTGCAATTGGAGCGTGATGCCAAGGGCCAACCCGAGCGCAGCATGGGCGACGCCATCCTGCCCGCCGAGCCGCCGGAATGGCGCAGCATCCAGCAGCAAAGCCTCGATCTGCTGGCGCGCAGCAAAGACCTGCGCATCACCCATTTCCTGCTGCAAAGCGCCCTCGCCCTCCAAGGCGTGACCGGCCTGGCCGAAGCGCTGACGCTGATCGACGCCCTGCTGCGCGATTACTGGGCCGACCTGCATCCGCGCCTGGATGCCGACGACGATAACGACCCCACCGTACGCATCAACGCCCTCACCGGCTTGACCTGCGACACCAACATTCGCTTGTTGCGCGAAAGCATCCTCACCCGCTCACGCACCTTCGGCCCCGTGACCCTGCGCGCGGCGCTCAACGCCAGCGGCCTGTTGAGCTTCCCCGATGAACAACTCGGCGCCCAGCAACTCACCGCCGCGTTCCTCGACAGCGACCCCGAGCAACTGCAAGCCACCCGTGACGCCCTGATTGCGGCGCGTGCGGCGTGCGAAGCCATCGAACAACACGTCAACGACCAGGTCGGTTCCGCCCAGGGCGTGGACCTGAGTGCCTTGAAGCAACCGCTCAAGCAGGCGTTGCAGATACTCAATCAAGCGGTGCCAGGCACCGCCGGCAGCAGCGAACCCGAGGCCGTCAGTGACGACAATGCCCCCTCGGTCGACTTCGCCACCGCCCCCGCAGCGCCGCGCCCCGTTGGCGATATCGCCAACCGCGACGATGTGCTGCGCAGCCTCGACAAGATCCTTGCGTACTACACCCGGCACGAGCCTTCGAGCCCGCTGCCGGTGCTGTTGAACCGGGCGAAAAATCTGGTGCACGCCGACTTTGCGGCCATCGTGCGCAATCTGATTCCCGACGGCATGTCCCAATTTGAAAACCTGCGTGGCCCGGACGGCGAGTAAGTCGCCCGACTGTGCAGTAACAACACCGTCGCTCAAGCGACCAGGAGCAGCAACGTGGCGAAGCAAAGTTCTCAGAAATTCATCGCGCGCAACCGCGCGCCTCGAGTGCAGATCGAGTACGACGTCGAGCTCTACGGCGCCGAGAAAAAGGTCCAGCTGCCCTTCGTGATGGGTGTGATGGCCGACCTCGCCGGCAAGCCTGCCGAGCCGTTGGCGCCGGTGGCCGACCGCAAGTTCCTTGAAGTGGACGTCGATAACTTCGACTCGCGCCTCAAGGCCATGCAGCCGCGCGTGGCGTTCCACGTACCGAACGAACTGACCGGCGAAGGCAACCTGAGCCTGGACATCACCTTCGAAAGCATGGACGACTTCAGCCCGGCCGCCGTGGCCCGCAAGGTCGATTCGCTGAACCAACTGCTCGAAGCCCGCACCCAGCTGGCCAACCTGCTGACCTACATGGACGGCAAGACGGGCGCTGAAGAAATCATCATGAAGGCGATCAAGGACCCGGCACTGCTCCAGGCACTTGCCAGCGCGCCCAAGCCTGCAGGGGACCAGTAATCATGACTGACAATACCGCCCGCGAAGGCACCCAGATCCTGGGTACCCAGACCGAAGAAGCCAGCGAGTTCGCGAACCTGCTGCTGCAAGAATTCAAGCCCAAGACCGAGCGTGCCCGCGAAGCCGTGGAAACCGCCGTGCGCACCTTGGCCGAACAGGCCCTGGCGCAAACCGACCTGGTGTCCAATGACGCGATCAAGTCGATCGAATCGATCATTGCCGCCATCGACGCCAAGCTGACCGCCCAGGTCAACCAGATCATCCACCACCCGGATTTCCAGCAGCTGGAAAGCGCCTGGCGTGGCCTGCACTACTTGGTCAACAACACCGAAAGCGATGAGCAGCTGAAGATCCGCGTGCTCAACATCTCCAAGCCGGACCTGCACAAGACCCTGAAGAAATTCAAGGGCACCGCGTGGGACCAGAGCCCGATCTTCAAGAAGATGTACGAAGAAGAATACGGCCAGTTCGGCGGCGAGCCGTACGGCTGCCTGGTGGGCGACTACTACTTCGACCAGTCGCCACCCGACGTGGAGCTGCTGGGCGAGCTGTCGAAAGTCTGCGCCGCCATGCACTCCCCGTTCATCGCTGCGGCCTCGCCGACCGTGATGGGCATGGGCTCGTGGCAGGAGCTGTCGAACCCGCGCGACCTGACCAAGATCTTCACCACCCCGGAATACGCAGGCTGGCGCTCGCTGCGTGAATCGGAAGACTCGCGCTACATCGGCCTGACCATGCCGCGCTTCCTGGCGCGCCTCCCGTACGGCGCCAAGACTGACCCGGTGGAAGCCTTCGCCTTCGAAGAAAACACCGACGGCGCCGACAGCTCCAAGTACACCTGGGCCAACGCCGCGTACGCGATGGCCGTGAACATCAACCGTTCGTTCAAGCACTACGGCTGGTGCTCGCGCATCCGTGGTATCGAGTCCGGCGGCGAAGTGGAAAACCTGCCGGCGCACACGTTCCCTACCGATGACGGTGGCGTGGACATGAAGTGCCCAACCGAGATCGCCATCAGCGACCGCCGTGAAGCGGAACTGGCGAAGAACGGTTTCATGCCTCTGCTGCACAAGAAAAACACCGACTTCGCCGCGTTCATTGGCGCGCAGTCGCTGCAGAAACCGGCCGAATACGACGACCCGGACGCCACCGCCAACGCCAACCTAGCCGCGCGCCTGCCGTACCTGTTCGCCACCTGCCGTTTCGCCCACTACTTGAAGTGCATCGTGCGCGACAAGATCGGTTCCTTCAAAGAGAAGGACGAGATGCAGCGCTGGTTGCAGGACTGGATCCTCAACTACGTGGACGGTGACCCGGCGCACTCCACCGAAACCACCAAGGCCCAGCACCCATTGGCGGCTGCCGAAGTGATCGTGGAAGAAGTCGAAGGCAACCCGGGGTACTACAACTCCAAGTTCTACCTGCGCCCGCATTACCAGCTCGAAGGGCTGACCGTGTCGCTGCGTTTGGTATCGAAGCTGCCTTCGGCCAAGAGTGCATAACCAACTGGCTCTTCTGTGGGAGGGGGCTTGCCCCCGATGGCATCTACTCGGTCTGACTGAAAGTCCGCGTCGCCTGCATCGGGGGCAAGCCCCCTCCCACACAAAAGCAATGCTCCATTGGGCATAACCAAATATCGTGGCCCACGCCACACAGGGAGAAAACATGGCTGTTGATATTTTCATCAAGATCGGCGACATCAAGGGCGAGTCCATGGACAAGGCCCACAAGGACGAGATCGACGTGCTGAACTGGAGCTGGGGCATGGCCCAGTCCGGCAACATGCACGTGGGCGGTGGCGGCGGCGCGGGCAAGGTGAATATCCAGGACCTGTCGCTGACCAAGTACGTCGACAAGGCTTCGCCGAACCTGATGATGCACTGCGCCAGCGGCAAGCACATCGACAAGGTCAAGCTGACCGTGCGCAAGGCCGGCGGTGAAAGCCAGGTCGAGTACATGGTGATCAACCTGGAAGAAGTGCTGGTCACCTCGCTGAGCACCGGCGGTTCGGGTGGCGATGACCGCCTGACCGAAAACGTCACCCTGAACTTTGCCCAAGTGATGGTCGACTACCAGCCGCAGAAAGCCGACGGCACCAAAGACGGCGGCGCGATCAAGTTTGGCTGGAACATCCGTTCCAACACCAAGCGCTGATAGCTCTGGTGGCCGTGGTTCCCCACCACGGCCCCAGAAACCTGCCCCGCTCAACAACTGTCCCTCTCACAACCCGTCCGTGGAGCTGCTTTGGTGGTAACTGAAATCGCTTCCCGCGACCGTCTGCAACCGTCCCTGCTGGACCGGCTGACCGACGACGACCCAACCAATCCCAAGGAAAGCGCCGACAAACGCGTGCTGTCCCTGACCCAATTGAAAGCCTCGGTGCTGCGTGACCTGGCGTGGCTGCTCAACACCACGTCGTTGCTCGATGCCGATGCCACGCTGCACACCCCGGCCGGTACGTCGGTGGTCAATTACGGCCTGCCGGCGCTGGCGGGCAACAGTGTTTCCAGTGTCGACATCAAGGCCCTGGAAGCCCTGATCTACCAGGCCATCGCCACCTTTGAACCGCGCATCCTGCGCCATACCCTGCGGGTCAAAGCCCGTGTCGGCCATGGCGAGATGAATCACAACGCCCTGAGCTTCGAGATCGAAGGCGACCTGTGGGCGCAGCCGGTGCCGTTGCGCCTATTGCTGCAAACCGACCTCGACCTGGAATCCGGCCATGTGCGTGTGGTGAATGCCGACCAGCGGAGGCGCCCATGAACCCGCGCCTGCTGGAGCTGTACAACCAGGAACTGCACCACGTGCGCGAAAGCGCCGCCGAGTTCGCCAAGGAATACCCGAAGATCGCCAGTCGGCTGACCCTGTCCGGTATGGACTGCGCCGACCCGTACGTCGAACGCCTGCTTGAAGGGTTTGCCTACCTCACGGCCCGTGTGCAGCTCAAGCTCGATGCCGAGTACCCGACCTTCACCCATAACCTGCTGGAAATCGCCTACCCGCACTACCTGGCGCCGACGCCGTCGATGACCGTGGTGCAATTGCAGACCGACCCGGACGAAGGCTCCCTGGCCAGCGGTTTCCCGCTGCCCCGCGACACGGTATTGCGTGCCGCCCTCGGCCGTGAAACCCAGACCTGCTGCGAGTACCGCACCGCGCACCCGGTGACGTTGTGGCCGTTGCAGGTCAGCAGCGCCGAGTATTTCGGCAACCCCGCCGCCGTGCTGGGCCGCCTGGCCGCCAGTGAGCCGAAAGCCAAGGCCGGCCTGCGCCTGACCCTGCGCACCGGCGCCGAATTGCCTTTCAACAGCCTCGACCTGGATAACCTGCCGCTGTACCTCAGCGGTGCCGACGAGCAACCGTTCCGCCTTTACGAGCAGTTGTTGGGCAACGCCTGCGCGGTGTTTGCACGCAAGCCCGGCGGTGACTGGGTAGAACGCCTGCCGCAGGACGCATTGCGCTCCCGTGGTTTTGACGATGCCGACGCCGCCATGCCGGTTGTCGCGCGGGCTTTCCAGGGCTATCGCCTGCTGCAGGAATACTTCGCCCTGCCCCACCGCTACCTGTTCGTCGAGTTCGCCGAGCTGAGCCGTGCGGTCAAGCGTTGCGACGGTCAGGAGTTGGAACTGATCGTGTTGTTCGACCGCCACGAACCGAGCTTGGAAGGCAGCGTCGGCGCCGCGCAGTTCCTGCCGTTCTGCACGCCGGCGATCAACCTGTTTCCCAAGCGCGTAGACCGTATTCACCTGTCCGACCGGGTCAGCGAGCACCATGTGATCGCCGACCGCACGCGGCCGATGGATTTCGAAATTCATTCGTTGAGCGGCATCACGGGCCATGGCACCGGGCCGGAACAACCCTTTTTACCGTTTTATGCGGTGCGCGACCCGTCGCGCTATGGCCGCGACCAGGCCTATTACACCGTGCGCCGCGAGCCGCGCGTGCTGTCCAGCGACCAGCGCCGCAACGGCCCGCGCTCCACGTACGTGGGCAGTGAAACCTTTGTCAGCCTGGTGGACAGCGGGCAAGCGCCCTACCGCCACGACCTGCGCCAACTCGGCGTGACCGCGCTGTGCACCAACCGCGACCTGCCCTTGTTCATGAGCGTGGGCAACGGCAAGACCGACTTCACCCTGGCCGACAGCGCGCCGGTATTGGCCGTGCGCTGCGTCGCCGGCCCGAGTCGCCCGCGCCCCAGCCATGCCCATGACGCCAAGGCGTGGCGCTTGATCAGCCAACTGTCGCTCAACTACCTGTCGTTGAGCGAACAGGGCCAGGGCGCCGGCGCCTTGCGTGAATTGCTGCGCCTGTACGGCGACAGCAACGACGCGGCGCTGCAATTGCAGATCGAAGGCTTGCGCGAGGTCAGCAGCAAAGCGGTGACCCGTCGCCTGCCGATGCCCGGCCCGATCGTGTTTGGGCGCGGCCTGGAGATCACACTGGAATTCGATGAAAACGCGTTTCGCGGCACCGGCGTATTCCTGCTCGGTGCGGTGCTGGAACGCTTCCTGGCACGCTACGTGTCGATCAACAGTTTTACCGAGACGGTGATCCGTACCACCGAACGCGGCGAGATCATGCGATGGAAAGCCAAGCCCGGACGTCGTCCGACCCTGTGAGTACCCTGGATGCGATGCATCAGGCGCCCTGGGAATACGATTTCTTCCAGGCGTTGCGGCGTATCGAGTGCGAATCGCCGGAACTGCCGCGCCTGGGCCATTCCCTGCGCCTGGCGGATGACCCGCTGCGCCTGGGTCAGCAGGCGGATTGCACCTTTGCCCCGGCCACGTTGGCGTCGGTCGACCCCGGTGGCGACGGCAAGCCGGCGCGGCTGGAGCAGTTCTTCTTCGGCCTTGGCGGCCCCAACGGCCCGCTGCCGCTGCATATCACCGAATATGTACGCGAGCGCCAGCGCAACAATGCCGACAGCACCAGCAAACACTTCCTGGATGTGTTCCACCATCGCCTGCTGAGCCTGTTTTACCGAGCCTGGGCCGAGGCGCGGCCGACGGTCAGCCATGACCGCCCGGACGATGACTATTGGTCTGCGCGCCTCGCCGCACTGAGTGGTCGCGGCATGCCGAGCCTGCTGAATCAGGGGCTCATCCCGGATACCGCGAAGCTGCATTACAGCGGCCACCTCTCGGCGCAAACCCGCTACCCGGACGGCTTGAAAGCCATTCTCGGCGAGTACTTCGGCCTGCCGGTGGCGATCGAAGAGTACGTCGGCCAATGGCTCGAGCTGCCCGAACGCAGCCGCGTGGGCGTGAGTGCCAACCGCCTCGGCGTGGACTTTTGCCTGGGCAGCTTCGTTTGGGATCGCCAGCACAAATTCCGTATCCGCCTGGGCCCCCTCACGCTGGATGACTACATGGGCATGCTGCCCGGCCACCAACCGTTCAACGAGCTGGTGGCGTGGGTGGCCGAGTACCTTGGCCATGAACTGGACTGGGACTTGAACCTGGTTCTGCAACAAGCCGAAGTGCCAGCGCTGCAACTCAACGGCCAGTTCCGCCTGGGCTTCAACACCTGGCTCGGTAAGCCCGAGCATGACGCCAACGACCTAATCCTGGCCCGGCACTACGCCGACCACGCCACCACCTCAAGGAATCCAGAGCATGGGTGAAATCAGTCGCGCCGCACTGTTCGGCAAACTCAACAGCGTGGCCTACAAGGCCATCGAAGCCGCCACGGTGTTCTGCAAACTGCGGGGCAACCCGTATGTGGAGCTTGCCCACTGGTTTCACCAGTTGCTGCAACTGCAGGACTCGGACCTGCACCGCATCATCCGCCAGTTCAACGTCGAGCCGGCGCGCCTGGCCCGCGACCTGACCGAAGCCCTGGACCGCCTGCCACGCGGCTCGACCTCGATCACCGACCTGTCCTCCCATGTGGAAGAAGCGGTGGAGCGCGGCTGGGTCTACGGCAGCCTGATGTTCGGCGAAAGCCAGGTACGCACCGGTTATCTGGTGCTCGGCATTCTCAAGACCCCGAGCCTGCGCCATGCGCTGCTGGGCTTGTCTTCCGAGTTCGACAAGATCAAGGCCGAAGCCCTGAGCGAGCGCTTTGATGAATACGTGGGCGACTCGCCGGAAAACGCGCTGAGCGCCAGCGACGGTTTCAACGCCGGCGCCGTGCCGGGCGAAGCCAGCGGTGCCATGGCGCCCAGTGCGATGGGCAAACAGGAAGCGCTCAAGCGCTTTACCGTTGACCTGACCGAACAGGCCCGCAGCGGCAAGCTCGACCCGATCGTGGGTCGTGATGAGGAGATCCGCCAACTGGTCGACATCCTCATGCGCCGCCGCCAGAACAACCCGATCCTCACCGGTGAAGCCGGGGTGGGCAAGACCGCCGTGGTCGAAGGTTTCGCCCTGCGTATCGTCGCCGGTGACGTGCCACCCGCGCTCAAAGATGTGGAACTGCGCAGCCTCGACGTGGGCCTGCTGCAAGCCGGCGCCAGCATGAAAGGCGAATTCGAACAGCGCCTGCGCCAGGTCATCGAAGACGTCCAGGCCTCGCCCAAGCCGATCATCCTGTTTATCGACGAAGCCCACACCCTGGTGGGTGCCGGTGGCGCCGCCGGCACCGGTGACGCAGCCAACCTGCTCAAGCCTGCATTGGCGCGTGGCACCCTGCGTACTGTGGCCGCCACCACCTGGGCCGAGTACAAGAAGCACATCGAGAAAGACCCGGCCCTGACGCGCCGTTTCCAAGTGGTGCAAGTCGCCGAACCGTCGGAAGACAAAGCGCTGCTGATGATGCGCGGCGTGGCGTCGACCATGGAAAAACACCACCAGGTGCAGATCCTCGACGAAGCCCTGGAAGCCTCGGTGAAGCTGTCCCACCGCTACATCCCGGCGCGCCAGTTGCCGGACAAATCCGTGAGCCTGCTGGACACCGCCTGCGCCCGCGTCGCCATCAGCCTGCACGCGGTGCCGGCCGAAGTGGACGACAGCCGCCGCCGCATTGAAGCCCTGGAAACCGAGATGCAGATCATCGCTCGCGAGCATGCCATTGGTATCGCGATTGGCGCGCGTCAAACCCATAGCGAAGCACTGTTGAGCGCTGAACGTGAGCGCCTGGCGACGCTGGAAAGCCGCTGGGCCGAAGAGAAAGCGCTGGTGGACGAACTGCTCGCTACCCGCGCGACCTTGCGCGAAAAAGCCGGCGCCGTAGACAGTGGCGACGACGCTTTGCGCGAGCAACTGGTCGACCTGCAACAACGCCTCAGCGCGCTGCAAGGTGAAACCCCGCTGATCCTGCCGACCGTGGATTACCAGGCCGTGGCCTCGGTGGTCGCCGACTGGACCGGCATCCCGGTGGGCCGCATGGCGCGCAATGAGCTGGAGACGGTGCTCAACCTCGACCAGCACCTGAAGAAACGCATCATCGGCCAGGACCACGCCCTGCAGATGATCGCCAAGCGCATCCAGACGTCCCGCGCCGGTCTCGACAACCCGAGCAAGCCGATTGGCGTGTTCATGCTGGCCGGCACCTCGGGCGTGGGCAAGACCGAAACCGCCCTGGCCCTGGCCGAAGCCATGTACGGAGGCGAGCAGAACGTCATCACCATCAACATGAGCGAATTCCAGGAAGCCCACACGGTGTCGACCCTCAAGGGCGCGCCTCCGGGCTATATCGGCTACGGCGAAGGCGGCGTGCTGACCGAAGCCGTGCGGCGCAAACCCTACAGCGTGGTACTGCTGGACGAGGTGGAGAAAGCCCACCCGGACGTGCATGAAATCTTCTTCCAGGTGTTCGACAAGGGCGTGATGGAAGACGGCGAAGGCCGGGTGATCGACTTCAAGAACACCCTGATCCTGCTGACCACCAACGCCGGTACCGAGCTGATTTCCCAGGTGTGCAAAGACCCGGCGAACATCCCTGAGCCGGAAGAAATCGCCAAGGCCCTGCGCCAGCCGCTGCTGGAGATCTTTCCGCCGGCACTGCTTGGCCGCCTGGTGACCATTCCGTACTACCCGCTGAGCGATGAGATGCTCAAAGCGATCACCCGCCTGCAACTGGGCCGCATCAAGAAGCGCGTGGAGACAACCCACAAGGTTGCCTTCGACTACGACGACGCGGTGGTCGACCTGATCGTCTCGCGCTGCACCGAAACCGAAAGCGGCGGGCGCATGATCGACACCATTCTTACCAACAGCCTGCTGCCGGACATGAGCCGTGAGTTCCTCACGCGCATGCTCGAAGGCAAGGCGATGGCGGGTGTGCGCATCAGCAGCCTGGATAATGAATTGCACTACGACTTCAGCGACGCAGATTGACCTGACGGAACACAATCAAAATGTGGGAGGGGGCTTGCCCCCGATAGCAGTGTGTCAGTTGATGCATTCGGTGACTGATTCACCGCCATCGGGGGCAAGCCCCCTCCCACACTTGAACCGGTTCCTTCAGTTACTTAGTCATTTACGGGACAACCGATGCTTTTTAACCAAGCCTCACGCCTGGCCAAGATCACCAGCCCCCTGGGGCCGGATGTGCTGCTGCTCAATGAAATGGGCGGCGGCGAAGAGCTGGGGCGGCTGTTTAACTATGAGCTGCAACTGACGTCCCTGGACGCCAACATCGACCTCAACCAGTTGCTCGGCAAACCCATGAGCGTGGGCCTGCAACTGGCGGACGGCGGTGAGCGGCACTTCCACGGTATCGTCGCGCGCTGCAGCCAGAACATCGACCAGGGCCAGTTCGCCAGTTACCAGGTGACGTTGCGCCCGTGGCTGTGGCTGCTCAGCCGTACCTCGGACTGCCGGATTTTCCAGAACCTGAGCATCCCGCAGATCATCAAGCAGGTGTTCCGCGACCTGGGGTTTTCCGACTTCGAAGACGCCCTGAGCCGGCCGTACCGCGAGTGGGAATACTGCGTGCAGTACCGCGAGACCAGTTTCGACTTCGTCAGCCGCTTGATGGAACAGGAAGGTATCTACTACTTCTTCCGCCATGAACAGGACCGCCATGTGCTGGTGCTGGCTGACGCCTACGGTGCCCACACCACCGTGCCGGGCTACGCATCCATCCCGTATTACCCCAAGGACGAGCAGCAGCGCGAACGCGACCACATGCACAACTGGCACCTGGCGCAAGAGGTGCAGCCCGGCTCGCTGGAGCTCAACGACTACGACTTCCAGCGCCCCAGCGCGAGCATCGACGTGCGCTCGGCCATGCCGCGCCCGCACACTGCCGGCGACTACCCGCTGTACGACTACCCCGGCACCTACGTGCAAAGCGCCGACGGCGAACACTACGCCCGCACCCGCATCGAAGCCCTGCAAACCCTGCATGAGCAAATCGAGTTCAGCGGCAACGCGCGTGGCCTGGGTTCGGGACATTTGTTCAGCCTCACCGGCTTCAGCCGCCAGGACCAGAACCGCGAATACCTGATCGTCGGCATTCGCTATTACATCGTCCAGGAAAGCCTGGAAAGCGGCGGCGGTTCGGGCGGCGCGCAGTTCGAAAGCAGCCTGACCTGCATCGACGCCCAGCAGAGCTTCCGCCCGTTGGCCAGCACCCACCGCCCTATCGTCAAAGGCCCGCAGACCGCGCTGGTAGTCGGGCCCAAGGGCGAGGAAATCTGGACCGACCAGTACGGCCGCGTGAAGGTGCACTTCTACTGGGACCGCCACGACCAATCCAACGAGAACAGCTCCTGCTGGATTCGAGTGTCGCAATCCTGGGCCGGTAAGAACTGGGGATCGATGCAGATTCCCCGGATCGGGCAGGAAGTGATTGTGAGCTTTCTGGAAGGTGATCCCGACCGGCCGATCATCACCGGGCGGGTGTACAACGCCGAGCAGACCGTGCCGTACGATTTGCCGGAGAACGCTACCCAGAGCGGCATGAAGAGTCGATCCAGCAAAGGCGGCACGCCGGCCAACTTCAATGAAATCCGCATGGAGGACAAGAAGGGGTTGGAGCAGTTGTATATCCATGCTGAGCGGAATCAGGACATCGTGGTGGAGGTGGATGAGAGCCATTCGGTGGGGCATGACCGCAACAAGAGCATTGGGCATAACGAGACGGTGACCATCGGCAATAACCGTACGCGCATCGTCAAACAGGAGGATGTGCTCGTAGTAGGCCAGCGCAAGACCGACAGCATCAGCCAGAGCTATGTGATCGAAGTGGGTGAAAACCTGCGACTGGTGTGCGGCGAAAGCATCCTGGAGTTGAACGCCAGCGGGCAGATCAACCTCACCGGGGTGAATATCAGTTTTTATGCCAGCGGTGATGCCGAGTTCAACACCAAGGGCGTACTGCATCTGAACAACGGCAACGGCCCGGGTGCCAGCCCCGAAGGCCAAGGCATCAAAAAAAGCATCGACGCGAATGTCAAAGCCTCCTTCCCCCCGCCTAAAAGCTCCTGACGAGACCTGTTTGCCATGACGTACCGGATCAACGAATTCCAGTTTCAACTGCCGGCCGGCGAGTTGCAGGACGCAACGATCAATATCCTCAAGTTCCCTGAATTGGGCACGTCCCTGATCGTCAGCCGCAGCCTGCTCGCCGAGGGTGAAACCCTGCACAGCAACTTCAATGACCAACTCCAGCGCCTGGAAAAACAGGTGCAGGATTTGCGCTATCAACCGGGTGTGGACGTGCGCCTGGGCGCGGCTCAAGAAGTGGAAGGCATTGAGCTGCGCAGTCAGTTCAACAAGGGCAATGACAAGGTGTTCCAGTACCAACTGGCGCTGGTGTTGCCGGGTACGCGCAAGATGCTTGCGTTGAGTTATGTGAAGGCTGACAAGCTTGGGGACGCCGAGGCGGCGCACTGGTCGACGATCAAGAGTTCGCTCGTGTTCGACGTCCCCCAGTGAAGCGGCCTTTGCATGTCTGACGCACTGCTCTGGGCTGCGCGCCTGGGCGATGGGCTGTCCCACACCTCTGTCATGGCGGACATCCTCGGCGGCGTGCTGGAAGTGGCGGCCAATGTGGCGATTACCGCACTGGCGACCGCTGCGGTGGTGGCGGCTACCGGCATTACCGTCGCGACCGGTGGACTGGGGGCCTGCGTGCTGGGGGCGGTAGTCGGCGTCATCGTCGGCATCGCCATGAGCAAGACCGGGGCCGACAAGGGGTTGAGCGCCATGTGCGAGGGAATCGGCAACGCGCTGTTCCCTCCCTCGGTCATGGCCACAATCCTTAGCGGGTCCACCGACACACTGATCAACGCCTTGCCCGCTGCGCGCGCGGCCGGCGTCGTGCCCTCCCACGTTGCACCTGCGGGCACCGAAACCGAAACAACGCCGCCAGCACCGGAACACAGCGAAGAGCCCGGCTACCTGGACATGGCCAAAGGGTTCTTTGCGCAAATGTGGCGCCCCACCGTCGCCACGCCAGCGCCCGGTGCAGTCCCTAAACCGCTGGACGTGGTGACCTGCACAAAACACCCGCCGATGCCGCCGCAGTTTCTGGCAGAAGGCTCGGAAAAGGTCACGGTCAACGGTCAACCGGCGGTACGCAGTGGTGACCGGAGCACCTGCGACGCCACCGTGGTGTCGTCGGGGCTGATTTCGCCCAATGTGACTATCGGCGGGGGCTCAGTGGTGGTGCGCGAGATCCGTAGCGGCAAGACGCCGGGCGTTGGCCTGGCCGTCACCGCGCTGATGATGCTCAAGGGGGGTAAAGGCAAGTTCCTCAGCAACCTTCCCTGCATGCTGCTGGCAGGCGTCAATTCGTTTGTGGTCAGTCAGGCCATGGGCGCGCTGGCCAACGCCGCCATGGGCTCTTCCAACCCGGTGCACGCGAGCACGGGGGCCAAAGTGCTGGGCGGCCCCGAGGAGCTGGATTTCGCCTTGCCCGGGATCATGCCCATCGACTGGCAGCGCTTCTACAACAGCCGGGACGAACGCCGCGATGGCTTGTTTGGTGCCGGCTGGAGTGTGCCCTATGAAGTCAGCGTGCAACTGCTGCCTCACCTTGAAGGGGGCGACTACGCGTTGTACATCGACGAGCAGGGTCGACGTATCGACATGGGCTCGATCCCTTTGGGGGGTGCCGTGTTCAGCGCTGGCGAAGGCCTCAGCGTCAAGCGTCACTTGAGCGGCCAGTGGCTGATCGAAAGCGCAGACGGCTTGTACCGGCTATTCGATCCGGCGCCACAGGACGCATCGTTGCTACGCCTGAGCCAACTGGGAGATCGCAACGACAACCGAATCCACCTCGACTATGACGACGATGGTCGCCTGCTGGGCCTGCGTGACACCTTTGGCCTGGTCAGGGTCGAGCTGACGTACGACAGCACTTGGCCCCAGCGTGTCAGCCGGATCGAACGGCTATATCCCGACCAACACCGTGAAGTCCTGATGCATTACGCCTACGACGCCCGTGGCGACCTGGCCTCTGTACGCCAGTCCGACGGGCACGTGAAGCGCCGTTTTGCCTATGATGCCGGGCAGCGCATGGTCGAGCATCAATTGCCCACCGGCCTACGTTGCTTCTATCAGTGGGCCAAGGTTGACGACCGTGAATGGCGTGTTGTCCGGCATTGGACGGAGGCCGGGGACACCTACACATTCGACTATGCGCTGGACACCGGCATCACCCGTATCACCGACGGGCTGTCGCGCGTCAGCATTCGACACTGGGATGAGCGACACCAGATCATCGCGTCCACCGATGCACTGGGGCGAACCTGGGCCTTCCGGTGGAATGATGATAGCCAACTGCTGGGCGCAACCGACCCTCTCGGTGGGCATTATCAGTTCAGCTACGACGATGCCGGCAACCTGACTGAGACCCTCAACCCCCTGGGGCGCAGTGAATCGACCTTGTGGCTGGAGCACTGGGCGCTGCCACTGGCGGAGACAGATGCCGCTGGCAATACCTGGCAGTACCATTACGACTCGCGGGGCAACTGCATTCGCGAAACCGACCCACTGGGCAACCGCACGGTCTATCACTATGACGGACACGGCCAAGTCAGGGAGATCATCGACGCCAGCGGCAAGCGCAAGACCTTGCGCTGGTCCCCACTGGGTCAATTGAGCGAGCACACCGACTGTACGGGCCTGACCACCCGTTTGAGCTACTGCAAGCGAGGCTTGCTGCTGGCCAGTACCGACGCGCTCGGGGAACGCACCACCTTCAAGTATGACGACCAGGGCCGACTGATCAGCAAGCAGTTGCCCGATGGGCGCAGCGAGCACTATCAGCGTGACGCCAGCGGCCAGTTGATCGGCTACAGCGACCCTGCCGGCCACACCACGCGCTTCGAGCATTCGTCGAACGGCCAGTTGCGCCAGCGCATCGACGCCCATGGCCGCCGTGTGGAGTTGAGCCATGACGTCTATGGCCGCCTGCACAGCCTGACCAACGAAAATGGTGAGCACTACCGATTCGACTGGGACGACGGTGATCGCCTGACCCTCGAACAGCGCCTGGACGGCTGTCGAAAACGGTACACGTACGACCCGCTGGACAATGTCACACAGGTAGAAACCCTCGCATCGTCCGACGCCGAGCCCGCCATCATTCATGATCTGGAGCGGGATGCAGCAGGCCGGCTGATCGCCAAGCGCACCGTAGATGGTTGCACGACGTACCGCTACGATGAACTCGACCAAGTCACAGCCATCACCTTTACAGGGCACGATGGCGAGCAGCAAACCCTGGGCTTCGGTTATGACGCACTCGGTCAGCTGACCCTCGAACAAAGCGCCGCCGGTTGCCTGGAGCATCTCTACGACGAATTGGGCAACCTGACCCAGACCCGACTTCCCGACGGCCGCTGGCTCAATCGCCTGCGCTACGGTAGCGGGCACTTGCATCAGGTCAACCTGGATGGGCAGGTCATCAGTGACTTCGAGCGGGACCGTCTGCACCGCGAAGTGCTGCGCACCCAGGGCCGTATCAGTACGCGTAGCGAATATGACCGCAGTGGACGTCTGCGTGCCCGCCAGCGCCGCCAACCGGACCACTCGCTGTTACATCCGCCGGCGCAGACACGCTTGGGCTATGACGACAGCGACCAACTGGTCGAACGCTACGACAGCCAGCCCGGCGCGGCACACCGCCAATTGCTGCATTACGACGCTACCGGCCGCATTCTGGCTAGCCAGGACAACCTCCTGGGCCAGCGGGAAGCCTTTCGCTACGACCCGGCGGCTAACCTGCTGGACGGCTCAGGACAGGTCGCCAACAACCGATTGCTGACCTACCAGGACAAACATTACCGCTATGACGGTTTTGGCCGGATGGTTGAAAAGCGCAGCCTTCGGCGCGGCACCCAACGCTTCAGCTACGACGCGGAGCAACGGCTGGCACAGGTGCACAACGATGACGGTTCCTGGGTCATCATGACCTATGACCCGCTGGGCCGGCGCACCGCCAAGACCACCTACGACCGCAACGGTGTGCAGCGGAGCCAGACACGTTTCACTTGGGACGCGCTGCAACTCGTGCAGGAGCACTGCAATCAGCAGACCAGCCTCTATATCTATGCCGACGAGGGCTACGAACCACTGGCCCGTATCGATGGCACAGGAGACCTGCAAAAAATCCGCTACTACCACAACGACCTCAACGGTTTGCCCGAACGCCTCACCGAGAGCGACGGCCATACGGTGTGGCAAGCGCGCTATGAAGTCTGGGGCAATACCGTCGAGGAAAGCCGAGAACCCTATTTCATCGAAGAACAGAACCTGCGCTTCCAGGGCCAGTATCTGGACCGGGAAACGGGGCTGCACTACAACACTCTGCGCTTTTATGACCCGGATATCGGGCGCTTCACCACACCCGACCCCATCGGTCTGGCCGGCGGTCTGAATCTCTATCAATATGCGCCCAACCCGCTGAGCTGGATTGACCCGCTGGGCCTGATGAAATGCTCCAGCCCTCCCAAGGGGCGCAAGGTCAGTCGCACCGTGTATCGGTTCGAGGAACCGGGGCGCATCGGGACCACTTGGCAGGCGCACAAGTGGAATGTGGAGTCCACACACCGCTACACCACCAAAGGCGTCGGCGGGGTGTATGGCGCGAACTCACGGAAAACCGCGCTGGGCGAGGTCACGCACTGGAAGGTCGACCTGTCCAAACGGGTGTTGGTCAGCAAGAAAGTGCAGCTCAATAATGTCTTGGACCTGACCCGCGCCGATGTGCGCAAACAGCTAGGGGTCAGCCTTAAAAGCATCACCGGCTCGAAGTACACCGAGACCCATCAGATCGGCAACTGGGCCAAGGCCAACGGCTATGATGGAATCCTGGCGCCATCGGCACGCAACCCGACCGGCAGCAACTTGATCTCCTTTGCAGGTTTTTGAACATGGAACGACTGGAAAACGAATACCCGGGTGACGCGGACTGGCAGAGCACGGTGGCCTTGTATGAAGAAGACTACCTTGACGACGATGCGCGTGAACTGGCCAAGGCCTTGGGCGGCCATCTCGACATGGCAGTGATACTGCGCGGGAAACGGGGCCTTGAGGAAGGGGTGTGGTGGATCGGGCAAAAGGTTCCGGCACTGGACAACATCACCCCGCTGGAATGCCTGGAAAGTCCCACGTTGATAAAACGGTTGAAGACAGCACTGATGCGTATGCCATAACACTCAAGGACACGGCGACTATGGAAAGTTGTGCGTTCAATTCAATCAGGCACGGGAGCGCAGTCCTTGTCTGATGCACTCTGGGCTGCCCGGATGGGCGATGCGCTCTCCCACACCTCGATGATGGCGGACATCCTTGGCGGGGTGCTGGAGGTGGCGGCCAATATCGCGATTACCGCCGTGGCAACCGCTGCGGTGGTCGCAGCCACTGGCATTACCGTTGCGACCGGCGGGCTTGGCTGTTTCCTGCTGGGTGCCGTGGTGGGCACGATTGTCGGCCTGGCCATGAGCAAGACCGGGGCCGACAAAGGCCTGACGAATTTATGCGACACGTTCGCCAACGCGCTGTTTCCGCCCACGGTGCAGGCCAATATTCTTACCGGCTCCACCAACACCCTGACCAACAACATCCCCGCCGCCCGCGCCGCCGGGGCGATCAGTTCCCATGTCGCACCGGCTGGGACCGAGTTGGAGGAACCTGCGCCCGAGCCAGAAGCCAGTTACCTGGACATGGCCGAGAGCTTCTTCTCGCAGATGTGGCGCCCTACGGTTGCAACGCCCGCCCCCGGCGCCGTGCCCAAGCCGCTCGACCTGGTGGTGTGCATGAAGCACCCGCCGATGCCGCCGCAGTTTCTAGCCGAAGGGTCGGAAAAGGTCACAGTCAACGGCCAGCCGGCGGTGCGCAGTGGAGATCGCAGTACCTGCGATGCAACCGTGGTGTCGTCGGGCCTGATTTCTTCCAACGTGACCATTGGCGGTGGTTCGGTGGTGGTGCGGGAAATTCGCAGCGGCAAGACCCCGGGTGTGGGGTTGGCGGTCACGGCGTTGTTGATGCTCAAGGGTGGCAAGGGCAAGTTCTTCAGCAAGTTGCCGTGCATGCTGATCGGCGGAGCCACTTCGATGGCGGTCAGCAGTGCGATGGGGGCCGTGGCGAACGCAGCGATGGGCTCTTCGAATCCGGTGCATGCGGCCACCGGCGCGAAGGTGCTGGGCGGCGATGATGAGCTGGATTTCGTCCTGCCCGGCATCCTGCCGATTGATTGGCAGCGCTTCTACAACAGCCGCGACGAACGCTCGGGCAGCCTGTTTGGCGCTGGCTGGAGCGTGCAGTATGAAGTGTGCGTCGACATCCAGCCTCACCCCGATGGCGGCGAAACGCTGGTCTACACCGATGAACAAGGCCGCCCCATCGACATGGGCTCGATCCCCTTGGGCGGCGCCGTGTTCAGCGCGGGTGAAGGGCTGGCCGTGCGGCGACATCTCAATGGGCAGTTGCTGATCGAAAGCGATGACGGGTTGTATCGCTTGTTTGAACCCTCTGCCAACCCGTCGTTGCTGCGCCTTAGCCAGCTCGGCGACCGCAATGACAACCGCATCCATGTCGACTACGACGCCGCCGGGCAACTGGTGCGACTGCGCGATACCTTCGATCTGGTGCAGGTTGAGTTGATCCGTGATCAGGGCCAGTTGGCGCGCATCGAACGCCTGTACCCCGATCAGCGCCGCGAAGTGCTCGTCAGCTATGGCTTCGACGCGCAGGGCAACCTGTCTGAAGTGCGCGATACCACTGGCCAGGTCCAGCGGCGTTTCGCCTACGACAGTGGCCAGCGGATGGTGGAGCATCAACTGCCCACCGGATTGCGCTGCTTCTATGAGTGGGCCTTGGTTGAAGACCTGGAATGGCGCGTGGTGCGGCACTGGACCGACGAAGGCGACGCCTACCAGTTCGACTATGACTTGCAGGCCGGTATAACGCGAATTACCGATGGCCTGCAACGCGTCAGTACCCGGCATTGGAACACCCAACACCAGATCATTCGATACAGCGACAATCTCGGCCACACCTGGCTGTTCGAATGGAACGACGAGCGCCAGTTGCTCAGCGCCACCGATCCGCTGGGCGGGCGCTTTGAATACAGTTACGACGAGGCCGGCAACCTGATCGGCGAAGCCGACCCGCTGGGTCGCAGCGACTCGACCTTGTGGCTTGAGCACTGGGCACTGCCACTGGTGGAGACCGACGCCGCCGACAATAGCTGGGCGTATCGCTACGATCAGCGCGGCAACTGCATCGCCGAAACCGATCCGCTGGGCTATGTCACCCGGTATCGCTATGACGACCAAGGCCAGGTCGTGGAAGTCATCGATGCCACCGGTAAAAGCAAGAAACTACGCTGGAATCCGTTCGGGCAACTGGTCGAGCATATCGACTGCTCGGGTTACCCGACGCGTTTCAGCTATGACGAGCGCGGCTATCTGCAGGTCATCACCGATGCTCTCGGCGAACGCACTCAATTCAGCTATGACGCCCAGGGGCGCTTGCTCAGTAGCCAACTGCCAGACGGTCGTACCGAGCGGTATCAGCGTGATACGAGCGGGCTACTGGTGGGTTACACCGACACGGCCGGACATACCACGCTGTACCAGCACAACCGTCGCGGGCAGGTACGCCAGCGCACCGACGCCCATGGCCGGCAGGTGCAGTTCGGCTATGACAGCTATGGACGGCTACAAGCGCTGATTAACGAAAACGGCGAGCGGTATCGGTTTGCGTGGGATGCCGCAGACCGTCTGGCTGAACAGCAAGACCTCGATGGCAGCGCCAAGCGCTACGATTACGACGCGTTGGATAATGTCACGACGGTGACGGCCGTTCCCGCACCTTACGGCAATGGCCTGCCGCTGGTGCCCGACAGACCACCCGCGCCTATCGTGCATCGTCTCGAACGTGATGCGGTCGGCCGGTTGGTGACCAAAACCACGGACGATGGCCGAACCGAGTACCGCTACGACGAGCTCGACCAACTCACCGCTGTCACCTTCACCGACCTGCAAGGCAACGCCCAGGTCCTGGGCTTCGCCTACGACGCCCTCGGCCAGTTGATGGCCGAACAAAGCTCAGCAGGCGGCCTGCTACACCACTACGACGAACTCGGCAACCTGATCCAAACCCAACTGCCGGACGGCCGATGGCTCAACCGCCTGTACTACGGCAGCGGCCACCTGCACCAGATCAACCTCGACGGCCAGGTCATCAGCGACTTCGAACGCGACCGCCTGCACCGCGAAGTGCTGCGTACCCAGGGCCAGCTCAGCACCCGCAGCGAATACGACCGCAGTGGCCGCCTGCGTTCACGCCAGCGCCGCTTGGCAAGCCAGCCATCGTTGATGCCGGCGGCCGCGCAAAAGCAATTCGAATACGACCCCGCCGACAACCTCATCGGCAAGCTCGACCAACAACCCGCCACGCAACACCGCCAGCTGCTGCACTACGACGCCACCGGCCGCATCATCGCCAGCCAGGACAGCCTGCACGGCCAGCGTGAAACCTTCGCTTACGACGCCGCCGCCAACCTGCTGGATGGCCCGCAGGCTGGCGCTGGGCTGGTGGTGCATAACAAGCTGCTGACCTATCAGGACAAGCGTTATCGCTATGACGCGTTTGGCCGCACGATTGAAAAACGCAGCGCCAAACGGGGTGTGCAGCGGTTTGCCTACGATGCTGAAAGCCGCTTGGTTGAAGTGCGTAACGATGACGGCAGCGTCGTGCGAATGACCTACGACCCGCTAGGCCGACGCATCGAAAAAACCGAGCATGGCAGTGACGGGTATCCGCTGGGAGAAACGCAGTTTGTGTGGGATGGACTGCGGTTGTTGCAGGAGCATAAACACAGCCAGACCAGCCTCTATGTTTACGACGATGGCGGCTATGAACCGCTGACCCGCGTCGACGGCCTTGGCCCGTTGCAGAAGATTCGCTACTACCACAACGATCTGAATGGCTTGCCGGAACAACTGACCGAGGCCGATGGGCACAGCGTCTGGCAGGCGACTTATCGGGTGTGGGGCAACACACTGGAAGAGGTGCGCGAGCCTTATTACATCGAGGAGCAGAACCTGCGGTTCCAGGGGCAGTACCTGGATCGGGAGACGGGGCTGCATTTCAATACGTTCAGGTTTTATGATCCGGATGTGGGGCGGTTTACGACGCCAGATCCGATTGGGTTGGCGGGGGGCATCAACCTCTATCAATATGCACCGAATCCGTTGGGCTGGACCGACCCCTGGGGCTGGAAATGTTGGGGCACCGCAAGGAAAGGTATCTGGAAAGACGCTGCGGCCAAGGCACCACCTGGCAAATATTCTCCTAGAAACCTGGCGCGGATGTCGGAAGGTAAAGCACCTAGAATGAGGGTTGAAGTTCGTTATCGTGACAGTGCTAGGAACAGACGACTCGGCCGTGTCGGCAAGACCAAAGTGATCGATGTTCCGATGGAGCTGAATCATCAGTACATTCCTCAACGAGCTCGATCAAACGTTGCTCACGAGGAGTGGAACCTGACCAAAGCGACACCTTGGGGGCATGAGTCTATGGATAAGTATCGCCATACCGGTTGGGACTTGGTGAGAGTAGTGAAAACCACAGGGCAATGGTAAGGCACGCTTTAAAGGAGCAGACATGAGTGAGTTGACTGATTTTCACGTTTTCTGGGGCGCGGCTATGGCTGTTGCTGAAAAGAAGTCCGCTTCGATGGAGTCTGAAGGGGCCGAGGATTTCGCCCGATGCCTTTACGATGAATACGTTGAGCAAGGCGCGCCAAAAAACAAAAAGAAATGGCTAACTGAACGATTGGAAAATGAATTTCTCTGTTTAAAGGAGAGCCCCGTATGGGTGGGGGAGCCGGCTTGGTTGTACCATCAGGGTCAACCTATGGTTTTTTTACGTCAGTTTTCAGTTTCACCTTCAGCACAGCACATCAAAGAAAAAATCTCTCTTGGCGACACCATTTACGTATTTGGCGCAAAACACCTTATCAAAAGGCCGGCTGGAGATATTTGGACTGATATATATCGCACTGCAGTTCAAACGTTTGAAGGCGAAACCGCAGTGGAAATTCTGGCGTAGGTTGTATTTAAAAGCGCCATCCTTGACAACCTGTACGGTCAAACCTTCGCCTACGACGCCGCTGCCAACCTGCTGGACGGCCCGCAGGCTGGCGCTGGGTTGGTGGTGCATAACAAGCTGCTGACCTATTAGGACAAGCGTTATCGCCATGGCGAGTTTGGCAGCTGGGCCGACGCATCGAAAAAACCGAGCATGGCAGTGACGGGTATCCGCTGGGAGAAACGCAGTTTGTGTGGGATGGACTGCGGTTGTTGCAGGAGCATAAACACAGCCAGACCAGCCTCTATGTTTACGACGATGACGGCTATGAACCGCTGGCCCGCGTCGACGGCCTTGGCCCGTTGCAGAAGATTCGTTACTACCACAACGATCTGAACGGGTTGCCGGAACAACTGACCGAGGCCGATGGGCACAGCGTCTGGCAGGCGACTTATCGGGTGTGGGGCAACACACTGGAAGAGGTGCGCGAGCCTTATTACATCGAGGAGCAGAACCTGCGGTTCCAGGGGCAGTACCTGGATCGGGAGACGGGGCTACACTCCAACACTCTCAGGTTCTACGACCCCGAAATAGGGAGATTCACGACTCCAGATCCGATCAGTTTACTGGGCGGCATAAACCTGTACCAATATGCGCCAAATCCAATTACATGGATTGATCCATGGGGCCTGTTTAACTGGAACTATAAAAATATGCCTGGAATCGATGGATTCCAGAAACACCATATTATTCCTCAATCGCTGGCTGATCACCCCGCTCTGAAGAAGGCTGGATTCGACATACACAAAACTTCCAACATCATTTACTTGCCTAGTGAAGAGGGCAAGCACAAATATCGCACTATTCACAAAGGCTCACATCCGGGTTACAACAAAGCTGTTCGAGCACAACTCAATGAAATATCCCTCGCGGGCAAGGCTGGAAAATGGAAAAAAGCCCAGTACGCGCAGGCAGTGAGGGAGGTTGTCAGCTCTGAAAGGTCGGGATCACGCAATGGGCGTACTCGGTTGAATAAAAACTCAACTCAAGCAGGTCGCTGCGGGAAATAATATGTACCTATTAGAAATCAGTGAAAATTATTCAGAAATTTACTGGTTCAAATACGACCAGAAAAAATCTCCCGACCACCTATTGTTTATTAGTGGAGAAAAGCAATCATCAATCGCTAATACTCCAACCTTTAGAAATAAAAATAAGGTCAGCGCATCTCGATTAATGTCCTTCGATCTTCTTCAAAGTGACACGCTTGAATTTGTAAGCGAGGCAATGGCCAACGTACTGCGCAAATTCCCGAAAGACGTTCAGCTATTCCCTGCCAACGTTTATCTAAAAGAAGAAAAGCTGGAAGGTTACTATGTATTCAATGTGATCCAGATACTTCCTTGTATTGATTTGAATAACTCTCAATATGGTCCCATGTTCAGCTTTATGCCGGATGGCCCTCTGAGATTCACCACTCTTCAAAGTCTGCCACCTGCTACCTTAGGCAATCACCATATCGTGAGAGCTAAGGAAAGTTCACAACGCATCTTTGTTTCCCAGCAGTTCAAGCAGCAATGCGAAGTGTCCCAGCTTAAAGGTCTTCGATTCGTAGACTGCTCCAAAGGTATCCAAGTCTGAGCAATAAAGGGGACGGGTCTATTTAATCCGGATAGGCACTATAAATAAATCTGACCCCTTTATCCAAAACCCGGCTGCGGTAAATAGGTTTCCATTGGAGAAGAACATGAGCGCCCTTGATAACGCATTTAAAGAACTGCGCCGCGTCCACAAGAAATTTGACATCGAAGGTAGCTTCGAAAAAAACGGCCAGGCAAACGCTAAATGGCCACAAACCCTGCCTCGCTCCGCTGAAATGGACTCCTTCTACGACCTTTGCGAGCCGCTCGATGTGGAAGTCGAAACAGGCTTGACCCCCATCCGCTTCTTCAACTTGGACGCACTGGAGAATGGTCAGGTCGGCTATAAGTGGGCAGGCGAATCCAACAAGACTGAGTTGAATGAGAACTGGCCTGCGCAACACCTGGTTTTCATGGATGACATCGGCGGCGGCAAACCGGTTATCGCTGTGACCGATATGCCCGGCACACCGGTATTGGCGAGCTACGATGCCGCAGCGCCGTTCAAGATTGCCGACTCTCTCGCGGATTTCCTGCTGGCCTTCGCCAAGACTGTGGAGATCGTCCATGGAAAATTCGACATTTTTGATATCTACAACGACGACGATGAGCTTTCCAGCAAGTTCGTGAAGCTACTCAACAAGGAGGTCAGCCCGTTGTTGGGCGCGGAAAATTACGAACGCTTTTTTGACTATTTCTACGGCTGAGACCCAAGCCCGTGGTCAGCTCCAACAAAAATGGGCACCCGATCTAATCGGCGTGCCCATTTTTCCTATCACCCCGCCCCCTTCGAGACGGTAACGCCATTACGCGTTAACAGTGTCTTTCAGCGATTTGCCTGGCTTGAACGCAACAGTGTTGCTGGCCTTGATTTTCACCGGCTCGCCGGTTTGCGGGTTTTTGCCGGTGCGGGCGCCGCGGTGGCGTTGCAGGAAGGTGCCGAAGCCGACCAGGGTGACGCTGTCCTTGCGGTGCAGGGCGCCGGTGATTTCTTCGAGAACGGCGTTGAGGACGCGGTTGGCCTGTTCTTTGGTGAGATCCGCTTTTTCAGCGATGGCGGCTGCGAGTTCTGGTTTACGCATAAGTGAAGCCTCTTTGACGGTTTTTTGTTGTTATGTCCGTGCTGCTCTCTTCTGGAGCAGCGCCCAAAGCGCCGCAGGCTCTACTCTGCGGCAGACGGGAGTGAGGATGGCATGCCCTCGCACGCTCCGCCAGTCTCGCGGCGACCTTTCTAAGGGGAAAAACGTGCTTATTCCGACAGAACGACCGGTATTTACGCCAGCAATGGCGGAAGTTCTTTATTGAGGGCCAGTTTTTCCATCACCGCAGTGCCGGTCAGTGCATACCCCAGCAGGCGGCCACTGGCGTCGCGGCACAGGGCCTTGATGTCGGCGCCCTCGCCTTCCACGCTCCACACGCCTTCGGTGCCGCGTGGCGGGGGCGAGACCACCAACGGGCAGACCGGCGTCTTGACGGTCACCGGCATCGGCCCGTAGCTGACCGCCGTGGCGTTGCCGGCCAGGGTCTGGGCCAGGGCGCGGGCGCAGCTCATCAGTGGCATCACGTACAGCAGGTTCAAGCCGTCGACCTCGGCGCAGTCGCCCAGGGCGTAGATGTTGGCGTGGGAGGTCTTGAGGTGGCGGTCCACCATGATCCCCCGGTTGGTCTGCAGGCCTGCAGCAGCGGCCAGGTCGACACGCGGGCGCAGGCCGATGGCGGAGACCACCAGGTCGCAGGCGATCACTTCACCGTCCGACAGATGCGCTTCCAGGCCATCATCGGTGCGCTGTAGCCGATTGAGCACCGGGCCCAGGTGGAAGCGCGCGCCGAGGCCTTCCAGACCGGCCTGTACTGCGGCGGCGGCCGCCGGGTGCAGCAGGGTCGGCATGACCTGCTCGCACGGCGCCACCAGGTCGATTTCATAACCGCCAAGGATCAGGTCGTTGGCGAACTCGCAGCCGATCAGGCCGGCACCGAGCAGCAGCACGCGGCGCTTACCGGCAGCGGCGGCACGAAAGCGGGCGTAGTCTTCGAGGTCGTTGATCGGGAAAATCAGTTCAGCCGCATCGCCTTCAACCGGTACCCGCACGGTTTCTGCGCCCCAGGCCAGGATCAGGTCACGGTAAACCACCGCTTCCTCGCCGATCCACAGGCGCTTATGGCCGGGGTCGATGCCGCTGACGCGGGTGTGGGTACGCACTTCGGCCTTGAGTTGCTCAGCCATGGCGCCGGGTTCAGCCATGCTCAGGCCATCGGCTTCCTTGTTCTTGCCAAAGCCGGTGGAGAGCATGGGCTTGGAGTAGGAGCGCCCGTCATCCGCGGTGATCAGCAGCAATGGGGTCTCGCTGTCGAGCTTGCGAAACTCCCGGGCCACGTTGTAACCGGCCAATCCTGTGCCGATGATCACGACAGGTGCGTTCATTCCTTTCTCCTTGTAGTAGTTATCTGAAAACCAAAATTAGCCGATTTCGATCATTTCGAAATCCATTTTGCCCACGCCGCAGTCCGGGCACAGCCAGTCTTCCGGGACGTCCTCCCAACGAGTACCAGGCAGAATTCCGTCATCCGGCCAGCCGTCTTTTTCGTCATAGATCAGGCCACAGACTACACATTGCCACTTCTTCATTACTTGCTTCCTCAGGGTCCAGGCATCTTGGCCGACGGTCGATAGACCCGCGTTGCCGTACGGCTCAGGGCGTTTTGTACTGATCGGGGCCGGCAGATGCAAGCACGATCGACGCAAGCAGCCGGTTCAGTCCGGCAAACACCCAGGACGCCATGGTAAGCTCGCCGCCTCTTTTGCTGCCAATACTGACTCACCGTGCCGCACTCAATCGTCCCTACCGATGCTTGCCAATGGCTGATCCAGAGCCTTCTGACCCCTGCGCCCGCGCCTTTGACCCTCAATTGGCTGTTCAACGAAGACTCGCTGACGCGGCGACTGACGTGGCTGTCCAATGACGGTTTCAGCGTGACGCCACTGTTCGAAGGCTGGCAGCCGCTGCGCGATGACGAATGTGCTGCCCTGGCGCTGGCGCCGTCCAGCATCGGTTGGGTGCGCGAGGTGTATTTGCGCGGCAATGGCCAACCGTGGGTGTTCGCGCGCAGTGTCGCGGCGCGCAGCGCCTTGCAGGGCGACGGCTTGCATATGGATGAACTGGGCAGCCGCTCGCTGGGCGAGTTGCTGTTCTGCGACCAGGCCTTCACGCGCCAGGCCATCGAGGTGTGCCATTACCCACGGCACTGGTTGCCCACGGCCGATCAGGTCGACGGGCTGTGGGGGCGCCGCTCACGCTTCGATCGCGGGCCGCTGAGCGTGCTGGTCGCGGAGATCTTTTTGCCCAGCTTCTGGCACGCACTGCACGCTCATCCGGAGAACTGCTGATGTACCAACGTCTGCTCAAATCCCTTAACCACCTGAACCCCAGGGCCTGGGATTTCGTTCAGTTGACCCGCATGGACAAGCCCATCGGCATCTACCTGCTGCTGTGGCCGACGCTGTGGGCGCTGTGGATCGCGGGCAAGGGGTCGCCCTCTTTAATCAATATCGTGATTTTTGTGCTGGGCGTGGTGCTGACCCGGGCCGGCGGCTGCGTTATCAATGACTGGGCCGACCGTAAGGTCGACGGCCACGTAAAACGCACCGAACAGCGCCCGCTGGTGAGCGGCAAGATCAGTTCGAAAGAGGCGCTGGTGTTTTTCGCAGTGCTGATGGGCATCAGCTTCCTGCTGGTGCTGTTGACCAACGCCACCACCATCCTGTTGTCCCTGGGTGGTTTGGCGTTGGCGGCGAGTTACCCGTTCATGAAGCGCTACACCTATTACCCGCAGGTGGTGTTGGGGGCGGCATTCTCGTGGGGCATGCCGATGGCGTTCACCGCCGAGACCGGTGATTTGCCCGCGACCGCATGGCTGCTATACATCGCCAACCTGCTGTGGACGGTGGGCTACGACACCTATTACGCCATGACCGACCGCGATGACGACTTGAAGATCGGCGTGAAGTCCACGGCCATTCTGTTTGGCGATGCCGATCGCGTGATCATTCTTACTCTGCAAGGCCTGTCGCTGGTGTGCCTGCTATTGGCGGGGGCGCGATTTGAGCTGGGCGGGTGGTTCCACCTGGGGTTGCTGGCGGCGGCGGGCTGTTTTGCCTGGGAATTCTGGTACACCCGGGACAAGGATCGGATGAAGTGCTTCAAGGCGTTTTTGCACAACCACTGGGCCGGGTTGGCGATATTTGTCGGGATTGTGGCGGATTACGCATTTCGCTAGGTGCCGTTATTTCGGGTGACTGGGCTGACGCCATCGGGGGCAAGCCCCCTCCCACATTTGGAATGCATTCAAATGTGGGAGGGGGCTGGTTCGCGAAGGTCTCAGCGGCGCCGCAGGCTCAAGGCTTGATCACATGCCAAGCGCCACCCTTGCCATCACCGGTCTTGTCACCGGCCTTTTTATCATCCTTGTAGGTGTAGACCGGCTTGCCGCCATAGGCCCACTGGCTGGTCTGGTCGTCGCGGGTGATAACCGTCCATTTGCCCATCGACTTGTCGGTGGACTCCGCCTTCAACGGCGGCCAGTTGGTCGCGCACTGGTCCTTGCACACTGACTTGCCGTCGGCATCCTTATCGAAGGTATAAAGGGTCATGCCCTTGTGGTCGACCAGCATCCCGTCTTGAGTCATCGCCGGCTCTGCCGCGAACGCCAGGGTCGGCAGCGTCAACGCCGCCGTTACCAGCAGGGCTTTCCAGGAAATTGTGCTGTACGTCATCGGAACCTTCCTTTTGTGGTTGTCAGGATTCGGACCCAAAGCGTAGCCCAGAGAGGCGCAAATTGCCCGAGCGACTAAATTACTGTCACACGACTGCAATAATTCCGTTATCTAATGCGGCGCAAGACAGTTAAATGACAAGAGGATTTTTGAGCATGGTTGGCAGGAGCATTCTGATTGTTGACGACGAAGCGCCCATCCGCGAGATGATCGCCGTTGCGTTGGAAATGGCCGGCTATGACTGCCTGGAGGCGGAGAACTCCCAGCAGGCCCATGCCATTATCGTCGACCGCAAGCCGGACCTGATCCTGCTGGACTGGATGCTGCCCGGCACCTCCGGCATCGAGCTGGCCCGCCGTCTCAAGCGGGACGAGCTGACCGGGGACATCCCGATCATCATGCTCACCGCCAAGGGCGAAGAGGACAACAAGATCCAGGGCCTGGAAGTCGGCGCGGATGACTACATCACCAAGCCGTTTTCCCCACGGGAGCTGGTTGCGCGTCTGAAGGCCGTACTGCGCCGTGCCGGGCCGACCGATGGCGAAGCCCCCATCGAAGTCGGCGGCCTGCTGCTGGACCCGATCAGCCACCGCGTGACCATCGACGGCAAGCCGGCCGAGATGGGCCCGACCGAATACCGCCTGCTGCAGTTCTTCATGACCCACCAGGAGCGCGCCTATACCCGCGGCCAATTGCTGGACCAGGTGTGGGGCGGCAACGTGTATGTGGAAGAACGCACCGTCGACGTGCATATCCGTCGTCTGCGCAAAGCCTTGGGCGATGCCTACGAGAATCTGGTACAAACCGTGCGCGGCACTGGCTACCGCTTCTCCACCAAAGGCTGAGAGCCTGACTTAACCGCTGACAAGGACGCATGTTCAAGTGAATCAAAACTGGCATGGCACCCTGATCCGCCACATGCTTTTGCTGATCACCGGCTGCTTGTTGGTCGGCTTGGTCAGTGGTTACTACGGCTGGAGCCTGGCCGTCGGTATCGCCGTGTACCTGGGCTGGACCCTCAAGCAATTGCTGCGCCTGCATGAATGGCTGCGCCAGCACAAACCCGACGAAGCACCTCCCGACGGCTACGGCCTGTGGGGCGAGGTGTTCGACAGCATCTACCACCTGCAACGCCGCGACCAACGGGTGCGCGGGCGCCTGCAAGCGGTGATCGACCGGGTGCAGGAGTCGACCGCCGCGCTCAAGGACGCGGTGATCATGCTCGACAGCGACGGCAACCTGGAATGGTGGAACCGCGCCGCCGAGACCCTGCTGGGCCTCAAGACGCCCCAGGACAGCGGCCAGCCGGTGACCAACCTGGTGCGCCACCCACGCTTCAAGGAGTACTTCGAACAGGAGAACTACGAAGAGGCCCTGGAAATCCCCTCGCCCACCAATGACCGCGTACGCATCCAGCTGTACCTGACGCGCTACGGCAACAATGAGCACCTGATGCTGGTACGCGACGTCACCCGCATTCACCAGCTGGAACAGATGCGCAAGGACTTCGTCGCCAACGTTTCCCACGAACTGCGTACGCCCTTGACGGTGATCTGCGGTTACCTGGAGACGCTGCTGGACAACGTCGACGAGATCAACCCGCGCTGGAGCCGCGCCCTGCAGCAAATGCAGCAGCAAGGCTCACGCATGCAGACACTGCTCAACGACCTGCTGTTGCTGGCCAAGCTGGAGGCCACCGACTACCCGTCGGATAACCACCCGGTGGCGGTGCAGAGCCTGTTGCAGACCATCAAGAACGACGCCCAGGCCCTCTCCGGCCAACGTGGGCAGCAGATCACCCTGGAAGCCGACGCGGCCGTCCTGCTCAAAGGCAGCGAAGGCGAATTGCGCAGCGCGTTTTCCAACCTGGTGTTCAACGCGGTCAAGTACACCCAGGACAAAGGCAATATCCGCATCCGCTGGTGGGCCGATGAACAGGGCGCACACTTGAGCGTGCAAGACTCCGGCATCGGCATCGACGCCAAGCACCTGCCGCGCCTGACCGAGCGGTTCTACCGCGTCGACTCCAGCCGCAACTCCAACACCGGCGGCACCGGGCTGGGCCTGGCGATCGTCAAGCATGTGCTGCTGCGCCACCGTGCACGCCTGGAAATCAGCAGTGTGCTGGGGCATGGCAGTACGTTCACCTGCCATTTTCCTCCGACTCAGGTGAGCCGTTCGCGGGCAATCGGCATAGACGAATAACCCATAAACAACTCAGCATTAAATGTGGGAGGGGGCTTGCTCCCGATAGCGGTGTATCTGTTGATTGATCTATTACTGACCCACCGCTATCGGGAGCAAGCCCCCTCCCACAGTTGGATCTGCATGGTTTTGGAAAGCGCATTCCAGGCCCCACCCGGCAGCGGGCACTAGGCAAGCGCCCCGTCAGCCGCTACATTGGCCGACTTGCGCCTGTCTTTCAGGCCCTTTCGTCACCTCTTATTGAACACACGGAACCTGCAAAACCCCATCATGGACCCTTCCCCTGGCATCACCCTCGCTACACTCTTCGCCGACTTCGGCATGATTCTTTTTGCACTGGTCCTGGTACTGCTCAACGGTTTCTTCGTTGCGGCGGAATTTGCCATGGTCAAACTGCGCTCCACGCGGGTAGAGGCCATCGCCCATACCAACGGCTGGCGCGGGCAGATCCTGCGCACCGTGCACAGCCAGCTCGACGCTTACCTTTCGGCCTGCCAGCTGGGTATCACCCTCGCCTCCCTGGGCCTGGGCTGGGTCGGTGAGCCGGCGTTTGCGCACATCCTCGAGCCGCTGCTGGGCGCCGCGGGTGTCGAGTCGCCGGAAGTGATCAAGGGCGTGTCGTTCTTCGCCGCGTTCTTCGTGATTTCCTACCTGCACATCGTGGTCGGTGAACTGGCGCCCAAGTCCTGGGCCATTCGCAAACCCGAACTGCTGTCGCTGTGGACGGCGGTGCCGCTGTACCTGTTCTACTGGGCCATGTACCCGGCGATCTACCTGCTCAACGCCAGCGCCAACGCCATCCTGCGCATCGCCGGCCAAGGCGAGCCTGGCCCGCACCACGAACACCATTACAGCCGCGAAGAACTCAAGCTGATCCTGCACTCCAGCCGGGGCCAGGACCCGAGCGACCAAGGCATGCGGGTACTCGCCTCCGCCGTGGAAATGGGCGAGCTGGAAGTGGTGGACTGGGCCAACTCCCGGGAAGACCTGGTCACCCTGGATTTCAACGCCCCGCTCAAGGAAATCCTCGCGCTGTTCCGTCGCCACAAATTCAGCCGTTACCCGGTGTATGACGCAGTACGCAACGAGTTCGTGGGCCTTTTGCACATCAAGGACCTGCTGCTGGAACTGGCGGCCCTGGACCATATTCCTGAGTCGTTCAACTTGGCCGAGCTGACTCGCCCGCTTGAGCGTGTGTCGCGGCACATGCCGTTGTCGCAATTGCTGGAGCAGTTCCGCAAAGGCGGCGCGCATTTCGCCCTGGTGGAAGAAGCCGACGGCAAGATCATCGGCTACCTCACCATGGAAGACGTGTTGGAAGTCCTGGTGGGCGATATCCAGGACGAACACCGCAAGGCCGAGCGCGGCATCCTGGCCTACCAGCCGGGCAAGCTGCTGGTGCGGGGCGACACCCCGCTGTTCAAGGTCGAACGCCTGCTGGGAGTGGACCTGGACCACATCGAGGCCGAAACCCTGGCCGGCCTGATCTACGACACCCTCAAGCGCGTGCCGGAAGAGGAAGAGGTGCTGGAAGTTGAAGGTTTGCGGATCATCATCAAAAAGATGAAAGGGCCGAAGATCGTATTGGCCAAGGTCCTGCTGCTGGATTGACCGTCAATTGCCCAATGCAAAATTGGGCAATGCACCGACGGGTTGGTTGAACTCGTACGGGATCGACACCAATCCCGCCTCAGTGGCGCGCTGCACCACAAAATGCAGATGCGGCCCGCTGCTGTTGCCGGTATTGCCCGACAACGCCAGCGGGCTTCCCACCGCGACACGCTGCCCAACCCTGACACTGACCGAGCCTTGCTTGAGGTGCAGGTACACGCCCTCGGTACCGTCATCGTGACGCACCCGCACAAAATTCCCTGACGCATCGTTGCCCCGCCCGGCTTGCTCGTTTTCGGTTTTCACCACCATGCCGCTGCGTGCGGCGATGATCGGCGTGCCTTCGGGCATGGCGATGTCCATGGCGTAGCGGCTTTTGGCGTCGGTATGGCTGAAGAGGCCGTTGGGGCCCTGTGTCATGCGGAACGGGCCGCCGCGCCAGGGCAAGGGGTAGCGGTAGGCCTGAGGTACGTAACGGGATTTCGGCCTATCGAGTATGGGCCGTTCGACCTTGCGCTCCTGGATCACGAACGCCTGGGCGCCAGGGGTTTGCCGGTCGCTGAAAAACACCACGCCATTGGCATCGGTGGATTTGTAGAGGGTCATGGCCTGGGTCGAAGTGGCGACCGTTGCCAGCCCGCAACACAGCAATAAGCGCATGAGCATGGCGTAAACCTGCCGATATGACCGGACGGAAGATTAGCAAGCAATCGTTACAGTCTGTAGTGAGCGGGCTTGCCCCGCGCTGGGTGACGAAGCCGCCCTAATGGCAGCCACCGCATTTTCTCAGATGATACGCGTCGGCTGGTTTTGGGGCGGCTTCGCCACCCAGCGCGGGGCAAGCCCGCTCACTACAATCAGGCACCCGGCACAAAATGCTTCTGCGCCGTACCCCGCGCGATCAGGCGGGAGATGTAATCGAGCTTCTGCGCATCCTGGTCGATAAACCGGAAGGTCAGTTGCAGCCAATCGCTGTCAGGCTTGGGTTCGAAGGCAACGATGGCGTGCAGGTAGCCGTTGAGACGGGCCACTTCGGCGTTGTCGCCTTGTTCCAGGTCGAGCACGGCGCTTTCCAGTACCTGAGGCAGGACTTCGCCGCGACGCACCACCAGCAGCGCTTCCTTGATGCTCAGCGCCTTGATCACGCATTGCTGGGTACCGCTGGACAGGCGCAATTGGCCCTGGCCACGCCCTCCTGCCGGCGCAGCCGTCGTCGCCGCTTGCACCGGCGGGCTGTTGAGCAAGCCTTTGTTGAGCGCAGGCGCGGCTGCCGCAACCGGCGCTGCTCGTGCCACTTCGGGCTTGCCGCCGGTCAGGGCGCTGAGGGAATCGTTGCCAAAGGCCGAATTCATTTTGGTCGGTGCACTGGCGACCAGGGCGTCGAGGCGGCCGATCTTGTGCAGGGCCTGCTTGACCTTGTTCAGCAACTGCTCGTTGGTGAACGGTTTGCTGACGTAGCCGGAAACCCCGGCCTGGATGGCCTGGACCACGTTTTCCTTGTCGCCACGGCTGGTCACCATCACGAACGGCATGGCTTTGAGGTGAGGTTGCTCGCGGCACCAGGTCAACAGCTCAAGCCCGGACATCTCCGGCATTTCCCAGTCGCACAGCACCAGGTCGAAGGTCTCGCGCATCAGGATGGCCTGGGCCTTTTTGCCGTTCACCGCGTCTTCAAGCTTGATCCCAGGGAAGTAGTTGCGCAGGCACTTCTTCACCAGGTCGCGGATAAACGAGGCGTCATCCACCACCAATACACTGACTTTACTCATCGACCCTTCATCCTATAAAAACTTCGGCACGCAAAACGCCTGACTGATGGCATTTTGCCAAAAACTCTGCAGTCACGTTCGGACTTTCTTTTACCCGACCTGAAAAAGTCAGGCGCCACAAACGAAAACGCCCGGCCAGAGGCCGGGCGTTAATTTCTCGGGCAACTTACTTATCGTCAGATTCGCCCGGAACATTAGGGATTTGATCAACCGAACCTTCAACTTCAGCCTTCATGCGCTTGAGGCCCATGTGCCGTACGTCGGTGCCGCGCACCAGGTAGATCACCAGTTCCGAGATATTACGCGCGTGGTCGCCGATCCGCTCCAGGGAGCGCAGCACCCAGATGATGCTCAAGACCCGCGAGATAGAGCGCGGGTCTTCCATCATGTAGGTCGCCAGCTCACGCAGGGCGGTCTTGTATTCGCGGTCGATGACCTTGTCGTACTGGGCCACCGACAACGCCAGTTCGGCGTCAAAACGCGCGAATGCATCGAGGGCATCGCGCACCATGTTGCGCACCTGATCGCCGATATGGCGCACTTCCACGTAACCGCGCGGCGCTTCGCCTTCTTCGCACAGCTGAATGGCACGGCGGGCGATCTTGGTGGCTTCGTCGCCGATGCGCTCCAGGTCAATCACCGACTTGGAGATGCTGATGATCAACCGCAGGTCGGACGCCGCTGGCTGGCGACGCGCAAGAATGCGCAGGCATTCTTCGTCGATGTTGCGTTCCATCTGGTTGATCTGGTCGTCGATCTCGCGCACTTGCTGGGCCAGGCCCGAGTCGGCCTCGATCAGCGCAGTCACAGCGTCGTTGACTTGCTTCTCCACCAACCCGCCCATCGCCAGGAGGTGGCTGCGCACTTCCTCGAGCTCGGCGTTGAACTGCGCGGAGATGTGGTGGGTAAGGCCTTCTTTGCTAATCATGTTGGCGTCCTTGGAGCGTCCGGTAAGGTGCGGAGAACCGCAGCGTCAGTGCAATCAGAACCACAGCTTCCTAGCCGTAGCGACCGGTGATGTAGTCTTCGGTCTGCTTCTTCGCCGGATTGGTGAACAGGGTATCGGTGTCGCCGAATTCCACCAGCTTGCCCATGTACATGAACGCGGTGTAGTCGGAAACCCGCGCCGCCTGTTGCATGTTGTGGGTCACGATGACGATGGTGAACTTGGACTTGAGCTCGTAGATCAGCTCTTCGACTTTCAGCGTCGAGATCGGGTCGAGGGCCGAGCAGGGCTCGTCGAGCAACAGCACTTCCGGTTCCACCGCGATGGTACGGGCGATCACCAGACGCTGCTGCTGGCCGCCGGACAGGCCGAGCGCCGATTCGTGCAGGCGGTCCTTGACCTCGTCCCACAGGGCCGCGCCCTTGAGGGCCCACTCCACCGCTTCGTCGAGGATGCGTTTTTTGTTGATGCCCTGGATACGCAGGCCATAGACCACGTTTTCGTAGATGGTCTTGGGGAACGGGTTGGGCTTCTGGAACACCATGCCCACCCGGCGACGCAGCTCAGCCACGTCTTCGCCCTTGCGGTAGATGTTGGTGCCGTAGAGGTTGATGGCACCGTCGACGCGGCAACCGTCCACCAGGTCGTTCATGCGGTTAAAGGTGCGCAGCAGCGTGGACTTGCCGCAGCCCGACGGGCCGATAAAGGCGGTCACGCGCTGCTTGGGGATGTTCATGCTGACGTCGAACAGCGCCTGCTTTTCACCGTAGTACAGGCTCAGGCCCGGCACTTCGATGGCCACGGTTTCCTGGGCCAGGCTCAGGCTCTGCTTGTCGCGACCCAGGGCAGACATGTTGATGCCGTGGGAATGGGTGTCATGTTGCATGGGAGGCTCCCTGTGCTACCAATTTTGTGTGTGGGAGGGGGCAAACCCCCTCCCACATTGAAAAGCTTTAGCTGTCTAGCGCTTTGTATTTTTCGCGCAGGTGGTTACGGATCCACACCGCCGACAAGTTGAGCGTGGCGATCACCAGCACCAGCAGCAAGGCAGTGGCGTACACCAGCGGCCGTGCGGCTTCGACGTTGGGGCTCTGGAAGCCGACGTCGTAAATATGGAAGCCCAGGTGCATGATCTTCTGGTCCAGGTGCAGGTACGGGTAGTTACCGTCCAGCGGCAGCGACGGCGCCAGTTTCACCACGCCCACCAACATCAGCGGCGCCACTTCACCGGCGGCGCGGGCCACGGCGAGGATCATGCCGGTCATCATCGCCGGGCTGGCCATCGGCAGCACGATTTTCCACAGCGTTTCCGCCTTGGTCGCGCCGAGTGCCAGGGAACCTTCGCGCACGGTGCGGGGAATCCGCGCCAGGCCTTCTTCGGTGGCCACGATCACCACCGGCACCGCCAGCAGCGCCAGGGTCAGCGAGGCCCACAGCAGGCCCGGGGTACCGAAGGTCGGGGCCGGCAGGGCCTCGGCGAAGAACAGGCGGTCAACCGAGCCACCCAATACATACACGAAGAAACCCAGGCCGAACACGCCGTAGACGATGGCCGGTACGCCGGCCAGGTTGTTCACGGCGATACGGATGATGCGTGTCAGGGTGTTCTGCTTGGCGTATTCACGCAGGTAAACCGCTGCCAGCACGCCGAACGGGGTCACGATCATCGCCATGATCAGGGTCATCATCACGGTGCCAAAGATGGCCGGGAAGATCCCGCCTTCGGTGTTGGCTTCGCGTGGGTCGTCGCTGAGGAATTCCCAGACCTTGCTGACGTAGAAACCGATCTTGGTCATCGTGCCCATGGCGTTAGGCTGGTAGGCGTGCACCACTTTGCCGATGCCGATTTCAATTTCCTTGCCGTTGCCATCGCGAGCGGTCAAAGCATCACGGTTGAACTGGGCGTGCAGGTCGGCCAGGCGCGCTTCGATGTCCTGGTAACGGGCATTCAATTCGGCGCGGTCAGCGTCCATGTCGGCCTGGGCGGCGGCGTCGAGCTTGCCTTCCAGTTCCAGTTTGCGGCCATGCAGGCGGATACGCTCCAGGCCGGCGTTGATCGCGCCGATGTCGGATTTTTCCAGGGTCTTGAGCTGGGCAGCCAGCTTGTTCACACGGTCGACACGGGCCTGCAGTTCCGGCCACGCGGCCTCGCCTTCGGCGATCACCTTGCCGTCCTGCTTCACGTTGACCAGGGTGCCGTAGAAATTGCCCCACTCACGCCGCTCGATGGTCATCAGGTTCGCAGGCGTGGTCTGGTCCTTGAGCCACTCGCCGACGATCCAGGTAAAGTCGTTGCCGTTCAGGTCGCGGTTACCGACCTTGATCAGCTCGCGCGTCATGAACTCCGGGCCTTGGTCCGGCACCGGCAGGCCAGCGCTTTTCAGGCGCTCGCGCGGCACCTCTTCTTTCTGCACCACTTCGCCGATGACGATATGGTTTTCCTGGCCCGGTACGTTGTAGTTGGCCTGGATCAGGTCGGCCGGCCAGAAGTGGCCCAGGCCACGTACCGCAATCACGGCCAGCAAACCAATGGTCATGATGACCGCGATGGACACCGCGCCACCGCTGATCCAGACGCCGGGGGCGCCGCTCTTGAACCATCCATTCAGGGAGTTCTGTTTCACAGACTTCTACCTTTCTTAAAGCGACGAGTATTTCTTGCGCAGACGCTGACGGATCAGCTCGGCGAGGGTGTTCATGATGAAGGTGAACAGCAGCAGCACCAGCGCCGAAAGGAACAGCACGCGGTAGTGGCTGCCACCGACTTCCGATTCCGGCATTTCCACCGCGACGTTCGCCGCCAGCGTGCGCAGGCCCTCGAACAGGTTCATCTCCATCACCGGGGTGTTACCGGTGGCCATCAACACGATCATGGTCTCGCCGACGGCGCGGCCCATGCCGATCATCAGCGCCGAGAAAATCCCCGGGCTGGCGGTGAGGATGACCACGCGGGTCATGGTCTGCCACGGCGTGGCGCCGAGGGCCAGGGAGCCCAGGGTCAGGCCACGCGGCACACTGAACACGGCGTCTTCGGCGATCGAGTAGATGTTCGGGATCACCGCAAAACCCATGGCCAAACCGACCACCAGAGCATTGCGCTGGTCGTAGGTGATGCCGAGGTCGTGGGAGATCCACATGCGCATGTCGCCGCCGAAGAACCAGGTTTCAAGGTACGGGCTCATGTACAGCGAGAGCCAACCCACGAACAGGATCACCGGGATCAGGATCGCGCTTTCCCAGCCATCCGGCACCCGCAAGCGGATCGACTCAGGCAAACGGCTGAACACAAAGCCGGCCACCAGGATGCCAATCGGCAACAGCATCAGCAGGCTGAAAATGCCCGGTAGATGCCCCTCGACATACGGCGCCAGGAACAGCCCGGCGAAGAAGCCGAGGATGACCGTCGGCATCGCTTCCATCAATTCGATCACCGGCTTGACCTTGCGGCGCAGGCTCGGGGCCATGAAGTAGGCGGTGTAGATCGCGGCGGCAACGGCCAGCGGCGCAGCCAGCAGCATGGCGTAGAACGCGGCCTTCAGGGTGCCGAAGGTCAGCGGGGCCAGGCTCATCTTGGGTTCGAAGTCGGTGTTGGCGGCGGTCGATTGCCAGACGTACTTGGGCTCGTCGTAGTTTTCGTACCAAACCTTGCTCCACAGCGCGCTCCAGGACACTTCCGGGTGCGGGTTGTCGAGCAGCAACGGTTGCAGCTTGCCGCCGGCTTCCACAATCACACGGTTGGCCCGTGGCGACATGCCGTACACGCCCTGGCCGTCGACCACCGGGTCCACCAGCAGGGTGCGGTGGGCGGTGCTGTGGAATACGCCGAACTTGCCGGAAGCGTCGAGGGCGGTGAAGCCTTTGCGGCGCTCTTCGGCGGAGATTTCAATGATGGGCGTAGTGCCCATCTGGAAAGTACGGATCTGTTTGAAGCGCTGCTCGCCATCCGGATCACGGGCCATGAACCACTGGGCCAGGCCGCCTTTGGAGTTACCAATGATCAACGAGATACCGCCCACCAATTGCGTACTGGCGGTGACTTCGGCGTTACCGTCTTCCAGCAGTTTGTAGCGACCGTTAAGGCTCTTGTCGCGCAGGCTGAACACATCGGCGAGGGCGCGGCCGTTGATCACATACAGCCATTGCTGGCGCGGGTCGATAAAGATCGCCTTCACCGGCTCGGTCATTTGCGGCAGTTCGACACGCTTCTGCTCGCTGGTGACTTCACCGGTCATCATGTTTTCTTCGCGGCTCAAGGTCAGCACGTTCAGGTACGAACCGGCCGAGCCTGCAATCACCAGCGAGGTGTCAGTGGCGTTGAGGGCGACGTGCTCCAGCGGGCGGCCAGCGTCATCCAGCACGATCGGTGTTTCACCGTAGGGGTATTCGATCGCCGGAGAGATGGTTTTCTTGCCGTCCGGGTAGGACACCTTATAGGTATGGCGGAACACCAGGGACTGGCCGTTGGACAAGCCGAGGATCACCAGCGGGCTGCCCGGCTGGTCTTCACCTATAGAGACGACAGTCACGCCAGCCGGGAGCGGCAGGTCGACACGCTTGAGTTCGGCACCGGTCGTCACATCAAAGAACAACGCCTGGCCCTTGTCGGAAACCCGCATGGCGACTTGGTTCTGTTCTTCGAGCGAGATCAATAGCGGCTTGCCGGCGTCCTGCATCCAGGCGGGCGTCAGCGCATCTTCCTTGGTCAGCGAGGCGCCTTGGAACAACGGCGCGACGACATAGGCCAGGAAGAAGAAAATCAGAGTGATGGCGCCGAGGACGGCGAGGCCGCCGACCAGCACATACCAACGGGTGAGGCGATCCTTGAGCGCGCGAATGCGGCGCTTGCGTTGCAGCTCAGGCGTATTGAAGTCAATGCGCTTGGGGGGAGAAGTCGTCGTCATGGTGGAATTGGCCAGATCATTCATGCGCACACCCTAGCGATCCTGTATGACAGAAAGATGACAGTGCAGTGACGCAACAAATCCGCCGCGAAGCAGGGCTGGCAGCGGACTAGAAAATTCGGGTGCGGAGCCGGCAGGCCGGCTCCGCAAAGGCAATCAGTTGCCTTCTTTCAGGCCCAGGTCAGCCAGCGCCTTGGCGGCGACTTTGGCTGGCAGTGGGATGTAGCCGTCTTTCACCACAACTTCTTGGCCCTGCTTCGACAGCACAAGCTTCACGAACTCAGCTTCCAGCGGAGCCAGCGGCTTGTTCGGGGCTTTGTTGACGTACACGTAGAGGAAACGCGACAGCGGGTATTTGCCGTTCAGGGCGTTTTCTTCGGTGTCTTCGATGAAGTCAGTGCTGCCTTTCTTGGCAAGGGCCACGGTCTTCACGCTGGCGGTCTTGTAGCCGATGCCCGAGTAACCGATGCCGTTCAGCGAGGAGCTGATCGACTGCACGACCGAAGCCGAGCCTGGTTGTTCGTTCACGTTTGGCTTGTAGTCGCCTTTGCACAGGGCTTCTTCTTTGAAGTAGCCGTAGGTGCCGGATACCGAGTTACGACCGAACAACTGCACCGGCTTGTTGGCCAGGTCGCCGGTCACACCCAGGTCGCCCCAGGTTTTCACGTCGGCTTTAGCGCCGCACAGACGAGTCGAAGAGAAGATCGCGTCGACTTGTTCCATGGTCAGGTGCTGGATCGGGTTGTCCTTGTGCACGAATACCGCCAGGGCATCCACGGCGACCGGGATAGCGGTTGGCTTGTAGCCGTACTTCTGCTCGAAGGCCGCCAGTTCGGTGTCCTTCATCTTGCGGCTCATCGGGCCCAGGTTGGAGGTGCCTTCGGTCAGCGCAGGTGGCGCGGTAGCGGAGCCGGCAGCTTGAATCTGAATGTTGACGTTCGGGTATTCCTTTTTGTAACCCTCGGCCCACAGGGTCATCAGGTTAGCCAGGGTATCGGAACCGACGCTGGACAAGTTGCCCGACACACCAGTGGTCTTAACGTAAGCCGGGATTGCCGGATCAACACCAGCGGCCACCGCGTTGGCGGTCGCAACGCCAGCAGCGACAAAAGTCATTGCCGCCATCAAACGTTTCAGTTTCATGCCTTGCTCCTAGCAGATAGGGATAGTTGGATCGGGGCCAAGTATCGGGAGGCCGTGTGAACACTCTATGTCTGGAATGTGACAGTTAGATGAAAGGCCACTATTGGACGGGAATCTGCCCTTAAGTGGGGAGCATTCAGAATTGTGGTTCAAGAGCCAGCTCGGACTTTTCCGACAGCCCTTTAAGGTTGCCGCTCGGAAGTGCGACCCCTAACCTGCCATCGCATCCAGGCTTGAGCCGCAACACCTCACCTAAGGTTGACAAAAATGTAGTTATGCATAGTCTTGTCAACCCAAGGAGGCTTTTATGATCAATGACCGAATTCGCCGCGCAAGGCTGCTAAGAGGCCTGTCACTCGAGGCTCTGGCGCTCCAGCTAGGTGATATCACCAAACAAGGCTTGAGCAAATATGAGAAAGGATTGAGCACTCCCAACTCCAGGCGCCTCCTGCAATTGGCCAAGGCACTGGAAGTGAGCCCGGAGTATTTTTTTCGTCCTGAAGCCTTGCCACTGGCTCCACTGGAGTTTCGCAAACTGGCCAAAATGCCTCAGTACCGCCAAGTGCAAGTCGAAGAGCAGGTCCGCGAGCACCTGGAACGCTACATCGCCCTTGAAGGATGCTTCGAGCCGTTGGATATCCAGACCGCTAGAACCCCAGCGTACTTATTGCCCGTGTCCTCCATAGAAGAAGCTGAGATAGCGGCTGACGAACTACGAAAATATTGGGGGATAGGCGGCGATCCGATCGCCCACTTGACCGAACAACTGGAAGAACATGGCATCAAGGTAGTGATGCTGGAGGATCCGGATGATTTTGATGGCGCCTGCGTCTCCACCCGTGACGGCGAACATGTCCTGATTGCCTTGAATGCCCAACGTCCGGGTGAACGCATTCGTTTTACTGCAGCCCATGAGTTGGGACATTGGGTCATGCAATTGCCCGAAGAAATGCCAGAACGCGAAAAAGAGAACTGCTGTCATCGTTTCGCCGGCGCCTTTCTTTATCCAGCTGATGCCGTTACCCGTGATTTTGGTAGCCGCCCTCGCTCGAGAATTCATACCCAGGAACTACTGATCGCCAAGCGTCAGTACGGAATTTCAATGCATGCCGCATTGCGCCGCCTCAAAGATCTCGGCCTGGTAGGTGATACCGGCTACAAACTGCTCACCATCCAATTCAGCACTCATGGTTGGCGCAAGGCTGAACCCGAGCCACTCCCCTGCAAACCACCGCAGCGCTTCGAATCCTTGGTGTTCTGGGCGTTGGCGGAAGAGTTGATAACTAGGTCCCGGGCCGCGGAATTACTGCGAAGACCTCTGACGGCACTGGAGAGTGCATGAGCCTGATCTATATCAGCGATACGAATATCTGGATCGACTTCAGAAATGCCGGACTGCTGGAACAGATGTTCAAACTGCCCTTTACCCTCTGTTGTACCGACTTCGTTCTATATGAGTTGGAAGACATCTTCCACGACGAGTTGCTCGCCCAGGGCCTTTTGGTTGAGTCGTTTGATGAAAGAGATGTACAAAAATTACTCAATTTGAAAATTGAGCATGGCAACAGCTCAATGGCCGATGTGTCCTGCTATTTGTTGGCTCTTACCACTGGCAGGCCATTGCTGACAGGTGATGGGAAACTACGTCGCCAGGCTCAGAAAGACGGCATCCAAGTACGTGGTGCCCTCTGGCTACTGGACCTCATGATCGAGCACTACACAATCACCTCGTCAGTCGCTGCGCAAGCCCTGGAAAATATGCTTTGGCACGGCGCGAGATTGCCAGGAGCGGAATGCGAAAGCAGGCTCTCACGTTGGCGAGAGCCTGATCAGGATTAGCGGGAACGCTTCCACAGATACCCGCCCACTGCCATCCCCATCACACACAGGGCAGCTACGTAGTAGGCCGGGCCCATCGGGCTTTCCTTCATCAGCAGCGACACCGCCAACGGCGTCAGACCGCCGAACACGGCGTAGGCCACGTTGTAGGAGAACGACAAGCCACTGAAGCGCACTACCGGCGGGAAGGCCTTGACCATTACATACGGCACCACGCCGATGGTGCCCACGAACAAGCCGGTCAAGGTGTACAGCGGGAACAACCAGTCAGGATGTGCAAAGAGGCTGTGGTAAAGCGTCCAGGAAGTCGCGAGCAACAGCGCGCAACCGGCCACCAGTACGCGGCCAGCACCAAAGCGGTCGGCCAATGCGCCGGAGGCGATGCAGCCCAGGCTCAAGGTGACGATGGCCAGGCTGTTGGCTTGCAGCGCAACGGTCGGGCTGAAGTGATAAACCGTCTGCAGCACGGTCGGGGTCATCAGGATGACCACGACGACGCCGGCCGACAGCAGCCAGGTCAGCAGCATCGACAACACGATGGCGCCGCGGTGATCACGTAGCACGGCGCGCAATGGCAGCTCGGCGGCCAGGGTCTTGCGCTGCTGCATCTCGGCGAAGATCGGGGTTTCATGCAGCCAGCGGCGCAGGTACACCGACAGCAGGCCGAACACACCACCCAGCAGGAACGGGATACGCCAGGCGTAATCCGAGACCTGCTCCGGGCTATAGAGCGTGTTGATCGCAGTGGCCACCAGCGATCCCAGCAGGATCCCGGCAGTCAGGCCGCTGGTCAGCGTGCCGCAGGCGTAGCCGATGTGGCGTGGCGGTACGTGCTCTGAAACAAACACCCAGGCGCCCGGGACTTCACCCCCGATGGCCGCGCCCTGGATGATGCGCATCAGCAGCAACAGGACTGGCGCCCACAGGCCGATCTGCGCGTAGGTTGGCAGCAGGCCCATGATCAGGGTCGGCACGGCCATCATGAAGATGCTCAGGGTGAACATCTTCTTGCGGCCCAGCAGGTCACCGAAGTGCGCCATGATGATGCCGCCCAGCGGGCGTGCCAGGTAACCGGCGGCGAAGATGCCAAAGGTCTGCATCATGCGCAGCCATTCGGGCATGTCGACGGGGAAGAAGAGTTTTCCGACCACGGTGGCGAAAAACACGAAGATGATGAAATCATAAAACTCCAGCGCCCCGCCCAAGGCAGACAGCGACAGGGTTTTGTAGTCGTTGCGGGTCAGCGGGCGCGACGGTTGCGCACTGCTTGCGGGCACGGAGGACATGGCAAGGCTTCTCTTATAGTAGTCAGCTTGATAAGGACGGCACGCCCGTGACTTGCGGCGGTCTGGCAAGATAGCAAATCGCTTGTAAAAGCACAGCGCCAGGAGAACAGTTGCGCGCAAAAGCCGCGATACAGCGCCTATTTAACGACCAAATGAGCGCCGGGAGGTCGTCGTGGCGCCAGGGTCTCGATATACTCGGCCCTTGCAAGCGCAAGACCCGCAGTCTTGAGGGGCTGCTGTGCCAAAACGTCGTTGGGTGCCGTCCAGCCGATTTGGCAGAGTTTCCCTTTAGTACGCCTTACGAGAAACGCATCACGCGGTGTATGTTGGTGCTGAAACGTTTTTTTCGAAGACGGCTATCCACTTGAAATACCCATGAAGCGTCACGGGTCAGAGGCCCCTCGGCATGATCGAACTCGAACAAGAAGATCCTATCCCGCAAGGCGACCTCGCCCTGCAAATCACCGCACTGCCGCGTGAAACCAACGGTTTCGGCGATATCTTCGGCGGCTGGCTGGTCGCCCAGATGGACTTGGCCGGCACCGCCATGGCCAGCAAGGTGGCAGGTGGTCGCGTGGCCACCGTGGCTATTGATCGCATGGCGTTCCTGGTGCCGGTGGCAGTGGGCGCGCAATTGTCCTTCTATACCCAGGCCCTGGAAATCGGCCGCAGCTCGATCCAGATGATGGTCGAAGTGTGGAGCGACGACCCGCTGTCCAGCGAATGGCGCAAGGTGACAGAGGCGGTGTTTGTATTCGTCGCTATCGATGGCAGCGGCCGCACGCGTTCCGTGCCTTCACGCGCGCGTTAAACCTCGCGGGTTTTTGACGGTCAATTGCCCCATTGCCTGCCATTAAGAGTGTCTGTTATGCCTACGCCCCACGTTGAGACCGTAAAGATCGACGAACTGGACTGCTGGCGCATCCGCCACAACGGCGCCGAGCTGATGATTGCCCAGCAGGGCGCACATATATTCAGTTACGGGCGCGAGGGCGAGCAGCCGCTGATTTGGCCGAACCCTGAGGCGATGTTCAAGAAAGGCAAAGGCATTCGTACCGGCGTACCGGTGTGCTGGCCGTGGTTTGGCGTGTTTGACCGTAACCCGCAGAGCGTTAAGGCAATGCGCCAGAGCGAGCAGCCGGCCGGTGCTCACGGCTTTGTGCGTACAGCATTGTGGGAATTAGCTGACACCACACTCGAAGGCGAAGCGCTGCGGGTGGACCTGCAACTACCGGTTCCCGCAGGCGGCTTCCCCGACTGGCCCCATCAGGTCGACCTGAACCTGAGCCTGCTGCTGGACGACCAACTGCATATCCGCCTGACCAGCCATAACCGTGGTACCGAGACAGTGACACTCAGCCAGGCGCTGCACACTTACTTCGCCGTCAGCGATGTACGTAACGTGCAGGTCGAAGGGCTGGACGGTGGGGCCTATATCGACACCGCCGACGGTTGGACCGAGAAAACGCAATCCGGTCTGCTGCACTTCACCGCCGAAACCGACCGCATCTACCTCGACACGCCGTCCCAGCTGGCTATTGTCGATAAAGACTGGCAGCGCCGCATTCAGCTCACTGCCGAGGGCTCGAAATCGACCGTGATCTGGAACCCCTGGACCGAACGCGCCAAGGCGTTCGACGACATGGCCGACGATGGCTGGCAGGGCATGCTGTGCATCGAGACGGCGAATGTGCTGGATGATGTGGTGAGCCTGGCCCCAGGTGAAAGCCACACCTTGGGCGTGAGCATCACCGCTGTCGCCCTGTAGGAACGCCGATCAAAATGTGGGAGGGGGCTTGCCCCCGATCGCTGTCTATCAGTAGCAAATGTGCTGACTGATCCACTGCTATCGGGGGCAAGCCCCCCCACATTGGTTATATGTTGCCCTTTAAAGATCGGATTCCTTTACCACCCGCACTTTCCCCGCATCCAGCGCATACGCCGCATCGGCCAGATCGTTATTGACCTTCTCCACCTTCAACGTGCCCGTGACCCACAGTGGCGTGTAGATGTCGTCCAGCTTCAACCCCTTGGGATAGCGCACCAGCACCAACTGGTTAGGTGGCGGAGGCGGCACGTGGATGCAGGCGCCTGGGTACGGCACCAGGAAAAACAGGGTGCTGCGACCCTTGGCGTCGGTCTCCAACGGTACTGGATAGCCGCCAATTCGGATGTTCTTGCCATTCATGGCGGCCACGGTCTTGGTGGAGTACATCACCGCCGGCAAGCCTTTGCTCTGCTTCAGGCCACCTTTGTCGGTGAACGTGCCTTGGGCTTCGGGGGAGTTGTGGTCGATCTCGGGCATGGCTTCGAGGGCTTTTTGATCCGACAACGGCATCAGGTCAAGCCAATCGGTTTCCGGCAGTTCGCCGGCGTGGGCCAGGCCAGAGCCTAGTAATAGGAGCGTAAGCAGAAGACGACGCATGGAGAGGCTCGACAAGGTTAACAGTGTCGGCATTCTAGCCCCCTGCGCCTGCGCAGCGCAGAGGGCCGTAACGCTAAATCATTTTTTTCGCAGCAGGCCGTAGATCACCAGCAGCACGATGGCGCCGATCAGCGCACCGAGGAAGCCTGCGCCTTGACCTGCCTGGTAGATGCCCAGGGCCTGCCCACCGTAGGTGGCGACCAGGGAACCTGCGATACCCAGCAGGATGGTCATGATCCAGCCCATGCTGTCGTCGCCTGGCTTCAGGAAACGCGCCAGCAGGCCGACGATCAAGCCGATAAAGATGGTTCCGATGATACCCATGGCATTTCCCTCTGATTGAATTGAGCTATGCCAAAGCCTAGTCAGGCTTTGGCATCCTGCAATCAGAGGATGGCGGTCACCGAATGGTTCCCGCCGAGTCCAGGCTTATTGCTCGGCGATCAGCGCCTCGACCTTGAGGATCTGCGCTTGCAGGGTCGCGCGGTCCTTGCAACGCAGGTTGGCGTGGCCGACCTTGCGCCCGGCCTTGAAGGCCTTGCCGTAGTGATGCAGATGGCAGTCGTCGATGGCGATGACTTTTTCCACTGGCGGTACCACACCGATGAAATTGAGCATGGCGCTCTCGCCGACCTTGGCCGTGGAGCCCAATGGCAAGCCCGCCACCGCCCGCAGGTGGTTTTCGAACTGGCTGCACTCGGCGCCTTCGGTGGTCCAGTGCCCGGAGTTGTGCACGCGCGGGGCGATTTCGTTGGCCTTGAGGCCACCGTCGACTTCAAAGAATTCGAACGCCATCACGCCGACGTAATCCAGTTGCTTGAGCACACGGCTGGAATAGTCTTCGGCCAGGGCCTGCAGCGGGTGGTCGGTGCTGGCCACGGACAGCTTGAGGATGCCGCTGTCGTGGGTGTTGTGCACCAACGGGTAGAAGCGGGTTTCGCCATCACGGGCACGCACGGCGATCAGCGAGACTTCGCCGGTGAACGGCACGAAGCCTTCCAACAGGCAGGCGACGCTGCCCAGCTCGGCGAAGGTGCCGACCACATCGGCAGCCGTGCGCAGGACTTTCTGGCCCTTGCCGTCATAACCCAAGGTGCGGGTTTTCAGCACGGCCGGCAGGCCGATGCTGGCGACTGCAGCGTCCAGGTCTGCCTGGGACTGGATATCGGCGAAGGCCGGGGTCGGGATGCCCAGGTCCTTGAACATGCTCTTTTCGAACCAGCGGTCGCGGGCGATGCGCAAGGCTTCGGCGCTTGGGTACACCGGTACGAACTGCGACAGAAACGCAACGGTTTCGGCCGGGACGCTTTCGAACTCGAAGGTGACCAGGTCGACTTCGTCGGCCAGTTGGCGCAGGTGGTCCGGGTCACTGTAGTCAGCGCGCAGATGCTCACCCAGCGCGGCCGCGCAGGCGTCCGGCGCCGGGTCCAGGAAAGCGAAGTTCATTCCCAGCGGGGTTCCGGCCAGGGCCAGCATGCGACCCAGTTGGCCGCCACCGATTACACCGATTTTCATCGTCAACAACCTCAGGCGATACGTGGGTCTGGATTGTCCAGCACGCTGTCTGTCTGTTCAGCACGGAATTTTTTCAGCACCGCGTGGAACTGCGGGTGCTTGGCGCCCAGGATGCTGGCGGACAGCAAAGCTGCGTTAATCGCACCGGCCTTGCCGATCGCCAGGGTCGCCACCGGAATGCCCGCCGGCATCTGCACGATGGACAACAGCGAGTCCACGCCCGAGAGCATCGCCGACTGCACCGGCACGCCGAGCACCGGCAGGTGGGTCTTGGCCGCACACATGCCTGGCAGGTGCGCTGCACCACCGGCACCGGCGATGATCACCTCGATGCCACGGGATTCTGCTTCATCGGCATACTGGAACAGCAAATCCGGAGTGCGGTGGGCGGAGACCACTTTCACTTCGTAGGGAATGCCGAGTTTTTCCAGCATATCGGCGGTGTGGCTAAGGGTGGACCAATCGGACTTGGAGCCCATGATCACGCCAACCAATGCACTCATCGTCGTGCCTCTTCTCTCTGGGCGCCCACAGGCGCGTCAAAAAACAACAAGCCACGCGGGAAATCCGGCGTGGCTTGGTGTACGAATTAAGGCCGGTTGGACCGGCCGAAGGCCGCGCAGTATACCGTAATAATGCAGATAAACAGCCCCTGGAATGACCATCTGTCCAGTGGCGCAAAGCGGCGGTTTTATTGACTTAAGAGTCAGCCCAATCACCACAAAACCCTGTGGGAGGGGGCTTGCTTCCGATGACCGTGTGTCAGGCACTTATCTGTCACTGATACACCGCTATCGGGGGCAAGCCCCCTCCCACATTTGCCCGGTGTTCGGCTCAGGTGGTTTGCGCCGCGCCACCTTCCAGTTTTCGCCACAACAACCGCACATTCGCCTTGCGCACCAACGCGCAGCGATACAAGCGGATCTCCAATGGCACATGCCATTGCGGACCGCCGCAGACAACCAGTTCTCCGCGAGCGAGTTCGGCGCGCACGCTCAACTGCGGTACCCAGGCGATGCCCAGGCCTTCAAGGGCCATGCTCTTGAGGCTATCGGCCATGGCGGTTTCATAAACCGTCGTAAAACGCAGGGCGCGTTGGCGCAGCAGTAAATGCACCGAGCGGCCGAGGAACGCGCCAGCGCTGTACGCCAGCAGCGGCACACTGCCCTCGCCTTCCAGGTCAAACAACGGTTTACCGTCGGCATCAGCGGCGCACACCGGGAGCATTTCGGTGTTGCCCAGGTGCAGGGACGGGAAGATTTCGGCGTCCATCTGCATGGCGGCGTCCGGGTCGTAGAACGCCAGCATCAGGTCACAACCCCCTTCGCGCAGGGCGTGCACGGCGTCACCGACGTTGGTGGCGACTAAGCGGGTGGCAATGTTCAGGCCTTCGTTGCGCAGTTGTGCGATCCAGCGGGGGAAGAAGCCCAGCGCCAACGAGTGAGCCGCCGCCACTTGCATGACTTCGCCCTGCCCGCCTTCCAAGTGGTGCAAATGGCGCAGCACTTCACCGAGCTGTTCCACCACGGTGCGCGCCGTGACTAAAAACAACTGCCCCGCCGCCGTCAGCTCTACCGGCGTACGCGAGCGGTTGACCAGGGTCAGGCCCAACGCGGCTTCCAGGCTGCGGATACGTCGACTGAACGCCGGCTGGGTGACGAAGCGTCGCTCGGCGGCCTGGGAAAAGCTGCGGGTCGCTGCCAGGGCACTGAAGTCTTCCAGCCATTTGCTCTCAAGGTTCATCACGTCCTCCCACGGGTACGCACCATTTTGGCACACACGCCCGCCATCATAGCTGGGTCACACTCACATTATGCCGTTTGTGCATAGGCCAGTGTTTAACAGCATTGGCCCAAAAACTTGCACAAGCCTAGCATTCGCAGCGTTCCGGCCAGTTCCGGGTCCATATCGAGATGATTTCCGTCATGTCCTCCGCTGCATCATTCCGCACAGAAAAAGACCTGCTTGGCGTACTCGAAGTACCTGCCCAAGCGTATTACGGCATCCAGACCCTGCGAGCGGTGAATAACTTCCGCCTCTCGGGCGTTCCGATTTCGCATTACCCGAAATTGGTGGTCGGCCTGGCAATGGTCAAGCAAGCGGCGGCAGATGCCAACCGCGAGCTCGGTCAGCTCAGCGAAGCCAAGCACGCTGCCATCAGCGAAGCCTGTGCCCGCTTGATCCGCGGCGACTTCCACGAAGAGTTCGTGGTGGACATGATTCAAGGCGGCGCCGGCACTTCAACCAACATGAATGCCAACGAAGTCATCGCCAACATCGCGTTGGAGGCCATGGGCCACAACAAGGGCGAGTACCAGTACCTGCACCCCAACAACGACGTGAACATGGCGCAGTCGACCAACGACGCCTACCCGACCGCGATCCGCTTGGGTCTGCTGCTGGGCCATGACGCGCTGCTGGCCAGCCTCGACAGCCTGATCCAGGCATTCGCCGCCAAGGGCGTCGAGTTCAGCCACGTACTGAAAATGGGCCGCACCCAATTGCAAGACGCCGTGCCGATGACCCTCGGCCAGGAATTCCGCGCCTTCGCCACCACCCTCGGTGAAGACCTGGCGCGCTTGAAAACCCTGGCGCCAGAGCTGCTGACCGAAGTGAACCTGGGCGGCACCGCCATCGGTACCGGCATCAACGCCGACCCGCGTTACCAAGCCCTGGCGGTACAACGCCTGGCGGTGATCAGCGGCCAGCCGGTTGTGCCTGCCGCCGACCTGATCGAAGCCACCTCCGACATGGGCGCCTTCGTGCTGTTCTCCGGCATGCTCAAGCGCACTGCGGTGAAGCTGTCGAAGATCTGCAACGACCTGCGCCTGCTGTCCAGCGGCCCACGCACCGGCATCAACGAGATCAACCTGCCGGCGCGCCAGCCAGGCAGCTCGATCATGCCCGGCAAGGTCAACCCGGTAATCCCGGAAGCGGTTAACCAAGTCGCGTTCCAAGTGATCGGTAACGACCTGGCCCTGACCATGGCAGCCGAAGGCGGCCAACTGCAGCTGAACGTAATGGAGCCGCTGATCGCCTTCAAGATCTTCGACTCGATCCGCTTGCTGCAACGCGCCATGGACATGCTGCGCGAACACTGCATCGTCGGCATCACCGCCAACGAAGCGCGCTGCCGCGAACTGGTGGAGCATTCCATCGGCCTGGTCACCGCGCTGAACCCGTACATCGGCTATGAAAACGCCACCCGCATCGCCCGCATCGCCCTCGAAAGCGGCCGCGGCGTGCTGGAACTGGTGCGCGAAGAAGGCTTGCTCGACGACGCCATGCTCGACGACATCCTGCGCCCCGAAAACATGATCGCTCCACGCTTGGTCCCGTTGAAGGCCTAAGCGTCTGTTGCACTGCTCACCAGGCTGAGGGACTAGACACCTCTCACCTTTTGAGGGCCTGAAGGCTCGTTCTTCAGGCCCTTTTTTTTGCCCCAAGGTTGTGAAATGACGCCCATAAAAACTCCAATATCGCCCTGCCAATCCACCGCCCCCTCAGTCGCATGGCTGAAACCTTTAATCAGCCCGAGCAGACGGATCTCGTTCGCCTAGGTATAGTGCCGCCCCTCTTCGCGTGTGCGGCCGTCGGTAACGAGGCCCAGGTACAACGCGAAACCGCATGAATAACAACCCGCAAAAGGATTGGGGTCGAACTGTCGCGCACTGCCTGGTGCGATGCGATGGCGTCGAACCGTCCTGCGTTTGCCATTAGAAAAATCAGCGAGGAACACTCCATGCTCGAAGTCATCAACGACTTCCTCTCAGGGAAAGTACTGATCGTGCTCATTGTCGGGCTCGGCGGTTATTTCACGATTCGCTCGCGTTTCGTACAGTTGCGCCACTTTTTCCACATGTTCTCAGTGTTCAAAGACAGCCTGAAGAGCAGCTCCGGCCAGCTCAGTTCGTTCCAGGCGCTGATGCTCAGCCTGGCCGGCCGCGTCGGTGCAGGTAACATCGCCGGTGTCGGCATTGCCGTGACATTGGGTGGCCCAGGTGCCGTGTTCTGGATGTGGGTCACCGCGCTGGTGGGCATGTCTTCGAGCTTTATCGAGTGCTCCCTCGGCCAGCTGTACAAACGCACTGACGCCGAAGGCACTTACCGTGGCGGCCCCGCGTATTACATCCAGCACGGCCTGCACAAGCGCTGGCTGGGTATGGTCATGGCGTTCCTGCTGCTGGTGACCTTCGGCTTTGCCTTCAACGGCCTGCAAGCCCATGCCGTGACGCACTCGCTGAACAACGCTTTCGGCCTGGACACCACCTACACCGGCCTGGCCCTCGCAGTATTGCTGGGCTTGGTGTTCATCGGCGGGATCAAGCGCATCGCTTCGATCGCCGACCTGCTGGTGCCGGTCAAGACCCTGGTCTACATCGCCGTGACCCTGTACGTGATCGTGCTGCAGTTCGACCACGTACCCGCCATGCTCGCAACCATCGTCAAGAGCGCGTTCGGCCTCGACCAGGCCTTCGGCGGCCTGGTGGGCAGCGCGATCATCATGGGTGTTAAGCGCGGCGTGTTCGCCAACGAAGCCGGTTTGGGCAGTGCGCCTAACGTGGCGGCGGTGGCGTCGGTAGAACACCCGATCGCCCAAGGCGTGGTGCAAGCGTTCAGCGTGTTCCTCGACACGTTCGTGATCTGTACCTGCACCGCCTTGCTGATCCTGCTTTCCGGTTTCTACACCCCAGGCTTCGAAGGCGACGGCATTGCCCTGACCCAGAACTCCCTGGCGGCCGTGGTCGGTGATTGGGGCCGCATGTTCATCTCGGTGGCCCTGGCGTTATTCGTGTTCACCTCGATCATGTACAACTACTACCTCGGTGAGAGCAACCTGCGCTTCCTGGTGGGTAACAACCGCAAAGTGCTGATGGGCTATCGCGCACTGGTGCTGGTGCTGATTTTCTGGGGTTCCATCGAGAACCTGGGCACCGTGTTCGCCTTCGCCGACATCACTATGACGATGCTGGCGTTCGTTAACCTGTTCGCCCTGGCGTTCCTGTTCAAGATCGCCATGCGCATCCTGAACGACTACGACAACCAGCGCGCCGCAGGCATCAAGACCCCGGTATTCGACTCCAGCCAGTTCCCAGACCTGGACCTGGACCGCAAGGCCTGGCCGGCCAATCCGGCAAAACCGGACGTTGCCGTCTCGGCTGAACTGAACGCTCAAGCGCAACGCTGAGCGTAGATAGATGACACGCCGCCTGGCCTTGGGCATGCTCTGGGCCCGGCGGCGTTTTTCGTTCAGGAGAGTGTTCAGATGACCCAACCAGCCCAAAACGTCATGGTGCTCTACACCGGCGGCACCATCGGCATGCAGGCCAGCGCCAACGGCCTGGCACCCGCATCCGGGTTCGAAGCGCGCATGCGCGAGCAACTGGCCCATCAGCCAGTGCCTGCGTGGCGCTTCCGCGAAATGGCCCCGCTGATCGACAGCGCCAACATGACCCCGGCCTACTGGCAACAATTGCGCATCGCGGTCGTCGAGGCCGTGGAAGGCGGCTGCGACGCAGTACTGATCCTGCACGGCACCGACACCTTGGCCTACAGTGCGGCAGCCATGAGTTTTCAATTGCTGGGCTTGCCGACGCCAGTGGTGTTCACCGGTTCCATGCTGCCCGCCGGCGTGCCCGACAGCGACGCCTGGGAAAACGTCAGCGGTGCCCTGGCAGCATTGGGCCAAGGCCTGGCGCCCGGTGTGCAGTTGTACTTCCATGGCGCACTGATGGCGCCGACCCGTTGCGCGAAGATCCGCAGCTTTGGTCGCCATCCGTTTGCAGCCTTGCAGCGCAACGGCGGCGTGGCCAAGGCCGAGGCCATTCCTGCAGCGCTGGATTATCGCCAAGCCAAAGCCCTGGCCAACGTCGGCGTGCTGCCGTTGGTGCCGGGCATCGGCGCCGGGCAACTGGATGCGCTGATCGACAGCGGCCTCCAGGCGCTGGTCCTCGAATGCTTCGGCAGCGGCACCGGGCCAAGCGATAACCCGGCGTTCCTGGCCAGCCTCCAGCGTGCCCACGATCAAGGTGTGGTGGTGGTCGCGATCACCCAATGCCATGAAGGCGGCGTGGAGCTGGACGTGTACGAAGCTGGCAGCCGGTTACGCGGCGTCGGCGTACTGTCCGGTGGCGGCATGACCCGCGAAGCGGTGTTCGGCAAGCTGCAGGCCCTGCTCGGTGCGAGTCTTGCGACGCCTGAGGTCCGCCGCCTGGTGGAACTGGACCTGTGCGGCGAACTGAGCTGACCGGCATATAACTTGCTCCCCTTCCAGCCATCTCCTGGCTGGAAGCCCCCCATGCTGCACTCCCACCTCACGACCCTCAACGCGGTCTCGCTGGTACTCAGTACCTTCAAGGCCGAAGGCTGGCCCGCCGAGACGCTGCTGGCCGGCAGCGGTATCTGCGCGGCGGACTTGAGCCGCGCCGACACGCGCATCGCCACGCATCAGGAGATGCAGGTGTGCGCCAATGCCGTGGCCCTGCAGCGCGATATCGGCCTGATCGTGGGGCGCCGCATGCATGTATCGTCCTACGGCATGCTCGGCTATGCCCTGCTCACGAGTGCCACTTTCGGTGACGCTTTGCGCTTGGCCCTGCGTTATCCGGCGCTGTTGGGAACACTGTTCGAGCTGAGCCTGGAGGAGGACGGCGGACGTATCTGGTTCACCGCGGGCGATTATCGCGATAACCCAGCCCTGACCGCCTTCAATGTCGAGCTGTGCCTCGGGTCGCTGAAGGTCATTTGCGACGACCTGCTCGGCCATCCACTGCCCTTGCTGGGCGCGCGCTTCGAGCACGATGCACCGGATTATCAAGCGCGCTACGCCGAGAGTTTCGACTGCCCGTTGCAGTTCCAGGCCACCGCCAATGCGTTCGCCTTTGACAAACGCTGGCTCGCCCAGCCTTTGCCGCTGGCCGACAGCGTGACCCACCAGGCCATGGCTGAGCGCTGCCGTAAACAGAACACCGAATTCACCGGGCGCGAAGCCTGGCTGGGGCGAATCCGCCAATTGCTCGCGGCGCAACTGCACGCCGCCCCCGGGCTGGATGGCCTGGCCCAACAGATGAACTGTTCGCCGCGCACCCTGCGCCGACACCTGCATGACCTGGGCTGCAGCTATCAGGAACTGCTGGATGAGCTGCGTTTCGAACGCGCCAAGCAATTGCTGGCGCAAGACCAATGCCCCATCTACCGGATTGCCGAGCAGCTGGGCTTCAGCGAGACCGCCAGCTTCCGGCATGCCTTCGTGCGCTGGAGCGGCGTGGCACCGAGCCAATTTCGCGCATGACGCGCTATTGAGGGGCGAATTACGGACAGAAAATCTGGCCATATTTATCCCCTTTTGGCCGCTCTTGCCGTTCTCATAACCTCCGCCGCCAGCAAGACTGCAGGCACCAATACCGCCTGCGGAGAACAACAATATGCTGACGATCTACTCAGACGATCACCACCTGCACCACGGCCGTTGTGAACTGATGGACGGGCAACTGATGCCCTGCTTTGAAATGCCCTCGCGCGCCGACCATGTGCTGCAGCGGGTCAAGGACCGTGAACTGGGCGCCGTCCAAGCCCCGCAGGACTTTGGCCTGGCGCCGCTGCAACGCATCCACAGCCGTGACTACCTCGACTTCTTCAAAAGTGCATGGCAACGCTGGACCGAGTTCGGCCAGGACGGCGACCTGCTGCCCTACACCTGGCCGGCCCGCACCTTGCGCCGTGTATTGCCCACCAGCCTGCACGGCCAACTCGGTTATTACAGCTTCGACGGCGGGGCCCCAATTACCGCCGGCACCTGGCAAGCCGCCTATAGCGCGGCCCAAGTGGCGCTGACGGCGCAACAAGCAATCCAGCAAGGCGCCCGCAGTGCCTTCGCCCTTTGCCGGCCACCGGGGCACCACGCCGCCAGTGACTTGATGGGCGGCTATTGCTACCTCAACAACGCCGCCATTGCAGCCCAGGCGTTTCTCGACCAGGGCCACCGAAAGGTCGCGATCCTGGACGTGGACTACCACCACGGCAACGGCACCCAATCGATCTTTTATGCGCGCAACGACGTGCTGTTCACCTCGATCCACGGTGACCCGGCGGCGGAGTTTCCGTTTTTTCTCGGCTATGCCGACGAACTGGGCGAGGGCGCGGGGGCAGGCTTCAATGTCAACTACCCGTTGCCCGCCGGTTCCGGCTGGGAGCGCTGGAGCGCAGCGCTGGAACAGGCCTGCAACGAGATTGAACGTTATGGGGCCGACATCATTGTGGTGTCCCTGGGGGTGGACACCTTCAAGGACGACCCTATCTCGCAATTCAAACTCGACAGCCCGGATTACCTGGCAATGGGCGCACGCATCGCCCACTTGGGCAAACCCACGCTGTTTGTGATGGAAGGCGGCTACGCGGTGGAAGAAATCGGCATCAATGCCGTCAATGTTCTCGAAGGTTTTGAAGGGGCTGCCCAATGAACATGCTCAAGTCACTTATCCTCTGCGCCACCGTTATCAGCGGCGTGGCCCACGCCGAAGAAAAAACCCTGCGCGTCTATAACTGGTTCGACTACATCACGCCCAAGGCGCTGGAGGACTTCAAGGCGCAGAACCCCGCCATCAAATTGGTGTACGACATTTTCGACACCAACGAGGCGCTGGAAGCCAAGCTGCTCACCGGCAACTCCGGGTATGACGTGGTGGTGCCGTCCAACGTGTTCCTGGCCAAGCAGATCGAGGCCGGCGTATTCCAGCCGTTGGACCGCAGCCAGTTACCGAACTGGAACCACCTCGACCCCAAGCTGATGAAGCTGATCGAAGCCAACGACCCCGGTAACAAATTCGCCGTGCCCTACATGTACGGCACCATCCTGATCGGCTTTAACCCGGACAAGGTCAAGGCCGCGCTGGGCGCCGATGCGCCGGTGGACAGCTGGGACCTGATCTTCAAGGAAGAAAACATCAGCAAGCTCAAGCAATGTGGCGTCGCGCTGCTGGACTCCCCCTCGGAAATCCTGCCCCTGGCCTTGCAGCACTTGGGGCTGGACCCCAACAGCAGCAACCCCAAGGATTATGAAAAAGCCGAAGCATTGCTGCTGAAGATCCGCCCCTCTGTCACCTACTTCCATTCCTCCAAGTACATGGCCGACATCGCCAACGGCGACATCTGCGTAGCCGTCGGTTACTCAGGCAGCTTCTCCCAGGCCGCCAACCGCGCCAAAGAGGCCAAGAACGGTGTCACCGTGGACATGCGCCTGCCCAAGGAAGGGGCACCGATCTGGTTCGACATGCTCGCCATTCCCAAAGGCGCAAAAAACCCGCAGGACGCCTACACCTTCATCAACTACTTACTGCAACCGGCCGTGATCGCGCCCATCAGCGACTTCGTCGGTTACCCCAACCCGAACAAGGACGCCACCGAGCAGGTCGACCCGTCGATTCGCAACAACCCGAACCTGTACCCGACAGAGGCGGCCATGGCCACGCTGTACACCTTGAAACCGCTGACCCGGGATGCCGAGCGCGCCAGGACCAGGGCCTGGACCAAAATCAAGTCGGGTACCTGATCGCCGATTCCACCGCAGGGCCTGAGGGGTTGACCTTGACTTAACTACCGCTCGCCGAGTGGGCAACATCCTTACTGTGAGAAAAACGCCGCTACGCACCCTAGCGGCCCCTTTCTTGCGGCCAGGATGCCCTTATGAATGACACTGCACTGTCCCCCAGCGCCAACGATCTGCTGACTCAACTGGCCACCGGCCCCTCCCTGCGGGAGGTCGCGGCGGCGACTTTACGATCGGCGCTGGCCGAGCTGTACCCGGACCTCGATATCGACCCCAACCTGGCCATCCTGGTCACCCCTCGCTGGCAAAGCGTCAGCGGTGAGGTGGTGCCCGACCTTCCGCACCTTCAATCGCTGGCCGGCGCACTGGCGCGCAGCGCGTTGACCAACGTCGCGCTGACCTGGATCGACGGTGAGCACTATCTGATCAATCAAACCCAGGAGCAGGCAAACACCCACGTTTCCGTCCAGGTTGACCGTATCGCGCAGTTGATCAACGAGTTGGCCCCCCTGCTGTTTGTCTCCTATCAGGAACAACAGCTCGATTTCTGGAACCAAAGCGGCGGCCAGAACGGGCCACGCTGGAAGACGTTGGCCCGCTCACTGCGCAACCTCTGGAATGTACACACCGTCGATGACTGGGACGACGATGAGTGCGCCATGGCCAGGAATGTTTTTCACTACCCCGAATACGCACAGCGCCAGCCCCATGACAACTATGACGCCCACGCCTACCTGATTGATATCGATGAGCAAGCGGGTAGCGTCAGCAAACACCTCAATGTGACCTCTATGGCGCTGGTGATCGGGAAGTTGGGCACACGGGAGCTCATCCTCTGTTACTCGATTGCCACCGGCTATAAAAAATTCAGCTCGATGAAGGCGTTTGGTGAATACCTGGCGCCCCATCCACATTTATTCGCGGGGCGCGAAATCCATTGGCGACTGTTCGAGCCATCGGGCAATTTCTTTGAGTATCAGGCCAGCAGCCTGATCAGCCTGCAAATCGAAGCGCTGCGGCACATCGCCTTTGACGATGAGGACATCAAGCCACTTTCCCCGGCGGACAGTGCAAAGGAGGAACTCCACGCGTTCACGCAACAGGATCAATCCCGGCTTGGCTGGGTTCGCGACTCACTGCCCGGATGGTTGCAGCAGGCCTCGTCACCCGACCAGTCGGCCTATGGTCGTTACATGATGGACTTGGCGGCCCTGAATCTGCGGGAGAACGGCAAGACCTATATGGATGACATTCCCGCCGTGGGTGATTTTGCCCGCAACGCCTTGCGCGCACAGATGATCAAGGACCACCCGGAGGCTGCCAACGTCAACTTGGAAAACGTGCAAATCGCCGTGACCAGCGCAGTGGTCTGGGGCACGCTGGCCGTACCCGGCCAAACCCAGACGCAAACCTTCACGCTGACCGAGCTGGCCCTGGAAAACCTGATTGCCCTGCCGTTGGGTAACAAGGTCGTGATTTACCGTAACGGGACGGTGACGCCGACCTGGATGACGGCGCAATACTTGGAAAAACTGATTACCCAGGTCGATATCGGCAAACATTATCCCGCCCTGATCAAAAGCAAATTGCTGGAGGACGCCGCGCAGTCCTTGCGCCGGCAAAAACTCTACACCGAACAATTGCGCCTGCAACTGCCCTTGCTGGCCTTGCAGTACAAGATTCGCGGTCTTCACGGCCTGACCGAACAGGGTTATCGCTACGTGTGTGCCGTGATGAACACGGAGACTGAAAAGCAGCGGGTAGACGGTTACCCGGTGGTGATCCGCCCCCTGGCCCTGTACCCCAAGCGGCGCCTGACGACAGCCGTGGATACGGTCGACAACATGTTCATCATTGGCCCCCAAGCCCCGAAAAACGGCCCTTGCCTGCTCTATCGACCACTGAGCAATGAGCCGTTGATGGAGTTCGCCTCTGAAGCCAACCTGCTCTATGAAATCAAGCAATCAGCGACCTTGCGCCAGTCGATCCTCGCCTGGTTGCCCGACAAGGAGCGCACCGCTTACGGCCAGTTCGTATTCACCGGCACCCTGCCGTCCCCCTGGGTGTTTACCAGCCTGCTCAATGACCCTCTCGATGCGCTGGTGATGACAGGGCCGATCCGTTTCGGCAATGAGGTGTTGCGCAATGACTATTTCGCGACGCTGTTCAAAACTCACGCGACGGCATTGGCAAACCTGGCCGACCGCCAGTCTGTCTCCAATGCCGAGGGCCGTTGGGAAAGCTTGAAGCAAATGGGCTGGCAGATTTTTACCGCGGCACTGCCATTCATGGGGAAAACCGTCGGCGCAGCGTCCTGGATCTGGCAATTGATGGATGATTTGCAACATGTCGTGGATGCCAGAGAAATAAACGAGCGACCTGCCGAACTCTCCGCCTGGGTGGATATATTGCTGACGCTGGGCATGGTGTTGACGATGCACATCAGTACACAACGACGCCCCAGCGCAGCGATCGAAAAAGAAACCCGCGCCTCTTCCGAGCCGGGCGAGTCGTCCGCGCCCTTCAAGCGGCCCAAGCCGTCAGAACCCGCCGAACCGTCCAAGCCCCCACCCGCCATGGTCCTGATACAAAAACCGACGATCACGGCAGGTGAGCTGCCGGCGGACCATCAAGGTACGCTGCATGCCAGCGGCGCGCTGACTCAGTCCCGGCGCAATCTCGGAGAGATCCTGGATGCCCTCATGGTCGAGAAGCCATCATCCCTGAGCGAACAGTACAAGGAGGACACCGCCTACAAGCACCTCTACAGCGCAGGGGAACACTGGTATGCGCCGGTTGGAACTCGATGGTTTGAGGTTGATATGGACGAAAACGATTCAGTCCTGATTGTTGATCCAAAACAGTCACAGCGAACAGGCTTTCCGCTGACCAGCAACCGTGCTGGCCAGTGGTTTATCGACATCCGGTTCCGATTGAAAGCCAGCGGGCTGCGCCGCCTGCGGCAAAAGGGTCAGCGCCTCAAGCCGCCGAAAATAAAAGACCTGCGCGAGCAGTTAAATAGCTTTGACAAGCAATTGATGCAACGGCACAGCGAGCTTGAGGCACTGCGCGAGGCCATCGCCGCAACGCCGGAGAACGCCCAGGAAGCGGCTCGAACCACCTACCTTGCCCAGGCGGACAATCACATCAAGGAACTTGACGTGACGATCGCCCAACTCAAATCGCTGAAGATCATCGACACCGTTCCCAATTACCTGGACGGGATGTACGAATACCTGACCAACCAGATTTTCGTGGCCCGTTCAGCCATCAACGAACAGCTGGCCGGGTTCCAACAACAGCTACGTTCTGTTGAAGGGCACATGGACCCCGATGACGATACGCTGGCGACACTCCCCCTCAGTACCTACCAAAAAGTCTATGAGGTCACCCAGGATATGATTGAACGCCTGACGTTCATCGAGACCCCTTTAAAGGAGATGCGGGAGCTCGGTGAAAGGGGTGTCAGGTTCGCCACTACTCATGGGCCCGGCCTGGCGAATGTGAGCCTCACTGACCTCAAAGCGTTCAAGATCAGCCTGAGTACCTTCCTATGCCTCAATGAGACCAAAACCGAGAGCTTGCCGGCGGCCAGGGAAGCGGTTGCGCGCATTATCGAAACCGCCGAGCTGGCAGTGCAAAGCCTGCGAGTCGCCCTGGACCCGGAGAATGAAGCCACTCAAGACCAGTTGATCGAAACCCTCGACAGCCTGGTGGACCAATTCGCGAGCGTGGATCAGAACCTGGTGGAGTTGCCGGCCGACTTCCCCGACGACCTGCAAAAAACCCCATTGGCCAATCTGCGCAAACAAATCGATGAGTTCGCCCAAAACGCCACGCGAGAACTGACCGGCCTGCTGCGCGAACGCAAAGCCCAAACCCTGGAGCCCATGCCTGGACCTTCACGCCCCTCGTCCAGGGTCACGAAGAGAGTCATCAAGACGCATCTCAAGGGGATTGTCATCGGCGAAGAACGCCTGCCGGACGCCGAAGGCAGCACAGCGCTGGTGGAGGTAAAGGAGCCGCTGACCGGCAAGGTAATCGCCACGTTCCATGAAAAAGAGCCGGGCGTGTGGGTTGAACAACTACCCGCGGCGCGATCAACCAGCCGCGCCCAGGCCCGCAACCTTAAACAGAGCACGACCCACGGCCAGGCCCTGCTGGACACGCTTGAGGCCTTTATCAGGCGCACGGAAGTACTGTCCAACGAGGCGGGATGGCTGCCAGTAACCATTGAAGAGCGTATCAGCAACCGGATCGAACAGCTGATGCACGCCAGCCAGGAGATCGAAGAAGCACTGACCCTGAGCAATCTGACAGAAAGCACCACACACCCCTCAGCAATGCTCAACAAACGACTGTCCGCCGCGATCAGCAAGCTCCAGGGCGAACGCAAGCGCCTCCGCATCCATATGCTCAAGACACGGCCACCCACCGCGGCTCATGTCGAGCTGTTGCTCAAGGAAGGGGTGGTTACCATCAACCCACCCACCGGTGCGCGCATCAAGCTCACCGGAAGTCACTCAGGTTTTCTGCAGGAGTATCCCGTGGTGGATATCCAAACCAAGAAAACGTTGTGGTATGCCCACTTTCACTACACCGCGCTGACAGGATCAGAGGAGAACTTCACCGCTGCCCATCTGAAAACCCCAGACCAACGCGGCCTGGGCGGAAAATACGAGCGCAGGAACGACGCCAGCCGCAACAATATCAGTATCTACCGCAGTGAGATCAGCCCCCAACTGGCGCGCACGCTGTTCTTTAAAAGCAAGCCACCTCAGCCGGCGGTGGAAGAGCCCCAGGCCTGACGCAAGCGCGACAGGGCCTGGCCGATGGCAACCTCTGGCACCGCGGCAAACCCCAGCACGAGGCCCGCACGCTGGTCCGGCGGTGTGCTGGAGCCTGCCAGCCAGTAACTGCTCAGGCCGTTGATTTCGACACCAGCAGCCTTGGCCTGCTCGAGCAATTGTTGCTCACGGGCCAGACTGGCCACGCGTACCGTAAGGTGCAGCCCTGCGGCAACGCTGGGCAGGCTGGCGACCCCGTCGAGGTCACCCGGCCACCCGGCCAGGAGTGCATTGCGTCGGCTCAACGCCGCGCGGCGCATGCGCCGGATATGTCGCTGGAAGTGCCCGGCGGCCATGAATTCGGCCATCACGGCCTGGGTGCTGACTTCGGAATGGCGCATATCCACCGCTCGCCGCCGGGAAAAGGCGTCGACCAGGCCCGGCGGTAATACCAGGTAACCCAGGCGCAAGGCCGGAAAGGCCACCTTGCCGAACGTGCCGACGTACAGCACGCGCCCGCTGCGGTCCAGTGCCGCCAATGGCGACAGCGGCGCGCCGCTGTAGCGGTATTCGCCGTCGTAATCGTCCTCGATGATCCAACCGCCCGTGCGCTCGGCCCAGGCCAGCAGTTCGAGGCGCCGTGCCAGGCTCATCACCACACCCAACGGGTACTGATGAGAGGGCGTGACATACGCCACTCGGCAATCGCCCAGGCTGTTGAGTACTTGGCAATCGATGCCTTCACTGTCCACCGGTACACCGTGCAACCGTCCGCCTGCCAAAGCGAACGCATGCCCCGCCGCACGGTAGCCAGGGTTTTCCACCGCCACCCCATCTTCCGGCTCTACCAGCAACTGTGCACAAAGGCTGATTGCCTGCTGCGCCCCACTGGTGATCACTATTTGTTCAGCGGTGCACTGCATGCCCCGTGAGCTGCGCAAGTAAGCGGCGATCAGACCGCGCAGGCGACCGTCACCCGCCGGGTCGCCATAGCACAGCAGTTCCAGATCCGGCTTGCGCCAGAATGCCCCATTCAGCTTGGCCCATACCTCAAAGGGGAACAGATCAAAGGCCGGCACGCCCACGCGGAATGCCCGAGGCGGACCCGAGGGAGGTAAGGCCAGGTGGTTGTTTTTTACCCGGGCCAAGCCCGCGCTGTGGATAACTTCATCGTCCAGATCTTCCGGCAAATCAGCCCATTTTGTGGATAAGGTTGGGGATAAGCCTGTTGAAAACCCTGTGGATACTTTTGTGGATAGTTTTTTTGCCGTAGGCAATTGAGCGACATAAGTGCCATCGCCGACTCGGCTTTCAATAAACCCCTCCGCATACAGCTGATCGTAGGCGCGTACCACACTGTTGCGGGAAATCGACAACGCCGCCGCCAGGTCACGGGTGGCGGGCAGGCGCGTGCCACTGACCAGTCGTCCATCCAGCACCCGCTGGCGCAAGGCGTCATACAGTTGGCGAGTCAGACCCTGACGGCGATCCAGCTCAATACCGGCGGGGTTGAATGACAGCGGCGCAGAGATGGGCGACATATTGGACCTATGAAATTGGTGCCAGATGGCTCTTACAACGAGCCATTAGCCTGCCTAGGATGCAGGCATTCGCCAAGGAATATTTCCATGTACACACCTCGCGCCTTCGCCCTCGACGATTTGCCCGAACTGCACCAATTGATCCAGCACACCCGCCTGGCGCAGTTAGTGACCGTGGGTGAACAAGGCCTGCAAGCCAGCCACTTGCCCCTGCTGCTCAACCCCGATGAAGGTGCCAATGGCACGCTCTACGGACACCTGGCCAAGGCCAATCCTCAGTGGCGGGACCTGCAGAACGGCAGCGAAGCGCTGGTGATCTTTGCAGGCGCCGAGGCCTACATCAGCCCGGCCTTTTACCCGGCCAAGGCCGAGCACGGCAAAGTGGTGCCCACTTGGAATTACCTGGCGGTGCACGCCTATGGCAAGGCCGAGGTGTTTACCGACGCCGAGCGTTTGCTCAACGTGGTCAGCGCTCTCACTGATCGCCATGAGGGCAACCGCTCCCAGCCCTGGAAGGTCAGCGACGCCCCGGCCGATTACATTGAAAGCATGCTCAACGCCATCGTCGGCTTTGCCCTGCCGATCGAACGCCTGATCGGCAAACGCAAACTCAGCCAGAACCGCAGCCCGGCCGATATCGCCGGCGTGCGCGGAGGCTTGGCCGCCAGTAGCGACGTGCGTGACCAGACCCTCGCCCGCTTTATGCCCCAAGGAGCCTCAGAATGAGCCAGATCGACATCCGCCCAGTCACCGCCGCCGACCACGCCGCCTGGCTGCCGCTGTGGCAAGCGTATCTGACGTTCTACAACACCGAGTTGCCCGACGCCGTCACCCAAAGCACCTGGCAGCGCCTGATCGACACCACCGAGCCCACCCATTCGGCCCTGGCCTGGCAGGACGACAAGGCGGTGGGCATGGTCAACTTCATCTACCACCGCTCCAACTGGAGCATCGAGAACTCGTGCTACTTGCAGGACTTGCTGGTCGTCCCGACCCAACGTGGCACCGGCGTGGGCCGCAAGTTGATCGAATTCGTCTACACCACCGCCAAGGCTGACGGTTGCTGCAAGGTCCATTGGCTGACCCACGAGACCAACGCCACGGCGATCCAACTCTACGAACGCATTGCCGAACGTCCAGGCTTTATCCAATTTCGCAAAGGTCTTTAAGGAGCGCAGCATGACGACTTCTCTCGCTGACTGGAAAGGCGTCCCGGCGCCCACCGTTCAACGGCTGGAAGGACGGTTTATCCGTCTGGAAAAACTCGACCCCGCCCGCCATGGCGATGAGCTGTTCAACGCCCTGCAAGGCCCCGGTGCCGACCCCAAGCTGTGGGACTACCTGCCTTACGGCCCATTCCCCGAACGCAGCGTCTTCAATGACTGGCTGAACAATCACGCCGCGCACAGCGACCCGTATTTTTTCAGCGTCATCGACCGCGCAACCGGCCAGGTACAGGGCCTCCTCAGCCTGATGTCGATCGTCCCGGACCACGGTCGCATCGAAATCGGCCATGTCACCTTCGGCGCCGCCATGCAGCGCTCGCCAAAAAGCACCGAAGCGGTCTACCTGCTGGCCAAGCACGCGTTCGACCAGGGTTACCGTCGCCTGGAATGGAAGTGCAACAACGCCAACGGCCGCTCCAAATACGCGGCCGAGCGGTTGGGTTTCAGTTTTGAAGGCGTGTTCCGCCAGCACACCGTGGTCAAGGGCAAGAACCGGGATACCGCGTGGTACTCGATCATCGACGCCGAATGGCCACAGGTTGCAGCGGGCTTTGAGGCGTGGTTGTCGGAAGCGAACCAGCAGGGTGATGGGCAGGTGAAGTCACTGGCGCAGTGCCGGTCCCAACACCTCTGATCAATGAGGAAGCCACGCGTTGATCGCCCGCTGGCCGATGAGTTTTTAATCGCGCCGCACTAGAGAAAACTCCCGCAAACCGGGGGTCGATGACCTGACAGTTATCGCCCCGTCATCTCGCTAAATTCCCGGCCTCATTCATCAGAGGTTGGGATTTCATGCCTTTTACACCCCACAGATTCGCACTCGTCATTGCCCTTGCTCTCAGCACTGCCAGCCTTCAACCCGCGCATGCGCGTGGCGATATTGAATACAAGCCGTACCCGCATCCGTACTACGATGCGCAGCCCGATCCGTGGCCTCCTGTAGAACCCGAGATCGAATCAACGCCCCTCGACGGTTATCTCACCCAGAAAGCGACCTCGCGCAATGGCTTGCAAGTGGCCAAGGTGCTGGAGCCGGGATTGATTCGGTTACTGGAGTCCGGGGAACTGACGTCCGAGCAAATCAAAGCCCTAGAAAAGCTCGGTGATGGCCTCGAGAAACAACCCGGCGGCATCGGTGCCAGCCTTGAGCAACTGGCCGGCAGCCAGAACGCCAACCTCGCCGGCGCAACGCAAAACACCACACAGCACCTCAGCAACCAATTGCTCTCGACCCTGCGCACACTGCCCGCTGACGACGAAGGCCACTTCTGGATTCAAGGTGTGGGCAACGACGGCAGCCTCGACAAGCAAGGCGGCAGCGCCGGTTTGAAATATGGCGTCGACGGCCTGTTGCTGGGCGCCGACTGGGCACTGGATCACGCCTGGCGCGTTGGCGTCATGGGTGCAAAATCCACCAGCCATTTGAATACCCAACGCTTCTCTGGCGACCTCGACAGCTGGCACCTGGGGGGTTACGCCGTACGCCAGGACGGCCCGATAGGCCTGCGCCTGGGGGCGATCTACAGCGACCACGCGGGGCAGAACAAACGCGACGTCAACCTGCTGGACTACAAGGAGCAACTCAAGGGCAAATACAACGCCCAAAGCCAAACCCTGTTTTCCGAACTGGGCTATCAACTGGGCAGCGCGGACCTCAGCGTCGAACCCTTCGCCGGCCTGGGTTTCCAGCGCTACCACCGCGACAGTTTCAAGGAAACGGGTGGCTTGACCGCGCTGAACGTCGGCGCACAAACCCAACAAAACCTCAGCACGACCTTGGGCCTGCGCCTGGCAACGGTGTATCGGTTCGATAACCAGATCAGCCTCACACCCCACCTCAGCACCGGCTGGAAACACCTCTACGGCGGAGTCGACAGCCAGGTCCGCCAATCCTACCGTGCCCTGCCGGGGCTGGTTGACGGTTTCACCGTCACCGGCACCTCGCTGGACCGCAATAGCCTCGACCTGCAAGCCGGGCTCGACCTCGCCTTGTCGGCACAACACACCGTCGGCCTGACCTACAGCGCGCAGGCCGGCACAAACAGTCGCAACCAGGGCTTGATGGGGCAGTGGAAGATCAGCTTCTAACCCCACCAAATTGCGCACGAAAAAAAAGGGGGGCACCTGCCCCCCCGAGGATTAAACGGTCGTGTCGAAGGCTGGATCAGCCTTCGATTTCAATCAGGATTTCGCCAGGGTTGACCCGGTCGCCCTTGGCCACATGAACGGCAGTCACCTTACCGGCAATCGCTGCCTGCACTTCGGTTTCCATTTTCATGGCTTCGGTAATCAGCACGGCCTGGCCGGCCTTGACCACGTCACCTTCCTTGACCAGCACGTCGACGATATTGCCCGGCATCGCGGTGCTGACATGGCCAGGCTCGGTGGCGTGCTTGCGCTTGCTGCCGCCACTGCTGACGAATTCGTTGAGCGGCTCGAACACCACTTCTTCCGGCATGCCGTCGATGGACAAGTAGAAGTGGCGCTTGCCTTCTGCCTTCACGCCGACACCGGTGATGTCCACGCGGTAGCTTTCGCCGTGTACGTCGATGACGAACTCGGTCGGTACGCCTTCGCCACCGGCACGCGCCACGCCGCCGGCTTCTGGGATCGGCAACAGCACTTCAGGGGCCAGGGTGCCGGCGTCGCGCTCTTCAAGGAACTTGCGCCCGATGTCCGGGAACATGGCGTAGGTCAGCACGTCTTCTTCGGACTTGGCCAACGCGCCGATTTCACCGCGCAGTTTGGTCATTTCCGGCTTGAGCAGGTCGGCCGGGCGTACGTCGATCACTTCTTCGCTGCCGATGGCCTGGCGACGCAATTTCTCGTTCACGGTGCCCGGCGCCTTGCCGTAGCCGCCTTGCAGGTACAGTTTCACTTCGTTGGTGATGGTCTTGTAGCGCTCGCCGGCCAACACGTTGAAAAACGCCTGGGTGCCGACGATCTGCGAGGTCGGGGTGACCAGCGGCGGGAAGCCGAGGTCTTCGCGTACTCGCGGGATTTCGGCCAGCACTTCGCCCATGCGGTTGAGCGCGCCTTGCTCTTTCAATTGGTTGGCCAAGTTGGAAATCATCCCGCCCGGTACCTGGTTGACTTGCACGCGGGTGTCGACGGCGGTGAATTCGCTTTCGAACTGGTGGTACTTCTTACGCACGGCGTAGAAGTACAGACCGATCTCTTGCAGCAGTTCCAGGCTCAGGCCGGTATCGAACTCGCTGCCTTTAAGGGCGGCGACCATCGACTCGGTACCGGGGTGGCTGGTGCCCCAGGCGAAGCTGGAGATAGCCGTGTCGATGTGGTCGGCACCGTTCTCGATGGCCTTGAGTTGGCACATCGCGGCCAAGCCCGCCGTGTCATGCGAGTGGATAAAGATCGGCAGGTTTTGCTCGGCTTTGAGTGCCTTGACCAGCTCGCCGGTAGCGTACGGGGTCAGCAGGCCGGCCATGTCCTTGATCGCAATCGAGTCGCAACCCATGGATTCCAACTGCTTGGCCTGGGCCACGAACGCCTCGACGGTGTGCTCCGGGCTGGTGGTGTAGGCGATGGTGCCTTGGGCATGTTTGCCGGCAGCCTTCACCGCTTCGATGGCCACGCGCAGGTTACGCACGTCGTTCATGGCGTCGAAAATGCGGAATACGTCGATACCGTTGACGGCAGCCTTGGCTACGAACGCCTTGACCACGTCATCGCTGTAATGGCGATAGCCCAGCAGGTTCTGGCCACGCAGCAGCATCTGCAAGCGGGTGTTGGGCAACGCGGCGCGCAGTTTGCGCAGACGCTCCCACGGGTCCTCCTTGAGGAAGCGCACGCAGGCGTCGAAGGTGGCGCCGCCCCAGACTTCCAAGGACCAGTAGCCGACTTTGTCGAGCTTGTCGCAGATCGGCAGCATGTCGTCGGTGCGCATGCGGGTCGCCAGCAACGATTGGTGGGCGTCGCGCAGGATGGTGTCGGTTACGAAGATTTTTTTAGACATTGGAATGTTCCTCACAGGCCTGCGTGGGCGGCGATGGCGGCGGCGATGGCCAGGGCCAGCTCTTCGGGTTTGCGCTTGATCGAGTAGTTGGTCAGCTCAGGGTGGCTTTCCACGAAACTGGTGTTGAACTGGCCGCTGCGGAATTCCGGATTGCGCAGGATTTCCTGGTAGTAGGCAGCGGTGGTCTTCACGCCTTGCAGGCGCATGTCGTCCAGGGCACGCAGGCCGCGGTCCATGGCTTCTTCCCAGGTCAACGCCCACACCACCAGTTTCAGGCACATGGAGTCGTAGAACGGCGGGATGGTGTAGCCGGTATAGATCGCCGTGTCGGTACGCACGCCGGGGCCGCCGGGTGCGTAATAACGGGTGATCTTGCCGAAGCTGGGCAGGAAGTTGTTCTTCGGGTCTTCGGCGTTGATACGGAACTGCAACGCGAAGCCACGGTGCTGGATATCTTCCTGTTTCACCGACAGCGGCAGGCCGGAGGCGATGCGGATCTGTTCGCGGACGATGTCGATCCCGGTGATTTCTTCGGTGATGGTGTGTTCCACCTGCACCCGGGTATTCATCTCCATGAAGTACACCTCGCCCTCGGCGAGCAGGAACTCCACGGTACCGGCGTTCTCGTAGCCCACGGCCTTGGCGGCTCGCACCGACAGGTCGCCGATGTAGGCGCGCTGTTCCGGGGTCAGTTGCGGGCTTGGGGCGATTTCGATGAGCTTCTGGTTACGGCGCTGAATCGAGCAATCGCGCTCGAACAGGTGCACCACGTTGCCGAAGCTGTCACCGAGGATCTGCGCCTCGATGTGCTTGGGATTGACGATGCATTTTTCCAGGAACACTTCCGCCGAACCGAACGCCTTGGTGGCCTCGGAAATTACGCGGGGGAAGGCTTGTTCAAGTTCTTCACGGCTGTTGCAACGACGAATGCCGCGACCGCCACCACCGGAGGTGGCCTTGAGCATCACCGGGTAACCAATGCGGTCGCCTTCGGTGAGGGCCTCAGCGATGTCGGCGACGTTGCCTTCGGTGCCCGGCGTGACCGGCACACCGGCCTTGATCATGCTGCGGCGCGCTTCGGTCTTGTCGCCCATGCGGCGGATGACTTCGGCCGAGGGACCGATGAATTTGATCCCGCGTTCGGCGCAGATGTCCGCCAGTTCGGCGTTTTCCGACAGGAAACCGTAGCCGGGGTGCAGTGCATCACAGCCGGTTTCCACGGCGAGGTTCACCAGCTTGCGCGGGTTCAGGTAACCGGCCAGGGGCTCGGCACCGATGCTGTGGGCTTCGTCGGCACGCTTGACGTGCAACGCGTGGCGGTCGGCGTCGGAGTAGACCGCGACCGAGCGAATGCCCATCTCGGCGCAGGCACGCACGATTCGTACGGCAATTTCACCACGGTTGGCGATCAGGATCTTTTTTATCACTTGGAAATTCCCTTGAGCCGATTGCTGCGTTCTTCGACCCTACGAATCCGGGTCGGCGCGTGACCAAATGTTTCATGACAGTCGCGAGACACACACTAAGCCCGCCAAGGGATTAACAAAAATCAATAATTATTGGGTCGTGCATAAGTAAAGACTTATAGTTGGCCGCACAGCCTGGGGCGAGAGGATTAAAAAATGCGTAAGTCATTGATGCGACTGACATTGCGTCAGTTGCAGATCTTCCACGAGGTGTGCGACTTGCGCTCCTACAGCCGCGCGGCCGAGGAAATGTCTCTCACACAACCGGCCGTTAGCCTACAAATTCGCCAGCTGGAAGAGCTGATCGGCCAGCCGTTGTTCGATTACGTCGGCAAAAAGCTCTACATGACCGAGGCCGCCGAAGCCCTGCAAAGGGCCAGCCGGGATATTTTCGGGCGCCTGGAAAACCTCGATATGCAGCTCTCGGACATGCAGGGCTCGTTGCAAGGCCAACTGAAACTGGCGATTGAGTCCAGCGCCAAGTATTTCGTGCCGCACCTGTTTGCCGCCTTCAAGCGCCAGCATCCGGAAGTGCAATTGCACCTCACGGTGGTTAACCGTGCCCAGGTGATCCGCCGGCTTTCGGATAATCGCGACGACCTGGTGATCATGTCGATGGTGCCCCAGGACATGGGCTTGGAGTTCCTGCCGTTCCTTAACAACCCAATCGTTGCCGTGGCACCGCCCGACCACCCGCTCAGCCTTCAGGGACCGCTGCGCCTGCAGGACCTGGAACCTTACACACTGCTGCTGCGCGAACCGGGTTCCGGCACGCGGCTGGCTTGTGAGGAATATTTCAAGGAAAAACGCGTGCACTTCACCCAGACGGTGGAAGTCGCCTCAGCCGAGGCGCAGCGTGAATGCGTATGCGCCGGGCTGGGCGTGGCCTTGTTGACGCGTCACGCGGTCAACATGGAATTGGCCACCGGCGGGCTCAAGGAGCTGCCGGTGGAAGAGCTGCCGCTGTACCGCAGCTGGTGCCTGGTGCAGGCCAAGGCCAAGCGCCTGTCACCAGTGGCCCATGCGTTCCTGGGCTTTATCCGCAGCGAGCGGGTGCAGATCAGCGCGCTGGCTGAGCGCTTCGCTGGGCAGCCGCGGGTGCCTGCCAGTGGAGTTCCGGGTAGTCCGTGATGCTCTGGAGCAGTTGGCGCTGATCACAGCGGTCTTCGATTGCGCGACGGAACGCCATGCGGCGCTGGTCTTCCTGTTGACGACGGGTCTTGACGGAGCTGTTGCTGTCTTCGTAGGGCCGGGCCATTTGGAGTCTCCCAATGCGAGTACGGGGAGTACAGGATGGCCTTGGGCGATGACGGTTTAGCGGCGCGCGCATTACAAGACGATGAACATTGCTGATCTGTAGGAAATCCAAATGTGGGAGGGGGCTTGCCCCCGATTGCGGTGTATCAGTCACCAGATCTACTGACTGACTCACTGCATCGGGGGCAAGCCCCCTCCCACATTTTGCTCTGCATACAGCGCTAGTCGTCGAGGGCTTTGACGGATTTGGGCGACAGACGCAGGCTGCGCAAGCTGCGCTTGACGCTCTTGAGGTGGTTGACCAGGCTCGGCCCGCGCGCCATGGCCACGCCCATGGCCAGCACGTCGATCACCACCAGGTGGGCGATGCGCGAGGTCAGTGGCGTGTAGATCTCGGTGTCTTCATGCACATCGATGGCCAGGTTGACCGTGGACAGTTCCGCCAACGGCGTCTGGCTGGGGCACAGGGTGATCAACGAAGCGCCGCTCTCACGCACCAGGTTGGCGGTGATCAGCAGGTCTTTGGAGCGGCCGGACTGGGAGATGCAGATGGCGACATCGGTGGGCTTCAAGGTCACCGCCGACATGGCCTGCATGTGCGGGTCACTGTAGGCCGCTGCGGTCAGCAGCAGGCGGAAGAATTTGTGCTGGGCGTCGGCCGCCACTGCGCCGGATGCACCGAAGCCATAGAACTCAACGCGCTGGGCCTGGGACATGGCCGTCACGGCCTTCTGCAGCTCCACCGGGTCGAGCTTCTCGCGCACTTCCATCAGGGTGTGCAGGGTGGTGTCGAAGATTTTCAGGCTGTAATCGGCAACGGAATCGTCTTCATGGATCGCAAATTGCCCGAAGCTCGCACCGGCGGCCAGGCTTTGGGCCAGCTTGAGTTTCAAGTCCTGGAACCCGGAGCAACCGATGGCGCGGCAGAAACGCACGATGGTCGGCTCGCTGATGCCCACGCTGTGGGCCAAATCGGCCATGGAACTGTGCATCACAGCCGCAGGGTCAAGCAGCACGTGATCGGCAACCTTGAGTTCCGATTTGCGTAACAGGTGGCGCGACTGGGCGATATGTTGCAACAGGTTCAAAGGACAGGACTCTTGTTATGGGCAGGGCCAAGGATGTAGCAAGCTTGTAGTTATACTACAAGAATTGCCGTTTTGCCCGTCCGACGCGTCACTAAATCGCCCTGCCCGCCTTTGAATTTAAGGGCGGCCAAGTTGTAGCCACAGGGGCGACCTTGGCATCACTCAGGAAAATCTGCATTTTTCCGTAACAAATCTGCCAACCCTTCGGCCTGCATCGGCCGGCTGATCAAATAGCCCTGCACTTCGTCACACCGCTCAGCGCGCAGGAAATCCAGCTGCTGCTGGTCTTCCACACCTTCTGCCACCACCTTGAGGGCCAGCCCATGGGCCATGGCGATAATTGCGCGGGTGATGGCCGCGTCTTCACGCCCCTGCCCGAGTCCACGAATAAAGGTCTGGTCGATCTTCACGTAGTCCACGGGGATACGCTTGAGGTAGCTGAGGGACGAATAACCGGTGCCGAAATCGTCGATGGCCAGCTTCACGCCCAGGTCGCGCAGTTGCTGGAAGGTGGCGATGATGTGTTCGACGCTGTCGAGTAACTGGCTTTCGGTCAGCTCCAGCTCGAGGTATTGCGGGTCCAGGCCGGTTTCTTCAAGCACTTGGCGCACCAGGCTGACCAACTTGCCTTGGCGCAGTTGGTGCACCGAGAGGTTCACCGACACGCGAATCGGCGCCAGCCCCTGACGCTGCCATTCACACGCCTGCCAGCACGCCTCGCGCAGCACGAATTCGCCCAGCGGCACGATGAGGCCAGTCTCTTCGGCCAGGCCGATAAAATCCCCCGGCGGCACCATGCCCCATTGCGGATGCTCCCAGCGAATCAACGCCTCGGCCGCATTCAGCTTGCCGGTGGCCAGGCATAACTTCGGTTGGTAGAACACTGAGAGCTGACGTTCTTCGATGGCCTTGCGCAGGTGGTTTTCCAGCTGCAAGCGCTCCAGGGTGCTGGCTTGCAAGCTGTCGGTGTAGAACTGAAAGTTATTGCCGCCCAAGTGCTTGGCGTGCTGCATGGCCATGTTCGATTGACTGACCAGCGCGGAAATCTCCCGCGCATTGTCCGGTAACAGGCTGACACCCATTGAGGCACTGACCACCAACTCATGCCCTTCCACCGTCACCGGCACCCGCAGTTTGGCCAGCAGCCGCGTGGCCACGCGCGCCAGGCTCGACAGGTTGCCATAGGCGTCGAACAGCACGGCGAATTCATCCCCGGACAAACGCGCAATGGTGTCGGCCTCGGGCAAGGCGTTAATCAGGCGACGCGCCATTTTTTGCAGCAATTGGTCGGCAACTTCATGGCCGAGGCTGTCATTGAGTAACTTGAAGCGGTCGAGATTGATGTGCAGCAGCGCCAGGCTGCGCCCACCTTGGCGTACACGCTGATGAGCCTCGCGCAGCCGTTCTCGGAACAGCGAGCGGTTGGCCAACCCGGTCAACTCGTCGTAATGAGTGAGGTGACGCATGCGTTCTTCGGACTCACGCCGCGCCGAGAGATCGGCGAAGAACCCGACGATATGACTGACTTTTCCTCGAACATCGCGCACCACATTCAATTGCAGCCACTGCGGGTACAGCTCGCCGTTCTTGCGCGTCTCCACCAACTCGCCCTGCCACGTACCGTGGCTTAGCAACGCCTGGCGGATCACCGGAAAGTGGCGGCGGGCATCGCGGCTGCTGGGCAGCTCCACCACATTGCGGCCAATCATGTCGTCGGTTTCAAAGCCCGTGACACGGCTGAAGGCCTGGTTGACGGCAATCAGCACGTAGTCCGGGTCGAGGATCACAATGCCCTCGCTGGCGGCTTCAAAGACGGTCGACGCCAAACGCTGCTGTTCCTCCAGAGCCTTGCTGGCGCTGATATCACGGCGTGTACCGAGCATGCGCGTGACGCGGCCGCTGGGCGCACGCTCCACGGCACGGCCACGGTCTTCGATCCACACCCAATGCCCATCGCCATGACGCACGCGGTATTCCACTTGGTAGTCCTCGCTGCGGCCCTTGAGGTGCTCCACCAGGGCACGCTTGAGCAGCGGCAGGTCTTCGGGGTGCAGGCGTGGCTTGAGGTGACCGAGCATCGCCGTGACGTACTCAGGCTCCAGGCCGAACAGCTCCTTGAGCTGGGTGTGGTGGACTTCGTCGGTTTGCAGGTTCCAGTCCCACAGGCCCAGCTCGCTGGCTTGCAGGGCCATGGCCAGGCGCGCCTCGCTTTTATTCAGCGCCAGGCTGGCAGCGTCCAGCTCCTGGCTGCGCTGTGCCACGCGGTCCTGCAGGCCGACCTGGGCTTCGCGCAGTTCCTGCTCGACCTGGCGGCGTTGTTCGACTTCGCGCACCAACTCCTGATTGAGTTGCTCGCTGCGCTGCTGTGCCTGTTGCAGATGCTCGATCAACGCCTGGTTCTGGAAGCGTCGCAGCAGCCCGCGCTGGATCAGGCGGTTGACCTGCCATGCCACCAGGCTCAAGGACGCCAGCAGGATCAGACCGAGTACGCCCCAGCCACGCTGCTGCGGGTCACCGCTCCAGAACAGGTAAATGATGGACGGCACCAGGCACGGCAAGGCGAACGACAAAAAGGCCGGCACGCTCACGGCGTAGGCCACGCTGGCCGACAGTGTCGCGGCGCCGATCAGGCCGAACACCCAGGCCTGCTGCATAAAGCTGTCCGCCGGCACCAGGGCGATGGCGGCGGTGGCCAGGGTCAGGCCGCTGACCGCCGAACCGAGCATGAACATGCGCCGCCACACCGGCTGGGCCTGGCGACTGGGCATGGCCGAATCAAACGCCGCCACTTGGATCACGCGCATCGCCACCAGGGCCAGCAGCCAGACTAACCAGATGCTGTCCAACAGGTATTGCTTGGGATTCCAGAGCAGCCAGGCGCAGACCAGGCCATTGACCAACATCAACAGGGTCGGCAGCAGCGAGCCCTGATACAGCAGGCGTGTGCGCTCGACCGCCATCTCGGTGGCGTAGTGTTTGCGAAGAACCTGCGCGGGCGCCGCCGAGGGGCCAAACAGGTCGGTGCTGAGGGTCATAGGCAGTGTTCTTATAATGGTGAGCCCGAAACGTCGACGGAGCATACACAAGCAAACGCTTGGGCCAAACTGCTCTACGTCATAAAAACGGCACGCTCATGCGCCGCAAACTTCGGGGCCAGACGGCTTGAGCGAGACGCTGCGCGGGCTGTGGCCATTGACCAACCGGTCATCACCCTGATTGTTTTCCGTCGACCACCCGGCATTGGTATTTGCCCCACTCCCCCGTGGGCCATAGAATGCGCCGATGCGCGATGATCTCTCTCTTTTGCTGAACTCCCTCAACGATGCCCAACGCCAGGCCGTAGCCGCCCCCGTTGGCCGTCAGTTGGTCCTGGCCGGTGCTGGCTCCGGTAAAACCCGAGTGCTGGTGCACCGTATCGCCTGGTTGATCCAGGTCGAGAACGCGTCCCCGCATTCCATCCTGTCGGTGACCTTCACCAACAAGGCCGCTGCCGAGATGCGCCACCGCATCGAGCAGTTGATGGGCATCAGCCCGGCCGGCATGTGGGTAGGCACGTTCCACGGCCTGGCGCACCGCCTGTTGCGGGCGCACTGGCAGGAAGCGGGCCTGAGCCAGACCTTCCAGATTCTCGACAGCGATGACCAGCAACGCTTGGTCAAGCGGGTGATCCGCGAGCTGGGGCTCGACGAACAGCGCTGGCCGGCGCGCCAGGCCCAATGGTTTATCAACGGCCAGAAAGACGAAGGCCTGCGCCCGCAGCACATCCAGGCCAGCGGCGATTTGTTCCTGGCCACCATGCGCAGCATTTATGAAGCCTACGAGGCCGCGTGCGTACGCGCCGGGGTGATCGACTTCTCCGAGCTGCTGCTGCGCGCCCTCGACCTGTGGCGCGACAACCCGGGTTTGCTGGCCCATTACCAGAAACGCTTCCGCCACATCCTGGTGGACGAGTTCCAGGACACCAACGCCGTGCAGTACGCTTGGTTGCGCCTGCTGGCCAAAGGTGGCGACAGCCTGATGGTGGTGGGCGACGACGATCAGTCGATCTACGGCTGGCGTGGCGCGAAAATCGAGAACATCTACCAGTATTCCGAAGACTTCCCGGACGCCGTCACCATCCGCCTGGAGCAGAACTACCGCTCCACCGCCGGGATCCTCAAGGCGGCCAACGCCTTGATCGCCAACAACACCGGGCGCCTGGGCAAAGAGCTGTGGACCGACGGCGGCGAAGGCGAAGCCATTAACCTGTACGCCGCGTTCAACGAGCACGATGAAGCGCGCTACGTGGTGGAAACCATCGAAAGTGCACTGAAAACCGGCCTGGCGCGCAGCGATATCGCCATCCTGTACCGCTCCAACGCCCAATCGCGGGTCTTGGAAGAAGCCTTGCTGCGCGAACGCATCCCGTACCGCATCTACGGTGGCCAGCGCTTCTTCGAGCGTGCCGAGATCAAGAACGCCATGGCCTACCTGCGCTTGCTGGAAGGCCGCGGCAACGATGCGGCGCTGGAGCGCGTCATCAATATCCCGGCGCGTGGCATTGGCGAAAAGACTGTCGAAGCCATTCGCGACCACGCGCGCCATGCCGATGTGTCGATGTGGGAAGCCATGCGCTTGCTGATCGCCAATAAAGGCCTGACCGGCCGCGCCGCCGGGGCGCTGGGTGTGTTTGTCGAACTGATCGAGAACCTCGCCGCCAAGTGCGCGGAAATGCCTTTGCACTTGATGACCCAGACCGTGATCGAGCAGTCCGGGCTGATTGCCTACCACGAAGCGGAAAAAGGCGAGAAAGGCCAGGCCCGGGTAGAAAACCTTGAGGAACTGGTCAGCGCCGCCCGTGCGTTCGAAAACACCGAGGAAGACGAAGAGCTGACACCGCTCGCCGCTTTCCTCGGCCATGCGTCGCTGGAAGCCGGTGATACCCAGGCCGATGAGCATGAAGACAGCATCCAGCTGATGACCTTGCACAGCGCCAAGGGCCTGGAGTTCCCGTACGTGTTCCTGGTGGGCATGGAAGAAGGCCTGTTCCCGCACAAGATGAGCCTGGAAGAGCCGGGCCGTCTTGAGGAGGAGCGCCGCCTGGCCTACGTGGGCATCACCCGTGCGATGCAGAACCTGGTGATGACCTACGCCGAGACCCGACGCCTGTACGGCAGCGAGACCTACAACAAGGTTTCGCGTTTCGTACGTGAAGTGCCGAAGGGGCTGATCCAGGAAGTGCGCTTGTCCAACAGCGTCAGCCGCCCGTTCGGCGGAGGTCAGCAGCAGAACTCCAGCAGTATGTTTGCCGGTTCCGAGATTCCGGAAACCCAGTTCAGCCTTGGCCAGCAGGTCAGGCATTCGGTGTTCGGCGAAGGCGTGATCCTCAACTTCGAAGGCGCCGGTGCCCAGGCGCGGGTGCAGGTGAATTTCGCCGAAGGCAGCAAGTGGCTGATGATGGGTTACGCGAAGCTCGAAGCCATCTGACTGTGGCGAGGGCGCTTGCTCCCTCACCCCAACCAGCCTCTCTCATGAAACACTGCGTTACATGAAGATGATGGGCCCGCCCTTGTTTTAGACGAGCGCGGGCCAATAGCTGTAATAAGTCCTACAGACCATTCTGAATCGGTCCTACGCAAAAGCCCGAAACATTATGTCGCTAGCCACTGTCACTACACCTGTGCAACATGGCGCGCGTGCAATCCACAAATGGGAATTCCCTTTATGAAACGTTTTCTTAGCATCGCCATGGCGTTGTGCATCGGCCTGACGATGAGCATCGACGCCAACGCCAAGCGCTTTGGTGGCGGCAAAAGCATGGGCTCGGCACCGACTCACCAGACCAGCCAAATGGCCCCATCCGCCGGTGCCGGCGGTGCTGCGGCTACCGCAGGCGCAGCCGGTGCTGCAGGCGCCGCTGCCAAGGCTGGCGGTGCTTCGCGCTGGTTGGGCCCTCTGGCCGGTATCGCCGCCGGTGGCCTGCTCGCTTCCATGTTCATGGGCGGCGGCTTCCAGGGCATGCAGATCTTCGACATCCTGATCATGGCGGTCATCGCCTTCCTGATCTTCCGCTTCATCGCTGCCCGTCGCCGCAAGCAGCAGGAGCATCTGGCTCCCGCTGGCGCGCCAATGCAGCGTGAAGTGTTCGAGCAAAAACCAGCCATGGGTTCGATCTTCGGTGGTTCGGCAGCGCCTGCTGCGGCCCGTCCGGTGATCAACGCACCGGCTTGGTTCAACGAAGAGCGTTTCGTCGAAGCGGCCCGCAGCCACTTCCAGTCCCTGCAGCAGCATTGGGACGCCAACGAAATGGACAAGATCTCCGAGTTCGTGACCCCGCAACTGCTGGAGTTCCTCAAGCGCGAACGTGCCGACCTGGGCGACGCGTTCCAGTCGACCTACATCGACGACCTGCGCGTACAGCTGGAAGGTGTGGATGATCGCGCCGACAAGACCATCGCCACCCTGACTTTCAGCGGTGTATCGAAGACTTCGCGCTTCGACCAGGGCGAAGTGTTCAGCGAAAGCTGGAACATGGAACGTGCCCAGGGCGACAACCAGCCTTGGCTGGTCGCCGGTATCCGCCAGAACGGCTGATCCCTGCGCGCTTAGCAAGCAGATACAAAAAACCCCGGACCTGTCCGGGGTTTTCTATTTCACGGTTGCACTTATAGCGAGCTACTGTATAAAACGCCCCTATAAACCGCGCCATCTAGCAAGAGGATCCCGGCCGTGGAAGAAATCATCGAACAATTGCGTGAAGTCAACGAACCGGTCCCGGTTCCGCTGGAACTGCCTGACGAAGACCAACTGGTGGAAATCGAGGAACAACTGTTCATCGACATCCCGTTTGTCTTCCGTGAATTTTTGCTGACCGTCAGCGATGTGGTGTACGGCAGCTTGGAGCCGGTGACCGTCACCGACCCGCAATCCCATACCTACCTGCCGGACGTGGCCGCCAACGCCTGGGATGCCGGTGTTGATCGCAGCCTGATCCCTATCTGCCAGGACGGCGACGACTACTATTGCGTCGAAGAAGACGGCACCGTGGTGCTGTGGTCCGGCGAAGAAGAAATCGTCACCGAAGAAACCTGGGAATCCGTGTGGCACTGGGCGCGGGACGTCTGGCTGGAAAGCTGACAGAGCTGTTGGCTGACCGGGCTTACTGTGGTGAGCCCGCTCACCACAAAAAAGCTCGCTCACCACAGTAAAGTGGCCCGCCCACTTAGTGCTCCGGCGTATCCTTGTGGTTATCCAGGGTCTCCAGCAAGGCGACCTGCATCCGCGTATGCACGCGGATGAACCACCGCCAGAGCACGGCCGCCACCGCTGCCGTGACGACGGCGATCAGCACCAGCAACTTGTTGGTCGGCAGGATACTGGCCGACAAGGCGGCCAATAGCAGGAAGATCACCAGCAGCGAGAGGATCGGGATCAGCTCCGCGATCACCCTTCGTACACGCTGGGTGTGTCGCCCAGCCATTTCCGGCTTCACGCTCATCTCCGCCAGCAGCATCGACAGCGCCTTGAGCTTGCGGTACGCCGCGATCAGGAACGGCAGCGACAACAGCAACGCCCCACCCCAGATCAGCGCCTTCTGCCAGCTTGGATCGCTAATCCAGCCCTCCAGATACCCACCGATGCGCGCCGCAAAAAAGCTGCCGGCAAAGAAGATCGCGATCACCAGCGCCAGGTTTACCCCCACTTGCAGGATGATCTTGCGGATCATCGACGCCAACATGGCGCCCTCGCCCTGAGGCTGGATGCTGCGCAACCATTCGCCGTACATGCCGAACACCCGGCTCATGCGCTTGGGCATGATTGCCGCAATCTTCAGCGACAGCGGGTCAGCGCCGCGAATCAAGTACGGCGTGAGCAGCGTGGTAATCGCTGAAACCGCCACGGCGACGGGATAAAGGAAATCACTGGTCACCTGCAGCGTCATCCCCAGCGCCGCGATGATGAAGGAAAACTCACCAATTTGTGACAGCCCCATCCCCACGCGCAGTGAGGTACGGCCATCATTGCCGGCAATAAATGCCCCCAAGCCGCAGGACAGCATCTTGCCGAGCACCACCGCCACGGTGATCACCGCAATCGGCCAGGCGTATTGCAGCAGGATCTGGGGGTCGATCATCAAGCCAATGGCCACGAAGAAGATGGCGCTGAACATATCGCGAACCGGCTCGATCAGGCGCTCGATCTTAATCAACTGTCGGGATTCGGCCATGATTGCGCCGATCAGGAACGCGCCCAGCACCATGCTGTATTCCAGCTTGACCACCAGCAGACAGAAACCGAAACACAAGCCCAGTACGGTGATCAGCAACATCTCGTTGCTTTCGAACTTGGCCACGTAAGCCAATAGCCTCGGCACCAGCAAAATACCGATGACCAGCGCAACGATCATGAACAGCGAGAGCTTACCGACCGTGGAAAACACCTCGCCGGAGCTGACCGTACCGCTGACGGCGATGCTCGACAGCAAGGCGATGATGCCGATGCCGAGGATGTCTTCCACAATCAGTACGCCAAAAATCAGCTGGGCGAAGCGCTGGTTTTTCATCTTCAGGTCGTTAAGCGCCTTGACGATGATGGTGGTGGAGGAAATCGCCAGGATTGCGCCGAGGAACAGCGAGTCCATGGTGTTCCAGTCAAACCAGCGGCCAATCTCGTAGCCGATCCAGATCATCAGGATGATTTCCAGGAAGGCTGCGATAAACGCCGTGGCGCCGACCTTGAACAGCTTGCGCAGGCTGAACTCCAGGCCCAGGCAGAACATCAGGAAGATCACCCCCAGCTCGGCGAGGGTCTTGATGGTGTCTTCGTCGTGAATCAGGCCGAAAGGTGGGGTGTGGGGGCCAATGATGAACCCGGCGACGATGTAGCCCAGCACCACTGGCTGCTTGAGGCGGTGAAACAGGATGGTGACAACCCCTGCCACCAGCATGATCACGGCCAAGTCCTGGATAAAGCTGATGGCGTGCATGGCGAGGGGCTCCTTGAGGGTACTGGCGCTTTTCCCACTTCCGCCCGCGCCTTTGAAATATCGCAAAGTGCGGAAGGAAAAGTCTGCCTTGATCGTAAGAAATGCCCTGAGACGGGCTTTTGAAGGTTAACACCGCGACTTCCGCCGGAAAGCCGGTGCAATATATGGAAACAGATCGGTGAGCGCGTGACGGCAAGCCGCCTACCGGCGTCCCGTTATGGATGGCGCTGTAAAGATTCCAGCACCCGCAGAGGTGCGCCCCCAACCAATGCCTACAACCCGTGAGTGTGCTATGGAACCCGGAAACGCCCAGCTGTCGATGACGGTATTGATGACCCCCGATATGGCCAACTTCTCAGGCAATGTCCACGGCGGCACACTGCTCAAGTACCTCGACGAAGTGGCCTACGCCTGCGCGAGCCGTTATGCCGGCCGCTATGTCGTCACCTTGTCGGTAGACCAGGTGATCTTTCGCGAGCCGATCCATGTCGGTGAGCTGGTGACGTTCCTCGCATCGGTCAACTACACCGGCAACACGTCGATGGAAGTGGGCATCAAGGTGGTGACCGAGAACATCCGCGAACGCTCGGTGCGCCATACCAACAGTTGCTTCTTCACCATGGTGGCCGTGGACGACCAGCGCAAACCGGCCGCCGTGCCACCGCTGCAACCTCACAACAGCGAAGACAAGCGCCGGTTCGTGCAGGCCCAGCAGCGCCGACAGATCCGTCAGGAGCTGGAAAAGCGCTATCAGGAAATCAAGGCAGACGCGCTGTAGGCCATGCCCCCCGTGTAGGAGCGAGCAAGCCCGCTCCTACAACCGCCAGCACCCATCGTAGTGGGCACACACATCAAAGCGCTGATCCAACTGGCTCATGCGCTCCATGTGATGGTTCACGATGTCCACCATCACGGCTTTGCTGGTGTTCGTGTAGTACTGCGCCATCAACTTGTCGTTAGCCTTGACGCGCTCGACAACGGCGGCGTCCGTCGGGTTCTGCCATTGCTCCAGAATCGCATCTTCGGTGCCGCTCAGGCGCATGCGGTAAACCCGCTCATAAAGCTCCAGCGTACGCGCCTTGCGGCCAGCCATTTCCTGATTCACCCGTGCATAGTTCTGACGGAACTGAACCCAATAGGCCTCAGGTGGCGTGAATGTGCCTAATTTCGCCTTGCGCTCGGCGATCGCCTCTTCGGTGGCTTGCGGGCGCTGCGCGGTGTCAGGCTCCATCAACGTGATGAGCTGCATATGGGTTTCAACGATTGCGTTGATCAACGCGGTACGGTGTGGCGTAGCCGGGATCACCTTACCGAATATCGGGCTCTTGCCCGCGCACGACGGCATACCGTTCTCGAATATCGGCTGGGGGATGCGCACATCCTTGCCATCCGAGCGCGTCAGGCGCTGAAACGAGGTCGTGCACATGCCCCGTTCCATATCGAAGGTCACTTCATACTCTTCCCCGGCCTTTGGCGTGATGCTCATTGATTTGCCGCAGACATAGCTGCCGCCATTGGTGTTGATCATCAGCATGGTTTCTTTGCCGGGTGCCAGCTTGAACTCCAGCAAGCCTCTGGCCTTGACCGGTGGGGGCACAGACATGCCGACACGCCGCCGGGTATCGACCAAGAAAATATTGTTGAGCATGCCAGTGGTCTGGCCCATGCAGTGCTCAGCGTCGTAGACGTCGATGGTGGTATTGGACGTATTAGAGATGAAACGCAGCTTGGCGGCATCAGCCTCGGTGGCATCAGGGTAAGTGCCGTTCACACTGCAACCGGCCAGCAACGACGTCAGCACCAGGGCGGTCAGCGCCCGCGGCGAAGGGAATACGAGGGACATGGATCTTCCTTGAAAGCACAGTGGACTAGAAGGCGCCCGATAGTACCGGACGCCCTTCGCCTGGCTCAATCAGGAATATTCCTACAACTCGATGGGTGTCGCTTCGAAACGTACGCGAGGGTGGGCGATGCGATCCTGGGCCCGCACCAACTCCAGCTCGTAACTGGCGCAAGCCTGGGTTTCCAGCAGCACTTCGTGTACGGCGGCAGCGGTGAATTCGAAGGCGACCAACAGGCTGTCGCCCAACAGAACCCGCGCCAGGAACAGGCCCGAGGTCAAATCGCCGACGCCCACCGGCTGACGCGGAAACGCCAACAGCGGCCGGCGCAAGTGCCAGCTGCCTTCGGCGGTCACCAGCAGCATCTCGAAACCATCCGGCAACTTGCCGGGGTAATCCAAATGCTTGACCAATACAGCCTTCGGCCCGCGCGCCAGCAACGCCTTGGCCATGGCCAGGCAATCGAACAGCGATTGCGGCTTGCGCCCGGCAAAACTGTCCAGCTCCAACTGGTTGGGGCACAGGAAGTCGGCCATGGCCGCGGCTTCGTCCAGCAGGAAATCGCTGACTTCCTGCGGCACGATGCAGCCCTTTTCCGGATGGCCCATCACCGGGTCGCACAGATACAAAGCCTTGGGGTTGATGGCCTTGATGCGCGCCACGCCGGTCAGGATCGCCCGGCCCTGATCCGCACTGCCCAGGTAGCCGGACAAAATCGCGTCGCAGTTGCCCAACTCGCCGATAGCGGCGATGCCTTCCACCAACGCCGGAATCTGCTGCGGCGCCAACACTTCACCCGCCCACTGGCCATACTGGGTGTGGTTGGAGAACTGCACGGTGTTCAGCGGCCACACGTTCACCCCGACGCGCTGCATGGGGAACACGGCGGCGCTGTTTCCGGCATGGCCGAAGACCACATGAGACTGGATCGCAAGCAAATGAGGTGTGCGTTTCATGCGGGGGATTTCCGTAAAGCCGTTGAAATTCTGGCCGCGCAGTATGCGACTAAAAGCAGCCTATACGACAGACCGGCGACACAGTTAAGCTGCTCTCACTTTGTTGGAGTCTTTCGCATGCTGACCCTGGGAAACATCTTCGTGTTGATGCTGCTGGCGACCGGTGCCGCCTGGGTGTGGCACAACCACGGCCTGCGCGAGCGTGCGCTGGAGCGGGTCAAGCAGCATTGCGCCAAGCTCGACATCGAACTGCTCGACGGTGCGGTGGCGCTCAAGCGCATCGGGTTTGTGAAGGATGCCAATGGCCGGCGGCGCCTGGCACGTATCTACAACTTTGAATTCATCGTGACCGGCGAAACCCGCCACCCAGGGACCATCACCCAATTCGGCGCCCACAGTGCGCAGATCGAACTGGCGCCCTACCCGTTCGAGATCAAGACACCACTGCCCAGCGCCGAAGTGATCGAGCTGAGCCAGTGGCGACAGGACCACGGCACCAAGAACCGTCAGTAACGACAGGCCGCCAGTGCGGTCTGCAATGCCGCCACGTCCTGTGGGTCGCTGAAAATCAATTCGATACGCGAATCGCGCCGCCATTCGCTGGTTTGCCAGGCGAGCGGGCTGTTATCCACAGCGTTGGCCGACAACCAGCCTTCGGCGCTGTGGATAACCAGCTTGGCGCGGCGCCACTCAAGGCTTGCCAGCCAATGATGCAGGCGCTGGGCATCGAATTGCTGGCTCGGGTGCCAGCGCCAACCGATGCTCCAGCCGCCCTCTTGGGCCTGGCTCAGGCAGATCGGTTGCGCGGGATCGCTCCAAATGGCCGGCATCTGCGCCAACCCCTTGGGCACTTCGAAGTTATCCACAGCCGCAGCCGCCTGTGCGTTCAGTCCTGGTAACTGGGTCAGCGGCAAATGCGCCTGCCGGGTCCAGTAAAACGGGCAATCCGGTAACTGCTGTTCAATGGCGTGGCGCTGCGCAGCGTCCAGCGCTTCCTCCTTGTTCAATACCAGCAGCCCGGCACTCGCCAAGGCTTCCTGCTGCGCCGACGGCAAGGGTTTACCCGCCGCCAGCGCCTGGGCATCCAACACCAGCACACAGGGCTGCACTGCCAACACGTTCTGCCACGGCGCCTCTCGCAACTGCTTGAGCAATTGCGCCGGATGGCCCAGGCCTGACGGCTCGATAAACAGCCGATCGGGTTTGGCCTTACGCAACAAACGCCCAAGTCCTACCTGGAACGGCGCGCCATTCACACAGCACAGGCAGCCGCCAGCGACTTCGCCCAAGGCAATGCCGTCGTCATCCTGAGTGAGCAAGGCGGCGTCTAGGCCGATCTGCCCGAACTCGTTGATCAGCACGGCCCAGCGCTCGTTGGCTGGGCGCTGGGCAAGCAGGTGCTTGATGAGGCTGGTCTTGCCAGCGCCCAACGGCCCGGCAATCACATGAGTGGGAATGTTCTGCAGCATGAGGAGCATCGTTCAGACCGTGTAGAGCGTTTGATCCTACGCGGTTATGCGAGCCAATCCAGTGTCAGGATCAAGCGGCGTTCGTCAGCCTTGAGTGCGGGCGAACGGTGAATCAGGCCATGGCCTTCATTGCCATGCCACTTGGTGCCCTTGAGCAGGGCGACTTCCCCGCACTGGAGCTGCTCGATTCGGTCGCAGGGTTCAGCGTCCGGCTGGCTCAACTGGCGACGGTCCATCACGCCTTCACGCAACCACTGGCTGCCGATCCCGGCATAGGTGGTGATCAGCCGCACCGGCACATGGTCGACGTGAAAACGCGGGCACATGGCTTTATCCAACAGGCGCAAGCGCACGCCGATACGCTTGGCACCCAGCAAACAGGCAAAAGCGCTGACCAGCCAAGACACATCGGCGATAAAGCCTTCGTAGCCTTCCAGGTCGCGGCAACTGGACGCCAGCCCCTGCAAGTCGGGCGCGGCGTCTTCGTTATTGAGCTCAATCACCCTGGAATCGGCCAACGGCTCATTGAGCGCCACCAGCAAGGCGCCGAACTCGGCGATGTGCAGGGGCAACTGGCGCTGCCACACCGCCAGGTTGACGCCGTCTTCAAGGATGTCGGACAGCGCCAGCGGAGTTTCTCCACGGGTCTGGCGAATCACGGGACGCAGGGGAATAACCGGGGCCAGCATCAGGCGGCTGCCTCCTCATACCAAGGGCCAAAGGGATCGGCCAGCAAGCGCCAACCTTCGACGCCCAGGGCCATTTCTTCATCGTCGAGCAAGCAGGCGTCCAGCTCGGCGCGCAGCTGGGTGAAGTCGATGTTCTGCCCGATAAACACCAGTTCCTGGCGACAGTCACCGGTGCTCAGTTGCCAGTTGCCCATGATCGCCGCGACGCTTTCCTCATCCTGGGGCCACTGGCTTTTTGGCACAAAGCGCCACCAGCGACCGGCAAATCCATGGCGCATCAAGCCGCCCGCCTGAGACCAACTGCCTGCATCCTGATGCTTGCTGGCCAGCCAGAAAAAGCCCTTGGAGCGCAGCAGTTTGCCGTTGACCCACGGACGGTCGATAAAGTCGAAAAAGCGCTGCGGATGAAAAGGGCGGCGCGCACGGTAAGCGGTGGAGGCGATGCCGTACTCTTCGGTTTCCGGCACATGTTCACCCCGCAACGCCTGCAACCAGCCCGGGGCCTGCGCGGCGCGTTCAAAGTCGAATCGGCCAGTGTTGAGGATCTTGTTCAGCGGTACTTCGCCCATCACCATCGGGATGATTTCCGCCTGGGCGTTGAGGCGCTCAAGGATTGCCATCAACTCTTCACGCTCGCGGCTGCTGATAAGGTCGATCTTGCTGATAAGGATCACGTCGGCGAATTCGATCTGCTCGATCAGCAGGTCGGTGATGGAGCGTTCGTCTTCTTCACCCAGGGTTTCACCCCGGGAGGCGAGGCTTTCGGCGGCCTGGTAGTCGAGCAGGAAGTTCATGCCGTCGACCACCGTGACCATGGTATCCAGGCGTGCAATATCGGCCAGGCTTTGCTCGTTTTCGTCGCGGAAGGTGAAGGTTTCAGCCACCGGCAAGGGTTCGGAGATGCCGGTGGACTCGATCAGCAGGTAATCGAACCGACCTTCCTTGGCGAGTTTTCCGACTTCCTCCAGCAAGTCTTCCCGCAAGGTGCAGCAGATGCAGCCGTTGCTCATCTCTACCAGTTTTTCTTCAGCGCGGTTGAGGGTGACATCGCGCTGGACTTCGCTGCCATCAATGTTGATTTCGCTCATATCGTTGACGATCACCGCCACCCGCAGGTTTTCGCGGTTGCGCAGGACGTAATTGAGCAGCGTGCTTTTACCGGCGCCGAGAAAGCCGGACAACACAGTAACGGGGAGACGGTTGGGCATCAGGTATTCCTCATCAAGGGTGGCCGGTCAAACTGCCCGTTTATGGCGTTCGCGCAGCTCTTCACGTTCTTTGGCTTCGATACAGAGTGTCGCGGTGGGACGGAGCAGCAGGCGTTGCAGGCCGATGGGCTCACCCGTTTCGCGACACCAGCCGTATTCGCCGCGAGCCAGTAATTCGAGGGCATCGTCGATCTTGTCCAACAGCTTCTTTTCCCGTTCCAGCAGACGCAGCTGCCACTGGCGCTGCTCTTCGGCGCTGCCGACATCGGCCGGGTCGCTGTTGGTTTCCTGCTCGCGCAGTGCCAGGAACTCGGCGTCGATACGCACTTGCAGCTCATGGCGCTGGGTCAGCAGCAACTCACGGAAGAACCCTTGTTGGGCTTCGTTCATGTAGTCGGCGGGCGGCTGGGCCAGCAGGTCTTGTTTGGTCATGGGGAGCGGGTCACGGGTCAGGCTGTGTTTTTATGTTATAGTATAACAGTGCAAATAAGCCAATCCCCTCTTGCTCACCACGACGAAGGGCGCAATGCTTGAATACTTCCCTGCCTCGAGAAGCCCGATGAAATATTTGCTGTGCGCCCTGTTATTGGCTGCGGCAGGACCTGCCTGTGCTCAAGCGCCGAGCCTGCTGGCCAACTGCACGCGCAGCGCCAACCTGCTCGCGTGCGTCGACCCACTGGGCAATGCCTACAGCGTGGCGACGGTCGGCAGCACCACGTATTTGCGTGGGTATGAGGTAATCGGCAAACGCTACTGGGCACAGACCAACAGCCGCTACGGGCAACTGACGTTCTTTACCGGGTTGGCGTCGGACGGTGAGGCGTGGGTCGGCTATACACGGCGCGTGGGCTGGACCACCCTTAACCGGTTTTCCAGTTCGGGTGGCGCCAGCGCCAAATTCACCTGCAGCCGCATCACCGGCTGTTAGACCTGGGCGCTCTTCTGTTCCTGCACCCACGCCATGTAGCTGTTCATCGGCGGGTTCTTCTGGAAGTATTTTTTCAGGCCTTCGAACAGGCCATCGGCAACCGCCTGTTGATGCCGCGCGGTGACCAGGCGCGCGCTGTCACGCGCATTGGAGATAAACCCGGTTTCCACCAGGATCGACGGTACGTCCGGTGACTTCAGCACCGCGAAACCCGCTTGCTCCACGCGCTTCTGATGCAAGCTGGTGATGCCCTCCAGGCTGCCCAGGATCGAGCTGCCGAGTTGCAGGCTGGAGGCGATGGTGGCGTTCATCGACATATCCAGAATCACCCCGGCCAACATCGGGTCCTTATCCTTCAGATTGAGCAGACGGGTGGCGCCGAGCAGATCGGCACCGTTTTCTCGTTGCGCCATGAAGCGTGCGGTGGCTGACGTCGCACCGCCTTCGGACAACGCATACACCGAAGCACCCGACGCGGTGATGCGCGGCGCCGCATCCGCATGCACCGAGATAAACATGTCGGCATTGTGCTTGTGGGCGATCTCCACCCGTTTGCGCAGCGGCACGAAGAAGTCGTCGTTGCGCACCAACTTCACGTCAAAACCCTTCTCGCGCTTCAGGCGTTTGGCCAACAGCTGAGCGATGGACAACACCACGTCTTTTTCGCGCTGGCCCTTGGAGCCGACTGCGCCGGGGTCCTTGCCGCCGTGGCCGGGATCGACCACCACGATGATGTCGCGCTTGGGGTGCGCCTTATCCACCAGGGGCGTGGGCTCTGACGCTATTTGACGAGGCGCCTGGGTGGCGCTGGTCAGATCCAGCACCAGACGATGACCCTGCCCATCCTGGGGCGGCAACACAAAGCTGTTGAGCTGCATCGGCGCAGCCAGGTCGAGCACGATGCGCGTGTCGCCCTTGCCAAAATGCCCCGAGCGGATCGAGGTGATCCCGCTGTTCGTCAACGCCAGCTGAGAGAAATCACCACTGAGCCCGGCGCCGCTCAGGTCGATGATCAAACGCTCCGGCGCGCTCAGGGTGAAGGTCTTGTACTGCACCGGGCCGCTGAGGTCGAACACCAGCCGCAGCTTGTCGTCAGAGCGCCACAGGCGGGCGTTGCGTATCTGTGTGGCGTGGGCCGCAAACGGCAAGGTGAAAAGAGGGCTGGCCAGAAGCAGGTTAAGGAGCTGACGTCTGTGCATACAAATACCGCAAATAAAGGAGCGTCCCTACTCGACATGACTGAAAAAAGGCAGGAGCAGAATATTCATCGTCGACTCTATTGTTATACTATAACATGTCAAATCATTTCCAACGATGGACCTGCTCATGAATGCGCTGACTCTGCCGGATATCGCCGCGCAGGCTTCACGCCAAGCCTTGCCACTCGACTGGGTGGGGATGTGCGGCATCGCCCTGCCGATCCTTATCGACGGCCAACGCCTGACCGCCACCGCCGATGCCGGCGTGAGCCTGGACGACGGCGCCGCCCGTGGCATTCATATGTCACGCCTGTACCTGGCGCTGGAGATGCTCGACCAGCAGCCGCTTACGCCTGCACTTCTGCGTAATGTACTGCAGCGTTTTCTCGACAGTCATGAAGGTTTATCTAATAACGCCTACCTGCGTATCCACACCGATCTGCTCCTCAAACGCCCGGCGCTGGTCAGCCCACTGGCCGGTTGGAAACGCTATCCGGTGAGCATCGAAGCGCGTCTGGAAAACCAGATGTTCCACGTGGAACTAAAAATTGACGTTACTTATTCCTCAACCTGCCCTTGCTCTGCTGCACTCGCCAGGCAGTTGATTCAGCAGCAATTTCTTGATGACTTCGGCGACACACCGTTGCGGCATGAGGACGTGTTGACCTGGCTCGGCAGCGCCAACGGCATCGTCGCCACGCCCCACAGTCAGCGCAGCAGCGCGCAACTGCTGATCACGTTGGACGGTGACCAAGCCGGCCTGCCCATCAATGACCTGATCGATAACGTCGAAGCCGCCCTCGGCACCGCCGTACAAACCGCCGTAAAACGTGCGGACGAACAAGCCTTCGCCCTGGCCAATGGGCAGAACTTGATGTTCTGCGAAGACGCCGCCCGCCGCCTGAACCTCGCCTTGAAACGCTCGGATGCCGTCAAAGCCTTCCACCTGAAAGTGATCCATGCCGAAAGCCTGCACGCGCACGATGCCGTGGCTGAAAGCCGCTGGACGAGAAACCCTGCATGATCACCTGCACCGCTTTGCGCTGGGGCGCCCCCGGCCAACCGCTGACCCCCGCGACAGACTTCACCCTGGAACAAGGCAGCCTCACTGGCATCATCGGCGCCAACGGCACCGGTAAAAGCAGCCTGCTCAAAGTCATCGCCGGCCTGCAGAAGCCCTTGGCAGGTAAAGTCTCGGTGGATGTTCCACGCCGTGGCGGCCTGTCGTTTCTGCCTCAGCAACAGCACCTGGACCGTCAGTTCCCCATCAGCCTGCAAGAACTGGTCGCCGCCGGATTCTGGGGTACCCAACTCACCCCGCAACAACGCAGCCAGCGCCTTGAAGCGGTGCTTGAAGACTGGTGCCTCAGCGGCCTGGAGCACCGCCCGTTGATGGCCTTGTCCGGTGGCGAATTGCAACGCGCCCTGCTCGCCCGCATGAGCCTGGCCGAAGCGCCGGTGTTGTTGCTCGACGAACCCCACGCCGCGCTGGATGAAGAAGGCCAAGCGCTGTGCTGGAAACACATCCATGCCTGGCACGACCAAGGCCGCACGCTGATTGTCGTCTGCCATGACCTCGCATCCGTTCGCCATCACACCCAGCAAGTGGTGCAGATCAAAAACACCGGCTGCATCTTCGGGCCCAGTAAAGAACTGATCCGCCCGCAACCCCACATGCAGGTGGCCTGATGCACTTTGCCGCCCGCCTGTGGATGCCCTTCGTCGACTTCGTCTTTATGCGCCGCGCGCTGATCGGCGGCCTGGTGCTCGTCTGCAGCACTGCGCCGCTGGGGGTGTTTCTGATCCTGCGGCGCATGAGCCTGATCGGTGACGCCGTGGCCCACGGCATCCTGCCCGGCGCTGCCCTTGGCTTCTGGTTCGCCGGCCTGAGCCTGCCGGCCCTGACCATCGGCGGCCTCGGCGCCGGTCTGAGCATGGCCGGCCTGTCCGCCTGGATCACCCGCCGCACCGGTCTGCGTGAAGACGCCAGCCTCGCCGCCATCTACCCCATCTCCCTCGCCGCCGGTGTACTGATCCTCGGCATCGCCGGCAAGCGCCTGGACCTGTTGCACCTGCTGTTCGGCTCCGCCCTGGCCGTCGACGAAACCACCCTCACCGGCATGCTCTGGGTCTCCGGTTTCAGCCTGATCGCGATGGCCGCGATCTATAAACCGTTGCTGCTGGACACCCTCGATCCGTTGTTCCTGCAAACCGTCAGCCGCCTCGGCCCGCTCGCCCATGGGTTGTTCCTGACCTTAGTGGTGCTGAACCTGGTGATCGGTTTCCAGGCGATCGGCGCCTTGATGGTGGTGGGCTTGATGATGTTGCCCGCCATCGCTTCACGCTTCTGGAGCCGGCGCCTGCCGGTATTGATCGCGGTATCGGCAGTGCTGGGATGCCTGTCGGTATGGCTGGGTTTGTTGCTGTCGTTCTACTACTCGTTGCCCAGCGGCCCGGCCATCGTGCTGGTGGCGGGCGCCGGGTATCTGCTGTCCGTGGTCTTCGGTCCGGTGCACGGCTTGCTGAGCCGCCCGCCCTTGCTGTCATCCCAATGAGGTGTTTCCCGATGCGCGCTCTACTCGTGCTGTTCAGTCTAATCCTGTCGTTATCGACGGCTCAGGCCGCAGACAAGCTCCAGGTGGTTACCAGCTTCAGCATCCTGGATGACATCACCCACCAGATCGGTGGCGATCACATCCAGATCAGCAACATGGTCGGCCCCGACGCCGATGCCCATACCTACGAACCGACACCCGACGACGCCAAGGCGCTGCTCAAGGCCAAGGTCATCATCAAGAACGGCCTGGGCTTCGAACCCTGGCTGGACCGCCTGGTGACCAGCACCGAAACCAAGGCCACGGTCGTCACCGCCAGCAAAGGCGTGATCTCCCACACCATGGAAGAGGACGGCGAAACCATCCCCGACCCACACGCCTGGCACAACCTGGCCAACGCCGAAATCTACGTGAACAACATCACCAAGGCGCTGGTGGCCGCCGACCCGGCCAACAAGGCTGACTACCTGCGCAACAGCCAGGCCTACCTCAAGGAAATCTACCGCCTGCTCGCCGAGGCCAAGACCAAGTTCGGCGCGTTGCCACCAGGCAACCGCCGCATCGTCACCTCCCATGACGCCTTCGGCTACCTGGGCCAGGCATATGGCATCGAGTTCCTCGCGCCTCAAGGCCTGTCCACCGAACGTGAGCCGTCCGCTGCCGAAGTCGCCGCGCTGATCACTCAGATTCGCAAAGATAAAGTCAAAGCCGTGTTCATGGAAAACATCAAGGATTCGCGCCTGCTCAAGCAGATCGCCGACGAAAGCGGCGCACAGATCGGCGGCACGCTGTATTCCGACGCCCTCGCCGCAGAAGGCCCGGCCAGCACCTTTACCGGGCTGTTCGAATACAACCTCAACACGCTGTGCGCGGCGTTGAGCAAGCCATGAACTTGAGCATGCTCGACCTGGAAGGGGCTGCCGTCGGCAGTCGCTTTCCACTCGAACAGGTGCTGGATGCCCTGCCGTGGAACAGCGATGGCTTGGTGGCCGCCATCGCTCAGCAACATGGCAGCGGCGAAGTCTTGATGCTGGCCTGGATGAACCGCCGGGCCCTCAACGAAACCCTGCTCACCGGGCAAGTCTGCTACTGGTCGCGCTCGCGCCAGCAGTTATGGCGCAAGGGCGAGAGCTCGGGCAACTGGCAGCAGTTGGTGGAAGCGCGCCTGGATTGCGACGGCGATGCGGTACTGCTGATCGTCAACCAACTGGGTCCGGCGTGTCACACCGGCCGCCCCACCTGTTTCTATAACGCCATCGACGGCGACCACGTCTACATCATTACGGAGCCCGCTGCATGATCCGCAAAAACCCTTCCGGCGATCTGCCGGTCATTGCCGAATCGGCCTACGTCGACAAAACCGCGATCATCTGCGGCAAGGTCATCATCGGCGAGAACGTCTTCGTCGGCCCCTACGCCGTCATCCGTGCCGATGAAGTCGATGCCAGCGGCGCCATGGACCCGATCACCATCGGCGCCAACTCCAATATCCAAGACGGCGTGGTCATCCACTCCAAGTCCGGCGCGGCGGTCACCATCGGCGAATTCACCTCCATTGCCCATCGTTCCATCGTGCACGGCCCCTGCACCGTCGGCGACCGTGTGTTCATCGGTTTCAACAGCGTGCTGTTCAACTGCGCCGTGGGCGACGGCTGTGTGGTGCGCCACAACTCGGTGGTCGACGGGCGCGATTTGCCCGCCGCCTTCTACGTGCCCTCCACCACCCGCATCGGCCCCAACACCGACTTGTCGCAATACCCGCCGGTGAGTGTGAGCGCCTCGGAGTTTTCCGAAGACGTGGCACGCACCAATGTCGATCTGGTGCGCGGCTACAAAGCCCTGCAAAACGAGTTCTGAACCATGAGCCGCCTGCTGATTCGCAATGCCCGCCTGGTGAACGAAGGCCAGGCATTCGACGCCGATGTGCTGGTCGCCAACGGCCGTATCGAGAAGATCGCCAGCAGCATCGAAGGCTGCGACGCGCCCTTGGCCATCGACGCCCAGGGCCAATGGCTGCTGCCGGGCATGATCGATGACCAGGTGCACTTTCGCGACCCCGGCGCGCCAGACAAAGGCAGCTTTTACAGCGAATCCCGGGCGGCCGTGGCCGGCGGTATCACCAGCGTCATGGATATGCCCAACACCCAACCCGCTACGCTGACCTTGCAAGCCCTGGCCGATAAAAAGCGTCGCGCGGGCCTGCATTCGGTGGCCAACTATGGCTTTCACTTTGGCGTGAGCAACGACAACCTCGACCTCGTCGCAGCGCTGGACCCGCGGGAAGTGGCCGGCGTCAAAGTGTTCATGGGGGCCTCGACCGGCAATATGCTGGTGGATGATCCACGGGTTCTGGAGCGGTTATTCGCTGAAGTGCCGACCATCCTGCTGGCCCACTGCGAACATACGCCGAGTATCCAGGCCAATGAACAACGCCTGCGTGAGCGCTTTGGCGACACTATTCCTGCCGTGGCCCATCCGCTGATTCGCGATGCCGAAGCGTGCTATCGCTCGTCCTCTCTGGCCGTGGAGTTGGCCCAGCGCCACGGCACACGCCTGCATGTGCTGCACCTGACCAGCGCCCGCGAGCTGGTGTTGTTCGAAGACAAGCCTCTGGCGCAAAAGCGCATCACGGCCGAGGTCTGCGTGCACCATTTGCTGTTCGATGACCGCGATTATCATCGGCTCGGTCATCAGATCAAATGCAACCCGGCAATCAAGACACGCGCCGACCGCGACGCGCTGCGCCAAGCCTTGTTGAGTGATCGTCTGGATGTGATTGGCACTGACCACGCGCCGCATACCTGGGCGCAAAAACAGTTGGGCTATCGCGAAGCGCCGTCGGGTTTACCCCTGGTGCAGCACGCGCTGCCGGCGTTGTTGGAGCTGGTCGCCGATGGGCTGCTACCGCTGACGACCCTGGTGGCGAAAACCAGTCACCGCGTGGCCGACCTGTTCGCCATCCCGGATCGGGGTTATCTACGCGAAGGGTATTGGGCCGACCTGGTGTTGATCAAACCGGAGCCCGAAGGCAAGCCCGTCAGCAGCGAGCCGATCCTGGCCCGCTGCGGCTGGACGCCTTTTGCCGAGCGCAGCTTTCGCCACAGCGTCAGCACCACGCTGGTCTCCGGCCACCTGGCTTGGCACAACGGCCAGGTGGTCGACAGTTGCCAGGGCTTGCCCCTGCATTTCCTGCGTTAGGCGGCCTGCGTTAAGCGCGAGGCTTGACCGTCCCGCAATCGTTACCCAGCCACTGGGCATGGCTGTCCAGGCTGCCCTTCTGCTGAATACCGGTGGCATTGAAGGTGCCGTTGACGGTGGTGGTGAATTCTTTCTGGCTCTGGAAAGTAGCGACGCCGGTGCCCTGGGCTTTCGGGCAACTGAAGCGGAATTTCCACTGGTTACCGGTCTTGTCGGTGACTTCCTGTTTGCAGCCCGATTGCGGGTCGGTCAGGGGGATCGAATCGGACGCGACCTGCGCCGGTGTCAGGCACACCTGCACGCCTTTGCCGGCCATGGTGATGCCTTGTTTTTCCAGCATGGCGCGCTGTTCAGGGGTCATCTGTTGCTTGAGTTGACCGAGGATCAGCGACAGGTCCGGCAGGTCCTGGTTATCGACCTTCATATTGCTGGTGGTCAATTCCCACAAGCCCGGCGCCAGCATCTGCGCCTGTGCTGCCACGGGCAGCGACAAACCAATAACCATGGCTAAACCAAGCAGACGAGCATTCATCGGGTAACTCCTGGGCAATTGTTGGCGTTAGACGCCGCGAAGGCGCCAGTGTTGCACGGCAAATAAAATAGCGACATTCGTCAGCGAACATGGTCTGTTAGGCACTCGATTGCCTGGAGTACCGTCGTCCATGGATTTTTTTGGCCCGCACCTGCTCGCCTACTTCATCGCCACGCTGCACTTTCTCGGGACACTCGCCGCGATCCACGCGGTGCTGACCGTCAGAACCGCCCAAGGCTCGATCGCCTGGGCCTTGTCGCTGATGTTCATGCCGTACCTCACGTTGATCCCCTACCTGATTTTCGGCCGCAGCACGTTCGACGCCTACATCCAGGCCCGTCGCCAGGCCAATCAGGAAATGCACACCGCCATCACCGCGCTGAACTGGCGGCCTTGGGTCGAGGAAGCGCTGGCCGCACGTAACTCCAGCGCCTACGCCTCCCTGCGCGCCATGCCCAAGCTGGGTCGCATGCCGTGCCTGGCCAACAATGAAGTGCATTTATTGATCAATGGCGATGCCACGTTCAGCGCGATCTTCGAGGCGATTCGTAACGCCAGGACAGCCGTGCTTTTCCAGTTCTTCATCATTCATGACGACGAGCTTGGCAGACAGTTACATGCCTTGTTGAAGGAAAAGTCCGCCGAAGGCGTAGCCATTTACGTGTTGTATGACCGCATCGGCAGCCATGCCCTGCCCCATCGCTACGTGCAATCCCTGCGCGACGCCGGTGTACAGGTCAAGGCGTTCGCTACACGCAGCGGCTGGCTCAATCGCTTCCAGGTCAACTTTCGTAACCACCGCAAAATCGTGGTGGTGGACGGCATTACCGGGTTTGTCGGCGGGCATAACGTCGGCGATGAATACCTGGGCAAGAAGCCCCCGCTGGCGCCGTGGCGCGATACCCATGTGCAGGTCACCGGCCCGGTAGTGGCGTGCTTGCAGGAGTCGTTTGCCGAAGACTGGTTCTGGGCCGCGCGCGAGTTGCCACCGTTGATCCTGCCGGACGCCTACCCCGAGGATGGCGTGCTCTGCCAATTACTCGCCAGCGGCCCGGCCGACCCGTATGAAACCTGCTCATTGTTTTTCGTCGAAGCCATCCACGCGGCGACCGAGCGCGTGTGGATCACCAGCCCGTATTTCATCCCCGACGAAGCCGTGTTTGCCGCGCTGCGCCTGGCGGTGTTACGTGGAGTGGACGTGCGCCTGCTGCTGCCCTCGCGGCCCGACCACCGCATCGTCTACGCCGCCTCCAGCCTTTACGCGATCGAAGCGGTGCGCGCCGGCGTGCGGGTGTTCCGCTATACGCCGGGCTTTCTGCATCAAAAGGTGGTGTTGGTGGACAGTGAAATCAGCGCCATCGGCAGTGCGAACATGGACAACCGTTCATTCCGGCTGAATTTCGAAGTGATGTTGCTGACGGTCGACCAAGCCTTCGCCAAAGAAGTTGAGCACATGCTGCTCGACGACTTTGCCCTGGCCCATGAGGTCAGCCAGGCAGAAAGCCGCGAAACCCGCCGCCTGCAGCAATTGGGCATGCGAGTTGCGCGGCTTATTTCACCGATTCTCTAACAAACAACGCGGTGAACTATGTGGGAGGGGGCTTGCCCCCGATAGCGGAGGATCAGTGCCTGATGAGCTAGCTGATACACCGTCATCGGGGGCAAGCCCCCTCCCACATTTGGATCTCCAACAGTGTTGAAATTCAGCGGTAGATATCTTCCCGCGTCCACGGCAGTTCATGGCTGCCATCGGCATGGGGTTTCACCGCCAGTATCTGGTGCAGGTTGATCCAGCCCCGTGCAAACGCGTACGCGCAACCGGCCAGGTACAGCCGCCAAATACGCAACGCTTGCTCCGGCACCCTCATCGCCGCCGCTTCCAGGTTGTCTTCCAGGCGCTCGCTCCAGTGGTCCAGCGTGCGCGCGTAGTGGAGGCGCAGGCTTTCGACGTCGACCACTTCCAGCCCGACTTCACTGATCTCGGCGGTCATCATCGCCAGGTGCGGCAGCTCGCCGTTAGGGAACACATAACGCTCGATAAACTCCCCGGCGCCACGGCCTACCGGACGGCCATCGGTGTGCTTGGCGGTAATGCCATGGTTCATCACCAGGCCGCCTTCGCGCACGGCGCCGTACAACGTCTTGCAGTACTCCGCCAGGTTGGCGTGGCCGACGTGTTCGAACATGCCCACGCTCACGACTTTGTCGAAACGACCGTCTTGCGGCAGGTCACGGTAGTCGAGCAGTTGCAGGTCCACCTGGTCTTCCAGGCCTTCGGCTTTCACCCGTTCCCGGGCCAGCGCCAACTGCTCCTTGCTCAGGGTGATGCCAAACACTCTGACCCCAAACTCCCGTGCCGCAAACCGTGCCAGCCCGCCCCAGCCGCAGCCGACGTCGAGCAGATACTCGCCCGGCTGCAGCCGCAGTTTGCGGCACAGGTGGCGAAATTTGTCTTGTTGGGCCTGGTCGATGGATTCGCTGCCGGTTTCGAAGTAACCGCAGGAGTACGCCATGTCCTGATCCAGCCATAGCTGGTAGAACTCATTGGACAGGTCGTAATGGTAGGAAATGGCTGCTGCGTCAGTGGCCTTGTCGTGGATCGAGCGCACCGGACGACTCCCCTCGTCGTCCTCGATCAGGGCGTGACTCAATTCGTCACAGACCCGGATGACCTCGGAAATGGAGCCTTCCAGCTCCAATTTTCCCTCCACGAAGGCTTCGCCCAGTGAATCGAGCGTTGGATGGGTCAGCTGGGACACGACCGTGGGGTCCTTTACCACGATGGTCACACTGGGCTCGGGGCCCAAGTTAAATTCATGGCCGTCCCAGAGTCGAAGACGCAGCGGTAGCTGAAGATTCTGTAAGGCCGGTGGAAGTTGCGCGAGCATGAGTAATCCCCCCTTGTTTCAGACGTCTGCTGTGAGGGTAGACCATCCCAAGACAAAGTAGGAGGCTATCGATTTGATAGCGCTCTCCTATGGGGCTCGGCGCTCGAGCAAACCGTCCTGGACCCACTGTTTCAGCCACGTAACGGCCTGCAGTGGCGCACCCTCTGCGTAACTGACTGCCAACGCTGCGCACAGTTCGGCAAAGTTCCAGCCGGTCGTCACCATCCCCGCCAGGGCGCAGGCCTCTTCAGGCTCCAGGCTACGGTAATGGCACACATTCTGATGACGCCATACCAGGCAGACTTCGGTCGGAGCCAATGCCTGGCTGGCGGGAAAGGCTGACGCGTCCTTACTCGCACGCCAGATCGCTACGGTATTGAAATGGCACAGCAGCAGCTGCACCGACGGCGCCAGGGTCACCTGCAACAGCGGCCACGCTTCGGGCGGCAACACCGCCATCTCATTCAGCGTCAGCGGTTCGCCCTGAGGCGCATCAAACGCCAGGGTAAACGCCCATTCCAAACGCGCCAGTTCCGCCAGCGGCGCACTTTGCTCCGCCACCAGATGCTCAAGGATAAACGCCGGGAAACGCTCCCCTAGCCAACGCAGACTGTAGTGGGCCGAGGGATAACGGCGCACAAAGGCCTCGGTCAGCGTTGCAAACTCATCATCACCCAACCAATAGCGGATGGCATTGAAGTCATGCCGCAAAACCTCCTGCAACCGCGAGATATAGGCGTTGTGGTAAATCGCCAGGCCCGCGTCCACATCCAGCGTCGGCCCGCCCAGCAGGGTGGCCGCGAAGTCACTGTTGGCCACTGGCGTTTCGGACAACAGGTGCTGCTCGAAGGCCAACTGCCAATCGGTCAGGCGCATAACGTTCTCCTGGCCAACGCCATGGCCCCCAGTTCACGGGCCTTGCTCAGTTCGGTGAGCAGATCTTCAAAGGGTGGAAAATGGTCGTCGCGCTCCAGTAGCGTCGATACGGGCCCCAGGTGCTCAACCGTCTGCTGATAGAGCGCCCACACCGGATCGCATACCGGGTGGTCATGGGTGTCGACCACGTAGTCGCCATAGTCCATATGCCCCGCCAGGTGCAGTTGGCGGATGCTCTGCGGTGGCAGGTTGCGGATAAACGTCCAGGCATCGAAGCCATGGTTGCGCGAGCTGACATACACGTTGTTGACGTCGAGTAACAACTGACACCCTGTCAGATGCGCCAGGGCGTTGAGGAATTCCCACTCAGTGAATTCGTCCGCCTTGGAGCGCACATAACTGGAGACGTTTTCCAGTACCAGCGGGCGCTGCAACGCGTCCTGCACTTGGCGCACGCGGGCGACCACGTGGTAGAGACTTTCTTCGGTGTAAGGCAGCGGCAGCAGGTCGTGCAATTGGTGCGCGCTGCCGCGACTCCAGCACAGGTGATCAGACACCCACGCCGGGCGGATTCGCTCGGCGAGCTGTTTGATTTGCTTCAGGTAATCGGTATCGAGGGCATGGGGCCCGCCGATGGACAGGGACACGCCGTGCATCACCAGGGGATAACGCTCGGCGATCGCGTCCAGGTAGTACAAGGCTTTACCGCCCTGGACCAGGTAATTCTCGGAGATCACCTCGAACCAATCCACAGCCGGCGATTGTTCAAGGATCTGTTCGTAGTATTCGTTGCGTAAACCCAGGCCGTAACCCAGGAAGGGAAGAGACGTGGCCATCATGGACTCCTGCAAACGTGTCCGCAGCGGCGGGGAGTGCCGCTGCGGTTGCACTCGGCTTGTGCTTACTCGCCGACTTTACCGCCGGCGGCGTCGCAGGCAGCCTGGGTCATGGCCTTGAAACCGTGGCCCTTGCAGACAGCCTGGCCTTTGCAGGCGTTTTCAGCGGTCTTGCAGTCGTTCATGCCTTTGCAGGAAGTCACGCCGTAGCAATGAACGGTAGCGCCGGCGGCCTGTGCCTGGGTAGCGACACCGGCGAACAGAGTGGCGGCAGCGATAGCCAGGGCAGCACCGGACATAGCATTCTTGATGTTCATTGTGTAGTCCTCATCGATCAGTAGGTGGGTCGGTCTGAACGGATTGCTCAGTCTCGACACACCACTAGAGTGAGGTCCCCCAACGGCGTTACAGCCTTCCCCAAAAATTTCTGAACATTAATCTTCTAGCTTTAACAGTGGCTCCTGAAAGCGCAGCAAACGCCCGGCATTCCCCAGTACCAGCAAGGTGCTGAGGTTGTGCAGCACCGCCGCGATCATGGCGCCGGCCGCACCCAACCAGCCAAACGCGGCAAACACGACAATTGCCAAGGTCCAGCCCAGGCCGATGATCACGTTGACCTGCAACGTCTGCCGACACTGGCGGCTCAAGCGCACACAGGTACCCAGACGCCGCAGGTCGCTGCCGATCAACACCACATCCGCCGACGCCAAGGCAATATCCGCCCCGCCGGCGCCCATGGCCACACCGACCACGCCAGCCTTGAGCGCGAGCGAATCGTTGATGCCGTCCCCTACCACCATCGGCCGGAAGCCGCTGCCGATCTCGCCCAGCACGCGGTTGAGCTTGTCTTCCGGCAAGGCCTGGGCTTCGACATCGCTGATGCCCACCTCCAGCGCCAGGCTGTCAGCCACGCTCTGGCGGTCGCCGGTGAGCAACAGTTGGCGGCCGAGGCCAAGGTCACGCAGCTCTTGCAGCGCTTGGCGCGCTTCCGGCTTGACGCTATCGGCCAGCAACAGCCAAGCGAGAAACACCCCGTTCAGCGCCAACCCGGCGATGGGGCCATCGTGATTCGGGACGGTGGTGGTGAGGATACCCAGTTGCTCGAACAACTCCGGCCGACCCAAGGCCGCTTCACCCTGCTCGGTCTGCGCCACGACGCCCAGGCCCTGGCGCTCGCGAATATCCGTCAACGCCAGCATCTGTTCCTGCGTCGCCAGCCCCGCCAATGCCCGGCTGACCGGGTGGCTGCTGGCCGAGCCCAAGCTGGCCGCCAGGTTCAGCAACACCTGCCGGTCCGGCGCCGTGGTGTCGATGGCGTGCAGGCGCAAGGTGCCGAAGGTCAGGGTGCCCGTCTTGTCGACCACCAACGAGGTCAGGTCCGCCAGCTCTTCAAGGAACGCCGAGCTGCGAATCAGGATGCCATGCCGCGCCGCCACGGCGATCCCGGCAATCGCCGTGGCCGGCGCCGACAGCACCAACGCACACGGACACGCCGCCACCAGCACCGCGAGCATCGCCTGGGCGTCGTTGGTCACAAACCAGGTGACCGCCGCCAGCAGCAACACCAGCACCATATAGCTGCCGGCATACCGCTCCAGCAGCCGCGTGATCGGCGGCTTGGAGCGCTCGGCGTTCTGCATCAGCGCGATGACTTTGCCCAGGGTCGACTCATTGCCGGTGCGGGTCACCTCAAGACGCAGCAGGCCGTCGAGGTTGATCGCCCCGCCAAACACCTGCACGCCCACACTCGCTTCCAGCGGCACCGACTCGCCGGTGATCGGCGCGGTGTCCAGGCTCGCCTGCCCCGATAGCACCACACCGTCGGCGGGCACGCGGTCACCGGCGCGCACTTCGACGATATCGCCAGTATTCAGCGTGCTGTTATCCACTTCGATAATGCTGCCGTCAGCCTGCACCCGCCGCGCATGGCTGCGGGTCAGTTTGCCCAGGGCATGGATCGCCTCCTGGGAACCGATCACGCTGCGCTCTTCCAGCACATGGCCAAAGATCATGATGATCGGCAGCAGCGCGGCGGTCAGCAGATCACCCGTGGCCCAGGCGCCGAGCATGGCCAGGGCGATCAGTTGGTCGGTGATCCCGTGCAGGCTGGGGAACCGCAGGCTGTACCAGGCCGAACGCATCACCGGCACGGCCACCAAGAGCGACGCGACGCCCAGCAGCAATTGGCTCACGCCGGTCTGGTCAGGCGCCAGCCAGCGCCATATCAGGCCCAACACCAGCAAGCCCAAGGCGAGCATGGCCAGGGTCAATTGCCGGGCAGCGCTGCGCTGCTCGGCGGAGGTCAGCATAGGTGCGCTCATTGTTCGGCTCCCTGGATGATCAAGCGGGAGTCGTCTTTAGGATCGACCGTGGTCACGGAGCCGGCCTGGCCGAGAATCTTCGGCAGGCGCTCGCGGTAAAGGCGCAACATCAGGCCCGGGTCTTTTACCTGGGCCAGGCTGGCGACGGTGGCAGTTTGCGCCTGGGCATTGGCCAGGCGTTCGCTGGCCTGGGCGTGGGCGACTTGCACCAGGCGATCGGCCTGCTGAGTGGCGGTCTGGGTGAGTTTTTCCGCGTCGTTACGGGCATTGGCCACGGCTTTATCGGCCTGCTGACTGGCGGTCAACACCGCATTGAACGCGTTCACCGCCGGGCCTGGCAGGCTCGATTGCACATCCACGCGGGTGACCTGGATACCCAATCCCAACCCGGTGGACGTCAACTCCGCCAAGCGTTTATTGATGCCTTGCACCAAGTCGCCGCGCAGCCGTTCGCGGCGTTCGGCAGCGCCGTTATCAGTGCCGATCAATTCCGGCCTTGCCACCAAAATCGTGTCCAGGTCCCGCGCCGCCGTGAGGGCCACGGCGCTGCGGGTCACGAGTCGATCCAAGGCAGGCAACACATGCTCGCCCTGCAGCACAAACGCATAAGGTTCGGTGACTTTGTAAAACACCCGCACATCCAGTTGCACCACGCCGGCATCGCCGGTCAGCAGGTAACCGGAACCGGCCAGTGCATCACTCAACGGCGTGGCAAACGTGGCCACGCGGTCGGCCTGGACCGCCGCGTCAGAACGCAGCAGGTTCTGCACCCTGCGCTCGATCACGCGGTCAGCGGCCGGCAACAGCACCACCTGCTCGAACGGCTGCGGCCAGGCCAGCAACAGCCCGGCATTCTGGATACGGTCGAGGGCGCCGAAATGCAGGACCACCGCACGGTTCTGCGGGTCGATCTGGCGCACATTGGAAAATGCCCAGGCCAACGCGGCCAGCACGGTCACCGCGTACAACGCCAGGAATGTCAGGCGTCCGGCCTGGATCCATGGGCTGTCCGGGCTGTCACGCTCGGTCATGGCTGGACATCCTTCGGCCCGTCCACCAAGGCGCGGAACGGCGCAGCGTCGGTGCGCAGGATGATCTTGGTGCCCGGCGTGACCACGGTGCCCAAGGTATCCAGGGAGCGCAGCAGGTTATACAGCTGCGGGTTGCCGGCGTAGGCACGGCCATAGATCTGCGCGGCCTCGACCCGCGATTGCGCTTCGATATCGGCGGCTTTCACCGTGGCATCCGCCTGCACGATGCGTGCATCGCGCTCGGCAGCGGAGCGGATCTGCGCCGCCTCACGCTTGCCCACGGCGGTGCGCTCGGTGGCGATGGTTTCCCGCTCCGCGCGCATGCGGTCGACGGTGGCAGTAAGGGTCACCGACGGCAAGGTCAGCCGTTCGATACCGATTTGGGCCACGCGCACGCCGTAGGTCGTGAGCAATTGTTGATCAATCTGCTGGCGCAACTGCGCTTCGAAATCAGCGATGCGCACCTGGCTGGCATCGGTGTTGATCAGGCTCGACAGGTCGAAGCTGGCCGCCGTGGTTTCCAGCGCCGAACCCACGAAGGTACGAATCTGCCGCGCCGCTTCGTCCGGCTGGTTCTGCACGGCGCGCATGAAGCGCTGCACATTGTCCGCATCGCCCTGTACCTGCCACGCCACGTACGCCTGCACGATGATGCGCAGGCCATCACGGGTGCCCACATCCTGCAAACCGCTGGAAGTGGTGCGCAGGCGCAGATCCACCGGGATCGCCGCTTCGAACGGCGCCGGCCAGCGCCAGCCCAGGCCCGGTTCCAGCAGCACCCGCGAGGGGTTGCCGAAGCGGGTAATCACCGTGGCCTCGCCGGACCGCACTTGCACCAGGCTGGCGGCGGCGACCGCAAACAGCACCAGCAACAGCGCCCAGGCCATGCGGCGCCACGGGAATGGGCCGGCGGCTTGTTCGTCACCGTGATGATGGTGGTGGCCATGGTGATGACCGTGATCATGAGAATGAGCGCTCAACAGACCGACTCCTTATTGAACGGCTTTACGCGGCACCGAGGGATCGGCCGGCAAGGTAAAAGAACGCAGATCGATCGTCGGCGCGCTATCGGCGCCCAGGCGATGATCCAGAATGAGCAGCTTGGCGTGGGCCAGGCCTTGGCTGAGTTGGCCGAGGTATTGCTCCAGCACGAACGCTTGGCCGGCCGTGGCGTAGGCCTTTTGTTCGGCGGCGAAACGCAGGTCGGCGGCTTGGGCACCGGCATTCACTTCCCGCGCGGTGGCCTGGGCCTGATCCCGCGCGGTGCTGGCTTGCAGCAGCGCCTGGTTGGTTTGCTCGCTGGCCGCACCGCGCTCGCGGGAGATCAGGGCCTGGGCGCCGATCTGCGCGGCTTGCACGCCGTGATAAGCATTGGCGGCACCGGCCGGTGGGTGGATCGCCTCGACCACGGTCGCGAGGATTTCCACGCCGCTGTCGAGTGTTTGCAGGTCCGCCTGCACGGCGCGGCCGATCTCGTCGGCCAGGCGGGTGCGTTGTTCGCCGAGCAACTCATCGAGGGTGCGCGAGGCAAAGTCGTGCACCAGGATGCGACTGGCGGTGCTGCGGATCAGGGTCGGCACATCCGCGCTGTTGTAGGTGGCGGCCAGCGCGGCCTGATCGGTGAGGCCGATGCGGTAGACGAAGCGCACATCCATATTGACGATCTGGAAGCTCTGCTTGTCGCCGCTGCTGCTGGCGATCACTTGGGATTTGTCATTCACATGGCTGGCGTCCCACAACCGGTTGGCAATCAACGGCGGCGGGCCTTCGGCGGGGGCGAGCTCCGGGGCGGCGGCTTCACTGACACTGGTGGCCAACTCATGCACCACGCCGTTTTCCACGCTGATGACACGCCCCAACGGCCACGGTAAGCCCGCATGCAGACCGGGGCCGAACACCTCGACGGGTTTACCGAAGCGCTCATAAATCCCACGGCCTTGCAGGGGCACTTCGTGCACACCGGTGAGCGCCCAGCCTACCGCGAGAACCACCAGCAACACCGGCAGAAACGCCCGGCGCATGTAGGTAAACGCCCAGATCTGGCGCAGGTCGATGCCGAAGCGGTTGTGCAATTCATGCTGCAACGCGAGCAAAGGTTGGGGCGGCCAACGCAGCAGTCCGGCGATAAAACTTTGCGCCATCAGGCGGGGCTCGAGCCGTGGCTGGCGCGGGCTGAACAGCGACAGCACGGCCCTTAATAGAAACTCCAGCGCGACCAATGCCGGCAGCAGGCCGATCAGTGCCGCCAGGCGCAACGGCCACACCGACGCCGCACCCGCAAACAGCAGGCACACCGCACTGACCACCAGGCAGATGATCGCCACCCGGCTCAACTGCGCCAGTTGCGAGGCTTCCGGCCATTGCGCGGCGGTTTCCTGAGCGAGGCGACGCTCGAACACCAACAGGCCAAACGCCAAGGCCAGCGCCAGCGCGGCACCGATGCTTGCCGATTGACCGATCGGTGCGGCGGGTAACGCCAGGTTCCAGAATTCGATAATGCTGACCAGCGCCAACAACGACCAACCGCCAAGCCACAACACCGGCGCGCCGATCTGTTGGCCAAAACGCTCAACCAGGCGTGCGTAGCGGCCCGTGTCTTCAACCTGCACTTCAACCGCCGGCACCTCCAACGCCTGGGCGCGCCAATCGGCCACCCACCACGCCGATTGCAACCCGGCCACCAGCAGCAGCAACGCCGACGCACCGTTGATCAGCACCACCGGCCAGATCGACAGCGGCGCAAACAGCGCGACAAAGAGTGCCCACACCCAACCGGCAACGCCCAGCACCGTCAGGCTGATACCGGCCTGGCGCAATCGACGGGCATGGAACAGCCCCTGTTGAAAACGCGGAAGGCCTTCCACCGAAGCGCCGTCAGCTTCCAGATCCACTTGCATCCACTCAACGCCTGCTTGTACATAATTCGTTACGATATAACACGATGCGTGAAATTTTTGTTCGAAAAACAGCAGTTTCAGATACACCCCAAATCCCCTGTGGGAGGGGGCTTGCTCCCGATGGCGGTGTATCCGCCAATACATTTTTCAGCTGACCCACCGCCATCGGGAGCAAGCCCCCTCCCACATTTGTTCCCCAGCGCTTTCCAGATCGTGACTAACCCCCCATAAACACACGCCATCACTGGTGCAAGCCACATTTAATCGGCACACTCCAAAACAGTTTTTCGCGGGCCCACGGACAAGGAAGCGTCACCCCCATGATTTCGATCTATCAGCTCAAGCCGCGCTTTCAAAACCTGCTGCGTCCTCTTGTGCAGCGCCTCTACGACAACGGCACCACCGCCAACCAGATCACCGTGCTGGCCGGCGTGGTTTCCCTGCTGGTCGGCCTGTTGATCGCCAGCTTCGCCCAACACCTCTGGCTGTTTGCGCTGATTCCGCTGTGGATGATCCTGCGCATGGCCCTCAACGCCATCGACGGCATGCTCGCCCGAGAATTCGGCCAGCAGTCACGCCTGGGCGCCTACCTCAATGAACTCTGCGATGTGATCGCCGACAGCGCGCTGATCCTACCGTTTGCGCTGATCCCCGGTGTGAGCCTGGCGCCCGTGCTGCTGGTGGCGTTGCTGGCAGTGTTCAGTGAATACGCCGGGGTGCTGGGACCGATGGTGGGTGCATCGCGCCGCTACGACGGGCCGATGGGCAAAAGTGATCGCGCCTTCGTACTCGGCGTACTGGCCACCGGCGTGGCGCTGGGCTGGCTGGGCGCCGGTTGGGTCGACGGGGTGATGTGGCTGGTCGCCGCCCTGCTCGCCTACACCCTGTTCAATCGGGTGCGCCAAGGCCTCAACGAACAACACGATACTTCCCCTTCTGCATAAGGATTTTGCGATGCGCGAACAGCAAGAGCACACCTTCAGTACCCATGATGGCGTCGAGCTTTTCTACCGGCACTGGCCGGCTGCCGCTCCAGCAGACGGCGAGCCACGCAAGGCGATTGTGTTGTTCCATCGCGGCCATGAGCATTCGGGGCGTATCGCCCATCTGGTCGATGAACTGAACCTGCCGCAGTTCGACTTCTTCGCCTGGGACGCCCGTGGTCACGGCCAGTCCCCCGGCGAGCGTGGTGACAGCCCCAGCTTCGCCACCAGCGCCCGTGATGTGCAGACCTTTTGCGACCACATCGGCACCACCTATGGCATCGAGGAAGAGCACTTAGCTGTCATCGCCCAAAGCGTCGGTGCGGTGATTGCTGCGACCTGGGTGCACGATTACGCGCCGAAAATCCGCGCGTTGGTGCTTGCCTCCCCCGCCTTCAAGGTCAAGCTGTACGTGCCGTTCGCGCGGCCGGGCCTGGCGCTGATGCGCAAGTTTCGCGGCAACTTTTTCGTCAACAGCTACGTCAAGGCCAAGTTCCTCAGCCATGACCCGGAACGCGTAGCCTCCTACGACAGTGACCCGCTGATCACCAAGGCGATCTCGGTGAATGTGCTGCTTGGCCTGTATGAAGCGGCTGACCGGGTAGTAGCCGATGCCCAGGCGATCCAAGTGCCGACCCAGCTGCTGGTTTCGGGCTCGGACTTTGTGGTGCATCGCAAACCCCAGCAGCAATTTTTCGACCGCCTTGGCAGCCTGAAAAAAGAGCTGCATATCCTCCCCGGTTTCTTCCACGACACCCTCGGCGAACGCGACCGCGCCACCGCCGTGAACAGCGCCCGGCGCTTTATCCTGCAGAATTTCGAACACCCGCTGGACCGCGCCTCGCTGTTGGATGCGGACAAACTGGGCGCCACCTGCGCCGAATCCGAAGCCCTCGCCGCGCCACTGCCGCGCAATTCCCTGCGCGACCTGTACTGGCGCCTGACCCGCGCCAGCATGGGCCTGGGCAAGAACCTGTCGGACGGGGTGAAGCTGGGCTTCGACACCGGTTTCGACTCCGGCAGCACCCTGGACTACGTGTACCGCAACACGCCCACCGGCAAGGGCGGGCTGGGTCGGATGATCGACACCAACTACCTCAATTCCATCGGCTGGCGCGGCATCCGCCAACGCAAGCTGAACGTCGAGGAACTGCTGCGCCTGGCCATGGCCACGTTGCGGGATGAACAGCGTGAAGTGCGCATCGTCGACATCGCTGCCGGCCACGGTCGCTACATTCTTGAAGCCTTGCAGGGCGTGTCACCGCTGCCGGAATCGATCCTGCTACGCGACTACAGCGACATCAACGTGCGCGACGGTGGTGCACTGATCCGTGAGAAAGGCCTTGGGGATATCGCGCAGTTCGTCAAAGGTGATGCGTTCGACCGCCTGGACCTGGCGGCGCTGGACCCAAAACCGACGCTGGCGGTGGTGTCCGGGTTGTATGAATTGTTCGCCGATAACGCCATGGTCGGCGGCTCATTGGCCGGACTGGCCGAAGCCGTGGAGCCGGGTGGCTACCTCGTCTACACCGGCCAACCGTGGCACCCGCAGTTGGAACTGATCGCCCGGGCGCTGACCAGCCATCGCCAGGGCCAGGCCTGGGTGATGCGCCGTCGCAGCCAGGCGGAAATGGACCAACTGGTGGAAGCCGCCGGTTTCCGCAAGATCACCCAGCGTGTGGATGAGTGGGGCATTTTCACCGTGTCCCTGGCACAGAAGATCTGAACATGCGCGAACCCGGCTTGTTGAAACCAGCGGTCCTCTGGCTGCTGCTGTTGGCGCCGCTGTTTTTCAGCACCTACGGCTTTGCCACGTGGGTGACCAGCCAGCGCAGCGACGTCGGCACGCTGGTGTTCGGCTGGGAAACCCATATGCCGTTCTGGGCATGGACCATCGTGCCCTACTGGTCCATCGACCTGCTCTACGGGTTTTCCCTGCTACTGCCCAATAGTCGGCATGAGTTGAAACAGCATGCGCTGCGGCTGCTGTCAGCCCAGGTCATTGCGGTCAGCTGCTTCCTGATCTGGCCGTTGCGCTTCACCTTCGAACGGCCGGAACTGGACGGCGTATTCGGCTGGCTGTTCGCCGTGCTGGCGGGCTTCGATAAACCGTTCAACCAGGCGCCATCGCTGCATATCGCGCTGCTGGTGATCCTGTGGGTCATGTACCAGCGCCATACCCAAGGCGTGTGGCGTTGGCTGGTGCATGGCTGGTTCGCCTTGATCGGTATTTCGGTGCTGACCACTTATCAACATCACTTTATCGACTTACCCACAGGCGCCCTCGCCGGGTGGATATGTGTATGGCTGTGGCCGATGGAGCCCCCAAACCCACTTTTGAACGCGCGGCTAACGCGGGACCCCAAGCGCAGGGGGTTGGGCATACGCTACGGGCTGGGTGCTCTGGTACTGGGCATTCTTGCCTTGGTGCTGGGCGGTGGTTGGCTGTGGATACTGTGGCCGGCGGTGTCTCTGGCGTTGATCAAGGCCAATTACGGGGCGCTGGGCGCTGCGGGTTTCCAGAAGCGCGCCGATGGCCAACTGACGCCCGCCGCGCGCTGGCTGTATGCGCCGTATCTGGCGGCCGCATGGATCAACTCGCGCCTGTGGACGCGCAAACATCCACAACCCGACCTGATTGTGGATAACGTCTGGCTTGGTCGAATTCCTACAACAAGCGAGCAGGCGCCCTTCAAGGCCATCGTCGATCTCTGTGCTGAATTGCCGATTAATCCACAGGGCCGCGCCTATCAATGCATCCCCGTGCTGGACCTGATCGCCCCCACGCCCGACGAATGCCTGCAAGCTGCGCACGCTATCGAGCGGCTGCGCGCCAACGGGCCCTTGCTGGTGTGCTGCGCCCTCGGCTACTCACGCAGCGCAACGGCCGTCGCCGCCTGGTTACTGCACTCCGGGCGCGCCGCGACGGTAGAGCATGCGCTGTCTATCATTCGTACAGCGCGGGCCGATGTGGTCCTGCACCCCGCACACCGTCAAGCGTTGGAGGGTTTGCCCCATGCCGGCTGATATGGAACTCCAGGTGGTCGCCAGCCTATTGCGACGTGGCCGCTCGCTGGATCAGTTATCCACAGGCCTGACCTTGGTCGGCGTGTTGTTCGGCCTGGCGCAGCTGCTGATGGCGAGTATCGCGCCGATCTGCCTGCTGCTGAGCCTGTGGATGATTATCCTCGGGCTGCTGCAAAAGTACTGGGCGCTGCGCGTGGCCTTCGATGCTGACCTGTTCGCCCTGCTGGCCCGTGACATCGAGCGCACCGCAGACCTCGATCAGGCCCTGCAAACCCTTGGCCTGCAGTCGCTCAAGCGTGCCGGCCGGCCTTGGACCGAGCGTCGTCGCGGCGCGCTCAAACTGTTGCGCAAACAAGCCTGGCTACTCGGCGCGCAAGCGCTGCTGACCCTGGGCGTGATCCTCGCCAGCCCTTGGCTGCCTTTCGCCGGATAAGGAACCCCCATGTTCGAACCCGTGGTCGCCACGCTGATTACCTCTATGGCCCGCACCGTCACAGGAGCGCGCAGCCTGTGGCTGGGGTGCGCGCCGGTGCCGGTGCAACGCATCTATTTTGCCAACCACAGCAGCCACGGCGACTTTGTCTTGCTGTGGGCGTCACTGCCGCAGAACCTGCGCAAATTCACGCGCCCGGTGGCCGGCAGCGATTACTGGAATAAAAGCGCCTTGCGCCGCTACATCATCAACCGCGTGTTCAACGGCGTGCTGATCGACCGCGAACGCAAGGACCCTGGGGATAACCCGTTGCAGCCGATGCTTAACGCCCTGGAAAGCGGCGACTCGCTGATCATCTTCCCCGAAGGCACGCGCAATCTCGAAGACGGCCTGCTGCCGTTCAAAAGCGGCTTGTATCACCTGGCCAACAGTTACCCACAGGCCGAATTGATCCCGGTGTGGATCGCCAACCTCAACCGGGTCATGCCCAAGGGCCGCGTGTTGCCGTTGCCTCTGCTGTGCACCACCAGCTTCGGCGCGCCGCTGCAATTGGAAGACGGCGAAGACAAAGCCGCCTTCCTCGCCCGCACCCGCGATGCCCTGCTCGCCCTTGCCCCGGAGCATGTCTGACATGGATAGCCAAACCCTGATGTTGTTCGGCGGCATCGGCGCGATCCTGGTGCTCGCCTCGTTGATCGGCCTGATCCTCAAGCTGCGCACCCGTGGCACGCCCAACGCGGTGGTCGAAAACCTCAATGCCCGCATCAACGCCTGGTGGGTGATGGTGGTGGTGATCGGCATCGCCTTCTGGCTCGGCACCGCCGCAGTGATCCTGCTGTTCTACGCGGTGTCGTTCTACGCCCTGCGCGAATTCCTCACCCTCACGCCCACCCGCCGCAGCGACTATCCGGCACTGGTGGCCGCGTTCTACCTGGCCTTGCCGCTGCAATACCTGCTCATTTACGCCGACTGGTACGGGCTGTTCTCGATCTTCATCCCGGTGTACGTGTTCCTGCTGCTGCCAATCCTTGCCTCCCTCGGCGGCGACAGCACCCACTTCCTGGAGCGCGCCTCGAAGGTGCAGTGGGGCCTGATGATCGCGGTGTTCTGCGTGTCCTTCGTGCCCGCCCTGCTGACCCTCGACATCCCCGGCTACGAGGGCCGCAACCTGCTGCTGATCGCCTACTTGGTAATCGTGGTGCAACTGTCCGACGTGCTGCAGTACGTGTGCGGCAAGCTGTTCGGCAAACACAAAATCGCACCCAACCTGTCACCCTCGAAGACGGTGGAAGGGTTCGTCGGCGGGATTCTGCTCTCGTCCCTGATCGGCGCGGCACTGTGGTGGACCACACCGTTCAACCCGTGGCAGTCGTTCTTGATTGCGCTGCTGATCAACCTGCTCGGGTTTGCCGGCGGCATCGTGATGTCGGCGATCAAGCGCGATCGCGGCGTCAAAGACTGGGGGCATATGATCGAAGGCCACGGCGGGATGCTGGATCGGCTGGATTCGGTGTGCTTCGCCGCGCCCATCTTTTTCCACCTCGTGCGCTACTGGTGGACCTGAGGTCACCGCTCTAAAGCCAAATAACGATCAACATGTGGGAGGGGGCTTGCCCCCGATGACGGTGTGTCAGACAACATAGTGGTAGCTGACTCGCTCTTACATGCAACACGCCTAGCGGGGCGGCGAATCGCGTCATCTTTTGTATCAAAGACGCGTGTAAGATACGCCGCACTTAGCCAGGGATGCTCACCATGTTCGATTCGTTCAAAGCGATCAGCCGCCGCATTGTCGGTGCGTTATTGACTGTGGTGGGGGCCGTCTTTGGCCAATGGCATCCGCCGGTCTGGCTGCGTGCCATCGGCCGTGGGCTGGCGAACCTGGGCAGCAAAGCCCGCGCTTATCCACGTCAAACCGGTGCCGGTTTATTAGGGCTGGTCTTGCTGGCCGCCGCCGGCTTCTATGGCTGGCACTGGTATTCCAACCTGCCGCAGCCGCATACCGCGAGCTATTCGCTGCACAAACCGAACCTCACCGATTACACCCAGCAAACACCGGTTGTGGATAACTTGCAGGTGCGTTTCGGCGAGTCCGTGGCCCCGCTGGCGGCCATCGGCAAGCCGGTCACCGAGGGCATCACCCTCAAACCCGCGGTCGCGGGCACCTGGCGCTGGGCGGATGACCGCAGCCTGTTGTTCGTACCGGAAAAAGACTGGCCCATCGACGCTCATTACACCGTCGACCTGGCAAAGAAAAACCTGCTGGCCGACGGCGTGTTGCTGGACCAATACAGCACGCAGTTTTCCACCCAACCGTTCCGCGCCACCCTGGCGCAAAACGAGCTGTACCAGGACCCGTCCAATCCAACGCTGAAACAGCTGGTGGCGACCTTCCATTTTTCCCACCCGGTGGATGAAGACAGCCTACGCAAGCGCGTCACAGTAACCCTCGGCAAAGGCCTGGCCTACCGCGACGCCCAGTTGCCCAACCGCCCGGAAATCACCTTCGACGAGAAAAAACTCAACGCCTACGTACGCTCCGCCGCCCTGGCTACCCCACTGGAAAGCACGCCGGTCAGCGCCAAACTCGACGACGGCATCAAGGCCCGCGACGGCGGCAACGCCAGCGCCGCCCCACTGGTGGCGGAAGTCACCGTGCCCGGTCGCTATCGCCTGACCTTCACCGGGGCCGAAGTCAGCTTTGTCGACAACGCACGTGGCGAGCCGGAGCCGGTGCTGATGTTCAGCAGCTCCAGCGCCGTAGCCGACGAAACCATCGCTGGTAAGGTCCAGGCCTGGTTGCTGCCGGAAAAAGCCCAGGACGACACGCGTCCCTACAACAGCAACGACATTGATGACGCCCTGCTCGCCCGCAGCACCAAGGTCAACCTGACCCACGTGCCCAGCGTCGAACCGCTGAATACCTTGCACGCCTTCAAGTTCAAGGCCCCGGCAGGCCGTGCGGTGTATGTACGCGTGCCCGCCAACCTGGAAGCCATCGGCGGCTATCTGGCGAAGAATCCTACGGCGTCGCTGATCAGCATGCCGGCGTACCCGCGCACCCTGCAGTTCCTGTCTGACGGCGCCTTGCTCAGCCTCAACGGTGAAAAACGCCTGGGCTTTATGGCCCGTGGTGTACCCGGCGCCCATGTAGAAATCGCCCGCTTGCTGCCCAATCAGCTGCAACACCTGGTGGACCAGAGCAGCGGCAGCTTTGCCCGGCCGAATTTCGGCAATGAGTATTTCGATCGCATGGTCGAGCGTCAGTCGTTGGATATCCCGCTGTCATCCAATGACCCGGCGAAAACCGTCTACGACAATGTCGACCTCAGCCGCTACCTCACCGCCAATGGCGGCCGGCGCGGCATTTTCGTGCTCAAGCTCAGCCCGCAGGATGACCCGGCCCCGCGCACGTTCGAGTACGACCGCAGCAGCACCAGCGACCTGCGTTTTATCGTGGTGACGGACTTGGGCATCATCGCCAAGCGTTCCAGCGATGGCAGCCACGATGTGTATGTGCAGTCCATCGGCAATGGTTCGCCAGTCGCCGACGCGCAAGTCGACATCATCGGCCGCAACGGTTTGCCGGTGAGCAGCGGCCACACTGACGGCGAAGGCCACGCGCATTTCGCCAAGCTCGATGAACTGCGACGTGAGAAAACGCCGCTGATGTATGTGGTCACTCGCGGCAATGACCAGTCGTTCCTGCCGATCGCCCGCCAGTCCCAGCAGTTGGATTTGTCGCGTTTCGACGTAGGCGGTTTGGAAGAGGACGGCGCGATTGATCGCCTCAGCGCCTACCTGTTTACCGACCGTGGCCTGTACCGGCCGGGCGAAACCGCGCACCTGGGCATGATTGTGCGCAGCGGTAACTGGAAAGGCGCATTGCAAGGCCTGCCGGTAGAGCTGCAGATCACCGACCCGCGTGGCCTGGAAGTGATTCGCCAGCCTTTGAAGCTGTCCGCCAGCGGTTTTGAGACCTTTGATTTCCCCAGCAGCGAAGTCGCCCCCGCCGGGGAGTACACCGCGACCCTGCAGTTGATTGGCGAAAAGCAAACCCGCACCGACCTGGGCAGCGTCAACTTCAAGGTCCGCGACTTCGAGCCGGACCGCATGAAGGTCAGCCTGAGCCTGCATGACACGCCTGTTCAGGGTTGGATTCCACCGGACCAGGTGGTGGCCAAGGTCACCGCCATGCACCTGTTCGGCGCTCCGGCATCAGGGCGTCGTGTCACCGCGAAGATGTCCCTGAGCCCGACGCTCGCGGCGTTTGACCGTTACCCGGATTACCGTTTCCGCCTCAACGATGCCCTGGAAGAGGCCAGCACCGAAGACCTGGCCGAAACCACCGTCGACGACAACGGCCAGGCCTTGCTCGACCTTAACCTGCAACGCTTCGCCAACAGCACCTACCGCCTTCAGGTGATGACCCAGGTGTTCGAGGCCGAAGGCGGCCGTAATGTCGCGGCGCAAAGTGCCTTGCTGGTGTCGTCCGCACCTTATCTGGTCGGTGTGAAAAGTCAGGATTCGCTGTCGTACGTCGCCAAGGATGCCCCGCGCCAGGTGCAATGGCTGGCCGTCGCGCCGGACCTTACGCCGGTGGCGGTGGACGGCCTGACCAGCGAAGTGGTCGAACACCGTTATGTGTCGGTGCTGGTGAAACAGTCCAACGGCACCTACAAGTACGAGTCGCGCATCAAGAACATCAGCCAGCCAGCCTCGCCGCTGGCGATGACGAAAGAAGGCGCCAAGCAGACGTTGAACACGTCAGCGCCGGGCGATTTCACCCTGCAACTGAAAGACGCCAACGGCAACCTGCTCAACCAGATCGACTACAGCGTGGCCGGACGCGGCAACACGTCGCGCTCGCTGGAACGCAATGCCGAACTGCAATTGCGCCTGGATAAACGCAGTTACGCCACCGGTGATGAGATCGCCATCAGCATTCGTGCCCCGTATACCGGTGCCGGCTTGATCACTATCGAACGCGACAAGGTCTACACCCAGCAGTGGTTCAAGGCCGACAGCACCAACAGCGTGCAGCACATCCGCGTACCTGCGGGGCTTGAGGGCAATGCCTACGTCAACGTGCAGTTTGTGCGCGATATGGGTTCGGCCGAGGTGTACATGAGCCCGCTGTCCTACGGCGTGGTGCCGTTCAGCATCAACCTGGATGCCCGGCGCATGGCATTGAAGGTTGAAGGCCCGGCGAAGATCGAGCCGGGGCAGACGCTGGATATCAAGGTCAACGCTGACCGTCCGGGCCGCGCGGTGGTGTACGCGGTAGACGAAGGCATCCTGCAAGTGGCGCGCTACCAGACGCCGGACCCGCTGGGCTTCTTCTTCCAGAAGCGTGCGCTGGAAGTCGGCACCAGTCAGATCCTTGACCTGATCCTGCCGGAGTTCAGCCGCCTGCTCAGTGGGGCAGCGCCCGGTGGCGATACGGAAGGCGCCCTGGCTAATCATCTCAACCCGTTCAAGCGTAAACATCAGCCGCCGGTGGCTTGGTGGTCCGGGCTGGTGGACTTACCGGCCGGTGAAACCGTGCTGCATTACCAGGTGCCGGACAGTTTCAACGGCAAGCTGCACCTGTTCGCGGTGGCAGTGGACAGCGACAGTGTCGGCGTCAGCGAAGCCAATACCGAGGTGCGCGGGCCGATCGTGATCACGCCAAACGTGCCGGCCTTTGTAGCGCCGGGGGATGTGTTCAACGTCAGCGCCGGGGTGTTCAGTAACCTCGACGCGGCGGCGGACGTGAAGTTTGAAGTGCAGACCAGCGCTGGCCTGGTTGTGCAGGGCGATAAGGGCAATACCTTGTCGCTGCAACCGCGCAAGGAAGGCACAGCCGAGTTCAAGATCAAGGTCGGCGACACCCTCGGCTCGGCAGACCTGCGTTTTGTCGCGGTGCTGCCGGACGGCAAACGTATCCAGGTGGCGGAAACCACCTCGATCCGCCCTCTGAGCGAACATCGCGTTGCCCTGAGCCTGGGCCGCTTCGACAGCGCCAGCAAGGAGCTCAAACCCACTCGCGAGCTGTTCAGCCAACTGCGCGACGTGCAACTGGGCGTGGCCGCCTCGCCGCTGGTATGGGCCAACGGCCTCAAGCATTACCTGGATGACTACGGCTACGCCTGCACCGAGCAACTGGTGTCCAAGGCCATGCCGGCATTGATCTGGGGCGGCAATGCACCCGAGGCCGAACAAGCCTTCGGCAGCGCGGTACGCATGCTGCGCCAACGCCAGAACCAGGCCGGCGGCTTTGGTTTGTGGGCGGCCAACCCGGACGTGGCACCGTACGCCAGCCTCTACGCCACCGACTTCCTCATCGAAGCCAAGGAACGCGGGTTGCCAGTGCCGGAGGACCTGCTGGTGCGCTCGAATGCGTATCTGACAGACCTGGCCAATGGTCCTAGCGAAGGCCTGTCGGAATTGCGCAACCGTGCCTACGCCAGTTACCTGCTGAGCCGTCAGGGGATTCTGGTAAGTGGTGCGTTGAGCGATATCCGCGAACGCTACGAAAGCTACTTCAAGGACAGCTGGCAGAACGACTTGGGCGCCGCTTACCTGGCGGCCAGTTACAAGCTGCTCAAGCAGGATCGCCAGGCCGATACGCTGTTCCGCAAAATCCCATGGCGTTCGCTTGTGGATAAGTGGGACAGCGATGGCCTGTATTACGACCCGCTGGTGCACGACGCCGAACACCTGCACCTGCTGGCGCGCCACTTCCCTGAGCTGATGGACGATGTGCCCACGGCGTTGCTGGATAAACTCGGCAAGCGCCTCAACGAACAGCGTTACAACTCGCTGTCGGCGGCTCTGTTGCTGCGCGCGCTGGACAACTACGGCCAGCGTGCGCAAAGCGACATGACCCTCAAGGCCACCGCTTGGCTGGGTGACAAGCAACAGCAATTGCTGGAGATGGCCGGTCAGCCGCCGCGCGCCGCCGTGCCGGGCAACACGCAAAAGCTGGTGATGGAAAAATCCGACGGCCCGGCTGCGTTCTACATGCTCAGCGAAGCCGGTTTCGACAAGGGCGCCAAGCTCAAGCCGATCAACAATGGGCTGGAAATCATCCACGAATACCTCGACCTCAAGGGCGAGCCGGTGAGCAAGGTCGCCGTGGGTGATGAGTTCCTGGTACGCCTGCGCCTGCGGGCTACCGACCGCGATCAGGTGCAGCAAGTGGCCGTGGTCGACCTGCTGCCCGGTGGCGTCGAGCCTGTGTATAACTTGCCGCCGGAGCCGGAAGCCGCCAGCAGCGAGGAAAGTGAGGGTGAAGAGTCCGAGTACGTCGAAGAAGACAGCCAGGAAGAACAAAGCTGGCAAGCGCCCATCGGTGAAACCGAACTGAGCAACTGGCAGCCGGAGTATGTGGACGTGCGTGATGATCGGGTGGTGTTGTACGGCACTGCGCTGCGTGATGTAGGCACTTTCGTCTACCGCGTGCGTGCGACCAACGCCGGTACCTTCAATACGCCACCGGCCTACGCCGAAGGCATGTACGAAACCACCCTGCAAGGGCGCGGCAAAGTAGGCCAGCTTGAAATTACCAAGCCTTAAACGCCTGACGCCGCCGCTGCTCGCAGCGGTGGTGGTGCTGGCGGGGTTGCGGCTGTGGCCCCATGCCCCGCTCGAGCAGACCGTGACCTCATCGCGGGTGGTACTGGCCGACGACGGTTCGCTGCTGCGCATGACGTTGGCGGATGACGGGCAATACCGCTTATGGCTACCGCTGGAGCGGATCTCTCCTTCACTGGTCGAAGCCTTGTTGCTCAAGGAAGACCGCAATTTCTACTGGCACCCGGGGATCAATCCCCCGGCATTGCTGCGCGCCGCCATGGCCACCTACAGCGGTGGCCAGCGCCAGGGCGGCTCGACCTTGAGCATGCAATTGGCACGGCGCTTGTGGGACCTGAACACACGCCAGGTGCCAGGCAAATTGCAGCAGATGGCGTTGGCGCTGTGGCTGGAAGCACGCTACAGCAAGCACGACATCCTGGAGGCCTACCTGAACCTGGCGCCCATGGGCGGCAATATCGAAGGGGCCGAGGCGGCGAGTCGTATCTATTTCGGCAAGTCGGCGGCGCAGCTGTCGTTGTCCGAGGCGCTGGCGCTGGCGGTGATACCCCAGCAGCCAGGCCGGCGCGCACGCTTCGGGCCATCGCTGCAAAACGCCCGCCTGCGCTTGATGAACGACTGGCGCGAGACTTATCCACAAGACCCGCGTAACGACAGTCTGCTGCAATTGCCCCTCGAAGCGCGCAACCGCCAGCAGATCCCGTTCCTGGCACCGCACCTGAGTGAACAACTGCTGGCCTCCCAGGTCGGCAATGAACTTAACAGCACCCTCAACCTGCCGTTGCAGCAATTGCTCGAACGCCTGATCACCGGCTTTATCGCCGAGCGACGCAGTACGGGTGTGGAAAACGCCACGGCGATCCTGATCGATAGCCGCGACCAGAGCGTCAAAGCGCTGGTGGGTTCGGCGGATTACTTATCCACAGGCATCCACGGGCAGGTCAACGGCGTGCTGTCGCGACGCTCGCCCGGTTCCACGCTCAAACCGTTTCTGTATGGGCTTGCGCTCGATCAAGGGGTGATCCACCCCATGAGCATCCTCAAAGACCTGCCGAGTAACTTCGGCTACTTCCAGCCAGAAAACTTCGACGGCAGTTTTGTCGGCCCGCTGACAGCGCGAGATGCCCTGATCCGTAGTCGCAACATCCCGGCGGTGTGGCTGGCCAGCCAAGTCAAGTCGCCGTCCTTGTACGGGCTGCTGCAACGCGCCGGAATCAAAGGCCTGCGCGACGAAAGCCATTACGGCCTGGCCTTGCCCCTGGGTGGCGGTGAGATGACCCCGGAAGAACTGGCGCAGCTGTATGTGATGCTGGCTGGCGATGGGCACCTGCGCCCGTTGCGCTATGTGCAGGAACAGCCCCAGACCACGGGCGCCCAACTGCTCACGCCCCAGGCGGCCTTTATGGTGCGCGACATGCTGCGGCGCAACCCACGCCCGGATGGCCTGCCCGGCCGCCACTGGCGCACCGCGTGGAAAACCGGCACCTCCTGGGGCTTTCACGATGCGTGGAGCGCCGGCCTGGTCGGCCCCTATGTGTTGGTGGTGTGGGTAGGTAACTTCGACGGCCGACCGAACCCCGCGTTTATCGGCGCCAAAACCGCTGCGCCGTTGTTCTTCCGCATCGCCGACGCCCTGCCCCTGGCCTTACCCACGGTGGTGATCAAGCCTGACAAGCCTCCCGCTGGACTGGTGCGCATCGACGTCTGCGCCGCCTCCGGTGAACTGCCCAACCGCTGGTGCCCGCAAACCCGCAAGACCTGGTACATCCCCGGCGTGTCGCCGATTCGCGTGTCCAACCTGCACCGCCCGGTGCTGATCGACACCCGCACCGGCAAGGCCGCATGCCCGCCGTTCGAGGCGCAATACACCCGCGAAGAAGTCTTCGAATTCTGGCCCAGCGACGTGCAACGCCTGTACCGCGCCGCCGGCCTGCCAAGGCGCACACCGCCCAACGTGATGAAAAACTGCCAGCCCAACCGCGTCAGTGATTCAAGCGAAGCACCGCAGATCCGTTCGCCGTTGACCCAGGTGAGCTATCAGTTGCGCCTGTCCCAGCCGCAGGAAAGCATCCCGCTGAATGCCAACGCCGCCAGCGATGCGGCGATGCTGTATTGGTTTGCTGATCAAACCTTGATCGGCCAAGGCCCGCCGCAAACCACGCTGAACTGGCGGCCGGGCAAGTCGGGGGAGTATCGGTTGCGGGTTACGGATGACCAGGGGCGCAGTGCGGGTCGGGGGTTGCGGGTGGAGTTTGTGCCGTGATCGGGCTCTCTGTCTCCAGGCTCAGTAAAAACGCCGATGAAGATCCGGGAATATCATCTGCGCGAACCAGCGCAGACAAGGTCGCAGGCTCAGTGTATTGACCCTCGATCAGGTTGCTGTAATAGCTATTGGTGATTCGCATCAGGCCGCCGATGCGGGCAGAAGTAATATCGGGGAGTAAACCGGTCAATTTTCCTGCACGAAACGAAAGAGTTTCTGCCGTACGCAAAATCGACGCAGGGAAGCCGGGAGACGGCCAGATAGGCTCTAACCAGTGATTGCCGGCTATAAATTTCTGCATGATTTTCTTTGCCTTTTTCCGATTTATTTTCGGATCTTTTTTTCCTTGAGGACCAATAGTAGCGGGATGAATAGACGATTTTATACAACTATTTGCTAAACCTTTTTCCGATTTATTTTCGGATCCTTTTTGACTTACTCAACAAGCTCGACATACTCGGATTGCCCTCCTCCAATCGCCCCCGACAACCAGCCCCATACAAAACTCAGGGTAGGCCGCCCGGCTTGATCCAGGCCGACCCTGCCACGTGACCAACCGGACAGCAGCTCACCTTCCAGCGTCAGGCACTGATACAGCAGTTCAATGGTATCCACACCGGTCACTCGCCCCACTTGCGTGCCCAGCCGAATCCGCCCGCCCTGGTAAGTGCCGGAAATGGCATCACCTTCAACAAGGTAATGAAACACCGTACCCGCGCCAGATAGTCCTTGGGCGTTGTTGGCGACGGTGAATCGGCGGTTGTTCAGACGTTGGTGGATCAGGGAAGGGGTTTGCATCGAGGTCGCGTCCTTTCGCGGTAGCCTGGAGACCCGGGCGGGTCTCCAGGGCGTAGCGGGTTACTCCACCGTCACCGACTTCGCCAGGTTGCGCGGCTGGTCCACGTCGGTGCCCTTGAGCACGGCAACGTAGTACGACAGCAGTTGCAGCGGGATGGTGTAGAGGATCGGCGACAGGGTGTCATTGATGTGCGGCATGTTGATGACGTGGGTGCCTTCCCCATTGGTCATGCCGGCTTTCTCATCGGCGAACACCACCAGCTGGCCGCCACGGGCGCGGACTTCCTGCAGGTTGGATTTGAGTTTTTCCAACAGTTCGTTGTTCGGCGCCACGGTGACCACCGGCATGTCGTCATCCACCAGGGCCAATGGGCCGTGTTTGAGCTCACCGGCCGGGTAGGCTTCGGCATGGATGTACGAAATTTCCTTGAGCTTGAGTGAGCCTTCCATCGCCACTGGGTATTGCGCGCCACGGCCAAGGAACAGGGTGTGGTTCTTGTCGGCGAACAGTTCGGCGACTTTTTCCACGGTGCTGTCCATTGCCAGGGCTTCACCCAGGCGGGTTGGCAGGCGGCGCAGTTCTTCGACCAGGGTCGCTTCGACGCCTTCGGCCAGGGTGCCGCGAACCTGACCCAGGGACAGGGTGAGCAACAACAGGCCAACCAGTTGGGTGGTGAAGGCTTTGGTGGAGGCCACGCCGATTTCGCGACCGGCCTGGGTCAGCAGGGTCAGGTCGGATTCGCGCACCAGGGAGCTGATGCTGACGTTGCAGATGGCCAGGCTGGCCAGGAAGCCCAGCTCCTTGGCATTGCGCAAGGCCGCCAGGGTGTCGGCGGTTTCGCCGGACTGGGAGATGGTCACGAACAGGGTGTCGGGTTGCACCACCACCTTGCGGTAGCGGAACTCACTGGCGACTTCCACCTGGCACGGGATGCCGGCCAGTTCTTCCAGCCAGTAACGGGCAACCATGCCGGCGTGGTAGCTGGTACCGCAGGCCACTATCTGCACGTTGCGCACTTTGGCGAACAGTTCGGCAGCTTGCGGACCGAAGGCGTTGACCAGTACCTGGTTCTGGCTCAGGCGACCTTCCAGGGTGCGTTGCACCACGGCTGGCTGCTCGTGGATTTCCTTGAGCATGAAGTGGCGGTATTCACCTTTGTCGGCGGCTTCGGCACCGTCGCGGTATTGCACGGCTTCTCGCTCGACGGATTGACCGTTAACGTCCCAGATCTGCACGCTTTCACGGCGGATGTCGGCGATATCGCCTTCTTCCAGGTACATGAAGCGGTCGGTGACCTGGCGCAGGGCCAGTTGGTCGGAGGCGAGGAAGTTTTCACCCAGGCCCAGGCCGATCACCAACGGGCTGCCACTGCGGGCGGCAACCACGCGGTCGGGCTGGCTGGCGCTGACCACGGCCAGGCCATAGGCGCCGTGCAGTTCCTTGACCGTGGCCTTCAGGGCGACGGTCAGGTCGCCAAGGTCCTTGAGTTTGTGGTTGAGCAGGTGAGCGATGACTTCGGTGTCGGTGTCCGAGGTGAACACATAACCCAAGCCTTTGAGTTGCTCACGCAGCACTTCGTGGTTTTCGATGATGCCGTTATGGACCACCGCCAGGTCACCGGAGAAGTGCGGGTGGGCATTGCGTTCGCACGGCGCACCGTGGGTCGCCCAACGGGTGTGGGCAATCCCAAGGCGACCTACCAGCGGCTCGCCAAGCAGGGCTTGCTCCAACTCGCTGACCTTGCCCGGGCGGCGCATGCGCTCGAGCTTGCCGGCATTGGTGAAGACGGCCACACCGGCGCTGTCATAGCCACGGTATTCCAGGCGCTTGAGGCCTTCGAGCAGGATGGCGGTTACGTTACGTTCAGCGACTGCGCCTACGATGCCACACATGGTGTTTCTCCTAGATGATTGCCGCGCATATCAGCGTAATGCCGCGGGCTTGGATCTGGTCGCGGGCCTCAAGCGGCAGGCGATCATCGGTGATAAGGGTATGGACGCTGCTCCAGGGCAGTTCCAGGTTGGGAATCTTGCGGCCGATCTTGTCCGATTCGACCATCACCACCACTTCACGGGCGACCTCAGCCATGACACGGCTCAGGCCCAGCAACTCGTTGAAGGTGGTGGTACCGCGCTGCAAATCGATGCCGTCGGCGCCGATGAACAGTTGATCAAAGTCGTAGGATCGCAGTACTTGCTCGGCGACCTGGCCCTGGAACGAATCCGAATGCGGGTCCCAGGTGCCGCCGGTCATCAACAACACCGGCTCGTGTTCCAGTTCGCTCAAGGCGCTGGCCACGTGCAGGGAGTTGGTCATCACCACCAGGCCGGGCTGGTGGCCCAGCTCGGGGATCATCGCGGCGGTGGTGCTGCCGCTGTCGATAATGATGCGTGCGTGTTCGCGCAGGCGCATGACCGCAGCACGCGCAATCGCACGCTTGTAGACCGACACCGGTTGAGTGGCATCGCCCACCAGCTCCTGGGGCATGGTGATTGCGCCACCGTAGCGGCGCAGCAACAGGCCGTTGCTTTCCAGCGCGGCCAGGTCCTTGCGGATGGTGACTTCCGAGGTTTCGAAACGCTTGGCCAATTCGTCCACGCTGACTTCGCCCTGTTCATTGAGCAAGGTCAGGATGTTGTGGCGCCGTTGGGGTGTATTTCGTTTCGACATGGCAATGATAAGTTTCGTTTCGAAAGATAACGAAGGCAATCAAAACCTATCGGCGAAAGATCGTCAAGCAGCAAACCTCATTTTTTTCAAGCTATACAAAACAAATGTGGGAGGGGGCTTGCTCCCGATGGCGACAGATCAGTCAACTTTGCATCGACTGAACCATCGCCATCGGGAGCAAGCCCCCTCCCACATTTGGATAGCGTTGCTGATGAGGCCGTGGATAACTCAGGTCTTTTTGATTTTGACCGGGCGTTTCCAGCCGTCGATATTGCGTTGGCGGGCGCGGGCTACGGCCAGTTGGGACTTATCCACATCCTGGTTGATGGTTGAGCCCGCAGCAGTGTTCGAACCATCACCGATAGTCACTGGCGCAATCAGCGAGTTATTCGAGCCGATAAATACGTCCTCACCAATAGTGGTCTGGTACTTGTTGGCGCCGTCGTAGTTGCAGGTGATTGCGCCGGCGCCGATGTTGCTGCGAGCACCGATCACAGCATCACCGAGGTAGGCCAAGTGGCCGGCCTTCGCATCGTCACCCATTTTCGCGTTTTTCAGCTCGACGAAATTGCCAACGTGCGCCCTGGCGCCCATCACTGTCCCCGGACGCAGCCGCGCAAACGGGCCGGCATCGCTGCCCTCGCCCATCACGGCGCCGTCGATATGGCTGTTGGCCTTGATCACCGCCCCCTTGCGCAGGGTACTGTCCTTGATCACACAGTTAGGGCCGATCACCACGTCGTCTTCGATGATCACACGGCCTTCGAGGATCACGTTGATATCGATCAGCACATCGCGGCCCACGCTGACTTCACCGCGCACATCGAAGCGTGCCGGGTCGCGCAGGGTCACACCCTGAGCCATCAGGCGACGACCTTCGCGCAACTGGTAGTGGCGTTCAAGCTCTGCAAGCTGCTTACGGTCGTTGGCGCCCTGCACTTCCATCGGGTCGTGGGGTTGTTCGGTGGCGACCAGCAGGCCATCGCTCACGGCCATTTCGATGACGTCGGTGAGGTAGTACTCGCCTTGAGCATTGTTGTTGGACAGACGGCTCATCCAGTCAGCGAGCTTATTGGCCGGTACTGCGAGAATTCCGGTGTTACCTTCGGTGATCGCGCGTTGGGCCTCGCTTGCGTCCTTGTGCTCCACGATAGCCGCGACCTTGCCGTCGGCATTACGCACGATGCGCCCATAGCCGGTAGGGTCGTCCAGTTCGACGGTCAGCAGGCCCATCTGGCCAGGCACGACGTGCTTGAGGAGGCGTTGCAGGGTTTCCACTTCGATCAACGGTACGTCGCCGTAGAGGATCAACACCGTATCGGCGGTGATGAACGGCACCGCCTGCGCGGTGGCGTGGCCGGTACCCAGTTGCTTGTCTTGGAGAACAAAATTCAAGTCGTCTGCGGCGAGGCGTTCACGCACCACATCCGCACCGTGACCGATCACCACGTGAATGCGCTGTGGGTGGAGTTGTCGAGCGCTGTGGATAACATGGCCAAGCATGGAGTTGCCGGCAACCGGGTGCAGCACCTTGGGCAGGGCCGAACGCATACGGGTGCCCTGGCCCGCGGCGAGAATGACGATTTCAAGAGACATGAATGGCTACCAATCCTGGGCGGTCCGGCGTCAGACCAACGAAGTGTTTTGCTGAAAAAGAAAAAGGGTAGCCGAGGCTACCCTTTTTAATCAATCGCGCATGAAGCATGACGGCGTGGCCGCTTACTTCTTACGGATCTGCTGGAGCGTGCGCAGCTGAGCTGCAGCCTCAGCCAGACGTACAGCAGCAGCGCTGTAGTCGAAGTCCGCACCCTTTTCGTTCAGGGCTTTCTCGGCAGCCTTGACGGCTTCCTGAGCGGAGGCTTCATCCAGGTCGCCAGCACGTTGCACAGTGTCGGCAAGTACCTTGACCATGTTCGGCTGAACCTCGAGGAAACCACCAGAGATGTAAAACACCTCTTTTTCCCCGCCTTGCTTGGTCAGCGTGATCGGACCTGGCTTCAAGCTGGTGATCAACGGCGCGTGGCCCATGGCAATACCCAGGTCACCCAGGTCGCCGTGTGCAATCACCATTTCTACCAGACCGGAGAAGATTTCCCCTTCCGCGCTGACGATATCGCAATGGACTGTCATAGCCATCTGATTGCCTCAACCTGATGAGCGCCCGTTACCGGGCGCTTGGATTACAGTTTCTTGGCTTTCTCGATCGCTTCTTCGATGCCGCCGACCATGTAGAACGCTTGTTCTGGCAGGTGGTCGTAGTCACCGTTGAGGATGCCTTTGAAGCCAGCAATGGTGTCTTTCAGGGAAACGTATTTACCCGAGGCACCGGTGAAGACTTCAGCCACGAAGAACGGCTGCGACAAGAAGCGCTGGATCTTACGAGCGCGGGATACCAACTGCTTGTCGGTTTCCGACAGCTCGTCCATACCCAGGATCGCAATGATGTCCTTCAGTTCTTTGTAACGCTGCAGCACGTACTGAACGCCGCGAGCGGTGTCGTAGTGCTCCTGGCCGATCACGTTCGGGTCCAGCTGGCGCGAAGTCGAGTCGAGTGGATCGACCGCTGGGTAGATACCCAGGGAAGCGATGTCACGGGACAGTACGACGGTGGCGTCCAAGTGGGCGAAGGTGGTCGCAGGCGACGGGTCGGTCAAGTCATCCGCAGGTACGTATACCGCTTGGATCGAAGTGATCGAACCTTCCTTGGTCGAAGTGATACGTTCTTGCAGAACGCCCATCTCTTCAGCCAGGGTCGGCTGGTAACCTACTGCCGAAGGCATACGGCCCAGCAGTGCGGATACTTCAGTACCGGCCAGGGTGTAACGGTAGATGTTGTCGACGAACAGCAGAACGTCGTTACCTTCGTCACGGAACTTCTCGGCCATGGTCAGGCCAGTCAGTGCTACGCGCAGACGGTTTCCCGGCGGCTCGTTCATCTGACCGTAAACCAGTGCCACTTTGTCCAGAACGTTGGAGTCCTTCATCTCGTGGTAGAAGTCGTTACCCTCACGAGTACGCTCACCCACACCGGCGAACACGGAATAACCGCTGTGCTCGATGGCGATGTTACGGATCAGTTCCATCATGTTTACGGTCTTGCCTACACCGGCACCACCGAACAGACCGACTTTACCGCCCTTGGCGAACGGGCAAACCAGGTCGATAACCTTGATGCCGGTTTCCAGCAGGTCGTTGCCGCCAGCTTGTTCGGCGAACGAAGGTGCTGGACGGTGAATGCCCCAGCGCTCTTCGGTGTCGATCGGGCCAGCTTCGTCAATCGGGTTACCCAGTACGTCCATGATCCGGCCCAGGGTCGCTTTACCGACCGGTACGGAGATGGCAGCGCCAGTGTCGACAACGTCCAGACCGCGCTTCAAGCCTTCGGTGGAACCCATCGCAATGGTACGAACTACGCCGTCGCCCAGCTGCTGCTGAACTTCCAGAGTAGTTTCCGCGCCTTGTACTTTCAGCGCGTTGTAGATGCTCGGTACGCTGTCGCGTGGAAATTCCACGTCGATAACGGCGCCGATGATTTGAACGATACGTCCGCTACTCATAGCTGGATCCTCTGAATATTTGAACCGTTAAACCGCGGCAGCGCCGCCGACGATTTCCGAGATCTCTTGGGTGATCGCAGCCTGACGCGCCTTGTTGTAGATCAGCTGCAAATCGCTGATCAGATCACCGGCGTTATCGGTAGCGTTTTTCATCGCGATCATCCGCGCCGCTTGTTCAGCTGCGTTGTTCTCGACCACCGCCTGGTACACCTGCGACTCCACGTAGCGCACCATCAAGCCGTCAAGCAGCTCTTTGGCGTCTGGTTCGTAGAGGTAGTCCCAGTGGTGCTTGAGTTCCTGATCCGGAGTCGCCACCAGTGGAATCAATTGCTCCACGGTTGGCTGCTGGGTCATGGTGTTGATGAACTTGTTGGATACCACGGACAGGCGGTCAATCCGGCCTTCCAGGTACGCATCCAGCATCACCTTCACACTGCCGATCAAATCATTGATCGACGGCTCTTCACCCAGGTGGCTGATAGCTGCAACGACGTTACCGCCGAAGTTACGGAAAAAGGCCGCACCCTTGCTACCAACAACACACAGATCGATCTCGACGCCGTTTTCGCGGTTTACCGCCATGTCCTTGACCAGGGCCTTGAACAGGTTGGTATTCAAACCACCGCACAAACCACGGTCACTGCTCACTACCACATAACCCACACGCTTGACGGCGCGTTCGATCATGAACGGGTGGCGGTATTCCGGGTTGGCGTTGGCCAGATGCCCAATTACCTGGCGGATACGTTCCGCATAAGGACGGCTAGCAGCCATGCGCATTTGTGCCTTGCGCATTTTGCTGACCGCCACTTTTTCCATGGCGCTGGTAATTTTTTGCGTGCTTTTGATGCTCGCAATCTTACTGCGAATCTCTTTTGCGCCTGCCATGTAACACCTATCAGGTTAGCAAGCGGGAGCCTTGCGGCTCCCGCTGCGGCTTACCAGGTTTGGGTGGCCTTGAACTTCTCGATACCGGCTTTCATGCCAGCGTCGATATCGTCATTGAAGTCACCCTTCACGTTGATCTTCGCCATCAATTCGGCGTGATCGCGGTTGAAGTAAGCAATCAGCGCTTGTTCAAAGCTGCCGACCTTGGCGATTTCAACGTCGGTCAGGAACCCACGCTCAGCGGCATACAGCGACAACGCCATGTCAGCGATCGACATTGGGGCGTATTGCTTCTGCTTCATCAGCTCGGTAACGCGCTGACCATGCTCAAGTTGCTTACGGGTCGCTTCGTCCAGGTCAGAAGCGAACTGGGCGAATGCCGCCAGTTCACGGTACTGAGCCAGAGCGGTACGGATACCACCGGAGAGCTTCTTGATGATCTTGGTCTGAGCGGCACCACCCACACGGGATACCGAAACACCGGCGTTCACTGCAGGGCGGATGCCCGAGTTGAACATGGCCGATTCCAGGAAGATCTGACCGTCGGTGATGGAAATCACGTTGGTCGGAACGAACGCGGAAACGTCGCCAGCCTGGGTTTCGATGATCGGCAATGCGGTCAGGGAACCGGTTTTGCCGGTCACTGCGCCGTTAGTGAACTTCTCTACGTATTCTTCAGAAACGCGGGATGCGCGCTCCAGCAGACGGGAGTGGAGATAGAACACGTCGCCTGGGTAGGCTTCACGGCCTGGTGGACGGCGCAGCAGCAGGGAAATCTGGCGGTAAGCCACTGCTTGCTTGGACAGATCGTCATAAACGATCAGCGCGTCTTCACCGCGGTCGCGGAAGAATTCACCCATGGTGCAACCGGAGTACGGTGCCAGGAATTGCAGCGCAGGAGATTCCGAAGCACTGGCAGCCACGATGATCGTGTTGGCCAGGGCGCCGTTTTCTTCCAGCTTGCGAACCACGTTGGCGATGGTCGATTGCTTCTGACCGATGGCTACGTAGACGCAGAAAATGCCGCTGTTCTTCTGGTTGATGATCGCGTCGATCGCCAGAGCGGTTTTACCGATCTGACGGTCACCGATGATCAGCTCACGCTGGCCACGGCCGACAGGGATCATGGCATCGACAGCCTTGTAGCCAGTCTGTACAGGCTGGTCTACCGACTTACGCCAGATCACGCCTGGAGCAACTTTCTCGACCGCGTCGGTCTCGGTGTTGCCCAGTGGACCTTTACCGTCAACAGGGTTACCCAGTGCGTCGACTACGCGACCCAGCAGTTCCTTACCAACCGGAACCTCCAGGATGCGGCCGGTGCACTTGGCGCTCATGCCTTCAGCCAGACTGGTGTACGCGCCCAATACAACGGCACCTACGGAGTCTTGCTCCAGGTTGAGGGCCATACCGTAGACGCCGCCCGGAAACTCGATCATCTCGCCGTACATAACGTCGGCCAGACCGTGAATCCGCACGATGCCGTCAGATACGCTGACGACAGTGCCTTCGTTACGGGCTTGGGAGGTCACATCGAGCTTGTCGATGCGGCCCTTGATAATTTCACTTATTTCGGAAGGATTGAGTTGCTGCATTGCTCTGCTGCCCCTTCAAACTCAAGATTTCAATGCTTCGGCAAGTTTCGCGATTTTGCCGCGAATCGAGCCATCGATAACCAGGTCGCCGGCACGGATAACAACACCACCAATCAGGGATGCGTCCTCCGAAGCTTGCAGGCGCACTTCCCGATTGAGTCGTGCACTGAGAACCTTGGCGAGTTTGTCTTGCTGTTCTTGGTTCAATGCAAAAGCACTGGTCACTTCAACGTCTACCGATTTCTCTGCTTCGGCCTTGTACAGGTCGAACAGAGCGGCAATCTCCGGCAAAAGCGGGAGACGGTCGTTTTCGGCAACGACGTGGATGAAGTTCTGCACTTTCACATCAAACTTGTCGCCGCACACTTCAATAAAAGTGGCGGCCTTGTCTGCGCTCGTCAGGCGCGGGGCCTTGAGCACGCGCTGCATGGTGTCGTCTTGCGACACTGCTGCAGCCAGGCCGAGCATGGCTGACCAAGAGGCCAGCTGCTGGTGGGCCTGGGCGTGCTCGAAGGCTGCCTTAGCGTAAGGTCGGGCCAACGTGGTCAGTTCTGCCATGATCGCCCTCGCTTAAATTTCAGCAGCCAGTTTGTTAACCAGCTCCGCGTGCGCGTTTTGATCGATTGTGGCACCGAGGATCTTCTCAGCACCGCCGACCGCCAGAGCACCCAGTTGGGCACGCAGCGCGTCTTTGACGCCGTTCAGTTCCTGTTCGATCTCGGCATGAGCCGAAGCCTTCACACGGTCAGCTTCGACGCGGGCTTTTTCAACAGCCTCTTCGACGATCTGGTTACCGCGCTTCTTGGCTTGCTCAATGATTTCAGCTGCCTGTGCTTTAGCATCGCGCAGTTGATGACCCACTTTCTCTTGGGCCAACTCCAGGTCGCGAGCTGCACGGCTGGCAGCGTCCAAGCCATCAGCGATCTTCTTCTGACGTTCGTGCAAAGCCGCGATGACCGGAGGCCACACGAACTTCATGCAAAACACTACAAAAATGAAGAACGCAACGGATTGGCCAATCAGGGTTGCATTAATGTTCACGCCAACACCTCGCTCATTCGTTGTCCATCACTCCAATCAACTCGAAAATTCGAGTGATTAGCCAGCGAGTTGACCAACGAAGGGGTTCGCGAAGGTGAAGAACAGAGCGATACCAACGCCGATCATGGTCACGGCGTCGAGCAGGCCGGCGACGATGAACATTTTAACTTGCAGCATTGGAACCATTTCTGGTTGACGCGCTGCGCCTTCCAGGAATTTGCCGCCCAGCAGGCCGAAACCAATGGCAGTACCCAGGGCGCCCAGGCCGATCAACAGTGCAACAGCGATAGCGGTTAGACCAACTACAGTTTCCATCTTTCCTCCCGACTTTTACGTCGTATGGTTTAGGTTTTTTAGATTTTAAAGCGGTAAAACAAATCGTTTCATAGCCCTGGTGGGCCACCTTCCCGTTTCACCGGGAAGGACATCAGACTAGTCGAGACTGGTCTTAATGGTTCTCTTCGTGTGCCATCGACAGGTAGACGATGGTCAGCATCATGAAGATGAAGGCCTGCAGGGTAATGATCAGGATGTGGAACACAGCCCACGCCCACTGCAGAACCACGCCCAGGCCGCTAAGCCAGAGCAGACCACTGCCGAACATCACAGCGATCAGAATGAACACCAGCTCGCCGGCATACATGTTGCCGAACAGTCGCAGCGCCAGGGAAATCGGCTTGGCGATCAGGGTCACGAATTCCAGCAGGAAGTTCACCGGAATCAGCAGGGCTTGAACGAAGATGTTCTTGCTGCCGAACGGGTGCAGGGTCAGTTCGCCGATAAAGCCGCCGATGCCCTTGACCTTGATGCTGTAGAAAATGATCAACGCAAACACCGACAGGGCCATGCCCAGGGTGGCGTTAGGGTCAGTCGTCGATACGGCACGGAATGGAATGTGCGCATCGCCCGTAATCAGGATGGCCAGCTGAGGAATCCAGTCGACCGGGATCAGGTCGACGGCGTTCATCAGGAACACCCAGACGAAGATGGTCAGTGCCAACGGTGCAATCACCGGGCTACGGCCATGGAAGCTGTCCTTCACGCTGCCATCGACGAATTCGACCAGTACTTCAACGAAGTTCTGCAAAGCACCTGGCTGACCGGACGTTGCCTTCTTTGCCGCCATGCGGAAAATCAGGACGAAGATCAGACCCAATGCGACCGACCAGCCCAGAGTGTCCAGGTGGAAAGCCCAGAAGCCCATTTCTTTGGCCTCTGCTGCGGAGTGGGCAAAGCCCCAGCCGCCATTAGGAAGCTGACCGAAGGTCAGGTTCTGCAAGTGGTGCTGGATATAGCCCGAAGCGGTTGTTTCTGCCATGGTTGCCTCAAACGCCCTAAGGTTTCGAAAGTCTTGTTTTCATTAGCAGGGGAGCGAACCAGCTGACCAGTTGGGTCAACACGAAGACGCCGAATACAGCCAGCGGCGCCAATGGCTTCACACCTGCAAAGGTCAGTGCAAACAGCACTGCCGTCAAAATCAGTTTCCCCGCCTCGCCGGCATAAAAAGACCGGACGATAGCCTGGGCTGCTCGGGCGCCGGAAAACCGAAAGGCCCTGTGAGCAAAATACATATTGGGCAGCAAAGCTATCAGGCCTCCGCAAAGTCCTGAATATCCGGCTACGACTCCATGCCAATACCAAAGCGCCAACGCGGCGATCAGCAAAACGACAAATTGAGCCAATAAAACCGGAAAAACGGCCAAGCGATGGAACGGCAACGTGTTTGGCGTGCGGGTTTCCATCACTCTTGCTCCTCAACGGTCGGCTGCCGGAAATCAATAACTTGGCATAATTTGTGCCGACAAAATGCGCGCAGAGTATAGGGGCGGTTCTGCCCCTATTCAACTGCCGGGTAGTGATTTCCGATCACGCGCTACATAAGCAAATGTTTCAGCGGATGTGAGCAAGGACGCCCTGAAGCTCATCAAGGGAGTTATATCCGATGACCAATTGTCCTTTGCCTTTCTTACCGTGGCGAATTTGCACCGCAGAGCCTAGGCGCTCGGCCAGGCGCTGCTCGAGACGTGCGATATCCGGATCAGGTTTGGCCGTTTCGACCGGTGCAGGTTTGCCGCTGAGCCATTGGCGAACCAGGGCCTCGGTCTGACGAACGGTGAGACCTCGTGCGACAACGTGTCGCGCCCCTTCAACCTGTTGATTTTCCGGCAAACCGAGCAAAGCACGGGCGTGACCCATCTCCAGATCGCCGTGGGAAAGCATGGTCTTGATGACTTCCGGCAGTGCGATCAGGCGCAGCAAGTTCGAAACGGTAACGCGGGATTTCCCCACCGCCTCGGCCACTTGTTGTTGGGTCAGCTGGAATTCCTGCTGCAAACGTTGCAGCGCGATGGCTTCTTCAATCGGGTTGAGGTCTTCGCGCTGGATGTTCTCGATCAACGCCATGGCGATGGCGGTTTCATCCGGCACATCGCGCACCATCGCCGGGATGGTGTCCTTGCCGGCCTGCTGGCTCGCGCGCCAGCGGCGTTCACCGGCGATGATTTCAAAGCGGCCACCCCCAATCGGACGCACCACGATCGGCTGCATCACGCCCTGAGCCTTGATCGAATTGGCCAGCTCTTCCAGCGCCTGCGGGTCCATGTCCCGGCGAGGCTGGTATTTGCCGCGCTGGATAAGGTCCAGGGGCAGGTGTTGCAGCTCGCGTTCGTCGGCCTGCACCGCCTGTTCTTCAAGCGATGTGACGGTCGGACCACTCAACAGTGCATCCAGTCCACGTCCGAGACCTCGTTTCTTGACGGCCATGGGGATTCCTTAAGTTGGCTGGGCTGCAGCGGTGCGTGAGTTGCGGCGTTGGCGACGAACCATCTCGCCGGCCAGCGCCAGGTAGGCAATGGCACCACGCGAAGTCTTGTCGTATGCCAGCGCAGGCATGCCATAGCTGGGTGCTTCGGCCAGGCGGATGTTGCGTGGAATCACGGTGTCGTACAGCTGCTCGCCGAAGTGTTCCTTGAGCTGGGCCGACACATCATTCATCAGGCTCAGGCGCGGATCGAACATGGTGCGCAGCAAGCCTTCGATCTGCAGGTTCGGGTTGAGCAGCTCGGCAATACGCTTGATGTTATCCACAAGGTCGCTCAAGCCTTCCAGTGCGTAGTACTCGCACTGCATGGGGATAATCACGCCGTCGGCGGCCACCAGCGCGTTCAATGTCAGCATCGACAATGACGGTGGGCAGTCGATCAAAATGTAGTCGTAGTTCTCGCGGATCGGCGCCAATGCGCTGCGCAGACGGCTTTCTTTCATCTGCATTTCCAGCAGCACCACTTCCGCCGCGGTCAAATCGCGGTTGGCCGGCAGCAGTTGGTAACCGCCGTGTTCGGAGTAGTGCATGGCTTGGGCCAGGTCGCACTCACCAATCAGCAGGTCGTAGACCGAGTTTTCCAGGCCGTGTTTATCCACACCGCTACCCATGGTGGCGTTGCCCTGTGGATCGAGATCGATCAGCAGCACCCGACGCTTGGTGGCGACCAGGGATGCTGCGAGGTTGATGCAGGTGGTGGTTTTGCCCACGCCACCTTTCTGGTTCGCTATCGCGAATACCTTAGCCATTCTTGCTTGTGTTCCCAATCATGCCGTGCGGCGCAGTATCAGCAGATGGCGTTGGCCTTGGCAACCGGGTACGGCCAAGGCGTGTTCGCTATCGAGGTGGAAGTCTGCCGGCAATGCTAACAGCTCGTCGCTTGGATGAACGCCCTTCATTGCCAGCCAACGGGTGTCACGATCGCCCAGATGGCGGGTCCAGTTGCTGAAGTTCTCCATGCTGCTGAATGCCCGGGAAACGATTCCGTTGAAAGGCAGTTCAGGCGTGAAGCCTTCGACCCGGCTGTGGATAACTTGCAGGTTATCCAGTTTGAGTTCGAGTTTGACCTGAGTCAGGAAGCGGGTCTTCTTGCCATTGCTATCAAGGCAGGTCACTTGCGACTCGGGAAACAGGATCGCCAGCGGGATGCCGGGCATGCCGCCGCCACTGCCCACGTCGAGCCAACGACCGTTTTCGATAAACGGCATCACGCTCAAGCTGTCGAGCAGATGGCGGGAGACCATTTCGTCGGGATCACGCACTGCGGTCAGGTTGTAAGCCTTGTTCCATTTGATCAACAGGGCCAGGTAGCCCAACAGCAATTCATGCTGGGCCGGGGTCAGGTCGACGCCCAACTGGCGCGCACCTGTGGATAACTCTTCGGCGTGTTGCGAGGTGACCAACGAACTCAAGCGCTTTGCTCCAACTGACGGCCCGCGCCGCGTTTTTTCAAATGGATCATCAACAGCGAAATCGCTGCCGGGGTGACGCCGGGGATACGTGAAGCCTGACCCAAAGTCTGCGGCCGAGTTATCCCCAGCTTGCTTTGGATTTCTTTCGACAGCCCGGAAATTCCGGTGTAGTCGATATCCGTAGGCAGCTTGGTGTCTTCACTGGCGCGCAGGCGAGCGATCTCATCCTGCTGGCGGTCTATGTAACCGGCGTATTTGGTCTTGATTTCGACCTGCTCGGCAACCTGTGGGTCTTCTGCGCCCTGGCCAGTCAATTCGACCAGACCGGCGTAGTCGATTTCCGGACGCGACAGCAGGTTCAACAAGTTGTACTCGTGGGTCAGCGGCGTGCCGAATTTTTCCGCAATCGCGTCGCCTTGTTCAGTGCCCGGGCGAACCCAGGTGCTTTTCAGGCGCTGCTCTTCGAGCGTGATGCTTTCGCGTTTTTTGCAGAAGGCTTCCCAGCGTGCGTCATCGACCAGGCCCAGCTCGCGACCTTTCTCGGTCAGGCGCAGGTCGGCGTTGTCTTCCCGCAGGATCAGGCGATATTCCGCCCGGGAAGTGAACATCCGGTACGGTTCCTGGGTACCCAGGGTAATCAGGTCGTCCACCAACACACCGATGTACGCTTCATCGCGACGCGGGCACCAGCTGTCTTTGCCTTGAGCACGCAGTGCGGCATTGGTCCCGGCCAGCAAACCCTGGGCGCCGGCTTCTTCGTAACCGGTGGTGCCGTTGATTTGCCCAGCGAAGAACAGACCGCCGATCACTTTGGTTTCCAGGCTGTACTTCAGGTCACGCGGGTCGAAGTAGTCGTACTCGATGGCGTAGCCCGGACGCACGATGTGTGCGTTTTCCATACCACGAATCGATTGCACGATCTGGATTTGCACGTCGAACGGCAGGGAAGTGGAAATCCCGTTCGGGTACAGCTCGTGGGTGGTCAAGCCCTCGGGTTCGATGAAGACCTGATGGCTTTCCTTGTCGGCAAAGCGATGGATCTTGTCTTCGATCGACGGGCAATAACGCGGGCCAATGCCTTCGATCACCCCGGAATACATCGGCGAACGGTCGAGGTTCGCGGCGATGATCTCGTGGGTACGTGCATTGGTGTGGGTAATCCAGCAACTGACCTGTTTGGGGTGCTGCTCTTTGGAACCCATGAACGACATGACTGGGATCGGCGTATCGCCGGCTTGTTCGGTCATCACCGAGAAGTCCACAGAACGCCCGTCAATACGCGGCGGGGTCCCGGTTTTCAAGCGACCGACGCGCAGCGGCAGTTCCCGCAGGCGTTTTGCCAGGGCAATCGACGGCGGATCGCCGGCGCGGCCACCGGAGTAATTCTGCATACCAATGTGGATAAGTCCGCCGAGGAACGTGCCGGTGGTCAACACCACGGATTCTGCCAGGAAGCGCAGGCCCATTTGCGTGACGACACCGCGTACCTGGTCTTGCTCGACGATCAGGTCATCCGCTGCTTGTTGAAATATCCACAGGTTCGGCTGGTTTTCCAGGGTTTCGCGAACGGCAGCCTTGTACAGGATGCGGTCAGCCTGTGCCCGAGTGGCACGTACGGCCGGACCTTTGCGGCTGTTGAGCACGCGAAATTGGATGCCACCTTTGTCGGTCGCCATGGCCATCACACCGCCAAGGGCGTCGATTTCCTTGACCAGGTGGCTTTTGCCGATCCCACCGATGGCGGGGTTGCAACTCATGGCACCGAGGGTTTCCACGTTATGCGTCAACAACAGGGTTTTTACGCCCATGCGTGCTGACGCCAGTGCTGCCTCGGTACCGGCATGACCGCCGCCGATGACGATCACTTCAAAACGGGAAGGGAAATCCACCACGCACCTCGTGCCTGCTTATGTAGGTAATTAGGAATTGATTGGTTGAGCTGGTTTTAGAGCTTTGGCGGCAAGTATAGGGACTTAGCCCTTCCTAAAGAACCCTTTGCACAAAATTTAACCAGCTGTGGATGAATCACAGACAATAGAAATTAAAAGAGAGAAATATATTAAAGCTTTGTTTTTATGTTTATTTCTACTGAACAACATTTCTGTGGATAGATCTCTACAGGCCTTAATTTACGTTGTGTACAGCGATTCAAAAGTCTGTGGTCATGTGTCAATGAGGCCGTTGGATAAGTGCTTTAAGCCTGTGGATTAAACAGGTGGTTATCCACAGAGGGGTTTTTGCTCAGGTTTCAGGCCCTGTTATCAACTGGGCACAGGAGCGGTTATTCACAGGGCTTAATCCACAGAAATCAGTGAATCTGGCTGTATTCTGTCCACGACAACGCCAGCCGAAACCTTCCACTCGGTGGTGAGCACGGCAAAAAGAGATCTATTGTGAGAAAACCGCAGGGCAGTTAATAATAGCGATTATCATTAACCTGCCTTGTCATGCCCTATGTCCCCTTCCTCACACACGGCTGCGGTCCAGAACATCTATGAGCAGCACCATTCCTGGCTGCATGGGTGGCTCAAAGGTAAGTTGCATAACGCCTGCGATGCGGCCGATGTGGCGCACGATACGTTCGTGCGCATCCTGGGCGGGCGGCATGCGGCGCAGATCGTTGAACCGCGTGACTATTTGGCGACCGTCGCCAGAGGCCTGGTGATTGATCGTTACCGTCGGCACGCCATCGAACAGGCCTACAAGCAGACCTTGGCCGAACGGCCTGAAGCGATAGCCATCAGCGAAGAAGATAAAGCCATCATCCTCGAGACCTTAGTGGCTGTGGATAAAGCCTTGTCTGCACTCGGCGAGCGGGCCCGGCGGATTTTCATGCTGTCTCAGATCGAGGGGCTGACTTATCAACAGATCGCCGATCAGCTCCAAGTGTCACTGACCACGGTGAAGAAGCACATGATCCGTGCATTGACTGAATGCTCGCTGATCATGGCCAGCTTGTAATGGCGGCGCCTGATCGCAAGACCTTCGAGGCCGCTGCCAGTTGGTATGTACAGTTTCAATCCCAGACACCGACCGCCGCCGAGCGCCATGCCTGGCAACAATGGCTCAACGGCGATCCGTCCCATCAGGCCGCGTGGAACCAGATGGAGCAGTTGCAGCGCAGCCTCGGCGCCCTGCCCCAGGATTTCACCCGCCGCGCATTGTCGACCAGCCAGCAACGTCGCCAGGTGTTGAAGTGGATGCTGGTGATGGGCGGTACCGGATACCTCGGCTGGAATGTTCAGCAACACACGCCCCTTGGCAACGTATGGGCCGACTACCGGACCTCCGTGGGTGAGCGCCGACGTGTCGAGTTGGCTGACGGCACGCGAATTGATCTGAACACCCGTACGGCAATTGACGTGGTATTCGATGGGCGTCAGCGTTTGATCCGCCTGCGTGAAGGTGAAGTACTTATCCACACAGGCAAGCGGGGTGGCCAAACGCCCTTTTATGTCGAGACGCGCCAAGGCCGAATCCAGGCCTTGGGCACCACATTCAACGTGCGCCAGTTGCCAGATTCCACACGTGTCGGCGTCCTGGAGGATCGGGTGAGCGTAGCGCCTGGTGACCAACCCAGCCATGCGCGGCTACTCAGTGCCGGTGAAAGCGCTGACTTTGATCGCCAACACGTGGGGGTTAACCACGCGTACCGCAGCTCACAGGCGGCCTGGGTCGAGGGTCAGTTGATCGTATTGAATGCTCGCCTCGCAGAGGTGATCGAAGACCTCGCCCGCTACCGCCCTGGCGTCCTGCAATGCGACTTGGCGTCGGCACGCCTGCGTGTCTCCGGGACCTTCCGCCTGGATTCCACCGATGCGGTACTGGCCAATCTGCAGGCAACACTGCCGATCCAGGTGAAGTACTTCACCCGTTATTGGGTTTCGGTCAAGCGAATCGGTTGATCGCAAAAAATATCCGCACCAGGGGTTATCTTTTTTTTACCTGACACGGCCCTACAGGTAATCACGACGTCACCTTCAGGGCTTATCCACCTATGCGCCTCCCTTCCAAGCTCCGCCAACGACTTTCCTACCACGGTATGACGTGCAGCCTGCTGCTCGGCACGGCAGCCACCGCCAGTGTTTTGTTATCCACTGATGCCCTGGCCGCCAGCGCGGTGCAGCACTACGTCATTGCAGCCGGTCCCCTGGACAATGCCTTGAGCCAATTTGCGGCCAAAGCGAACGTGATTCTGTCTTTCTCACCCCAGCAAACCGCGCGTTTGAGCACGACCGGGCTTGAGGGCGAGTATTCGGTGGAGCAAGGCTTTGCGCTGTTGCTGCAGAACTCGGGGTTACAAGCGGTATCCCAGGCGCCCGGCAGCTATGTCCTGCAAGTCATTCCCGCAGGGCAACTCACGCTTGCACCCACCACGGTCAGCACTTATCAACAGAGCGGTTTCAACCAGGAGATCGCCGGGGATGTGGGCTACAAGGCACAAAACAGCCGCATCGGTACCAAGACCAGCACGCCCCTGTCAGAAACACCGCGTTCGGTATCGGTGGTCACCAGCCAGCGTATCAAGGACCAAAAGTCGCAAACCCTGACGGAAGTGTTGGGCTACGTGCCAGGTATCTTCGCGCCACCCTTTGCTGCCGGCGACGGTCTGGCCGGTGACCTGTTCTTCATTCGTGGTTTCAATGCCACGGATTACGGCTACGGTTTGCTACGAGATGGCCTACGCGTACAAGGCAACCGGTATGACACCACCAGTGAGCCGTATGGCCTGGAGCGCGTCGAAATCTTCCGTGGCCCCTCTTCCCTGCTCTACGGCGAAAACGCACCTGGCGGCTTGGTGAACCTGGTGAGCAAACACCCGACTGCCACGCCGCAAGGTGAAGTCCAGCTGGGGTATGGCTCGAATAATAGGCGTCAGTTGGGTGTGGATATCTCGGGACCGCTCAATGACAGCGGCAATATCCTTGGCCGGGTTGTGATGCTAGGTCGAAAATCCGACACGCAGACTGACCATGTGCCAAATGATCGCCTGTACATCGCCCCCTCACTGACCCTGAATTTCGACGACTACAACACCCTCACCCTGTTAGCCAATTACCAAAAGGACCACACCAATCTCGAACTTGGCCTACCGGCCGCGGGCACCTTGCTGAAAAATCCCAATGGCAAGCTGTCCAAGCACACCCTGCTCGGCGACCCGGACTGGAACACATTTGAACGTGAAGCCTGGAGCACCGGTTACGAATTCAGCCACAGCTTCAACGATGATTGGCAGTTCCGTCAGAACTCGCGGTATATGCAGTCCCGCATCAACCGTCATGAAACCTGGCCCAGCGCGCTGAATAACCGCGGATTCGGTACACAACTGAACATGACCGCCTACGACCGCTACAACAAGTCGATGGTGTATTCCCTGGATAACCAGTTGGAAGGCAAATTCCAGGTGGGTGGCCTGGAAAACACCGTGCTGTTGGGTGCCAGCTATGACCGCACCTCTTTCAATCAGGATTGGGATGCCGGTTTCGCCGGCACCATCAATGTGTATAACCCCGTGTATGTGCGTGATCCACTTACGCCCGTGGCGGTGCAAAACACCTTGCTCGAGCAGCAGATGAAAGGCGTTTATGCACAGATCCAGAGCAAGTATGACCACTGGCTGTTCCTGCTGGGTGGTCGTCAGGACTGGGTCGACAGCGATTTCCGCGACAAGGTCAACAAGGCCAGCAACACCGGCTCGGAAGACCGCAAGTTCACCTACCAGGGCGGGGTGATGTACCAGTTCGACAACGGCCTGACGCCGTACGTCAGCTACTCCACCGCATTTGTGCCGGTGCAGCAGATCTCCAATGCCGGTTCGCCGCTGAAGCCGATTACCAGCAGCCAGTACGAAGTGGGTGTGAAGTACGAGCCGATCGGCTGGGATACGGCGATGACCCTGTCGGTGTATGACCTGCGCAAGGAAGACGACACCTACCTCGACGCCACCACCAACAGCTATCGCCAGGTGGGCGAAAGCCGGGCTAAAGGTGCGGAAGTCGAGGTGAACAGCAATATCACGCCCAACCTGAATGTGACGGCCGCCTACACCTACACTGACGCTCGGATTACCAAGGATTCGGCTACATCGCTGGTCGAAGGGCACCAGATGACGGGGGTTCCACGCAACCAGGCTTCGGTGTGGGGCAAGTACCGATTCCTTGACGGCCAACTCAAAGGCTTGTCCCTGGGCGGCGGTGTGCGTTATTTCGACAGCACCTTTTCCTACACCGCGCCAACGCTGTACGGGAAGTTGGATGCAGGAAGCGTCACCTTGGTGGACGCAGCCGTTGGCTATCAGATCGACAAACATTGGTCTGTGGACGTGAACGCCAAGAACCTGTTCGACAAGGAATATGTATCTGGTTGCAACGACGCAGGCCGCTGCTATTGGGGTGAAAGCCGTACGCTGCTTGGGACGGTTTCGTACAACTGGTGATGGATGAGGGCCTGAAGAATTCTGCCGTTCTTCAGGCCGCTATCGCTGGCAAGCCCGCGCCTACAGGGGGTGTGGATAACTTGGTTATTTGCCGATGCAGAAGCTGGAAAATATCCGCCCCAACAAATCATCGGAGCTGAATGCGCCGGTGATTTCTCCCAGCAGTTGCTGCGCCTGGCGTAAATCCTCAGCCAGCAGCTCCCCTGCCCCCGCCAAGGTCAATTGCGCCCGACCATGCTCCAACGCTGCGCTCGCATGACGCAACGCCTCCAGATGCCTGCGGCGCGCACTGAAGCTGCTTTCCGAGGTCTGCTCGTAACCCATGCACGCCTTGAGGTGGTCGCGCAGCAATTCCAGACCTTCACCTGCCGATTTCGCGCTCAAGCTTAGAGTGACATGGCCATCCGGGCTGGTTTCCATGGCAATGGCTTCACCCGTCAAGTCGGCTTTGTTGCGAATCAAGGTGACTTTGGCCGGGTCCGGCCGTTGCTCGAGGAATTCCGGCCACAATGCAAAAGGATCCACAGCCTCGGGCGCCGTGGCATCCACCACCAGCAACACCCGATCCGCTTCGCCGATGGCTTTGAGTGCGCGTTCCACGCCGATCTTTTCCACCTGATCGTCGGTATCACGCAAACCTGCGGTGTCGACTACATGCAGTGGCATGCCGTCGATGTGGATATGTTCGCGCAGGATATCCCGGGTGGTACCGGCAATCTCGGTGACGATGGCGGCTTCACGCCCCGCCAGCGCATTGAGCAGGCTGGATTTACCCGCATTCGGCCGCCCAGCGATCACCACCGTCATGCCGTCACGCAGCAGCGCGCCTTGCCCCGCTTCGCGCAGGACTGTGGATAACTCATCACGAACTTTATCCAGCATCGCCAATACGTGGCCATCGGCGAGAAAGTCGATTTCTTCCTCGGGAAAATCAATCGCGGCCTCGACGTAAATACGCAGGCTGATCAGTTGCTCGGTCAAGTTATGCACACGCAGGGAGAACGCGCCCTGCAGCGAGCGCAGTGCATTACGTGCAGCCTGTGCAGAACTGGCTTCGATCAAATCAGCAATGGCCTCAGCCTGAGCCAGGTCGAGCTTTTCATTGAGAAAGGCCCGTTCGCTGAATTCACCTGGCCTGGCCAAGCGACAGCCCAGTTGCAGGCAACGTTGCAGCAACATATCCAGGACAACCGGGCCACCGTGACCCTGTAATTCCAGGACATCTTCCCCGGTAAACGAATTCGGGCCTGGAAAATAGAGGGCCAAACCCTCGTCCAGCACACTTTGGTCAGCATCCAGGAACGGTCCGTAATGGGCATAACGTGGCTTCAATTCACGGCCGCTGATAGCGTTGGCTGCAACGCTTGCGAGCGGCCCGGAAATTCTAACGATGCCGACACCGCCGCGACCTTGAGCGGTAGCGACAGCAGCGATGGTTTCACGAGGTGCGCTCATCAGCAGATTCCAAAACAAAAGTGACGGAAAGCAAAACGCCCCACTAGGGGGCGTCTTGAGTGGTTATCCACAGAGTAAATTACGCCGCGGCTTTTGCAGTAGCCGCTTCGATTTTACGTGTGATGTACCACTGTTGAGAGATAGACAACACGTTGTTGACCACCCAGTACAGCACCAGACCGGCTGGGAACCACAGGAAGAAGAAGGTGAAGATGATTGGCATCATTTTCATTACCTTGGCCTGCATCGGATCCGGCGGAGTCGGGTTCAAGCGCTGCTGGATGAACATGGTTGCGCCCATGATGATCGGCAGGATAAAGAACGGGTCTTTGATCGACAGGTCAGTTATCCACAGCATGAACGGCGCCTGGCGCATTTCCACGCTTTCCAGGAGTACCCAGTACAGCGACAGGAACACCGGCATCTGCACCAGAATCGGCAAGCATCCACCCAGCGGGTTGATCTTCTCTTTCTTGTACAGCTCCATCATGGCCTGCGACATCTTCTGCCGGTCATCGCCATGTTGTTCTTTCAGTGCCGCCAGTTTCGGGGCCACGGCACGCATACGCGCCATCGACTTGTAGCTGGCTGCCGACAGAGGGAAGAAGATCCCCTTGATCAGCATGGTCAGGAAGATGATCGACCAGCCCCAGTTACCGACGATGCTGTGGATATGTTGCAGCAGCCAGAAAATAGGCTGGGCAATGAACCACAGGAAGCCGTAATCCACAGTCAGTTCCAGACCTGGGGACAACTCTTTGAGCACGGCCTGGCTTTTCGGACCGGCGTACAGGGTAGCGCTGGTTTCAGCCTTGGCACCGGGTGCGACGGTCAACGCCGGGCCAGTAAAGCCGATGATGTAGTTACCCTGGCTGTCCTTGCGGGTTTGAACCAGGTTCGCATCACCTTTGTTCGGGATCCAGGCGGTCACGAAGTAGTGTTGCAGCCAAGCAACCCAGCCACCTTGAACGGTTTCTTTCAGCGAGCCCTTGTCGATATCTTTCATCGACACTTTTTTGTACGGCTCGTTACTTGTCCACAGGGCAGCGCCCAGGTAAGTCGCGGTGCCGGTGGCGGTGCTGGAAGAAGGATCGGAGCTGGCGTCACGCTTGAGCTGGGCAAACAGGTTGCCGCTCCACGGTTTGCCGCTTTCGTTGTCGATCAGGTAAGTGACCTTCAAGTCGTACAAACCACGGGTGAAGCTGAAGCGCTTGATGTAGTTGACGCCGTCGAGGCTGAATTTCAGGTCGACGTTCAACTGGTTCTGGCCATCAGCCAGTTGATAAGTCTTCTGCTCGGTCGAATAAACCGGACGACCGGTAGCACGTGCATCCGGACCGTTGGTGCCGGTCAGGCCGCTTTGCGCCAGATAAGTACGCTCACCACCGTTATCGAACAGTTGGAACGGAACATCCGGATGGTCTTGGCGACGTGGATACAGCGGCAGTTTCAACTGCGCAATATCACCACCTTGTGGGTCGATAGCCAGGTCGAGCACATCCGTTTTGACGTGGATGAGGTCTTTATTGGTGACCACTGGCGTTTCTAAAGGGGCGCTTGTCTCGCCATTCGCGCTGGGAACATCGGCACTCGCGGACGCATTGTTACCCAGCGGGGTGTCCGGAATAGCCGGCGCAGCCTGGTTGGTAGCAACATTCTGAGTCGGCAGGGCAGCTTGGCCATAGTCCTGGTTCCACTTAAGAACCATGACGTAGGACACGATTGCCAGGGCGACGATCAGGATCGTGCGTTTAATATCCATGATTACTCGGCCATCGAAGAAGAACGGGAGGTAGGGATAGGTGGAACCGGGTCATAACCACCGGGATTCCACGGATGACAGCGACCTAAACGACGAAAGGTCAGCCAGCCACCGCGCAGAAGACCATGGTTTTCTATGGCCTCTAACGCGTAGCAGGAACAACTGGGGTAGAAACGACAGTGGTTGGCCATCAGAGGACTAATGGCATAGCGATAAAACTGGATCGGAACGAGGGCCAGTTTACGCATCAAGGCTGTCTACCCCTACAGTTTCGGTGCTGACTGCTGGTGCTGGCTTGTTGGTACGCGCCAAACGTTTCCAGAGCTTGCCGAAATGCTGAATCAATTCGGGGTTTTCTACGTCCCCCAAGCCTTTGCGCGCGACGATAACAATATCCCAACCAACCAGAGTGTCCTGGTGGAGGCGAAACGATTCGCGCATCAGACGCTTGAGGCGATTGCGCTCAACGGAGAGCTTTACGCTCTTCTTGCCGATCACCAAACCGAGACGGGGGTGATCCAGATCGTTGTTACGCGCAAGGAGCAGGAGATTTTTCCCCGGAACCTTGCCGGTGGGGGAGTCAAAGACTGCCTTGAAATGCCGGGGGGTTAGCAGACGCTTTTCCCGACTGAAGTCCTGACTCACCACCAGTACCGGATTATCAAACTGCCAGACGCGCACGACCTTTGGCGCGACGACGCGACAGGACAGCACGGCCGTTCTTGGTAGCCATGCGAGCACGGAAACCGTGGGTGCGGGCGCGTTTGATGGTGCTTGGTTGGAAAGTACGTTTCATGGCGTTGTTACCTGGTTCGTCCACAACGGGCCGGAATGGCCCCCGTTTTAAGAGACCGGCGATTCTAGTGAAAGCAAGCCTCTAGGTCAATTTCCAACCAGCTTTTCCTTTAATTAGATCTCTGCAGCCGATTTGCCCTTTTGCGTCCGCGCCGCTTCCACGGGCAATGCCATAGATATAAAAATAAAGAAGGAAGTTATTTAAAGCTTTTCTGTAAAGCTTATAAAAGCTAGGCAGGCGATCATCTGTGGATAACTGCCTTGAGGCCATGTTCTACGTGATGTACAGAGAATGACAACACGGGGGAGAAACGGTGCTCTGCCTGTGCTGCGCTGTCGGATAAGCTGTGTGTGGAATGGGTTGTTATCCACAGGCCAGTTACCCACAGACTTTCTCCCCCAGTTGTGCAACGACCTTAGGTGGGCTTATCCACAGAGCTTATGCACAGACCATTGGTCGCCTTTATTACCCTTAAGACGTTGATTTTGGCCGGTCCGTGATCAACCTACATGTGGATAAGTGGGCGGCTCGCCGCTACAATGGCGGCTGTTTTTGCCTCACCGGCTTTCAACTTAGGGGATATCCGTGTCAGTGGAACTTTGGCAGCAGTGCGTGGAGCTTTTGCGCGATGAGCTGCCTGCCCAGCAATTCAACACCTGGATCCGTCCACTACAGGTCGAAGCCGAAGGCGACGAGTTGCGTGTTTACGCGCCCAATCGTTTTGTTCTCGACTGGGTCAACGAGAAGTACCTGAGCCGCGTGCTTGAATTGCTCGATGAACACGGCAACGGCCTCGCACCCGTGCTCTCCTTATTAATAGGCAGCAAACGTAGCTCGGCACCTCGTGCTGCGCCGAACGCGCCATTGGCCGCTGCTGCGTCGCAAGCCCAGGCGGCACCGGTTGCCAGTACACCTGCGCCGGCTCCTTCCAAATCGTCTGCGAAGAAAAATGCAGCCGAGAATGAAGAACCGTCGCGCGATAGCTTCGACCCGATGGCCGGTGCCAGCTCCCAGCAAGCCCCGATCCGTGCCGAACAGCGCACCGTTCAGGTTGAAGGCGCGCTCAAGCACACCAGCTACCTGAACCGCACGTTCACGTTCGAGAATTTCGTCGAAGGTAAATCCAACCAGCTGGCTCGTGCAGCCGCCTGGCAGGTCGCCGACAACCCCAAGCACGGTTACAACCCACTCTTCCTTTATGGTGGCGTCGGCTTGGGTAAGACTCACTTGATGCACGCTGTGGGTAACCACCTATTAAAGAAGAATCCGAATGCCAAGGTCGTGTACCTGCACTCGGAGCGCTTCGTGGCTGATATGGTCAAGGCCCTGCAGCTCAATGCCATCAATGAATTCAAGCGTTTCTACCGCTCGGTTGATGCGTTGCTGATCGATGACATTCAATTCTTTGCCCGTAAAGAGCGTTCCCAGGAAGAGTTTTTCCATACCTTCAACGCCCTGCTCGAAGGTGGCCAGCAGGTCATCTTGACCAGTGACCGTTATCCGAAAGAGATCGAAGGTCTGGAAGAACGCCTGAAATCGCGTTTCGGCTGGGGCCTGACTGTTGCAGTAGAGCCGCCGGAACTCGAAACCCGCGTCGCGATCCTGATGAAAAAGGCCGACCAGGCGAAAGTCGACCTGCCTCACGATGCTGCGTTTTTCATCGCTCAACGCATCCGCTCCAACGTGCGTGAGCTGGAAGGCGCACTCAAGCGGGTCATCGCGCACTCGCACTTCATGGGACGCGACATCACCATTGAGCTGATCCGCGAGTCCCTGAAGGACTTGTTGGCACTTCAAGACAAGCTGGTGAGTGTGGATAACATCCAACGCACCGTGGCCGAGTATTACAAAATCAAGATTTCCGACCTGCTGTCCAAGCGCCGTTCGCGCTCGGTAGCACGTCCCCGTCAGGTGGCCATGGCACTCTCCAAGGAGTTGACCAACCACAGCCTGCCGGAAATCGGCGATGTGTTTGGCGGGCGTGACCACACCACGGTCTTGCACGCGTGCCGCAAGATCAATGAACTTAAGGAATCCGACGCGGATATTCGCGAGGACTACAAGAACCTGCTGCGTACACTGACAACGTGATGACACCAGCGCAGCTTATTAAGGCAAGGGACTAGACCATGCATTTCACCATTCAACGCGAAGCCCTGTTGAAACCCCTGCAACTGGTCGCAGGCGTCGTCGAGCGCCGACAGACCTTGCCGGTGCTCTCCAACGTATTGCTGGTGGTCGAAGGCCAGCAATTGTCCCTGACCGGTACCGACCTGGAAGTCGAGCTGGTTGGTCGTGTGCAGCTGGAAGAGCCCGCCGAACCTGGCGAGATCACCGTGCCGGCGCGCAAGCTGATGGACATCTGCAAAAGCCTGCCGAACGACGCGCTGATCGACATCAAGGTTGATGAAGCGAAGTTGGTCGTCAAAGCCGGTCGCAGCCGCTTCACCCTGTCCACCTTGCCGGCCAATGATTTCCCAACGGTGGAAGAAGGTCCTGGTTCGCTGACCTGCAGCCTGGAGCAAAGCAAACTGCGTCGTTTGATTGAGCGCACCAGTTTCGCCATGGCCCAGCAGGACGTGCGTTATTACCTCAACGGCATGCTTTTGGAAGTGTCGGAAGGCATTATCCGTGCCGTGGCTACCGACGGTCACCGTCTGGCGATGTGCTCGATGCGTGCTGATATCGGCCAGCCGGACCGTCACCAGGTGATCGTGCCACGCAAGGGTATCCTTGAGCTGGCGCGTCTGCTCACTGAGCCGGAAGGCAATGTCAGCATCGTGTTGGGCCAGCACCACATTCGCGCTACCACTGGTGAGTTCACCTTCACTTCCAAACTGGTCGACGGCAAGTTCCCGGATTACGAGCGCGTTCTGCCTAAAGGCGGTGACAAGCTGGTACTCGGTGATCGCCAGGCCTTGCGCGAGGCGTTCAGCCGTACCGCGATTCTGTCCAACGAAAAGTACCGTGGTATCCGTCTGCAACTGGCCAACGGTCAGTTGAAGATCCAGGCGAACAACCCGGAGCAGGAAGAAGCGGAAGAAGAAGTGGGCGTCGACTACAACGGCGGTTCACTCGAGATTGGCTTCAACGTGAGCTACCTGCTGGACGTACTGGGTGTGATGACCACCGAACAGGTTCGCCTGATTCTGTCGGACTCCAACAGCAGCGCCTTGGTACAGGAATCCGACAACGACGACTCGGCTTACGTTGTCATGCCGATGCGCCTGTAACCATGCTCAGCAGAAGCTAGATGTCCCTCAGTCGCGTCTCGGTCACCGCGGTGCGCAATCTGCACCCGGTGACCTTCTCCCCCTCCCCCCGCATCAATATCCTCCACGGCGCCAACGGCAGTGGCAAAACCAGCGTGCTGGAAGCCATTCATCTGTTGGGACTCGCCCGTTCCTTTCGCAGCGCTCGCCTGTTGCCGGTCATCCAGTACGAGCAATTGGCGTGCACGGTATTTGGCCAAGTTGAGCTGGCTGAGGGTGGGCACAGTAGCCTGGGGATATCCCGTGATCGCGGCGGAGAGTTTCAAATTCGCATTGATGGGCAAAATGCTCGCAGTGCTGCGCAGTTGGCGGAAATCCTGCCGCTGCAATTGATCAACCCCGACAGTTTCCGTCTGTTGGAAGGTGCGCCAAAAATCCGCAGGCAATTCCTCGATTGGGGAGTGTTCCACGTGGAACCACGCTTTATGGCCACCTGGCAGCGCTTGCAGAAGGCCCTGCGGCAGCGGAACTCATGGCTGCGGCATGGTACACTTGACGCCGCTTCGCAAGCGGCCTGGGACCGGGAACTGTGCCTGGCCAGCGACGAAATAGATGAATACCGCCGTGCCTATATCAAAGCCTTGAAACCAGTCTTTGAGCAGACCTTGAGTGAGTTGCTGGATCTCGAGGGGCTGACACTGAGTTACTACCGTGGTTGGGACAAAGAGCGCGAGCTGAGTGCAGTGCTCGCCACGTCCTTGCAGCGGGATCAGCAAATTGGCCATACCCAGGCCGGACCCCAGCGGGCTGATTTGCGTCTTAGATTAGGCGCACACAATGCTGCGGACATCTTGTCCCGTGGCCAGCAGAAGTTGGTGGTGTGTGCACTGCGTATCGCACAGGGTCATCTGGTTAGCCAGGCCCGACGCGGACAGTGTATTTATCTGGTGGATGACTTGCCGTCTGAACTGGACGAGCAGCACCGCCGCGCGTTATGCCGCTTGTTGGAAGAATTACGCTGCCAGGTGTTTATCACCTGTGTAGACCACGAATTATTGAGGGAAGGCTGGCAGACGGAAACGCCAGTCGCTTTGTTCCACGTGGAACAAGGCCGTATCACCCAGACCCACGACCATCGGGAGTGAAGGCATGAGCGAAGAAAACACGTACGACTCGACCAGCATTAAAGTGCTGAAAGGTTTGGATGCCGTACGCAAACGTCCCGGTATGTACATTGGCGACACTGATGACGGTAGCGGTCTGCACCACATGGTGTTCGAGGTGGTCGACAACTCCATCGACGAAGCTCTGGCCGGTCACTGCGACGACATCAGCATTATCATCCACCCGGATGAGTCGATTACTGTGCGCGACAACGGTCGCGGCATTCCGGTAGACGTGCACAAAGAAGAAGGCGTTTCGGCGGCAGAGGTCATCATGACCGTGCTTCACGCCGGCGGTAAGTTCGACGACAACTCCTATAAAGTCTCCGGTGGTTTGCACGGCGTTGGCGTGTCGGTTGTGAACGCGCTGTCCGAAGAACTGATTCTGACGGTTCGCCGTAGCGGCAAGATCTGGGAACAGACTTACGTCCACGGCGTTCCACAAGAACCGATGAAAATCGTCGGCGACAGCGAGTCGACCGGTACGCAGATCCACTTCAAGCCATCGGCTGAAACCTTCAAGAATATCCACTTCAGCTGGGACATCCTGGCCAAGCGTATTCGTGAATTGTCCTTCCTCAACTCCGGTGTGGGTATCGTCCTCAAGGACGAGCGCAGCGGCAAGGAAGAGCTGTTCAAGTACGAAGGCGGTCTGCATGCATTCGTTGAATACCTGAACACCAACAAGACTGCGGTCAACCAGGTGTTCCACTTCAACATCCAGCGTGAAGACGGCATCGGCGTGGAAATCGCCCTGCAGTGGAACGACAGTTTCAACGAGAACCTGTTGTGCTTCACCAACAACATTCCTCAGCGCGATGGCGGTACTCACTTAGTGGGTTTCCGTTCCGCACTGACGCGTAACTTGAACACCTACATCGAAGCCGAAGGCTTGGCCAAGAAGCACAAAGTCGCCACCACCGGTGACGATGCCCGCGAAGGCCTGACCGCAATTATCTCGGTGAAAGTGCCGGACCCTAAGTTCAGCTCCCAGACCAAAGATAAGCTGGTGTCTTCCGAGGTGAAGACCGCAGTGGAACAGGAGATGGGCAAGTACTTCTCCGACTTCCTGCTGGAGAACCCGAACGAAGCCAAGCTGGTCGTCGGCAAGATGATCGACGCTGCACGTGCCCGTGAAGCTGCGCGTAAAGCCCGTGAGATGACCCGCCGTAAAGGCGCGCTGGATATCGCTGGCCTGCCAGGCAAACTGGCTGACTGCCAGGAGAAGGACCCTGCTCTCTCCGAACTGTACCTGGTGGAAGGTGACTCTGCTGGCGGTTCCGCCAAGCAGGGTCGTAACCGTCGCACCCAAGCCATCCTGCCGTTGAAGGGTAAGATCCTCAACGTCGAGAAAGCCCGCTTCGACAAGATGATTTCTTCCCAGGAAGTTGGCACCTTGATCACGGCGTTGGGCTGCGGTATCGGCCGCGACGAGTACAACATCGACAAGCTGCGCTACCACAACATCATCATCATGACCGATGCTGACGTCGATGGTTCTCACATCCGTACCCTGTTGTTGACCTTCTTCTTCCGTCAGTTGCCGGAATTGATCGAGCGCGGCTACATCTATATCGCCCAGCCGCCGTTGTACAAAGTGAAAAAGGGCAAGCAAGAGCAATACATCAAAGACGACGACGCCATGGAAGAGTACATGACGCAGTCGGCCCTGGAAGATGCCAGCCTTCACTTGAACGACGAAGCCCCAGGCATTTCCGGCGAGGCCTTGGAGCGCTTGGTTAACGACTTCCGTATGGTCATGAAAACGCTGAAGCGCTTGTCACGCCTGTACCCTCAAGAGCTGACCGAGCACTTCATCTACCTGCCGTCCGTGAGCCTCGAGCAATTGGGTGACCACGCACACATGCAGGAATGGCTGGCCCAATACGAAGTGCGCCTGCGCACCTCGGAGAAGTCCGGCCTGGTATACAAAGCCAGTCTGCGTGAAGACCGTGAACGTAACGTGTGGCTGCCAGAGGTCGAACTGATCTCCCACGGCCTGTCGAACTACGTCACCTTCAACCGCGACTTCTTCGGCAGCAATGACTACAAGACCGTAGTAACCCTGGGCGCGCAACTCAGCACGCTGCTGGACGACGGCGCTTATATTCAGCGTGGCGAACGCAAGAAGCAGGTCAAGGAATTCAAAGAAGCCCTCGACTGGCTGATGGCCGAAAGCACCAAGCGTCACACCATCCAGCGCTACAAAGGTCTGGGCGAAATGAACCCGGATCAGCTGTGGGAAACCACAATGGACCCGGCTCAGCGTCGTATGCTGCGCGTGACCATCGAAGACGCCATTGGCGCGGACCAGATCTTCAACACCCTGATGGGTGATGCGGTCGAGCCTCGTCGTGACTTCATCGAGAGCAATGCTTTGGCGGTGTCTAACCTGGACTTCTGATCAGGTAACAGCTGAACCCAAAAGGCCAACGCTTAGCGTTGGCCTTTTTTATTGGGCAGTTTTGGGTGATCTACAAAATGCTCCACGTGGAACATCAGCATTTTCAGCCTTCAGAAGCGGCTGCCACGCTCTCCAATCGGTACCCATATCCGTAGATCGTTAACAGCTGCCAGCCCCGGTCTGCGGTCAACCCAAGCTTATTGCGCAACCGATAGATATGCGTATCGAGCGGCCGCGACGACACCATTTCTTCATGGGTCCAAAACCGCTCGTAGAGGTACTCGCGAGACAATGGCCGCGCCAGGTTGGCAAACAGGCAGCTCGCCAGCCGGTATTCACGTTCGGTAAGGTTGATAGGTTTACCCGCCCGCGTTACGGTCAATTCAGCATCATCAAACGTCAGGTCATTGAAGCTTTGTACTTCATGGGTCGCTGACTTCTGCAGCCCGTTTCGACGCAGAACAGCCGTCACTCGCGCTTTCAGTTCATTGGGGCGAAAGGGTTTGCTGACGTAGTCGTCCGCACCGCTGTTCAGCGCAGTCACGATATCGCTCTCGGCGTCACGGCTGGTGAGCATTATGACGGCGGGTGGCGACTCCATGTGCTCACGCGTCCAGCGCAGCAGTGCGATACCGGTAATATCCGGCAGTTGCCAGTCGAGGATCAGCAGGTCAAACGTCTCCCGACGTAGCTGGCGCAGCAGGTCTTCCCCACGTTCGAAGCAATGCAGAGTCCAGGGCTGTTCGACGGTGCTGGGGATTTGTCGCAGTGTCTGTTCCACCCGGCGCAGTTCCGCGGGTTCGTCATCCAATATTGCGACACGCATGGGTGGGTCCTTTCGTCTTGAAGTACGGCAGCCGTCGGCCGGTTTCGTTTATGGGCACGGACTGCGCAGATGCCGGCCATGGAATCTGAATAATTGTGCTCAGATTCGTTGGCCCTTGGATCTCTCGATACGCTGAGACCAATGAGGGTTTAATCCATTGAACGTCCTCGCCACCGATGTAGGAAAGATACCGGCTCCCGACCATAAGGAAAAGGATCAGCCGACGCATGCGCTGCCGTAAACTCTTGCGTGCTGATGTCAGTTGCCCTCTGGAACCCCAACCTTGATGAGCGCCATGATCCTTTCTCCGAACCGCTTGCGCCGCGCCCTCCCCCCATTGTTGATCATGGTGGTCAGCTCTGTGGGGGCGGCAGCCAAGGTTCGTTCGCCTTACATCGATGACAACGTTCTGTGCCGAGCCCAGCCTTTACCGGCGATTGTCCAGCATCTCACGGGTGAGGCGTGGAAACTCGATGCCAGGGGCACGGCGAGCCCCTTGCTGGAAGGTATGACCATCGATGAGCAGGAAGGTGTGAAGACATCGGCTTCGGCGTTCGTCAGCCTGTTGCTCGGTGACGGATCCAGGGTGGTATTGCCCTCCAGTTCCCAAGTGCGATTGCGTCTGGAAAAGAAGCAGTCCATTCCCCAGGTGGTGCTTGAGCAAGGCCAGGCAGAGGCGTATGTGATCAAGCGCATCAGCGACCATGACCGTTTCCAGATCGTGACGCCAGTGGGTGTGCTGGGTGTGCGTGGCACGCACTTCCGGGTGCGCAATGACGCTGAGCAGTCGGTACTGGAAGTGTTGGACGGACAGGTCGCCGTCAACCGCGAGGTTAAGACCAAGTCGGTGGAGCAAGAGGTAAAAGTAGGCGCCCGGCAAGGTCTGCTCTTCAAGAAACAGGGCGATTTGAAACCCGTTGAATTACTCGCCGCGCCCACGCTTGTGGGACAAGATGGCCAGAAAGGTGATGCACCGGTCTGGAGTCTGTACCTTCGGCCATTGCCCGGCGCACAGAGGTACCGGGCCCAGGTCGCCACCGACAAGGCCTTTATGAATATCAAGCAGGAAAACTTTTCCGCTGCGCCGAAAATGAGCTTCACTGGGCTCAAAGCCTCGTTCTATCACGTGCGCTTGTCGGCGTATGACGAAAACGGCCTGGAGGGAGAAACCGGGGTCTATGACATCTTCTACTACCCACCTACCGCTCAGGCACGTTGACCTATGATGCTTTGGGGCAAGGCCGAGAAACGTCAACCCACCCATGCCCAGCGCTTGTTCCACGGCTTGGTGCGTGAGTGGCTGTGGATTGGTTTGCTACTGCTGCCCGTCACCGCCTACTTGTCGGTGAGCCCAGGCCTGGCCTTGAATAATCCGTTGTACGACAGCCTGCGCCGCCTCACGCCTCTGCCTGTAGACCCGCGCATCCTGCTGGTAACCATCGACGATTCCAGCCTGAAAAAACTCGGCCAATGGCCCTGGCCGCGCAGCCTGCACGCTGACCTGATCGACCGTCTGAGTGCGGCGCAACCGGCGGGTATCCTGTTCGATGTGATCTTCAGTGAGCCCGGCGATCCGGCTAATGACAAACGCCTGGCCGACGCGGTCTGCAATGCCGGCAATGTCTTGCTGCCATTGGTGCGTGAAGGCACGGCGAGCTACAGCCAACCCAGTGCACAGATGCTGCCACTGCTTAAATGCGCCAAGGGCGTAGGTCATATCAATGTCGAGGCAGACAGCGACGGCGTTGTCCGTAGTTTGTTTATGCGTGAAGGTCCACCCGATGCCCCCGCGCCGCAGCTCACCTGGCTGGCCTACGAGATGAGTGGCGAGTTATCAGAGATGCCGGGTGAGCCTCAGCCGTTGGTAGCCCAACCCTGGCATCGTGAACATTCAATCCGCATCCCCTTTATCGCGCCGCATAGTCATTTTCCCAGCGTGTCCTACGTCAGCGTATTGCGTGGAGAAGTACCTCCAGAGCAACTGCGCAACCGGCTGATCCTGGTGGGGTCGACGGCATCCGGGATGGGTGATCGATTTGTCACGCCCCTCTCCTCCACGGTGGGCACCACGGCCGGTGTGGAGATCCAGGCCAATGTGCTCAATGGCTTGCTGCAAGGTCGCATTATCGTGGATCTTCCGGGCTGGCTGGCGGCATTGATGGCGACCGCCCTCGTGGCGTTGCTGCTGGGTCTGCTGCTCTACCGTCCACGCTACGCGCTGTGGATGACCCTCGGCTGCATGGCCGGCGCGTTGCTCGGTTCCTGGGCCCTGTTGCGTCTTGGCCACTGGTGGTCGCCTGCGGCCTGCCTGATTGGGTTGTTGCTCAGCTACCTGATCTGGAACTGGCGTCGCCTCAGTGTGATCATCGCTTACTTCGGCTGGGAACTGACACGCCTGGATAACGAACCCAAAGTCCTGCCTGAACGCCGCCGAGCGCCCGCCAGCAAAGGCGATGTATTGCAGGCGCGTATCTTCGCCCTGGAGCAGGCCGTAAGCCGCACACGCGACACCCGGCGCTTCATGGCTGACGGCCTGGAGTGCCTGCCGGTGGCGACACTGATCACCGACCCCAAAGGCAATATCCTGCTGGCCAACCGCATTGCCCGCGAGGTGTTCGGCAATGACCTTGTCACCGAAAACTTGCTGGAGCAGTTGGCGGACCTGGGCTACCCGCCGCTGCACAACGGTGTGCGCCCTGCTCTCTCAGCGATGGAGCTGGTGGAGTTCCGCGATATCCACCAACGCAGCCTGCGCATGGAATTGGCGCCCATGCTCCCCGCCGAAGGTGATGTCGCACTTGGCTGGCTGCTGAGCCTCACCGATTTGAGCAAGGAGCGCGAAGCCCAGCAACACCGCGAGACGATGTTGCGGTTTCTCTCCCACGACCTGCGTGCGCCGCACTCGGCGATCCTCGCGCTGTTGGATGTGCATGACGGTGAGTCGCCGGTGTTCGCCAAGATCGAACAACAAGTTCGTCGCGCCTTGAGCCTCACGGAATCCTTCGTCCAGTTGGCCAAGGCTGAGGCTGACGGTTACCAGTTCCAGCCAACATTGTTCGCCATGTTGGTGATGGACGCCTTTGATCAAGTCGCGTTGATTGCCCAGCTCAAGGGTATTCATTTGGTTCACGACTTGGATGAAGCCGACGAGGGCATGGTGTCTGCGGACCAGTCACTGCTCACTCGTGCGTTGTTCAACGTGCTGGAGAACGCGATCAAATACTCGTCCTCCGGTACCACCGTGAGGTTGCGACACAGCAGTGCGCAAGGCTGGTTGGAATGCCGTATCAGTGACCAGGGACCGGGGATTGCCGCGCAGGACCTGCCTGAGCTATTCAGCCAATACCGTCGTTTTGATTCCGCCCAGGGCAGTGAGGGCTTGGGGTTGGGGCTGACCATGGTCAAGGCGGTGGTTGAGCGCCACGGTGGGCGCATCAGCTGTGAAAGCGTGGTTGGCAAAGGCACTACGTTCAGCCTGCAATTGCCCCTGTTGGACGACTGAAAAAACGTACTTTCCTGCTGTGCATAAAAAACCGGTCACAAGGACCGGTTTTTTTATGCGGAAAAAACTTATGCACCTTTTCCGTGATTTTATGAGCTTAGGAAATATGTAAGTAAATCAGCTTCTTAAGAGTCAAAAAGCACAATTCGCCAACAAACCGTGCACAGGTTATCCACAGATGGTCAGATCACCGGAGTGTCGACTACAACCGGCACTGGCGGCAGTGAGCCCATGGCCCGTTGCTGCGCTTCATTCCATGCCGCAGCACGGTCATTCAGTGCGGCAATGGCGCGTGGTCCTTCACCTTCGGCATACATGGGTTCACCGATCACCACCGTGATGGTGCCCGGGCGTTTGGCCCAGCCAGTCTTTGGCCAAAACTTGCCGGCGTTATGAGCAATCGGCAACACGGGCAGGTTAGCGTTGACCGCCAACGCGGTACCGCCGCGTGAGAACTTGCCTACGGTGCCGTAGGGCACGCGAGTACCTTCGGGGAAGATCAGCACCCATACGCCATCCTTGAGCAACTCGTCGCCCTTCTTGGCCACGTGTTTCAGTGCAGCCTTGGGGTTGTCACGGTCGATGGCGATCGGACGCAGCATGGCCATGGCCCAGCCGAAGAACGGCACGTACAGCAATTCACGCTTGAGCACTTGGCTCAGCGGAGAAAAGTACGCCGAGAGAAAGAACGTCTCCCAGGTGCTCTGGTGGTTCGACAGAATCACGCAGGGTTGGTCCGGGACGTTTTCCGCGCCTTTGATCTCGAAGCGAATGTTCAGGAACACCTTGGTCAGCCACAACGCACAGCGGCACCAATAGACGTTGATAAAACGATAGCGCGCCTTGAACGGCAGGAACGGCGCGATAAAAAAGCTCAGGGTGCACCAGAGAAACGAACTGGTGCCCAACAGCAGGTAAAAGAAAAAGGTTCTGATGGCCTGCAAAATCGACATGGCGGCATTTACCGTTGCGGGACGCGGCCCGCCTGTTAAAAGCGCACTCCCGAACAGTCCTTGGTCAGGAAGTCGAGGGCGGCTAGTTGTTGATAAGTTCTGCGGCAACGGCCGCCAGATCGTCAAAAATCAAGGTGCCTACCGGCAGGTTTTTCGCCTGGGTCTTTTCGCCTTTCCCGGTCTTAACCAAAACTGGCTGAGAGTCGACGGCTTTGGCCGCCTCCAGGTCACCGAGGCTGTCCCCGACGAACCATATCCCAGCCAAAGGCACCTTGTAATGTTCTGCAATGGTTTTCAACATGCCAGGCTTGGGTTTGCGGCAATCGCAGCCCTCATCCGGCCCGTGGGGGCAGTACACCACCAGCCCCACCTCACCGCCCTGCTCGGCCACCAACGTGCGCAAGCGCGCGTGCATGGCGTCCAGGGTGGCGATGTCGTAATAACCGCGGGCGATACCGGACTGGTTGGTGGCAATGGCCACCGTCCAGCCGGCTTTACTCAACTGCGCGATGGCCTCGATCGAACCGGGCAGTGGAATCCACTCCGCCACCGACTTGATGTAAGCGTCGGAGTCGTAGTTGATCACCCCGTCCCGATCGAGAATCAGCAGTTTCAGCATGGTCAGCTCAGCGTCGAAATGTCAGCGATATTGACGAACAAGCCACGCAGGCGCGCCAGCATCGCGTAACGGTTTTTTCGCACGCCGGCATCTTCGGCATTGATCATTACCGCTTCAAAGAACGCATCCACCGGCTCGCGCAAGGTCGCCAGGCGTGCCAACGCTTCGGCATAGTTGCGTTCGGCGATCAGCGGCTTCACAGCGTTTTCAGCCTTGGCGATGGCCGAGTTGAGCGAGAACTCCTTGGCATCGGCGAACAAGCCAGGGTCGACGTCGGCGTTGCCCAGGCCTTCGGCCTTGCTCAGCAGGTTCGACACACGCTTGTTCACGGCGGCCAGGGCATCGGCTTCCGGCAGTTTGCGGAAGGCCTGCACGGCTTGTACGCGTTGGTCGAAGTCCAACGCCGAACCCGGCTGCAGGGCACGTACCGACAGGTACACCGACACATCCACGCCTTCGTCTTCGTAACGCGCACGCAGGCGGTCGAACACGAACTCCAGCACTTGCTCGGCCAGGCCGGCCTGCTTGACCTTGGCACCGAACTGGCCGACGGCGAACACCACTGCCTGGGTCAGGTCGAGGTCGAGCTTCTTGTCGATCAGGATGCGCAGTACACCCAGCGCCGCACGGCGTAAGGCATACGGGTCTTTGCTGCCGGTTGGCAGCATGCCGATACCGAAGATACCCACGAGGGTGTCCAGCTTATCGGCGATTGCCACGGCTGCACCGGTCAGGGTGGTCGGCAGTTCAGCACCGGCACCGCGCGGCATGTACTGCTCGTTCAACGCCAGGGCGACATCGTTCGGCTCGCCGTCATTGAGGGCGTAGTAGTAGCCGGCAACGCCTTGCATTTCCGGGAACTCGCCGACCATCTCGGTGGCCAGGTCGCACTTGGACAGCAGGCCTGCACGCGCAGCCCAGGCCGCATCGCCACCAATACGTTGTGCAATATAGGCGGCCAGCTTGGAAACCCGCACAGCCTTGTCGTAGACGCTGCCCAGTTTTTCCTGGAACACCACGTTCTGCAGGCGCAGGTTGAAGTCTTCCAGCTTCTGCTTCTTGTCTTGCTTGAAGAAGAACTCGGCGTCGGTCAGGCGCGGGCGAACGACTTTCTCGTTACCGGCGATGATCTGCTGCGGGTCCTTGCTCTCGATGTTGGCCACGGTGATAAAGCGCGGCAGCAATTTGCCGTCCACGTCCAGCAGGCAGAAGTACTTCTGGTTGTCCTGCATCGTGGTGATCAGGGCTTCCTGCGGCACGTCGAGGAAACGTTCCTCGAACGAGCACACCAGCGGCACCGGCCATTCAACCAGCGCGGTCACTTCGTCGAGCAGGCTTGGCGGCACGATGGCGGTGCCTTCCTGCAGGCGGGCCAGCTCTTCGGTGCGTTTGCTGATCAGCTCGCGACGCTCGTTGGCATCGGCCAGCACGTAAGCGGCGCGCAGGTCGGCGGCGTAGTTGGCTGGCGAGGTGATGCGCACGGCTTGCGGGTGATGGAAGCGGTGACCACGGGAGTCACGGCCGGCCTTCTGGGCAAGGAGGGTGCAGTCGATGACTTGGTCACCGAGCAGCATCACCAGCCATTGGGTTGGACGCACGAACTCTTCCTTGCGTGCACCCCAGCGCATGCGCTTGGGGATCGGCAGGTCGTTCAGGGAGTCTTCAACGATGGTCGGCAGCAGGCTGGCGGTCGGCTTGCCGGTGATGACCTGGCTGAAACGCAGTTTCGGGCCGCTCTGGTCGATCTCGCTCAGCTCCACGCCACACTTCTTGGCAAAACCAAGGGCGGCCTGGGTCGGGTTGCCTTCGGCGTCGAACGCCGCCTGGCGCGGCGGGCCGTCGAGGTTGATGCTGCGGTCCGGTTGCTGGGTTTCCAGCGCGGTCAGCAACACGGCCAGGCGACGTGGCGCGGCATAGACTTTCTTCGCTTCGAACTTCAGGCCAGCGCTGTGCAGGCCTTTTTCGATACCGGCCAGGAAAGCGTCGGCCAGGGTATTGAGTGCCTTGGGTGGCAGCTCTTCGGTGCCCAGTTCAACCAGGAAATCTTGAGCACTCATTGTGCAGCCTCCAGCTTAGCCAACACTTCATCACGCAGGTCCGGGGTTGCCATCGGGAAGCCCAGCTTGGCGCGAGCCAGCAGGTAGGCTTGGGCGACGGAACGCGCCAGGGTGCGCACACGCAGGATGTATTGCTGGCGTGCGGTTACCGAGATGGCACGGCGCGCGTCCAGCAGGTTGAAGGTATGCGATGCCTTCAACACCATTTCGTAGCTCGGCAACGGCAACGGCTGGTCCAGTTCGATCAGGCGCTTGGCTTCGCTTTCATAGAAGTCGAACAGTTCGAACAGCTTGTCGACGTTGGCGTGTTCGAAGTTGTAGGTGGACTGCTCCACTTCGTTCTGGTGGAACACGTCGCCGTAGGTGACTTTGCCGAACGGGCCGTCAGCCCACACCAGGTCGTAGACCGAATCCACGCCTTGCAGGTACATGGCCAGGCGCTCGAGACCGTAGGTGATCTCGCCGGTCACCGGGTAGCACTCGATACCGCCCGCTTGCTGGAAGTAAGTGAACTGCGTCACTTCCATGCCATTGAGCCAGACTTCCCAGCCCAGGCCCCAGGCGCCCAGGGTCGGCGATTCCCAGTTGTCTTCGACAAAACGGATGTCGTGGACCAGTGGGTCCAGGCCCACATGCTTGAGCGAGCCCAGGTACAGTTCCTGGAAGTTGTCCGGGTTCGGCTTCAGTACCACCTGGAACTGGTAGTAATGCTGCAGACGGTTCGGGTTTTCGCCGTAGCGGCCGTCAGTCGGGCGACGACTGGGCTGCACATAAGCGGCGTTCCAGGTTTCCGGGCCGATGGCCCGCAGGAATGTAGCGGTGTGGAAAGTGCCGGCGCCTACTTCCATATCGTAGGGCTGAAGTACCACACAACCTTGCTCGGCCCAGTATTGCTGAAGGGCGAGGATCAAGTCTTGGAAGGTACGCACGGCTGGCGTAGGCTGGCTCACGAAATTCACCTGTTACTTGGGCTGCGATTTAAAGAGCGGGAGTATACCCGATTCGGCCGCGCCACCATCCCCTGGAGCCTTATGCCACGCTGCTTTTGGTGTTCTGAAGATCCGCTGTACATGGCTTATCACGATCAGGAGTGGGGAACGCCGCTGCGCGATGCGCAGGGTCTGTTCGAGTTGCTTTTACTCGAAGGGTTCCAGGCGGGCCTGTCCTGGATCACCGTTTTACGCAAACGCGAGCATTATCGAAAGGTCTTGTTCGGTTTTGATGCGCAGCGGTTGGCAAAGCTGACCGATGCCGAAATTGAAGCGTTGATGCTGGATCCGGGCATCGTACGCAATCGCCTGAAGCTGAACGCCACCCGCCGCAACGCCGCCGCCTGGCTGGCGCTGGAGGACCCGGTCGGGTTGCTCTGGTCCTTCGTCGGCGGCGTGCCCAAGGTCAATCATTTCAAGGACCGCAGCGAGGTCCCGGCGATCACGCCGGAGGCTGAAACCATGAGCAAAGCCTTGAAAAAAGCCGGCTTTACCTTTGTCGGCCCCACCATCTGTTACGCGTTCATGCAGGCCTCGGGCATGGTCATGGACCACACCCAGGACTGCGACCGTTACGCGGACCTGGCCAACGCCGGTTAGAATGCCGGCTTTGCGCACCACACACACGATCAGGAGTGACCTGTGGAAAAGTTTAAAGGCGCCTTGCTGGTAGGCGCTCTTCGATTGTTTGCCTTGCTGCCCTGGCGCGCTGTACAAGCGGTCGGTACGGCGATTGGCTGGATCATGTGGAAAACCCCCAACCGTTCCCGCGACACGGTGCGGATCAACCTGTCCAAATGCTTCCCCGATATGGACCCGGCTGCACGCGAGCGCCTGGTTGGCCAGAGCCTGAAGGACATCGGCAAGTCCCTCACCGAAAGCGCCTGCGCCTGGATCTGGCCGGCCCAGCGCTCCATCGACCTGGTGCGCGAAGTCGAAGGCCTGGAAGTGCTGCACGAAGCCCTCGCCTCGGGCAAAGGCGTGGTCGGCATCACCAGCCACTTGGGCAATTGGGAAGTGCTGAACCACTTCTATTGCAGCCAGTGCAAACCGATCATTTTCTACCGGCCGCCGAAGCTCAAGGCAGTGGATGAGTTACTGCGCAAGCAGCGCGTGCAGTTGGGCAACCGCGTAGCGGCGTCGACCAAGGAAGGCATCCTCAGTGTGATCAAGGAAGTGCGCAAGGGCGGCCAGGTGGGAATCCCGGCCGATCCTGAGCCTGCTGAATCCGCCGGGATCTTCGTGCCGTTCTTCGCCACCCAGGCACTCACCAGCAAGTTTGTGCCGAACATGCTCGCCGGCCACAAGGCGGTGGGCGTGTTCCTGCATGCGCTGCGGCTGCCGGATGGCTCGGGCTACAAAGTGATCCTGGAAGCGGCGCCGGAAGACATGTACAGCACCGACACCGCCACGTCCTGCGCAGCGATGAGCAAGGTGGTGGAGCGATATGTCGGCGCTTATCCGAGCCAGTACATGTGGAGCATGAAGCGCTTCAAGAAACGCCCACCGGGTGAAGAGCGGTGGTACTGACTGCCACTGGTTCAGGACCAGAATAGGGCTAAATGTGGGAGGGGGCTTGCCCCCGATTGCGGCCTATCAGCTACAGATACATTGGCTGACACACTGCCATCGGGAGCAAGCCCCCTCCCACATTTGAATCCCACTCAGGCTTGGCGGTCGAGTTTTCTCAGGAACACCGTCATCTCTTTCTCGGCCTGTTTGTCGCCATGGGCCTGGGCCGCTTCGATACCCTTCTCCCACGCCTGTCGCGCGGCGTCACTGTCACTCTGCGCTTGGTGGGCCTTGCCCAACAACTTCCACGCCGCCGAATACTTCGGATCGAACTCGACGCACTTCTGCAAATGCTCCGCCGCCTTGGCGTTGTCCTTCAGGTCCAGATAACCCTTGCCCAAACCAAACCGCAGCAGCGCGTTATCCACACCCTTGGCGAGCATTTTTTCCAGGGAGTCGAGCATTTATTGTCACCTTGAGCGAAAGACGGCTGTTGTGGCGAGGGAGCTTGCTCCCGCTCGAGTGCGAAGCGCTCGCAAAATCTATGGGACCGCTACGCAGTCCAACGGGAGCAAGCTCCCTCGCCACAGTGGAATACTCCGATTTAGAAGAAGCTCAACCCCACGTGGAACAGTTTCTCCACATCGCGGATATGTTTTTTATCCACCAGGAACAAGATCACATGGTCACCGGTGGCGATCACCGTGTCGTCGTGGGCAATGATCACTTCTTCATCACGAATGATCGCGCCAATGGTGGTGCCCGGTGGTAGGCCGATATCGCGGATTGCCTTGCCGATCACCTTGCTCGATTTCGAGTCACCGTGGGCAATCGCCTCGATGGCTTCCGCCGCGCCCCGACGCAGGGAGTGCACGCTGACGATATCGCCACGGCGTACGTGGGCCAGCAGGGTGCCGATGGTGGCCAGCTGCGGGCTGATGGCGATGTCGATATCACCGCCCTGGATCAAGTCCACATAGGCCGGGTTGTTGATGATGGTCATCACCTTCTTCGCCCCCAACCGCTTGGCCAGCAGCGACGACATGATGTTGGCTTCGTCATCGTTGGTCAGGGCCAGGAAGATATCGGCGTCGGCGATGTTTTCTTCCATCAGCAGGTCGCGGTCCGAGGCGCTGCCTTGCAGTACGACGCTGCTGTCCAGGGTGTCGGATAGATGCCGGCAGCGTGCCGGGCTCATCTCGATGATCTTCACCTGGTAGCGGCTTTCGATGGCTTCGGCCAAGCGCTCGCCGATCTGCCCGCCACCCGCGATGACGATGCGTTTGTAGGTCTCGTCGAGGCGGCGCATTTCGCTCATGACGGCGCGAATATTCGCCTTGGCGGCGATGAAAAACACCTCGTCGTCAGCCTCGATCACCGTATCGCCCTGGGGCAGGATCGGGCGGTCACGGCGGAAAATCGCCGCGACGCGGGTTTCCACATTCGGCATGTGCTCACGCAACTGCCGTAGTTGCTGGCCCACCAGCGGGCCGCCGTAATAGGCCTTCACCGCGACCAGTTGCGCCTTGCCACCGGCAAAGTCGATCACCTGCAGGGCGCCGGGGATTTCGATCAGGCGCTTGATGTAGTGGGTGACCACTTGCTCCGGGCTGATCAACACGTCCACCGGAATCGCGTCGTTGTCGAACAGCCCGGCGCGGGTCAGGTAGGCCGCTTCGCGCACACGGGCGATCTTGGTCGGCGTGTGGAACAGCGTGTGGGCGACTTGGCAGGCGACCATGTTGGTTTCATCGCTGTTGGTCACGGCGACAAGCATGTCGGCATCATCCGCACCCGCCTGGCGCAGCACCGTCGGGAAAGACGCGCGGCCCTGCACCGTACGGATGTCCAGGCGGTCGCCGAGGTTGCGCAGGCGCTCGGCATCGGTGTCGACCACGGTGATGTCGTTGGCTTCGCTGGCCAAATGTTCAGCCAGCGTACCGCCGACCTGCCCTGCCCCAAGGATGATGATTTTCATCCGGTCACTCCCTTAAAACCATTCAGCCGCGCGCGGCGGCGATCTTGATCAGTTTGGCGTAGTAAAAGCCATCGTGTCCGCCTTCTTGCGCGAGCAATTGGCGGCCGTGGGGCTGCTTGATGCCGGCTGTGGTGGCAAGGTCCAGTTCCCGTGCGCCGCTGGTGCGGGCGAGAAAGGCTTCGATCACCTCGGTGTTTTCGGTCGGCAAGGTGGAGCAGGTGGCGTAAAGCAGGATGCCGCCGACGTCCAGGGTCGGCCACAGTGCGTCGAGCAGCTCGCCTTGCAGTGCGGCCAGGGCGGCGATGTCGTCGGGTTGGCGGGTGAGCTTGATGTCCGGGTGGCGACGGATCACACCGGTGGCTGAGCACGGCGCATCAAGCAGGATGCGCTGGAACGGTTTGCCGTCCCACCAGGTGGCAGTGTCGCGGCCGTCGGCAGCGATCAGCTCGGCACTGAGGCCCAGACGGGCGAGGTTTTCCCGTACGCGTATCAGGCGCTTGGCTTCCAGGTCGACAGCGACCACCCCGGGCAGGTCTTTTTCGACTTCCAGGATGTGGCAGGTCTTGCCGCCCGGTGCGCAGCAGGCGTCGAGCACGCGTTGGCCGGGCGCCAGGTCGAGCAGGTCGGCGGCCAGTTGCGCCGCTTCGTCCTGCACGCTGATCCAGCCTTCGGCAAAGCCCGGCAGGCTGCGGACGTCGGCGGCGGCTTCCAATACGATGCCGTCGACGCTGTACACGCACGGCGTGGCGTTGATACCGGCAGTGGTGAGCAGTTGCAGGTAGGCGTCACGGCTGTGGTGACGACGGTTGACCCGCAAAATCATCGGCGGGTGCGCATTGTTCGCCGCGCAGATGGCCTCCCATTGCTCAGGCCAGAACGCCTTCAGGGACTTTTGCAGCCAGCGCGGGTGGGCGGTGCGCACCACGGGGTCATGTTCCAGCTCGGCCAGCAGCGCTTCGCTTTCGCGCTGAGCGCGGCGCAGTACGGCGTTGAGCAAGGCTTTGGCCCAAGGCTTTTTCAGCTTGTCGGCGCAACCGACCGTCTCGCCAATCGCGGCGTGAGCGGGTACGCGGGTGTAGAGCAATTGGTAGAGGCCGACCAGCAGCAGCGCCTCGACATCCGCATCGGCCGCCTTGAAGGGTTTCTGCAACAACTTGGCCGACAGCGCCGACAAGCGTGGCTGCCAGCGCGCCGTGCCAAAGGCCAGGTCCTGGGTGAAGCCGCGATCGCGGTCTTCGACCTTGTCCAACTGCGTGGGCAACGAACTGTTCAGCGACGCCTTCCCGTTGAGGACGGCGGCGAGAGCCTTGGCGGCGGCCAGACGTGGGTTCATTGGGCGACCACTCCAAGGACAGTGCCCAGGGCGAATTTCTCACGACGGCTGTTGAACAAATCGCTGAAATTAAGCGCCTTGCCGCCAGGCAATTGCAGACGGGTCAGGCACAGCGCCTGTTCACCGCAAGCGACCAACAGGCCGTCCTTGCTGACGCCGATGATTTCACCGGGAGCGCCTGAGCCCTCGGCGAGGGTCGCGGCCAGCACTTTCAAGGCTTCGCCGTTGAGCGTGCTGTGGCAGATCGGCCACGGGTTGAAGGCGCGTACCAGGCGCTCCAGTTCCACCGCCGGGCGGCTCCAGTCGATGCGTGCTTCGTCTTTGTTCAGCTTGTGGGCGTAGGTGGCCAGGCTATCGTCCTGGACCTCGCCTTCCAAGGTGCCGGCAGCCAGGCCGGCGATGGCCTGGATCACGGCAGGCGGGCCCAGCTCGGCGAGGCGGTCGTGCAGGCTGCCACCGGTGTCTGCGGCGGTGATCGGGGTGGTGACTTTCAGCAGCATCGGGCCGGTGTCCAGGCCCGCCTCCATGCGCATTACGGTCACGCCGCTCTCGCTGTCACCGGCCTCGACGGCACGTTGGATCGGCGCCGCACCGCGCCAACGTGGCAGCAATGACGCATGGCTGTTGATGCAACCCAGGCGCGGGATATCCAGTACCGCTTGCGGCAGGATCAAACCGTACGCCACGACCACCAGCAAGTCCGGGTTCAGCGCCGCCAGCTCGGCCTGGGCCTCGGCGTTGCGCAAGGTCGGTGGTTGCAGCACGGGAATGTTGTGCTCCAGCGCCAACTGCTTCACCGGGCTCGGCATCAGTTTTTGCCCGCGCCCGGCCGGGCGATCCGGCTGGGTGTACACCGCGACAACGTCATAAGGGCTGGCGAGCAGCGCCTTGAGGTGTTCGGCGGCAAATTCGGGGGTACCGGCAAAAACAATGCGCAGTGGCTCGGTCATGGGAGGTCTCGGTTAAAAGCAGTCACAAAAGAAAAAGGCTTGCCGCAGCAAGCCTTTGGAAGGGGGCATCAAGCTTGCTGGCGATGCTTTTTTTCCAGCTTCTTCTTGATCCGGTCGCGCTTGAGCGTGGACAGGTAGTCGACAAACAGCTTGCCATTGAGGTGGTCGCATTCGTGCTGGATGCACACTGCCAGCAGCCCTTCGGCGATCAGTTCGAACGGCTTGCCGTCGCGGTCCAGAGCCTTGATTTTCACGCGCAGCGGGCGTTCGACGTTCTCGTAGAACTCCGGCACCGACAGGCAGCCTTCCTGGTATTCGCCCATCTCGTCGGTCAGCGGTTCGAACTCTGGGTTGATGTACACCCTTGGTTCGCTGCGATCTTCCGACAGGTCCATGACCACGACGCGAAGATGCACGTTGACCTGGGTCGCGGCGAGGCCGATGCCCGGCGCTTCATACATTGTTTCAAACATGTCATCGACCAACTGTCGAACCTTGTCGTCCACTACGGCCACCGGTTTGGCGATCGTGCGCAGGCGCGAGTCGGGGAATTCGAGGATGTTCAAAATAGCCATAAGCGTAATTGCTGCACATGTGAGGTAGAGGCAAATCGGCGTTGGGATGGACCCAAACAGCCGGTGTGAAACGTCCCGAGGCCGCGAAGGCTCTGGCATTTCACGCGAACGCACATAATAAAGGAGATTCACCCCATGAGGAAATCGCTACTCGTCTTGCTGCTGTGGGCCCCGCTTGCTATGGCCCCGCTTGCCATGGCCTTGGTGCCGCAGCCCGCCCAGCGCCTGGATCAACCGACGCAACAGGCCATCCAGCGCTTTTTACTGCATAACCGCATTCTTGATTCGCCCCACGACCTGGACAGCGCACCCTACATCGTCGCCGCGGATGCTGGCCGAGTGCTGGGCGCGAATGGTGAGCAGGTGTATGCCCGGGGCGTCCTGGACGCTTCCCAGCCAAGTTATGGAATATTCCGGCGAGGCAAGACCTACACAGACCCGCAAACCCGAGAGCTGTTGGGCATCAATGCCGACGACATCGGCACTGCCCGGTTCGTAACGGCGGGCGACCTCACCACCTTGGCCGTGCAGCGGGTCACCCAGGAAGTGCGCCCCGGTGATCGCCTGCTACGCGCGCAATCTTTCGTCGACCCGGCAACCCTTGCGGTCACGCCTACAGCACCATTCATCGAAGGGCAAATCATCGATATCCCCAAGGGTGTCACCCAGATCGGCGTACTCGACGCGATAACCCTGAATAAAGGCCGCCGCGACGGCCTGGTTGAGGGCCAACTGCTCAACGTGATCAAGACCGGCGCCAGCGTACGCGACAGCCTGACGGGCGCGCCAACCCAACTTCCTGATGAACGCGCCGGCACCCTGCTGGTATTTCGCACCTACGAAAAGCTCAGTTACGCCCTGGTGCTCAGTGCCACACGGCCGCTGGCCGTGACGGACCGTTTCGAGACTGCCCATCAAACACAATAAATAGCCTGCTAAATAAGTTACCAACAGAGTTATCCACAGCTTGTTCCGGTCAAGGATGATCAAATGAATCCGATAAACTGCCATGAAATATCCCCGTCAGAACTGGAAGCCCGACTACGCTTGCACAGGCTGCCTGAGCTGGGTCCGAAGCGTTTTCGCTTACTGATCGAAGCCTTCGGGTCTGCGTCAAAGGCCATCAGCGCGCCTGCCAGTGCCTGGCGTTCGTTGGGGGTGCCAGCCATCAGTGCCGATGCCCGGCGCAGCCATGAAATCCGCGACGGTGCCAGTGCGGCATTAGCCTGGCTGACGTGTCAGGGCCAGCATTTGCTGATGTGGGACCAGCCGGACTACCCCGCGCTGCTCGCCCAGATTGATGACGCGCCACCGCTGTTATTTGTCGCTGGCAACCCTCTGATCCTGGAAAAACCGCAACTGGCGATGGTCGGCAGTCGCCGTGCTTCTCGCCCCGGCATGGACACGGCGGCTGCGTTTTCCCGCAGTTTGGCGAGCGCCGGTTTTGTCATCACCAGCGGTCTTGCATTAGGCATCGACGGCGCAGCCCATCAAGCGGCATTGGATGTGGGCGGCCAGACAATCGGCGTGCTCGGCACCGGGCTCGAAAATTTTTATCCACAGCGCCACAAACGGCTGGCGGCGGCGATGATTGATCAGGGCAGCGCCGTGGTTTCCGAGTTTCCCTTGGACGCCCCGCCCCAAGCCGGCAACTTTCCCAGGCGGAATCGGATCATCAGTGGCCTGTCCCTGGGCGTGCTGGTGGTGGAAGCCAGCATGGCCAGTGGTTCGCTGATCACTGCGAAACTGGCGGCAGAACAGGGGCGCGAGGTGTATGCGATCCCCGGCTCCATCCATCATCCCGGTGCCAAGGGCTGTCACCAGTTGATCCGCGATGGCGCCGTGTTGGTGGAAACCATCGAGCACATCCTGGAGGGCTTGCGCGGTTGGCAGGCGCTGTCGCGCCCTACGCCGATGCCGGTCGTGCATCCACTGGTGGCGCTGCTGCACGCGGCGCCCCATACCAGTGAAGGCCTGGCGATTGCCAGCGGTAGGTCGTTGTCCCACGTGTTGGCGACCCTTACCGAGCTCGAGCTGGAAGGCCAAGTCATCTGCGAAAGCGGGCGCTGGCTTGCGCGCTGCTAGGTTTTGTAACGAAGATCGGTAAACTGCGCAGAGCTTTAGTCTGGAGAGTCAACAATGGTCAACCGGTGGCGTGTGCTGGAAACCGCACGAGAAATTCGCGCAGGCGCGGTGATTGCCTATCCAACCGAAGCGGTTTGGGGCCTGGGCTGCGATCCGTGGAACGAAGAAGCAGTGGACCGTTTGCTCGCCATCAAGAACCGTTCGGTGGACAAGGGCCTGATCCTGGTGGCGGACAACATCCGTCAGTTCGACTTCCTGTTCGAAGACTTCCCGCAGGATTGGATCGACCGCATGGCCAGCACTTGGCCTGGACCGAACACCTGGCTGGTGCCTCATCAGGGCCTGCTGCCGGAATGGGTGACTGGTGTGCACGACACCGTGGCGGTGCGGGTCACGGACCATCCGCTGGTGCGGGATCTGTGCTCGCTGGTGGGGCCGTTGATTTCCACCTCGGCCAACCCTCAAGGCCGCCCGGCTGCCCGCACGCGGATTCGCGTGGAGCAGTATTTCCGTGGGCAGGTGGATCTGGTGTTGGGTGGCGCCCTGGGTGGGCGCAAGAACCCAAGCCTGATTCGCGATCTGGTGACGGGTGAGGTGGTGCGGCCTTCGTAGCGCTTCTGTGGCGAGGGCGCTTGCTCCCGTTGGCCTGCGAAGCAGGCCCAAAGCCAGCGAATGCGGTTTATCTGAAAAAACATCATCGCCTGTTTTGGGGCCGCTTCGCGGCCCAACGGGAGCAAGCTCCCTCGCCACAAGGGGCCGTCAAGGCAGCAAAATTGTTGAGCCTGTGGTCCGGCGCCCCGACAACTCCGTCTGCGCCTTCGCCGCATCCGCCAGCGCATACCGCTGGTTGATATCAATGCGCACCTTGCCGCTCTTGATCATCGAGAACAGGTCATCCGCCATCGCTTGCAGGTTCTGCGGGTTGTTGGCATAGGTCGCCAGGGTAGGCCGGGTGACATACAGCGAGCCCTTGGCCGACAGAATCCCCAGATTCACCCCATCCACCGCGCCTGACGCGTTGCCGAAGCTCACCACCAGCCCGCGCGGCGCCACGCTGTCCAGCGAGGTCAGCCAAGTGTCCTTGCCGACGCCGTCGTACACCACCGGCACTTTTTTGCCGTCGGTCAATTCCAGCACGCGCTGTGCGACGTTTTCCTTGCTGTAGTCGATGGTTTCCCAGGCACCGAGGGCTTTGGCCACTGCGGCTTTTTCCGGCGAACTCACGGTACCGATCAACTTCACGCCCAGGGCCTTCGCCCATTGGCAAGCGAGCGAACCCACGCCACCAGCAGCGGCATGGAACAGAATGGTTTCACCGGCCTTCACTTCGTAGGTCTGGCGCAGCAGATACTGCACGGTCAGGCCCTTGAGCATGGCGCCGGCGGCTTGTTCGAAGCTGATGTCGTCCGGCAGGTGCACCAGATTGGCGGCGGGCAACACATGCAGTTGGCTGTAGGCACCCAGCGGGCCGCTGCCATAGGCCACGCGGTCGCCGACCTTGAATTGGGTGACTTCGCTGCCAACCGCGTCGACCACACCGGCGCCCTCTGCGCCCAACCCCGATGGCAATGCGGGCGGGGCGTACAGACCGCTGCGGAAATAGGTGTCGATGAAGTTCAGACCGATCGCCTCATTACGCACGCGCACCTGCTGCGGGCCCGGCTCCGTCGGGGTGTAGTCCACATACTCAAGCACTTCGGGGCCGCCATGGGCGCTGAACTGGATACGTTTTGCCATCTGCCTTCTCCTTGGGTCGAATTCGCGTAGCCCACTATCCCACTCCTAAGCTTGATCTTCGTCAACTGCGGCGCAATGGGGTGCAGTGGTATCCTGTGCGCCCATTTGCCGCCGATGCCCAATGGCCTCGCGTAGCTTTGCCCGATTCAAGGTGATGCCATGACTACCCGCACCGAGGCTGTAAAGGCCTACCTGCTTGACCTGCAAGACCGCATTTGCAGCGCCCTGGAAACCTTCGAGACGGACACTCGCTTTATCGAAGACGCCTGGACCCGGCCAGCTGGCGGCGGTGGTCGCACCCGTGTGATCGAAAAAGGTTCGGTGATCGAAAAAGGCGGCGTTAACTTTTCCCACGTGTTTGGCAGCGGTCTCCCACCCTCGGCCAGCGCGCACCGGCCTGAGCTGGCCGGCCGTGGCTTTGAGGCCCTGGGCGTGTCGCTGGTGATCCACCCGCACAACCCTCACGTCCCCACGTCCCACGCCAACGTACGGTTCTTCATCGCCGAAAAAGAAGGCGAAGAGCCGGTGTGGTGGTTTGGGGGCGGCTTCGACCTCACGCCTTACTACGGCAACGAAGAAGACTGCATCCACTGGCACCGCGTGGCCGAGCAGGCCTGTGCGCCGTTCGGTCCCGACGTGTACTCACGCTACAAGGCATGGTGCGACACCTACTTCCATATCAAGCACCGCAACGAACCTCGCGGCATCGGCGGCCTGTTCTTCGATGACTTGAACGAGTGGGACTTCGACACCTGCTTCGCCTTCATCCGCGCCATTGGCGACGCGTACATCGATGCTTACCTGCCGATCGTGCAACGCCGTAAGGCTATGGCCTATACCGAGCAACAGCGTCAGTTCCAAGAGTTTCGCCGCGGCCGCTACGTTGAATTCAACCTGGTCTACGACCGTGGCACCCTGTTCGGCCTGCAGTCGGGCGGGCGCACCGAGTCGATCCTGATGTCGCTGCCGCCGCAAGTGCGCTGGAGCTACGACTGGAAGGCCGAGGTCGGCAGCGAAGAAGCGCGCCTTACCGACTATTTCCTGCAAGACCGCGACTGGCTGGGCCTTACTGCGCCTAAGGCGGCGGTCTGATGGACCGTTATGTGGTGTTCGGCAACCCCATCGGCCACAGCAAGTCGCCGCTGATCCACCGTATGTTCGCCGAGCAGACCGGCGAGCAACTGGACTACAGCACCTTGCTGGCGCCTTTGGAGGATTTCACCGGCTGTGCCCGTAAGTTTTTTCAAGAGGGTCGTGGCGCCAACGTCACCGTGCCGTTCAAGGAAGACGCCTACCGCCTGGCCAACAGCCTCACCCAACGCGCTCAACGCGCGGGAGCGGTGAACACCCTGAGCAAGCTGGCCGATGGCAGCTTGCTGGGCGACAACACCGACGGCGCCGGCCTGGTGCGCGACCTCAAGGTCAACGCCGGGCTGAGCCTGCGAGGCAAGCGCATCCTGCTGCTGGGCGCCGGTGGCGCGGTACGTGGCGCGCTGGAGCCGTTACTGGCCGAGCAGCCTGCCTCGCTGATCATCGCCAACCGCACTGTGGAAAAGGCCGAGTTGCTCGCCGAGTTGTTCGACGATCTGGGCCCGGTGTCTGCCAGCGGTTTCGATTGGCTGCGTGAGCCGGTGGACGTGATCATCAACGCCACGTCCGCCAGCCTGTCAGGCGATGTACCGCCGATTGCCGGCAGCTTGATCGAACCGCGTAAGACGTTTTGCTACGACATGATGTATGCCAAGGAACCGACAGCGTTCTGCCGCTGGGCGACTGAACAAGGCGCGACGGTGGCGATGGATGGTTTAGGGATGTTGGTGGAACAGGCAGCGGAAGCGTTCTTCCTGTGGCGCGGTGTGCGTCCGAAGTCGGCGCCGGTGTTGGCCGAATTGCGCCGCCAATTGGCCTAACCCCAATTCAATGTGGGAGGGAGCAAGCCCCCTCCCACAGTTGAACTGCATTCAGTCTTGAAAGTGAATGGGGCATTGGTCGGCCCCTTCCAGTTTCCTCAACTCTTCCACCACTTGCGGCCTGGCCCGGCGCAACGTCAGGCTACGCCCCAAGCCCTTCAAGCGCCGCGCCTCCTGGTGCAGCATCTCCACCCCGGAATAGTCGATAAAGTTGATCTGCTGCGCCTCGATCACCACCCGCTCGCCTTGTAAACGTTGGAGGCGCACTTGCAGGTAGTGGCTGGCGCCGAAAAAGATCGAGCCGCCCACCCGCAACACATCCTCATCGCCATCGCGCCATTGCTGAACACGTGGTTGCGAGGTGCGCTTGAGGTAGAAGAACAGCGACGCCAGCACCCCGGCATAAATCGCGGTTTGCAGCTCCAAGAGCAAGGTGGCGACGCACGTCAGGCCCATCACCACAAACTCGGCGCGACTGACGCGGAACAACGCACGAATGCCGCGATGGTCCACCAACCCCCAGCAAATCAGCAGGATGCTCGCGGCCATGCTCGGGATCGGAATGTGTGCGATCAGCGCCGCACCAAACAATGCGAACAACGCCACCCACAGTGCGGAAAACATCCCGGCCAACGGCGAGCACGCGCCCGCCTCATAACTGAGGCCCGAGCGCGTAAACGAACCGGCTGACAAGTAGCCGGAGAAAAAGCCGCCAACGATATTGGATAAACCCTGCGCGCGAACCTCTTGGTTGGCATCGAGCAATTGTTGCGAACGCGCCGACAGCGAGCGGGCAATCGACAGGCTGGTCACCAGCCCGAGCATGCCCACCGCCACGGCGCTGGGCAGCAGGCGCAGGATCATGTCCAGGTCCATGGGCAACGGGCTGAACGGCGGCAGCTTGCCAATAAACGAACTGACCAGCGCCACATGCCCGAACATCGCCGGCCACAACCACGCCACCAGGCTGCCCAACGCCAGCGCGATCAACAGCGTCGGCCAGCGGGGCACCAGGTACTTGAGCAGTGCGCCCACCAGCAGAGTTCCCAGCCCCAGGGCAAGGGATGCATGGTCCCATTCGCCGCTGTGGTGGATCAGTGCCAGCAGGCTATTGATCGCCGTGGCCTGGCTCGGCAGATCCAGCCCCAACAGGTTGGGCAACTGCCCCAGGGCAATCACCACGGCGGCGCCCAGGGTGAAACCGAGCACCACCGAATGGGAGACGAAATTCACCAGCGCGCCGAAGCGCAGCATGCCCAGCAGCCACTGGAAAACCCCGGCGAGGAAGGTGAGCAGCAAAATCAGGGTGATGTAGTCCTGGGAGCCCGGCACGGCCAAGGGACTGACGCTGGCATACAGCACAATGGAAATAGCCGCCGTAGGCCCGCAGATCAGGTGCCAGGATGAACCCCAGAGGCACGCGATCAGCACCGGGATGATCGCAGCGTACAGGCCATATTCGGGGGGCAGGCCGGCGATCAGTGCGTAGGCAATCGACTGCGGCAACGCGAGAACCGCGCCACTGAGGCCGACGATTGCATCCCGGCCGACGCTGGCGCGGGTTTGGCGCGGGAGCCAGCTGAGGAAGGGGAACAGTGTATGGCGGTTGGGCCGGGGCATCGCAGACTCGGTTTAAAGGTTTGGCGCAGAATATCAGTCCAGATCAGTTCCCGTGGGAGAGGGCTTGCCCCTCCCACATCTGGATTGCATCAAGCGTTAGAGTTTGGCTTTAACTGCAGAGAGTGCGTCTTTGCCGTCCAGTGTTTTTACACCCTCCAGCCACTTGTCCAATACCGCCGGGTTGGCTTTGATCCACGCCTTCGCCGCCTCGGCGTTGCTGACCTTGTTAGTGGCCACCTGCGCCATGATTGCGTTCTCCATCTCCTGGGTAAAGCTCAGGTTGGTCAGCAGTTTCCCTACATTCGGGCAGGCCTGTGCATAGCCCTTGCGGGTCAAGGTATACACACTGCCGGTGTCACCAAAATATTTCTCGCCACCCTTGAGGTAGTGCATTTTCAATTGCACGTTCATCGGGTGCGGGGTCCAGCCGAGGAAGGTCACGAATTTCTGCTTCTTAACAGCCCGTGATACTTCGGCGAGCATCGCCTGTTCGCTGGATTCCACCAGCTTCCACTGGCCGAGATCAAAGTCGTTTTTCTTGATGATTTCCTGCAACGAGATATTTGCAGGTGCACCGGAGCCGATGCCGTAGATCTTCTTGTCGAACTTGTCGGCAAATGTGTTCAAGTCGGCGAAGTCATGCACCCCGGCGTCCCACACATAGTCCGGCACGGCGAGGGTGAACTCGGTGCCGTCGAGGTTTTTCGCCAGTTGCACCACATCGCCATTAGCCACGAACTTGTCGTAGAAGCCTTGCTGCGCCGGCATCCAGTTACCCAGGAACACATCCACCTGGCCGTCCTTGAGCCCCCCGAAGGTGATCGGGACCGCGAGGGTGTCGACCTTGGCCTTGTAGCCCATGCCGGTCAGCAAAAAACCGGTAATGGCATTGGTGGCCGCAATATCGCTCCAGCCTGGATCGGCCATCTTTACCGTTTCGCAGCTGGCGTCCGCGTACACGTTGGCGCTACTCAGTACCAACATACCCAACACCACAGTTAACTTTTGCATGGCCTTCCCTCTGACTATTTATTGGTTTTGGCAGGGTTGTGGATAACGTGCCTTGCGCTCCAGGTCGTCGAGGTCGATATGGTTGCGCATGTATTGCTGACTGGCGTCCACCCGTGGCTGGTGATCCCAGCTCTTCAGCTTGCCTTGGGTCAGTGCTTCAAACACCAGACGGCGGCGGCGTTGGCTGGCGAGCACCTGTTGGTGGATCGCCGGGATGTCCCATTTGGCCCGCGCCTCGTCCAGGAAGGCTGCAAACAGCGCCTGATGCGGCGGCGACTGGCTGAGTTCTTCCTGTTCCCGAGGGTCGTTGTGTACATCGAACAGTAGACAAGGGTCGTCTTCGCTGTAGATGAATTTGTAGGCGCCACGGCGAATCATCATCAGCGGGCTGATGGTGCCTTCGGCCATGTATTCGCCGAACACCTCGTCGTGCCCGCCCTGCCCTTGCAGGTGCGGGACCAGCGAACGGCCGTCCAGCGGCAGGCGCGGGTCCAGCTCGCCGCCGGCCAGTTCCACCAGGGTCGGCAACAGGTCGGCGGTGGACACGGCTTTGGACACGCGGCCTGCCGCGAATTGCCTCGGCGCACTCACCAGCAGCGGCACGCGGGCGGCCATTTCAAACCAGTGCATTTTGTACCAGAGGCCGCGCTCGCCGAGCATGTCGCCGTGGTCGCCGGAGAAGATGATGATCGTGTCGTCGGCCAGGCCGGTGTCTTCCAGGGTTTGCAGGAGCTTGCCGACATTGCTGTCGATGTAGCTGCACGCGCCGAAGTAGGCACGGCGGGCATCACGGATCTTATCCACAGGCAGCGGCTTGTCCCATAGGTCGTAGACCTTGAGCAGGCGCTGGGAGTGTGGATCGAGATCGCCCTGCGCGGGCGTTGTAGGCAAAGGGATGTCGGCGTCGTCGTACAGGTCCCAGAACGGCTTGGGAATCGTGTAGGGGTCGTGGGGGTGGGTCATCGACACGGTGAGGCAGAACGGCTGGTCGCCGTCCTCGCGGATATGGTCGAACAGGTATTGCTGGGCCTTGAACACCACCTCTTCGTCGAAATCCAGCTGGTTGGTGCGCACGCACGGCCCGGCTTGCAGCACCGACGACATGTTGTGGTACCAGGTGGGGCGCACGTCCGGCTCGTCCCAGTTGACGGCCCAGCCATAGTCGGCGGGATAGATGTCGCTGGTCAGGCGCTCTTCATAACCATGCAGTTGGTCTGGCCCGCAGAAATGCATCTTGCCCGATAACGCCGTGCGGTAACCGAGGCGGCGCAGGTAGTGGGCGTAGGTCGGCACATCGGCGGGGAAATCGGCGGCGTTGTCGTAGGCGCCGATCTTGCTCGGCAATTGCCCGCTCACCAGCGTAAAGCGCGAGGGTGCGCACAACGGGCTGTTGCAGTAGGCAGCCTCGAACACCACGCCCTGGGCGGCGAGGCGGCTCAGGTTCGGCAACTGGATCGGGGAAGGTCCGTAGAACGGCAGCATCGGCGCGGCCATTTGATCGGCCATGATGAAAAGAATGTTCTTGCGCTTCATGATCTATCGGCATTCCATAGGCGGTGTTTATGCGAATGAGCATGCAGCCCATGGAAAATGGGGTAAAGCCCACCCAAAGCAATGTCTAGGATAAGCACAGCTTATGTATGAAGCCCTCGGTGACCTGTCCCTCGATTTGCTGCGCGCGTTCGAAGCGGCAGCGCGTCACCGCAGTTTCACCGCCGCCGCGATGGAGCTGGGCACCACCCAGCCCGCGATCAGCCAGCAGATCAAGCGCCTGGAAGAACAGCTGGCGATCCGTCTGTTTGATCGCATCTACCGGGGCATCGAGCTGACCGATGCCGGCGCCCTGTTGTTTGAGCATGTGCAGGGCGGTTTGCAGGCCATCAACGCGGGCCTCAGCGCGATCACCCAGCAGGATCAGCACGAAGTGCTGCAAGTGGCCACCGACTTCGCGTTCGCCGCCTATTGGCTGATGCCGCGTTTGCATCGCTTTCACGCGGCCAACCCTCAGGTGGATGTGAGCCTGGTGACCAGCGAACGCAACCACGCCACGTTGCGCAGCGACATTGACGTGGCAGTGCTGTTTGGCGACGGGCGTTTCAAGCAGGGCGACAGCCTGTGGTTGTTCAACGAGGAAGTGTTCCCGGTGTGCAGCCCGCAGTGGCTGAAGGACCAAGCCACACCGCTGACTGTACAAAATTTGCACGATTTCCCCTTGCTGCACCTGCGCCAGGAAAATAACAGCCAGTGGTTCGACTGGAGCGGCGTGTTTCGCGAACTGGGCATCGCCACGGCGCCCACGCCCGGCCAACTGCGCTTCGACAACTACACTCTGCTGATCCAGGCCGCGATTGCCGGCCAGGGGGTGGCCATCGGCTGGCGCCATCTGGTGGATAACCTGTTGGAGCAGAACTGGCTGTGCCGACCGCTCAGCGACACCGTCATCTCGCGTTTCGGCTATTACGTGGTGCAGCCGCAGCGCAAACGCCGAGGGCAGCTGGTGGAGCGCTTTGTCGACTGGCTGGTGGCCGAGCAGGCCAGCAGCGCGCAGTCGCTGACCGGGCTGGCCCTGCCGTCGATTGCGGTCTAGCATCTGGCGCCTATTGGATTCGGAGTCCGTCATGCAACGTATCAAGGGTTACCACGCCCATATCTACTTCGACGCGAACACTATCGAACAGGCGCGCACCTTGTGCGAAGACGCCGCCAAGCTTTTCCCGCTGCGCATGGGGCGCGTGCACCAACGGCCGGTAGGCCCGCACCCGGACTGGAGCTGCCAGTTGGCGTTCGATGCCGAATACATCGGCGTGGTGCTGCCGTGGCTGGTCATCCATCGCAATGGGCTGGTGGTGTTCCTGCACCCGGATACCGGCGATGACCTGAAGGATCACACCGACTATGCCATCTGGATGGGCGCCATGCGGGAACTGAACTTGTCAGCCTTTTCCTAAACTGCATCCCTAAATATGGGATTGATATTTATATATTGAGACTTCCTCGCGCGTAGGTTTATATTCGCTGCATCCGCTCAGAACTCAGGTGAAGCGATGCAGGCGCAATTGATCGCGCTCGATTGGGGGACCAGCTCCCTTCGTGCTTATAAACTCGGCCCCGCAGGCGTGGTGCTGGAACAGCGCTCGCTGGCGTGGGGCATCATGCATTTGCCCAGCGAGCCGCGGGTTATCGCCGGCGTTCACTGCAGCGATGGCTTCGAGTTGGCGTTCGATGCAGCCTGCGGCGATTGGCTCGACGCCGCGCCCACCCTGCCGGTGATCGCCTGTGGCATGGTCGGCAGCGCCCAGGGCTGGAGCGAAGCGGCCTACCGCAACACCCCGGTCGACGTGGCGAGCCTGGGCCAGGCCCTGCACCGGGTACGCAGCTTGCGTGGGGTCGACGTGCATATCGTCCCAGGTGTGATCGAGCAGGTTGGCTTGCCCAACGTGATGCGCGGCGAAGAAACCCAGGTATTAGGCGTGCTGCAAGGGCTGGGCGTCGATGGGTTGATCGGCCTGCCCGGCAGCCATTCCAAATGGGTCGAAGTGGTCGAAGGCTGCATCACCCACTTCGACACCTTCATGACCGGCGAGCTGTTCGCGGTGCTGAGCAAGCACAGCATCCTCGGGCGCACCCAGCAACCTTGCGAGCATTTCCAGGCCGAAGCCTTTGACCGAGGCGTGCACGTGGCGCTGTCGACGGACGGCGAGCGCGGTGTGCTGTCGACCCTGTTCAGTGCGCGCACCCTCGGGCTCACTGGCGCACTCGCCCCCGACCAGCAGCCCGACTACCTCTCCGGGCTGCTGATTGGCCATGAACTCGCCGGCTTGCCCGGCAGCGCAAAACACACGCCGATCGTCCTGGTCGGCGCCGCTCCTCTCTGCGCCCGTTATCAACGCGCCCTTGCCCTTTGCGGCTTTGCCCACGTCAGCCTGGCGCAGGAAGCCACCGAGCGTGGCCTGTGGCAACTGGCCGTGGCGGCCGGGCTCACTCAACCTGTATCGGAGGCCTGACATGCTCAAGCAAGCACTCGCGCAAAACGGTTTGATCGCCATCCTGCGCGGCATCCGCCCGGACGAAGCCGAGGCCGTTGGCCAGGTGCTGTACCAGGCCGGGTTTCGCGTGATCGAAGTTCCGCTGAATTCGCCTGACCCTTACACCAGCATCCGCACCCTGCGCGACAGCCTGCCCGCCGATTGCCTGATCGGTGCCGGTACGGTGTTGCTGCCTGAGCAGGTCGAGCAGGTGAAGGCGGCCGGTGGCCAGGTGATCGTAATGCCTCACAGCGATGCCAAGGTGTTGCGTGCCGCGAAAGCGGCGGGGCTGTTCCTGTCGCCGGGCGTGGCGACGCCGACCGAAGCCTTCGCCGCATTGGCCGAAGGCGCCGACGTATTGAAGCTGTTCCCGGCTGAGCAAATGGGCCCGGCGGTGATCAAGGCGTGGCTGGCGGTATTGCCGGCCGGCACCTTGCTGCTGCCGGTGGGTGGCATCACCCCGGGCAACATGCAGGTGTTCATCGACGCCGGCGCCAAAGGCTTCGGGCTGGGTTCCGGGTTGTTCAAACCGGGTATGACAGTGGATCAGGTAGCGAGCCGCGCCCATGCTTATGTCGCCGCCTGGAAAGCCCTGAGCTGACTTCAAGTTCCGCGCCCACAGGCGCCGCATCTATAAGAGAGATAACAGATGAAAATCACCAAACTGACGACCTTCATCGTCCCGCCGCGCTGGTGCTTCCTCAAGGTCGAGACCGATCAGGGCGTGACCGGCTGGGGTGAGCCCGTGGTCGAGGGCCGCGCCCACACCGTGGCAGCTGCCGTCGAAGAGCTGTCCGACTACCTGATCGGCAAAGACCCCCGAAATATCGAAGACATCTGGACCGTACTCTATCGTGGCGGCTTCTACCGGGGCGGTGCCGTGCACATGAGCGCCCTCGCCGGTATCGACCAGGCGCTGTGGGACATCAAGGGCAAGGCCCTCGGCGTTTCCGTCAGCGACCTGCTCGGTGGCCAGGTGCGCGACAAGATTCGCGTGTACTCGTGGATCGGCGGCGACCGCCCGGCCGACACCGCCCGCGCCGCCCAAGAGGCCGTGGCCCGTGGCTTCACGGCGGTAAAAATGAACGGCACCGAAGAACTGCAGTTCGTCGACAGCTTCGAAAAAGTCGACCTGGCCCTGGCCAACGTGGCCGCCGTGCGTGATGCCGTCGGCCCCAACGTCGGTATCGGCGTCGACTTCCATGGCCGGGTGCACAAACCCATGGCCAAGGTGCTGATGAAGGAACTGGACCCGTACAAGCTGATGTTTATCGAAGAGCCGGTGCTCAGCGAAAACTACGAAGCGTTGAAAGAACTGGCACCGCTGACCAGCACGCCGATTGCCCTGGGCGAACGCCTGTTTTCGCGCTGGGACTTCAAGCGCGTGCTCAGCGAAGGTTACGTCGACATCATTCAGCCGGATGCGTCCCACGCCGGTGGCATCACCGAAACCCGCAAGATCGCCAACATGGCCGAAGCCTACGACGTGGCCCTGGCCCTCCACTGCCCGCTGGGCCCGATTGCCTTGGCAGCCTGCCTGCAACTGGACGCGGTCTGCTACAACGCGTTTATCCAGGAGCAAAGCCTGGGCATTCACTACAACGAGAGCAATGACCTGCTCGACTATGTGAAAGATCCGCGAGTCTTCGACTACGACAAAGGCTTCGTGAAGATCCCTAACGGGCCGGGCCTGGGCATTGAGAATCAACGAGGAATACGTGATCGAACGCGCGGCCATCGGCCACCGCTGGCGCAACCCGATCTGGCGCCACGCCGACGGCAGCTTCGCCGAGTGGTGATATTTCCCTGAAGAAACCCGGTCAAGATGTGGGAGCAGGCAAGCCAGCTCCCACAGTGACCGAGTTCCGTCAGCAAGATCTGTCCTCAATAAACATAAGAAGAGGCATCCCCCATGCACCCTGAGTCCTTCACCGGGCAGGCTTCTCTCGTCACGCCTACCAGAAAGCGTTTTTTCATCATGGTGCTGCTGTTTATCACCGTGGTGATCAACTACCTCGACCGCAGCAACCTGTCGATCGCAGCGCCCGCGCTGACCAGTGAACTCGGCATCGACCCGGTGCACGTCGGGCTGATTTTCTCCGCGTTCGGCTGGACCTACGCCGCCATGCAAATCCCCGGCGGCTGGCTGGTGGACCGCGTGCCGCCGCGCATTCTCTACACCGCTGCGCTGCTGTTGTGGTCCATTGCCACCGTGATGCTCGGCTTCGCTGCCAGCTTTATCGCGCTGTTCGTGCTGCGTATGGCGGTGGGGGCGTTGGAAGCCCCGGCTTACCCGATCAACAGCCGTGTGGTCACCACGTGGTTTCCCGAGCGCGAGCGCGCCACGGCGATTGGCGTGTACACCTCCGGGCAGTTTGTCGGGCTGGCGTTTCTCACGCCGGTATTGGCTTGGCTGCAGCACGCATTTGGCTGGCACATGGTGTTTGTCGCCACGGGCGGCGTGGGCATCTTGTGGGCGGTGATCTGGTACGCGGTGTATCGCGAGCCCAAGGATTTCAAAGGCGCCAACGCCGCGGAGATCGGGCTGATCCGTGAAGGGGGCGGGCTGGTGGATATGCAGGCGAAAACGGTCAAGGCGCCGTTCAGCTGGGTCGACCTGGGCATCGTGTTGAGCAAGCGCAAACTCTGGGGCATCTACCTGGGCCAGTTCTGCCTGAACTCCACGCTCTGGTTCTTCCTGACCTGGTTCCCGACCTACCTGGTGAAATATCGCGGCATGGACTTCATCAAGTCCGGCCTGCTGGCGTCGTTGCCGTTTCTCGCGGCGTTTGTCGGCGTGCTGTGTTCCGGGGTGTTTTCCGACTGGCTGATTCGTCGCGGCGCGTCGGTGGGGTTTGCGCGCAAGTTGCCGATCATTGGCGGGTTGCTGATTTCCACGGCGATCATCGGCGCCAACTACGTGGACTCGACGGCGTGGGTGATTGCGTTCCTGGCGGTGGCGTTCTTCGGCAATGGCCTGGCCTCGATTACCTGGTCGCTGGTGTCGACACTGGCCCCCGCGCGCTTGCTGGGATTGACCGGGGGCGTGTTCAACTTTATCGGCAACTTGGCGGCGATTACCACGCCGATTGTGATTGGCTTCCTGGCCAGTGGCGATTCGTTTGCGCCGGCGATCACTTATATCGCGGTGCTGGCGTTGCTGGGCGCGCTTTCCTATGTGTTGCTGGTCGGTAAGGTGGAGCGAATCGAGTTGTAGGAAAACGGGCGACCTTAGGGTCGCCCGTTGTGTGGGCTCAAGGCACTGACATCTCGTTACGGAACACATTCAGCGGGTCCCAGCGTTGCTTGGTGCGTCGCAGGCGGCTTTCGATAATGGTGTTGGGGAAGAAGATCCCATACCAGTTCGGGTTCTTGCCGTTGGCGGGGTTGCCACGGACGTAGGTCATGTCCAGGTCCGGATAGTTGATGTAACAGCCCTCGAACTCGGGGGCGTCCGGCGCTCCGGTGGCGAAGGCGTCGTAAAACAGCCCCCTTATCCAGTTGGCATTGGCCTGATCGGCTGCAGCGCTAGGGTGGCGCCAGTAGCACTGCGGTTGCCACTTGAGGTACGAGGAGCGCTGTCCCGCCGACGTTTGCGCCAGTGTCGGGCCATCCATCGCGTTGATGCGTCCACCGAAGGACTGTATCTGGATCAGGCTTTGAGTCAGGTGACGGTCGGGATCGTCCCGCGTCAGGGTTTTCCAGATCGCCTCCAACACCTGCGGTGTGAAGCCGCCCTTCTGATAGGCGGACTTATAACGTCCCCGCTGATTGTCGCCGGAGCCGTTCAGCGACTGGGTTGCGTACAGCCAGTCGAGGCGTCGGGCCGCTTCATGGGCGGAGTGCAGCGAGTCGACCGGGCGCCCCTGCTGCGTGTCTCGCGGCTGATGCACCACGTAGAACGGCAAGAGAGACTCCGTCGGCTCTACGCCCGCCGCTGCCAGCATACGGTTGACGAAGTCATCGAAGGGCGCAAGGTCATCGAGCCCTCCGTCTTCGTCGACATAATGGATGCCCAGCGTCACATTGCCGGTATTCAGATGGCGCATCTCCAGCTTCGTCGCCAGGCCCCAGGTCGATGGGTCGGCCTGATTGACCGCAAACCACGCCTGATAAGCGTGCAGCAGGCGTTCGAGCGCGGGTCGAGTGAGGGTCGACCAATCCCACTCCAGCGCCAGCCAGAGGACTTCCTTTGGCGCTTGGGGCAGTGTTTTGAAATAGTAGCTGGTGATGATGCCGAACTGCCCGCCACCGGCGCCGCAACACGCTGCGAACAGGTCAAGCTCGGCCGGGTCGGTGCTGTCCCGGGAGACATGCCTCGGTTCGAGGCCTGAACCCGTTGCGTTGGCGACCAATATATCCACGCCATCCAGCCAGTCACAGACCAGGCCGTACTTGCGTGACAGCAATCCGTAGCCGCCGCCGCATATGTGCCCGCCCAGGCCAACTGAATAACAGGAGCCGCTGGGCAGCGCCATCTCGGCCATTTTGTACAAGGCGACGGTGGTCTCCCAGTTCTGGCAGCCAGCCTCCAAGCGGAACCTATAGCCGTACGGCAACCCTGGCACCAGCACAGAACCGATTTTTCCGGCGGCGTCGTAGGCTATTTGGTTCATTTGCCCGATATCGAGAATCGACAACTGCTCATCGGGGCTGTCGGGCATCTTGTTGGAGACAAATCCTTCGTAGCAATGGCCTCCGCTGCGCACCGTTATCCGGGCATTGGGGGCAGCCAGGGCTTGGGCGGCGGCATCGATAATGTCCTGGGGGCTGTAACACAGGTAAATCAGGTTGGCGCCGTTGGGCGATGATTCACCCTGCACATTGTCCAGTGGCCAGCGTAGGTTGAAGCCTTTTTGCAAGGTTGAGTGACGGCGGTCCAGATTGTTGACGAGGTCAAATGCCATGATGTGCTCCTGGGAGACAAAAATGGCTTCTGATGCAGCTAACTTAACGACCGATAGGCAGGTAATGCGTGGCTTTCAGGTGGTTAGACGGCAATAGGCACGAAGCGCTGAGGGATGAACGTCATGTTCATCCCTCAGCCTAGCTGAGAAAACGGCGGCGTTAATTTAATACGCCGTCGAGAATCTCGTAGACGATGCCGGTGCCCACCGCGATCAACACCACGTCCGGCCCGGAACGGCGCCATTCATAACCTGGATACACCGGGAGGCGCGCCAGGGCACGGTTGTCCAGGCGCTCGCCGTAATAACCACGAGGCAACGGCTGGCCACGCACCAGGCGTACATTCGGCGGCGGCGGCGCGCCACGGGAGAACTGGCCGTGGTTGTCGTGGATGATCTGCCGAACCGGGCCAAAGTCCTGGGGTGGGCCGCCGCGACGGTTATCCGGCGGGCCGCGATGGTCGTCGCCACGTTGTTCGTGCTGGCCTTGCGGGCCGCCACGGTCTGGGCCGCCTTGGTCATAAGGCGCGGCCTGCACCAGGGCGCTGGCGCCAAGCACCAGCACGCCAAGGCCCGCAATCACGGATTTGGGCATTTTCATCGGGTATTCCTCAGGGCACACCTACAAAAAAGGGATCTCGAACACGGTTCGAAATCCCTTGGTCTTGCTGTTTAGGCCGTGCCCGAGCGGGTTGATTCCTCTGTATCAGGAACTTTACCTACTGGTTACGGAGCCTTTACTTACGAGCGTTACGAACGCCTTCCGACAGCGCCGCACACAGGCTCAACACGCCGTCGATGGCTTGCTGGTCGTTGCTGGCGTTGGCGATGTGATCGATCAGCGCCGAACCCACCACCACTCCGTCGGCCAGACGGGCGATGGCCGCCGCTTGTTCCGGCGTACGGATACCGAAGCCGATGCTGATCGGCAGGTCGGTATGACGACGCAGACGGGTTACGGCTTCCTCGACGTGTTCCAGGGTCGCGGCGCCGGCTCCGGTCACGCCGGCCACCGACACGTAGTACACAAAGCCGGAGCTGCCGTTCAGGACTGTCGGCAAGCGCACATCGTCAGTGGTCGGCGTGGTCAGGCGGATAAAGTCGATGCCGGCCGCCTGGGCCGGGTCGCACAGCTCGCCGTTATGCTCAGGTGGCATGTCGACCACGATCAGGCCGTCGACCCCGGCTTCCTTGGCGTCAGCGATGAACTTAGGCACACCGTATTTATGGATCGGGTTGAAGTAGCCCATCAACACCAGCGGCGTGTCGTTGTTGTCCTTGCGGAACTCGCGAACCATTTGCAGGGTTTTCACCAGGTTCTGCTTGGCTTCCAGCGCGCGGATGTTGGCCAGCTGGATCGCCGGGCCGTCGGCCATTGGGTCGGTGAACGGCATGCCCAGTTCGATCACATCGGCGCCGGCGGCCGGCAAACCTTTGAGGATCGCCAGGGAGGTGTCATAGCCAGGATCGCCAGCAGTGACGAAGGTCACCAGGGCGGCGCGATTCTGTTCTTTCAGCTGCGCAAAGCGGGTTTGCAGGCGGCTCATCAGTGTTTCTCCTGCTTAGCGGTTTCCATATGGTGCATCACCGTCTGCATGTCTTTGTCGCCACGGCCCGAGAGGTTGACCACCATCAGGTGATCCTTCGGCAAGGTCGGTGCACGCTTGAACACTTCGGCCAGGGCGTGGGCGCTTTCCAGTGCAGGAATGATCCCTTCCAGGCGGCAGCATTTGTGGAACGCGTCCAGGGCTTCGTCGTCGGTCACCGAGGTGTACTGGACGCGGCCGATGTCATGCAACCAGGCGTGTTCAGGGCCGATGCCGGGGTAGTCCAGGCCTGCGGAAATAGAGTGGGCGTCGATGATCTGGCCGTCGTCGTCCTGCAACAGGAAGGTGCGGTTGCCGTGCAGCACGCCCGGTACGCCGCCGTTGAGGCTGGCGGCGTGCTTGCCGGTCTCGATGCCGTAGCCGGCCGCTTCAACGCCGATGATCTCGACGCTGGTGTCATCCAGGAACGGGTGGAACAGGCCCATGGCATTGGAACCGCCGCCGATGCACGCCACCAGGCTGTCCGGCAGGCGGCCTTCCTGGGCTTGCAACTGGTCGCGGGTTTCCTTGCCGATTACGGCCTGGAAGTCACGCACCATGGCGGGGTACGGGTGCGGGCCGGCCACGGTGCCGATCAGGTAGAACGTGTCGTCGACGTTGGTCACCCAGTCACGCAGGGCTTCGTTCATCGCATCTTTGAGGGTGCCGGTGCCGGCCACCACCGGGATCACTTCGGCGCCCAACAGCTTCATGCGGAACACGTTGGCTTGCTGGCGCTCGATGTCGGTGGTGCCCATGTAGATCACGCATTGCAGGCCAAAGCGAGCAGCCACGGTGGCAGTGGCCACGCCGTGCATGCCGGCGCCGGTCTCGGCGATGATGCGTTTTTTGCCCATGCGCCGTGCCAAAAGGATTTGGCCGATGCAGTTGTTGATCTTGTGCGCGCCGGTGTGGTTCAGCTCTTCGCGCTTGAGGTAGATCTTGGCGCCGCCGCAGAACTCGGTCAGCCGCTCGGCGAAATACAGCGGGCTTGGACGGCCGACGTAGTCGCGCTGGAAGTAGGCCAATTCTTCTTTGAATGCCGGATCGTCCTTGGCCGCTTCGTATTCGCGGGCCAGGTCGAGGATCAACGGCATCAGGGTTTCAGCGACGTAACGGCCGCCGAACGCGCCAAACAGGCCGTTGGCGTCTGGGCCGTTGCGTAGATCGGTCTGGGACTGAGTCATGGGAGGCTCCAGGTAAGCATTCGTGTGAAAAGCAATGACGGCCACTCTACCTCTGACATTCCACGCTGAAAACCGATAAGATCGCCGCAACCTGTCAGGAAAACTCACAAATGAGCCGAGACCTTCCGCCCCTTAACGCCTTGCGTGCCTTTGAAGCGACAGCGCGGCTCAATAGCGTCAGCCAGGCCGCCGAGCAATTGCACGTGACCCATGGCGCCGTCAGCCGTCAGTTGAAGGTGTTGGAAGAGCACTTGGGTATCAGCCTGTTCGTCAAGGATGGGCGTGGCCTTAAACTCACAGATTCCGGCGTGCGTTTGCGTGATGCCAGCGCCGAGGCGTTCGACCGGCTGCGGGATGTGTGCGCCGAGCTCACCCAAAGCAGCGCCGATGCACCGTTCGTGCTGGGTTGCTCGGGTAGCTTGCTGGCACGCTGGTTGATCCCGCGCCTGGGGCGCTTGAACGCCGACCTGCCGGATTTGCGCCTGCACCTATCGGCGGGTGACGGTGATCTCGACCCCAGGCGGCCGGGTCTGGATGCCTTGCTGGTATTCGCCGAGCCACCTTGGCCGGCGGATATGCAGGTGTATGAACTGGCCAGCGAGCGCATCGGGCCTGTGATGAGCCCACGGTATGCCGGCTACGAGCACTTGCGCCAGGCTCCCGCCCAGGCCTTGTGTGATGAAGCGTTATTGCACACCACCTCCCGCCCGCAAGCCTGGCCCAGTTGGGCGCAGCAACACGGCATCGTGCCCGGCGCACTGAAGCATGGCCAGGGGTTCGAGCATTTGTATTATTTGCTGGAGGCGGCGGTGGCGGGATTGGGGGTGGCGATTGCACCCGAGCCATTGGTGGCAGAGGACCTGCGAGCAGGTCGCCTAGTGGCGCCGTGGGGGTTCAGTGAAACCCCGGCGCACTTGGCGTTGTGGCTACCCAAGCGCGCCGCAGACGGGCGCGCTGGGCAACTGGCGCAGTGGCTCAAGGCTGAGCTGTTGCGCGAGCCGGTTTAGCCGGTAAACAATCAGTCACCACGTTTGCACAGCAGATAAGCAGCCAGCAGACCCAGTGCACCGACAGCGACGCCGGCTGTGGTCCATGGGTGCTCTTGTGCGTAATCCCGGGTGGCAACACCGGTTTCGCGGATTTTGACTTTGCTTTCTTCGTAGGCATCGCTGATCAGGTGACGCGAGTGCTTGAGGGCATTCTCGGCGTTGCTTTTCAGGGCCTTCAACGTTTTGCGCGACTCATCGGACGCATCGTCCTTGAGGCTCTCCAGAGACTTGAGCAGGCTCGAAATCTCGGCTTCCATGCTTTCCAGCGATGCTTTGCGTAAAGAAGTGTTAGCCATTTGGACTCTCCTGAAGTGATTGAGTGGCGTGTGTAGATACCGACTGCGGCCGTTTCAGAAAGTGCAGTAAATCTGAACTTTCAGGTAGGAACCGTCGCCTGAAGCAGTACGAACATTGACTGCTACGCTCACTAGAGACCCCAGGAGAAACGCCATGTCTGATCATCACACGTACAAGAAAGTCGAACTGGTGGGTTCATCGACGACCAGCATCGAGGACGCCATCAACAACGCAATCGCCGAAGCCAACAAGAGCATCAAGCACTTGGAGTGGTTTGAGGTGGCTGAAACCCGTGGCCACATCAAAGACGGCAAGGTCGCGCACTATCAGGTCACCCTCAAGGTGGGATTCCGAATTGCCAGTAGTTGATCGCATCGGTTGAACTTGCCGACTGGCCGATTGCCATAACCTGCGCTACAACCAATGGGTGCCGATGCCACGAGCGTCGGCACGCTCTTTTTGATCAGCGCAAGGAAAGTAACGGATGAAGAAGTTCCTGTTAGCGGTAGGTTTGTTGAGCATTGCCGGCACAGCCCTGGCGGCGGGCAAGCCTTGTGAAGAGCTGAAAAGCGAGATTGCAGCGAAAATCGACGCCAAGGGCGCTTCGGGTTATTCGCTGGAAGTGGTGGACAAAGGCGCTGCAGCCGATGGCTACACCGTAGTCGGCAGCTGCGAAGCCGGCACCAAGGAAATCGCCTACAAGCGCGGTTAACCTCGTGCTCCAGATATAAAACCGACGTACTTGTGGCGAGGGAGCTTGCTCCCGCTGGAGTGCGCAGCACTCCCGTTTTTTGGGGCCGCTACGCAGCCCAGCGGGAGCAAGCTCCCTCGCCACAAGTGCGTCGGTTTTTTCGCCTGGGATTTAGCCTTTCATTACTTGCGCAAGCAGCTCGTAGGAATGAATCCGGTCAGCATGCTCGTACAGGTCGCTGGTAAAAATCAGCTCGTCGGCGCCGGTTTGCTCGATCAACACTTCCAGTTTGGCGCGGATCTTCGCTGGGCCACCGACCATCGCCAGGCCGAGGAAGCTGCCGACCGCCTCTTTTTCATGGGGTAACCACAGGCCATCCATGCTGTCGACCGGAGGGCGCTGCACCAGGCTCTGCCCGCGCATGAGCGCGAGAATGCGTTGGTACACGGAGGTCGCCAAGTAGTTCGCCTGTTCATCGGTGTCCGCCGCAACCAACGGAATGCCGAGCATCACGTAGGGCTTGTCCAGTACGGCCGAAGGCTTGAAGTGGTTGCGGTACACGCGGATCGCTTCATGCATCAGGCGCGGTGCGAAATGCGAGGCGAAGGCGTAAGGCAAACCGCGCTCACCGGCGAGCTGCGCACTGAATAGGCTGGAGCCCAGCAGCCACACCGGTACGTTGGTTCCGGTGCCCGGTACGGCGATCACCCGTTGGTCAGGCGTGCGTGGGCCGAGGTAGGCCATCAATTCGGCTACGTCGTCCGGGAAGTCATCGGCGCTGCCGGAGCGTTCACGGCGCAGGGCGCGGGCGGTCATCTGGTCGGAGCCGGGCGCGCGGCCCAGGCCCAGGTCGATACGGCCGGGGTAGAGACTTTCCAGGGTACCGAACTGTTCGGCAATCACCAGAGGCGCGTGGTTGGGCAGCATCACACCGCCGGAACCGACGCGAATGGTCGAAGTGCCACCGGCCAGGTAACCCAGCAACACCGAGGTGGCCGAGCTGGCGATGCCGTCCATGTTGTGGTGTTCAGCCACCCAGAAACGGTTGTAGCCGAACTTTTCCACGTGCTGGGCCAGGTCCAGTGAATTGCGCAGCGACTGCGCCGGACTGCCGTTGGCCCGCACGGGCACCAGGTCGAGGGTCGAGAACTTTACGTCGGACAGCGATTTCATAAGCCTGCTTCTCCAATGGGGGCGCAGGCTTCTTAGACGAACCAAAACCTGCCGCTTCATGTGCATGTTCTATGCAATGAGGGCATATACCCGAGATTCAATAGCGAGCGTAGAAATTTCCTACTAAATCGCTAGGTTTCTCCGACAAGATGAACTTTGCCGGGCCGTCTATCCTCAGAACCCTTACTGACGCAAAACCACCGTTCGAGGAGACCGCTATGAGTATCGTTAAAAAAGCATCCGCGCATTGGGAAGGTGACCTGAAGACTGGCCTGGGTTCCATTTCCACGGAAACCGGCGTGCTGCGTGAAGCGCCCTACGGCTTCAAGGCCCGTTTCGAGGGCGGTAAGGGCACCAACCCGGAAGAATTGATCGGCGCAGCCCATGCCGGCTGTTTCTCCATGGCGTTTTCCATGATTCTTGGCGATGCCGGGCTCAAGGCTGACAGCATCGACACCCAGGCTGAAGTGACCCTGGACCAGGTTGAAGGTGGTTTTGCGATCACCGCCGTGCATTTGATCCTTAAGGCCAAGATTCCCGGCGCGAGCCAGGCGCAGTTCGATGAACTGAGCAAGAAGGCCAAGGAAGGGTGCCCGGTGTCGAAAGTGCTGAACGCGAAAATCAGCCTGGATGCCACCTTGGTTGGCTAACGCAGCAGGTCCAATGTGGGAGGGGCGGTGCGACGATTCGACTTGCCCCCGATAGCGGTGAAGCAGTCAACATCTCTGTTGCTGATCGACCGCCATCGGGGGCAAGTCGAATCGTCGCACCGCCCCTCCCACATTTAGTTCTGCGTTGGATCAGAACTCGTGTTTTGTAAGTGTGGTCCTATTAACATGCAGCCTTAGCCGCACACTCGTGCGCAATGCATTCAGGGAGCTTCAAACATGAAACGTTTTGCCTTGGCAATCATCTGCGGTGTATTGGCCACCTCGGCTGTGGCCGCACCCAAAGACTGCGAAGAGCTCAGGAAAGAGATCGAGGTCAAGATCCAGGCTAACGCGGTTCCGTCCTACACCCTGGAGATCGTCAGCAAGGAAGAAGCCGACAAGCACGACAGCGCCATGGTTGTCGGCAGCTGTGAGAACGGCACCAAGGCCATCGTCTACCAGAAGAACAACGACTGATCAGAGGCAGTTGACGCTGCGTTCTTCCGCGAGCAACTGACGCGCCGAGTCATACAACCGGATATTGGGTGTGAAGGCCAGCGAGCGCCCTTCCAGCACATAGCGCTGGCCGGCCTGGAAGTGATCGTATTCCAGGGTCATGAAGCAGGTGCGGTACATCATCTGGCTCAGCCCACCCAAACCGCCGCCCGCGGGGACTTCAAAGTCGAAACGCACCATCAGTTCATGATGGCCGGGCGGGAACTGGAAGAAACGCCCGTCATCCAGGTTCTTGCCGTCCAGACGCTGCGCCATCACCAGCTTGGACCCCGGCGTCGGCGTGGTGAAATCGACCCAGGCTTGCTGCGGGTCCACCGGCGGTACGGGCGTGGTGGTGCAGGCACTGAGGAACAGGGCGGCGACGGGAAACAAGAGCTGACGCATGGCAGGCACTCGACGCAAAGAGAGAATTGAGCCCGGCGCCGACGGCAGCAGACTCCCTATGAGTATAAACACGTCATGCGATGGAAAAATTCCGTGCGGGCGCGATAGTCTGGCGAGCAAATTACCCAGGAGCGGTCGGGGCATGGTCAGGCGTTTTCTTCCAGGGTTGATGGTTGTGTTGCTCAGCGGCTGCTCCAGTGTCAGTTATTACGGCCAGTTGGCCAGTGGTCAGTGGCAATTGCTACGCGCCCGGGAGCCGGTGGCGCAGGTGATTGCCGACCCTTCCCGCCCAGCGTTATTGCGCGAGCATCTGGCGCAATCGCAAAAGGCGCGTACGTTCGCCAGTGAACACCTGCACCTGCCCGACAACCAGAGTTACAGGTTGTATGCCGACATCGGCCGGCCCTATGTGGTCTGGAACGTCTTCGCCACGCAGGAGTTTTCCCTGTCACCCGAAACCCATTGCTTCCCCATCGCCGGCTGTGTGGCCTATCGCGGTTACTACAACCAGGGCGCGGCGCGTGGCGAAGCCGCGTTGTTGAAGCAGCAGGGCATGGATGTGTCGATCGGTGGCGTCGAGGCCTATTCCACCTTGGGCTGGTTCAACGACCCGATCATGAATTCAATGATGAACTGGGGCGATGAGCGCCTGGCCACGCTGATCTTCCATGAGCTGGCGCACCAGCGTTTCTATGTGAAGGACGACACCGAGTTCAACGAGTCGTTTGCCAATTTTGTCGAGCAGGAGGGTACGCGCCAGTGGCGTGCTGCGCGCGGTTTGGCAGCGGATAGCCTATCGACGTCGAAGCAGCGTGATCAATTTATCCAGTTAGTCCTCGATACCCGTCAACGTTTGGAAAAACTCTACGCCCAACCGTTGGCAGCTGATGCGATGCGTCAGGCCAAGGCGGATCAGTTCGAGCGTTTGCGCGCCGAATATCGGCACATGCGCGATCACCAGTGGGGCGGGGATAAGCGTTATGACACTTGGATCAACCAGCCCATGAACAATGCGCGGCTGTTGCCGTTTGGGCTGTATGACCAGTGGGTGCCGGCGTTTGCGGCGTTGTTTGCGCGGGAAGGTGGGGATTGGGTGAGGTTTTATGCGGCGGTGGAGAAGCTGGGTGGGTTGCCGGTGGGGCAGCGCAAGGCGGCGTTGAGGCAGTTGGAAGGGGGTGGCCTCTAGGGCCTCATCGGGGGCAAGCCCCCTCCCACATTTGAACGGCGTATACAGATCAACTGTGGGAGGGGGCTTGCCCCCGATGGCAGTCTCAAGACCGCTGCAAAAACGCCTGATGCATCTGTGCCAGCGTCTCGAAATGCCAAGTCGGCGCCTCGGCATTCAACTCTTCAAAACTGCCAAACCCATACCCCACCGCCGCCGAATCCAGCCCATTGCTGCGCGCACCGATCAGGTCATGCTTGCGGTCACCAATCATCAGGGTGGTGCTCGGGTCCAGGCCTTCTTCGCTGATCAAATGCGCGATCAGCTCGACCTTATTGGTACGCGTGCCGTCCAATTCGCTGCCGTAGATCACCTTGAAGTGCTTGGCGAAATCGAAATGCCGGGCGATCTCGCGGGCAAATATCCACGGCTTGGACGTCGCCACATAGAGCTGGCGGCCCTGGCTGCCCAGGTCTTCCAACAGCGGCATCACGCCGTCGAATACCCGGTTTTCATACAGGCCGGTGACCTTGAAGCGCTCGCGATAGAAATTCACCGCTTCCCAGGCCTTGGCCTCGTCGAAGTCGTAGAACTGCATGAAGGCTTGCAGCAACGGCGGGCCGATGAAGTGTTCCAGTTTGCTCAGGTCCGGCTCGTCGATACCCAGCTTGCCGAGGGCGTACTGGATCGAGCGGGTGATGCCCTCGCGCGGGTCGGTGAGGGTGCCGTCCAGGTCGAACAGCACGGTTTGGTAAGGCAGGCTCATCGGTCGAATCCTTCAGCCAGGTGCAAGTCTTTGAGCTTCACGTAGTTCGCGGCGCTGTAGGTGAAAAAGGCGCGTTCCTTGTCAGTCAGTGGGCGGACCTGTTTAACCGGGCTGCCGACATACAAAAAACCGCTTTCGAGTTGCTTGCCCGGCGGCACCAGGCTGCCGGCGCCGATGATCACGTCGTCCTCAACCACGGCGCCGTCCATCACGATGCTGCCCATGCCGATCAGGATGCGGCTGCCCACGGTGCAGCCATGCAGCATGACTTTGTGGGCGATAGTCACGTCGTCGCCGATCAACAGCGGGAAACCGTCCGGGTTGAAGGGGCCTGCATGGGTGATGTGCAGCACGCAGCCGTCCTGCACGCTGGTACGCGCACCGATGCGGATGCGGTGCATGTCGCCACGGATCACGGTCAGTGGCCAGACCGAGCTGTCGGCGCCGATTTCGACATCGCCGATCACCACCGCCGAAATATCGACAAAAGCCCCGGCGCCCAGGGCCGGCGTGTGGTTCTGATAGGTGCGAAGGGTCACGATAGCCTCTCTCTCTTCTGCTGATAGCTGCGGTGGACGTTGATTGTAATTAAGATGGCCCCATCTTTGTTCTTACCTGTTTCTTCAGCCAAGGTGCCAACCGTGAGCGCGAACAACCCTCTTCTGCAGTCCTACGACCTGCCGCCGTTCTCGGCGATCCGTGCCGAGCACGTCCAGCCGGCCATCGAACAGATCCTCGCCGACAACCGCGTTGCCATCGAAGGCATCCTGCAAAGCCAGGGTAAAAACCCGACGTGGGCCGGCCTGGTCCTGGCCATGGATGAACTGAACGACCGCCTGGGCGCCGCCTGGAGCCCGGTCAGCCACCTTAATGCCGTGTGCAACAGTGCCGAACTGCGCGAAGCCTATGAAGGCTGCCTGCCGGCGTTGAGCGCCTACTCCACCGAGATGGGCCAGAACCGTGCGCTGTTCCAGGCCTTTGAAGCCCTGGCCAACAGCCCGGAAGCCGCCGGTTTCGACGTGGCGCAAAAAACCATCCTGGAACATTCTCTGCGCGACTTCCGCTTGTCGGGTATCGATTTGCCGCCCGAGCAGCAAAAACGCTACGCCGAAGTGCAAAGCAGACTGTCCGAGCTGGGCAGTAAGTTTTCCAACCAGTTGCTGGACGCCACCCAGGCCTGGACCAAACACGTGACCGATGAGGCCACCCTCGCCGGCCTGACCGACTCAGCCAAGGCGCAGATGGCTGCTGCTGCCCAGGCCAAAGGCCTCGACGGCTGGCTGATCACCCTGGAGTTCCCGAGCTACTACGCGGTGATGACCTACGCCCAGGACCGCGCCCTGCGTGAAGAAGTCTACGCGGCCTACTGCACCCGTGCGTCGGACCAGGGCCCGAATGCCGGTCAGCATGATAACGGCCCGGTGATGGAACAGATCCTCGACCTGCGTCAGGAGCTGGCTCAGTTGCTGGGTTACGCGTCGTTCTCGGAACTGAGCCTGGCCACCAAAATGGCTGAGTCCAGCGACCAGGTGCTGAGTTTCCTGCGTGACCTGGCCAAGCGCAGCAAGCCGTTTGCCGCCCAGGACTTGCAACAGCTCAAGGCTTACGCCGCCGAACAAGGCTGCGCCGACCTGCAAAGCTGGGACAGCGGTTTCTACGGCGAAAAACTCCGTGAACAACGCTACAGCGTGTCTCAGGAAGCCCTGCGCGCTTACTTCCCGATCGACAAAGTGCTCGGCGGCCTGTTTGCCATCGTGCAGCGTCTGTACGGCATTGAGATCGCCGAGCAGAAAGGCTTCGACACCTGGCACCCGGATGTCCGCCTGTTTGAAATCAAGGAAAACGGCCAGCACGTCGGCCGCTTCTTCTTCGACCTGTACGCCCGCGCCAACAAGCGCGGCGGTGCCTGGATGGACGGCGCCCGCGACCGTCGCCGCACGATTGACGGCGTGCTGCAAAGCCCGGTGGCCAACCTGGTGTGCAACTTCACCCCGGCCGACAGCGGCAAGCCAGCCCTGCTGACCCACGATGAAGTCACCACGCTGTTCCACGAGTTCGGCCACGGCCTGCATCACCTGTTGACCCGTGTTGAACACGCTGGCGTGTCCGGCATCAACGGTGTGGCCTGGGATGCGGTGGAGTTGCCGAGCCAGTTCATGGAGAACTGGTGTTGGGAGCCGGAGGGCCTGGCGCTGATCTCCGGTCACTATGAAACCGGTGAGCCACTGCCCCAGGACCTGCTGGAAAAAATGCTCGCAGCCAAGAACTTCCAGTCCGGCCTGATGATGGTGCGCCAGCTGGAATTCTCGCTGTTCGACTTCGAACTGCATGCCACCCACGGTGATGGCCGCAGCGTGGCGCAAGTGCTCGAAGGCGTGCGCGATGAGGTGTCGGTGATGCGTCCGCCGGCCTACAACCGCTTCCCTAACAGCTTTGCGCACATCTTTGCCGGGGGGTACGCCGCGGGTTACTACAGCTACAAGTGGGCCGAAGTGCTGTCGGCGGATGCCTTCTCCAAGTTCGAGGAAGACGGCGTGCTCAATGCCGAGACCGGCCGTGCGTTCCGCGAAGCCATCCTGGCACGTGGCGGTTCCCAGGCACCAATGGTGCTGTTCGTCGACTTCCGCGGACGGGCGCCATCGATTGACGCACTCTTGCGCCACAGCGGCCTGAGTGAGGACGCGGCAGCATGAGCGAAGGGCCTGTGATTACCAAAAAGCAATTTATCGCCGGGGCGGTCTGCCCGGCGTGCAGTGAGCCGGACAAGCTGAAGATGTGGACTGAGGACAACGTACCGCATCGCGAGTGTGTGGCCTGCGGGTATACAGACACCCTCAATGACCAGGGGCTGTCGGTGCCCAAGGAGTTGGGGACGCGGGTGAATACCTCGGCGCTGAAAGCGCCTGCGGACCCTAAGGTGCAGGCGGTGCAGTTTTTCCCCAACCCGAAGCTCAAGAAAGAGTAACGTCGGGTGCCCGCTCCCTGTGGGAGCGGGCTTGCCTGCACCGCGGGCACGTCCGGCGCTCACAGCACGTGCACTACGGTACTTTTTCGTCCTTGCCCGTTGTCGTGATCCAATCTTTCATCGAACACAGCGCAAACGCACTGGTGCTGCAATCGCCACTCGCCAACGCCGTGCGCAACTTGTCGACATCGGCGCGCATCATGTAGCGAACGCCGTACTTGAAGCCATTACTGGTGCCGAAACCGCCCAAGGTCATTTCGTTCAAGGCATCTTCCTTGCTCCATCCCTGGATCACCACCCGATACATCGCCGCCATCAGGCCGGTACGGTCAGAGCCGTGCTTGCAATGCATCAGCACAGGGCCGTTGGCCTCGGCTTCCCGGATAGCTCTCAGTGCCGCCAGCACGTCGGAGTCATCTACGTGGTTGGTGCGATAACTCAGCTGTACCTGTCGGATGTTGGGGGACTTGAGCCAGTCGGCATCGGATTCTGGTAGGAAATTGATCACGGTGCCAATCTTCAGTTTTTCCAGCAGAGGCGCCGCGTTGCCGTCCGGTAGCGCGCTGCGGTAGAGCGTGGGCGTCATCTGGTGAAGGTTGTATTGGTTGCCCACAGGCTGCGCCCATTCGGCTGAACGGATGGACGTGGGCTCGTCGGCGTGGGCGTAAGCGCTGGTGAAGAGTGCCATGAGCGCGAGGCCCACACCCGACAACCATTGATTCTTGAGCATCTGTGACATGACCGGGCAGAAGGGTGGAGAGAGTGCTCAGCTTCGTCTGCCGGGGGTCAATGAGGCGTGAGGGGCCCGTCAAAGAATCGTGAATCCCTCAGTCTTTAGTCGCTGAAACGATTCTCTACATCCTTAGCCTGCTATCATTTGTAACTATTGATTGCCGCTGCGTTCTATCTCTTTGGATCTTTTGGATCCAACTCGCTGCTCAAAAACACCAAGCCACTCTCAGAAGCGGCTGATAAACCCGTGACCACATGATGAGGTGCCACCATGTCTGATCAAGATCAAGACAACCCCCGGCGTGACTTTTTGCGCAAATCCTTGACCTTGATCCCGGTGGTCACGGTTGCCAGCACCGGCCTTGGCGGTTCGATGCTGATGGCGACGCCTGAACCCGTCCAGGCTGCGCCTGCCAAGCCTGTGGCTGACGAAAAAGCCTACGAGCCCACTTACTTTACGGCCGAGGAATGGGCGTTTATCAACGCCGCCGTCGAGCGTTTGATCCCCGCTGACGCCCAAGGCCCAGGTGCCCTGGAAGCCGGTGCGCCGGAATACATCGACCGCCAGATGAATACGCCGTATGCCAGCGGAGCCCTGTGGTTCATGCAAGGCCCTTTCAACGCCGATGCGCCGCCGGAAATGGGTTGGCAGAGCAAATTGGTCCCCAAGGAGATCTACCGCTTGGGTATTGCCGCGACGGATGCCTGGTCGAAGGCGTTCAACGGTAAGGTTTTTGCTGCGCAAGACAGCGCTACCCGAGACGATATGTTGCGCCGCCTGGAGGCTGGCGGTGGCGAAGTTGCTGCGCATTTCGAGGCGGTGCCGCCGAAGATATTCTTCAATCTGTTGCTGCAAAACACCAAGGAAGGGTTCTTCTGCGACCCGATTCACGGCGGCAACAAAGGCATGGTCGGCTGGACCATGATCGGCTTCCCCGGCGCCCGCGCCGATTTCATGGACTGGGTGGAACGCAACGAGCAGTACCCCTTCCCGGCCGTTTCAATCCGTGGCGAGAGGGCATAAGCGTGGCGACCATCATGAAGAAAGTGGATGCAGTGATCGTAGGCTTCGGCTGGACCGGCGCGATCATGGCCAAGGAACTGACGGAAGCAGGCCTCAACGTGGTCGCGCTGGAACGCGGCCCGATGCAGGACACTTACCCGGACGGCAACTATCCCCAGGTCATCGACGAATTGACCTACAGCGTGCGTAAGAAACTCTTCCAGGACATCTCCAAAGAGACGGTGACCATTCGCCACAGCGTGAATGACGTTGCCCTGCCTAACCGTCAGTTAGGTGCGTTTTTGCCGGGCAATGGCGTGGGGGGCGCGGGCCTGCACTGGTCGGGCGTGCATTTCCGGGTCGACCCGATCGAGCTGCGTATGCGCAGCCATTACGAAGAGCGCTACGGCAAACAGTTCATTCCCAAGGACATGACCATCCAGGACTTCGGCGTCAGCTATGAAGAGCTGGAGCCGTTTTTCGACTACGCGGAAAAAGTCTTCGGCACCTCCGGCCAAGCCTGGACCGTGAAAGGTCAGCGAGTAGGCGAAGGCCGTGGCGGCAACCCGTATGCACCGGATCGCTCCAACCCGTTCCCACTGGAAGCGCAGAAGAACACCGTCTCCGCACAGCTGTTTCAGAAAGCGGCCGCCAGCGTGGGTTACAAACCCTACAACCTGCCGTCAGCTAATACATCGGGGCCTTACACCAACCCCTACGGCGCGCAGATGGGCCCGTGCAACTTCTGTGGCTTCTGCAGTGGCTACGTGTGCTACATGTATTCCAAGGCCTCGCCGAACGTGAACATCCTGCCGGCGCTGCGCCAGGTGCCGAACTTTGAGCTGCGGCCCAATTCCCACGTGCTCAAGGTCAACCTCGACAGCACCAAGAGCAAGGCCACCGGCGTGACGTATATCGACGCCCAGGGCCGCGAATGCGAGCAGCCGGCCGATCTGGTGATTCTCGGTGCCTTCCAGTTTCACAACGTACGCTTGATGCTGTTGTCGGGCATCGGCAAGCCCTACGACCCGATTACCAATGAGGGCGTGGTGGGCAGGAACTTCGCCTACCAGAACATGGCGACCATCAAGGCGTTCTTCGACAAGGACACCCACACCAACAACTTCATCGGTGCGGGCGGTAATGGCGTGGCCATCGATGACTTCAACGCCGATAACTTCGACCACGGGCCTCACGGCTTCGTGGGCGGTTCGCCGATGTGGGTCAACCAGGCCGGCAGCCGACCGATTGCCGGCACCTCCAACCCGCCGGGTACCCCGGCCTGGGGCAGCGCGTGGAAGCGCGCCACCGCCGATTACTACACCCACCAAGTGTCGATGGATGCCCATGGCGCCCATCAATCCTACCGGGGCAACTACTTGGATCTGGACCCGGTTTACCGCGATGCCTACGGCCTGCCGCTGCTGCGGATGACGTTCGACTGGCAGGAAAACGACATCAAGATGAACCGCTTCATGGTCGAGAAAATGGGCAAGGTCGCCGAGGCGATGAACCCCAAGGCGATTGCCGTGCTTGGCAAAAAGGTTGGTGAACACTTCAACACCGCGTCCTACCAGACCACCCACCTCAATGGCGGTGCGATCATGGGCACCGACCCGAACACCAGTGCGTTGAATCGTTACCTGCAGTGCTGGGATGTACACAACGTGTTTGTCCCAGGCGCCTCCGCGTTCCCACAAGGCTTGGGCTACAACCCCACCGGCCTGGTGGCGGCGCTGACCTATTGGTCGGCCCGGGCGATCCGCGAGCAGTACCTGAAAAACCCCGGCCCACTGGTTCAGGCATAAGGAGCGATGACCATGAAAGCACTTGTTATCGCGACCTTCGCCCTGTTCAGCAGCTGCTCGGTGAGCGCCGCTGACACTGACTTGATCAAGCAAGGGGAATACCTGGCCCGCGCCGGTGACTGCGTGGCCTGCCACACCGCCAAGGGCGGCAAACCCTTTGCCGGCGGGCTGCCGATGGAAACCCCCATCGGTGTGATCTATTCCACCAATATCACCCCGCACAAGACCGGCCTGGGCGACTACAGCTTCGAAGACTTCGACAAGGCCGTGCGCCATGGCGTCGCCAAGAGCGGTAGTACGCTTTACCCGGCAATGCCCTACCCGTCTTACGCACGCGTCAGTGACAGCGATATGCAGGCGTTGTATGCCTATTTCATGAAGGGTGTTGAGCCCGTCGCCCAGGAGAACAAGGACAGCGATATTCCCTGGCCCTTGAGCATGCGTTGGCCGCTGGCGGCGTGGCGATGGATGTTTGCCCCGTCTGTCGAAGAGCATCCGGTGCAGGCCGCTGCCGATCCGGTGATCAGCCGTGGCGCTTACCTGGTGGAAGGCCTCGGCCACTGCGGCGCGTGCCATACGCCACGGGCGTTGACCATGCAGGAAAAAGCCCTGAGCGCCACTGACGGCAACGCCTTCCTGTCCGGCAGCGCGCCACTGGAAGGCTGGGTTGCCAAGAGTCTGCGCGGTGACCACAAGGACGGCCTCGGCAGTTGGAGCGAGGAGCAACTGGCGCAATTTCTCAAGACCGGTCGCAGTGATCGCAGTGCGGTGTTTGGTGGCATGAGCGATGTTGTCGTCCACAGCATGCAGTACATGTCGGAAAATGACCTGACCGCTATCGCCCGTTACCTCAAGAGCCTGCCGGCGGTGGACCCCAAGGATCAGCCGCACCCTTACGACAAGCAGGTAGCGGATGCCCTCTGGAAAGGCGATGACAGCCAGCGCGGCGCCTCGGTGTATATCGACAACTGCGCCGCCTGCCACCGTACCGATGGCCATGGTTATACACGCGTGTTCCCGGCGTTGGCGGGCAACCCGGTGTTGCAGACGGCGGATGCCACATCGTTGATCAACCTCGTGTTGAACGGCGGTACTCTGCCGGCTACCCATGCGGCGCCGTCGACGTTCACCATGCCGGCGTTCGCCTGGCGCCTGTCTGACCAGGAGGTGGCCGACGTGGTCAGTTTCATCCGGGGTAGCTGGGGCAATAAAGGCGCGCCGGTGACCGCCAGCGACGTGGAGAACCTGCGCCAGAACGACATGCGTACCACCTCCGGTGATGACCTGGGACAAGTGACGCAAAAGCACTGATCCCTCCCTGGCCGCCAAACGGCACTGGTCAGAAACCTCGCGCCTCGATACTGTATATAAAAACAGTATCGAGGCGCTTTCATGTCTACTCCGCTGCCACCCCGAGGCCGGGGCACGGCCACCAACCTGCACAACCGCTTTGCGCCGACTGTCAGCGTGGCCGAAGACGACGGCTGGTTCCAGGAAGTGCCGCCGACCCAGGGCACCGAAGTGCGCATCGAAACGGCCAAGACCATCATCACCCGCAACAACTCGCCGGACTTGCCGTTTGATCGGTCGATCAACCCCTACCGTGGCTGCGAGCACGGCTGCATCTACTGCTATGCACGGCCCAGCCATGCCTATTGGGACATGTCGCCGGGGTTGGATTTCGAAACCAAACTGATCGCCAAGACCAACGCTGCCGAGGTGCTGGAGCAGCAACTGTCAAAGCCGGGCTACGTGTGTGCGCCGATCAACCTCGGTTCCAATACCGACCCGTACCAGCCGATCGAGCGCGAGTACACAATCACCCGGCAAACCCTGGAAGTGCTGCTGCGTTATCGTCACCCGGTGACCATCATCACTAAGGGTTCACTGATTTTGCGCGACCTGGACCTGCTCACCGAGCTGGCCCGCCAGCGACTGGTGGCCGTGATGATCAGCCTCACCAGCCTGGATGATGAACTCAAGCGCATCCTCGAGCCACGCACGGCGGCGCCCAAGGCGCGGTTGCGGGCGATTCGGGTGATGCGTGACGCCGGGATCCCGGTGGGCGTGCTGTGCTCGCCGATGATCCCGATGATCAACGACAGTGAATTGGAAAGCCTGTTAACCGAAGCCCATGCCGCTGGCGCGCAAAGTGCCGCATACATGATGCTGCGGTTGCCGCTGGAGGTGGCGCCGTTGTTCGAGGAGTGGCTGGCGGCGCATTACCCGCAACGCGCAGCCCACGTGATGAGCCTGGTGCGTCAGGTGCGCGGCGGTGAGGTTTACGACAGCCGCTTCGGCGTGCGCATGCGTGGCGAAGGGCCGTTTGCCGATTTGCTGGCGCAGCGCTTCAGCAAGGCGATCAAGCGCCTGGGGCTCAACCGGCGGGAAGGCTTCAACCTCGATTGCAGCGCCTTTTGTCCACCGGGCAGGCAAATGGCTTTGTTGTAGACTGAAGAGGTAAAAGGCGACATCCCTGTGGGAATGGTCGCGTTTTGATATCACTGAAAGCCGCGAGATAGAGCGGTTCATTCAGTTTGAGTTAAGTTTCGACGGTTACCTTGTTCAGCGAGTGACTGATGAGTCGGCGGCCCGGTTTGTAGCGTTTACAACTATTGCCTTGGCCTGACGTCGAACTGAGCTGAAAACTCCCCCTGCATTAATCAAGAGGATGAATCATGAGTGACAAGGATAAACAGCCGTTGGCTGCGTCGGCTTCTGCCTCTCCGGTGGCTGAAACCGCCGATGCAGCGCTGCAGCATATCGTTGACGGCTTTTTGCATTTCCATCACGACGTCTTCCCACAGCAGGAAGAACTCTTCAAGAAACTCGCCACGGCGCAGAGCCCACGGGCGATGTTTATCACCTGCGCGGACTCGCGCATCGTGCCTGAGCTGATTACCCAAAGCTCACCGGGCGACCTGTTCGTAACGCGTAACGTCGGCAACGTTGTGCCGCCATACGGCCAGATGAACGGCGGTGTTTCCACGGCCATCGAGTACGCGGTTCTCGCCTTGGGCGTGCAGCACATCATCGTCTGCGGGCACTCCGATTGCGGCGCTATGCGGGCGGTCCTCAATCCCGCCAGCCTGGAGAAGATGCCGACGGTAAGGGCCTGGCTGCGACACGCCGAGGTCGCCAAGTCCATGGTCGAGGACAACTGCGACTGCGCCAATGAAGGCGAAAGCATGAAGGTGCTGACCGAAGAAAACGTCATCGCCCAACTGCAGCATTTGCGTACCCACCCTTCCGTGGCCTCGCGCATGGCCAATGGTCAACTGTTTATCCACGGTTGGATCTACAACATCGAGACCAGCGAAATCCGCGCCTACGATGCCGACCAGTCGGCGTTCCGACCGTTGGGCGGCGAAGGGCCAATTCCTTCCGCGACGCCTAAAGCGCGCTTCTAAAACACTTCCCTGCCGGGTAAAGCGGTGGCTGCCATGGACGCAGCCAGGCTTTACCGCGCCCGGTAAATGCCTCGGGAGAGTCATCATGCGTGCTGCTCAATTGAAAGCTGTAATACCTCGAGAGCTACTCGCCTCGGTGGTCGTGTTTCTGGTCGCCCTGCCCCTGTGCATGGGCATCGCAATCGCTTCCGGCATGCCGCCGGCCAAGGGCCTGATCACTGGGATCATCGGGGGCCTGGTGGTGGGTTGGCTGGCCGGCTCGCCGTTGCAGGTCAGCGGCCCGGCGGCGGGTCTGGCGGTGTTGGTGTTCGAGCTGGTGCGCCAGCATGGGATGATGATGCTTGGGCCGATCCTGCTGCTGGCAGGCTTCCTGCAGCTGGTGGCCGGGCGTCTGCGCCTGGGTTGCTGGTTCCGCGTCACGGCCCCGGCAGTGGTGTATGGCATGCTGGCGGGCATTGGCGTGCTGATCGTGTTATCGCAGATACACGTGATGCTCGATGGCGCGCCCAAGCCTTCGGGTCTGGATAACCTGGCGGGTTTCCCCGCGGCGTTGGCTGAGGCGATCCCGACCTTGGGTGGCGGATTGGGTTGGCAGGCAGGATTGCTCGGTTTGTCGACGATGCTGGTGATGTACGTCTGGGATAAATTCCGCCCGCAGAAGCTGCGCTTTGTGCCCGGCGCCTTGCTGGGTGTGGGCCTGACCACCGTCGTCAGCCTGGTGCTGGCGTTGCAGGTCAAGCGTGTGGAAGTCCCGGAGAACCTTGCCGATGCCATCGATTGGCTGCGCCCCAGTGATCTGCTGAACCTTGCCGATCCGCAGTTGCTGATTGCGGCCTTCGCCGTGGCGTTTATCGCGAGTGCCGAGACGTTGCTTTCCGCCGCCGCGGTAGACCGCATGCACAGCGGGCAGCGTTCCGATTTCGATAAGGAATTGTCTGCTCAAGGTGTAGGCAACATGCTGTGCGGCCTGGTAGGTGCGCTGCCGATGACCGGTGTGATCGTGCGCAGCTCGGCCAACGTACAGGCCGGTGCTACCACCCGCCTGTCGGCGATGTTCCACGGTGTGTGGCTGTTGGGCTTTGTATTGCTGCTGTCGAGTGTGTTGCAAAGCATTCCGGTGGCGAGCCTGGCCGGCGTGCTGGTGTACACCGGGATCAAGCTGGTCGACATCAAGGCGTTCAAAGCCCTCGGGCGCTATGGGCGCATGCCGATGTTTACGTACGCGGCGACGGCCTTGGCGATCATCTTTACCGACCTGCTGACCGGCGTTCTGGTGGGCTTCGGGTTGACGCTGGTCAAGCTGGCGCTCAAGGCTTCACGGCTTAAGGTCAGCTTGATCGACTTGCCCCAGGACGGTGAGATGGAGCTGCGTCTGATCGGTGCGGCAACCTTTCTGAAAGTGCCGGCGTTGACCCAGGTATTGTCGACGGTGCCTGCGGGAAGCACTGTGCATGTGCCGCTCAATAACTTGAGCTATATCGACCATTCCTGCCTGGAGTTGCTGGAGGAGTGGGGACGGGCGAATGCGGCGAAGGGTTCAAGGCTGGTGATCGAGGCGCGTGGGTTGAAGCGCCGGTTGGAAGGTCGGGTGAGGACGACGACAGGAATGGGTTCGGCGGCTTCTACTGGCTGACTAAAGCGGATCAAAATGTGGGAGGGGGCAAATCCCCTCCCACATTTGGTCGTGTCAGACTGAAAGTTTAAGCCGGCTGATCCAACGCCAACTCAACCCCCAACTGCCGCGACAGGCACGGCCAGCGCTTCCACGCCGCTTCCGTGTCCGGGCTCTTCAGTTGTTCGCGATAGGCCTCGACCGACTCCAGCGCAAAGCTGTCTTCGTTGAGCATTTCATCCACCGCGTGGTGCACCGCTTCATCCAGCTGGTTGGCAAACGCTTCGCCGATCAGTTGATGGGCGATGACATTGGCCACGGTGGTATCCGCCGGAATCAACGGCTGACCGAAATGCTTGATATACAGATCGTTTACTTCTTCCACCAGGCGATGAGCCAGGTAAGCCTCGTCCAGCAGGCCATCGAGCCCTACATGGCCAGCCAGGATAGCGGGTGGTTGCAGGAAAAAATGCTCGGCGATCTTCAGCACCGGCTTGATCTGGCTTTCGATACCGGCCTCGCGGGCCACATCGTTGGCGGCGTCCAGCAACTCCGGGACGAGGTCGATGTAGGCGGTCACAAAGCGGGACATGACAATGTTGCGATCACCGTCAGCCAGGGCGATGGCCGAATGCAGGTGCGGCAATTGTTTTTCCAGCTGCTGGGCCAACTGGCCCGTGCTGGCTTCGTGTTGATGGGCACGGGAAATCTGCTCGCGCAATGCGGCGGTGTTCATGAAGGCTCCAGTCATGCAGGCGTAGGAATAGGGAGAGGATAAGGTAGCTCGTTTATACGAGCGCCTCAGACGCATTTGTCATAATTATTTCATGGTTATGCGCGGGCGTTATATCGAATCGCGATAGATAACGGGATAAACGATTCCGCCGCCTATTTCATTAGCCTGAAACACCTCATTTTTGCTCATTTACCCCTACACATTGCGGGGTTGCAGAGCGTGTCTATACTCGGGTTTGTACGCGATTAGCTGATGACGCCAGACTGCATAAGCAGGCAAGGCTAAGCGGTTGTAAGCAGTATGGAAGCCGCTCCCTTCGACGCAGGTGCATACCGGCGGGATAACAAGAACGATAAGGGGAACCCGCAATGATGCGACATCCACACGTTTGGATGGGCCTCCTGTTGTGGTCGGTATTCGGCCAGGCGCACGCCGCCTGGACAACGAATATGGCGCCAGGGGCGACAGAAGTCAGTCACGCTGTGTTCGACCTGCACATGACCATTTTCTGGATCTGTGTGGTGATCGGCATCATCGTGTTTGGCGCGATGTTCTGGTCGATGATTGTTCATCGCCGGTCCACAGGGCAGGTTGCGGCCAAGTTCCACGAGAGCACCACCGTGGAGATCCTCTGGACCGTCGTGCCGTTGTTGATCCTGATCGCGATGGCCATTCCGGCGACCAAGACCCTGATCAATATCTACGACAGCAGTGAGTCGGATATCGATATCCAGGTCACCGGCTATCAGTGGAAGTGGCATTACAAATACCTGGGCCAGGATGTGGAGTTCTTCAGCAACCTGGCCACGCCCGCCGAGCAGATCCACAACCAGGCCACCAAGGGCGAACATTACCTGCTGGAAGTCGACCAGCCGCTGGTGTTGCCGGTGGGGGCCAAGGTGCGCTTTCTGGTGACCGCCGCCGACGTGATCCACTCCTGGTGGGTGCCGGCGTTTGCGGTCAAGCGCGACGCCATCCCAGGCTTCGTCAACGAGGCGTGGACCCGCGTAGAGAAGCCTGGCATCTACCGTGGCCAGTGCGCCGAATTGTGCGGCAAGGACCACGGTTTCATGCCCATCGTGGTCGAGGTCAAGTCCAAGGCCGACTACGAAACCTGGCTGGGCGAGCGCAAGGAAGAGGCCGCCAAGCTCAAGGAGCTGACCTCTAAAGAGTGGACGCTGGAAGAGCTGGTAGCCCGTGGCGACAAGGTCTACCACACCACGTGCGTGGCCTGTCACCAGGCCGAAGGCCAGGGCCTGCCACCGATGTTCCCGGCACTCAAGGGCTCGAAAATTGCCACCGGACCAAAGGAAGGCCACCTGAGCCTCGTGTACCACGGCAAGCCCGGCACCGCGATGGCGGCCTTCGGCAAGCAGCTTTCGGAAGTGGATATCGCCGCCGTAGTGACCTACGAGCGCAATGCCTGGGGCAACAACAAAGGCGACATGGTCACGCCTAAAGACGTGCTGGCCATCAAGCAGGCGGAAAGCAAATGACCTACTCCAAGGCGTTTACCTCGACCCGCCCCGCCCACTTGCTTGCAGGAGAACGGCCATGAGCGCTGTGATCGATGACCATGGTCACGCCGACCATGCCCACGGCCCCGCGAAGGGCTTGATGCGCTGGGTGCTGACCACCAACCACAAAGACATCGGCACCCTGTACCTCTGGTTTGCCTTCTCCATGTTCCTGCTCGGCGGCTCGTTCGCCATGGTGATCCGGGCCGAGCTGTTCCAGCCCGGCCTGCAGATTGTCGAGCCGGCGTTTTTCAACCAGATGACCACGATGCACGGCCTGATCATGGTGTTCGGCGCGGTGATGCCGGCGTTCGTCGGCCTGGCCAACTGGATGATCCCATTGATGATCGGCGCGCCCGACATGGCCCTGCCGCGCATGAACAACTTCAGCTTCTGGCTGCTGCCGGCGGCGTTCCTGCTGCTGGTCTCGACGCTTTTCACGCCGGGCGGCGGGCCTAACTTCGGCTGGACGTTCTACGCCCCGCTCTCCACTACCTACGCGCCGGAAAGCGTGACGTTCTTCATCTTTGCCATCCACCTGATGGGCATCAGTTCGATCATGGGCGCGATCAACGTGGTCGCGACCATCCTCAACCTGCGCGCACCCGGCATGACATTGATGAAAATGCCGCTGTTCGTCTGGACCTGGCTGATCACTGCGTTCCTGCTGATCGCGGTGATGCCGGTGCTGGCCGGTTGCGTAACCATGATGCTGATGGACATCCACTTCGGCACCAGCTTCTTCAGCGCGGCCGGCGGCGGTGACCCGGTGCTGTTCCAGCATGTGTTCTGGTTCTTCGGCCACCCCGAGGTGTACATCATGATCCTGCCGGCCTTCGGCGCCGTCAGCTCGATCATCCCGACCTTTTCGCGCAAGCCGCTGTTTGGCTACACCTCGATGGTCTACGCCACGGCGAGCATCGCGTTCCTCTCGTTTATCGTGTGGGCGCACCATATGTTCGTGGTCGGTATTCCGTTGGTGGGCGAGTTGTTCTTCATGTACGCCACCCTGCTGATCGCCGTCCCGACCGGGGTGAAGGTCTTCAACTGGGTCAGTACCATGTGGCAGGGCTCGCTGACCTTCGAGACGCCGATGCTGTTCGCCGTGGCCTTCGTGATTCTGTTCACCATCGGCGGGTTTTCCGGGCTGATGCTGGCGATTGCGCCAGCGGACTTCCAGTATCACGACACCTACTTCGTGGTGGCGCACTTCCATTACGTACTGGTGCCCGGCGCGATCTTCGGCATCTTCGCCTCGGCCTACTACTGGCTGCCGAAATGGACCGGCCACATGTACGACGAAACCCTGGGCAAGCTGCACTTCTGGCTGTCTTTCGTGGGCATGAACATGGCGTTTTTCCCGATGCACTTCGTCGGGCTGGCGGGCATGCCGCGGCGGGTGCCGGACTACAACCTGCAATTCGCCGACTTCAACATGGTTTCGTCGATTGGCGCCTTCATGTTTGGCGCTACGCAGATCTTCTTCCTGTTCATCGTGATCAAGTGCATCCGTGGCGGCGCGCCGGCGCCGGCCAAACCGTGGGATGGCGCCGAAGGCCTGGAGTGGAGCATCCCCTCGCCGGCTCCATACCACACCTTCACCACGCCGCCGGAGGTCAAATGAACACGCCTTGGCACTGCGTACACGGCCAATGTGGGAGGGGGCTTGCCCCCGATGGCGGTGTGTCAGCCGACATCATTATTGGCTGTAAAACAGCTATCGGGGGCAAGCCCCCTCCCACAATGGCCTCATTCACATTGGGTGGGCGTCATGGCTGAGTCCGTACCGATCAAGCGCCTGGTCACCCGCCTGCTGATCCTGGTGGTGGCAATGTTCGCCTTCGGCTTTGCGCTTGTGCCGATCTACGACGTGATGTGCAAGGCGTTCGGCATCAACGGCAAGACGGCCGGGCAATACGAGGGGTCGCAGGTGGTGGACCCAACGCGCCAGGTGCGTGTGCAATTTTTGTCCACCAACGCCATCGACATGGTCTGGGATTTCTACGCCAAGGCTGACGAAGTGGTGGTCAACCCAGGCGCGGTGACCGAGATGTTGTTCGTGGCCTACAACCCCACCGACAAACCCATGACCGCCCAAGCCGTACCGAGTATTTCCCCGGCCGAAGCGGCGATGTATTTCCACAAGACCGAGTGCTTTTGCTTCACCCAGCAAGTGCTGCAGCCAGGCCAGCGTATCGAGATGCCAGTGCGCTTCATTGTCGACCGTGACATGCCCAAGGATGTGAAGCATTTGACCCTGGCATACACGCTGTTTGATATCACTGCGCGCCAACCGCCGGTGGCTGTGCACACCGGGGGCTAGCTACTGTTTGCCCGCTCAATCAGGAGAGCGAATACATGTCGACTCATGATACGTACTACGTACCAGCGCAAAGCAAATGGCCGATAATTGCCACGATTGGCATGCTGGTCACCGTGTACGGCCTGGCCGTGTGGTTCAACGACCTGAAGGCGGCGCGCCCGGAATCCCACGGCCCGTGGATCTTTTTCATCGGTGGCCTGCTGGTGGCTTACATGATGTTTGGCTGGTTCGGCGCGGTGATCAAGGAAAGCCGCGCCGGTTTGTACAGTTCGCAGATGGACCGCTCGTTCCGCTGGGGCATGACGTGGTTCATCTTTTCCGAAGTGATGTTCTTTATCGCATTCTTTGGTGCGCTGTTTTATGTACGGCACCTGTCCGGCCCTTGGCTGGGCGGCGAAGGGCATAAGGGCATTGCGCACATGCTGTGGCCGAATTTCGAATTTGCGTGGCCGTTGCTGAACAACCCCGATCCGAAAATGTACCCCGCGCCGGAAGGCACCATCAGCCCTTGGGGCCTGCCGCTGGTCAATACCATCCTGCTGGTGAGTTCCAGCGTGACCATCACCATCGCCCACCATGCGCTGCGCAAAGGCCATCGCGGTGCGCTGAAGATCTGGCTGGCGATCACGGTGCTGCTGGGCCTGGCATTCCTGGGGTTCCAGGCTGAGGAATACATCCACGCTTATAAAGAGCTGGGCCTGACCTTGGGCTCGGGCGTATACGGCGCGACCTTCTTCATGCTCACCGGATTTCACGGCGCCCACGTCACCATCGGCACGATCATTCTGTTCGTGATGCTGATGCGCATCCTCAAGGGGCATTTCAATGCCGAGCACCAGTTCGGCTTCGAGGCGGCCAGTTGGTATTGGCACTTTGTGGACGTGGTGTGGATCGGGCTGTTTTTCTTCGTCTATGTGCTGTGAGGCGGTTTACCACGGCGCATGAGAAACCAGTTGGCCGCTGAAAAAGCCCCAGGTGATCAACGCCAGGGTAATCACGGCCAGTACGACACGCACGGTCAGGGCGGTGACGAGGCGATTGGAGTTGCCCTCGTCCTTGACCAGAAAGAACAAGCCACTGAACAGACTCACAACGGTCGCGATCAGCATCAGGGCAATGGTGGCTTTGAGCATGGTCGGGCTCCAATGGGATGGGCGGGCAATGAAAACAAGTATAGCCAGCGCCGCAAAACGCTTTCGTCCAGGGATCGCACCCACCTTAGTGGTGCTGGTGTTGCTGCCGTTGATGGTGGGGCTGGGGTTCTGGCAGCTGTCTCGCGGCCATGAAAAGCAGCTGCTGGTGGACAGTTACACCGAGCGCCGCGCGGCGGATCCGATCAGCAGTGCGCAACTCAACGATATGCCTGACCCGGCCTTTCGCCGTGTGCGGCTGCGCGGACAATTCGATGCCGAACACAGCGTTTTTCTCGATAACCGCATGCGCGACGGCAAGGCCGGCGTTGAGCTGCTGCAACCCTTCCACGACCAGGCCAGCGGCCTGTGGCTGTTGCTCAATCGTGGTTGGCTGCCCTGGCCGGATCGGCGCACGCCACCGGTCTTCAGCACCCCTGAGCAACCTGTGAACCTGGATGCCTGGGTCTACGTCGCACCCGGCGAAACCTTCCAGCTGCACGCCGACCCGGCGGGCGCGCAATGGCCGCGCCTGCTGACGGCGCTGCACCCGGCCGCGTTGTGGGCGGAGCTGGGACGCAGCGGTTTCGCCTACGAGCTGCGGGCCGAAGCCGGCCCCGGCACCTACGAAACCACTTGGCCGATCGTGGCCATGGGGCCGGAAAAACACCTGGCGTACGCCGTGCAGTGGTTCGCCATGTCGCTGGCCCTGCTGGCGCTTTACCTCTACCTCGGATGGCACAACAAAAAGGAGAAGCCCCATGGGAGCGGCCATGAATCCACTCAACATGTCTGAAGTGCCTGATCGGCGCAAAGGCCGTTGGCAGTTGATCCTGATCCTGATGATGGTGATCGGTCCGATGGCGCTGGCGACCTTCATGTACAAGCTGCAGTTCTGGGTGCCGGACAGTCGCAGTTACCATGGCGAAATGATCGGCAACGGCCAGACCCGCGCCGACATCGGCGTGCAGGCTGATGAACAGCGTTGGCAACTGCTGGTGACCGCGCCCGCCGCTTGCGCCGCGGATTGCCAGCAACTGGTGTACCTCGCGCGGCAATTGCAGATTGGCCTGGGGCGCGATGCTTCCCGCGCCAGCCATGCCTTGGCCAGTGCTCAGCCCCTGGGCAGCGACTATGACGCCAAGCTCAAGGCCGAGTACCCGCAACTGCAGCGTTACCCGCTGGACCTCACGACCTTCAGCAAAAATGCCGGTGCGCCGGGTGATGCGCAGCTATGGATCGTCGATCCCCACGGCAACCTGGTGTTGCGCTACGACGCCAAGGTCAAGGGCAAGGACTTGCTCAACGACCTGCGCCACCTGCTGAAACTGTCCAACATCGGATAAGGGCATCGTCATGGCCAAACCTGGATTTCGCCTCGCGCTGTTTGCCACCTTGCTGGCGCTGATTGTCGTGCTGCTCGGCGCCTATACCCGCCTGACTCACGCCGGACTTGGCTGCCCGGACTGGCCCGGCTGCTACGGCTTTATCAGCGTGCCCAAGACCGAAGCCCAATTGGCCCATGCCGAGCTGCACTTCCCTGATACGCCGGTGGAAGCGGACAAGGGCTGGGCCGAGATGACGCATCGCTACTTTGCCGGCACCTTGGGCTTGCTGATCGTATTGCTGGCCGCGCGCTCGTGGGGCCATCGGCGCGATCCGGGGCAGCCGGTGAAATTGCCGCTGTTCGTGCTGGCGGTGGTGTTCGCGCAGGCGGCGTTTGGCATGTGGACGGTGACGCTGAAGCTGTGGCCGCAGGTGGTGACGGGGCATTTACTCGGCGGCTTTGCGACCTTGAGCCTGCTGTTCCTGCTGACCCTGCGCCTGTCCGGGGTGTTGCCCGCCTTGATCGTGCCCAAGCGCCTGCAGTATTGGGCAACCGCCGGCCTGGTGCTGGTGATCGGCCAGATTGCGTTGGGCGGCTGGGTCAGTTCGAACTACGCGGCGGTGGCCTGTATCGATTTGCCGACCTGTCATGGCGAATGGTGGCCGGCAGCGGATTTTGCCAATGGCTTTCATCTCACCCAGCACATCGGCCCCAACTACCTGGGCGGGCAGCTGGACAGCGAGGCGCGCACCGCCATCCACCTCACCCACCGCATGGGCGCCGTCATCGTCAGCCTGGTGCTGTTCGGCCTGGCCTGGCAATTGCGCGCGGTCGGTATGACGCGATTGGCCGGCTTGCTGCTGATCGCCTTGGCGGCGCAAATCTGCCTGGGCCTGAGCAACGTGTACTTCCATCTGCCGCTGCCGGTTGCGGTGGGGCACAACGCCGGCGGTGCGGCTTTGCTGCTGACGCTGGTACTGGTCAACTACCACGCCCGCACCAGCCTGGTCCGGGTGCGCAACCAGCTGCCGTTCGGCTGGCGCTTTATCCCGCGCAAACACGTATCGGGCCTCATCACCCTTAAAGGAGAGATGCCATGGCGACCTTGATCGGCGCGCGCCACCGCCAGGCGATCTGGCGTGACTATTTGGAGCTAACCAAGCCGAAGGTGGTGGTGCTGATGCTCATCACTTCGCTGGTGGGGATGTTCCTGGCGACCCGCGCCGGCGTGCCGTGGACGGTGCTGGTGTTTGGCAACCTGGGGATCGCCCTGTGTGCGGGTGGTGCGGCGGCGGTCAACCATGTGGTGGATCGGCGCATCGACGCGGTGATGGCGCGCACCCACAAGCGGCCGTTGGCGGAGGGCCGGGTGTCGCCGCTGGCGGCATTGGCGTTTGCATTGTTTCTGGCGGTTGCAGGATTGGCGCTGCTGCTGGCGTTCACCAACCCGCTGGCGGCCTGGTTGACGCTGGCCTCATTGCTGGGTTATGCGGTGATCTACACCGGCTTTCTCAAGCGTGCCACGCCGCAAAACATCGTGATCGGTGGGCTGGCCGGAGCCGCGCCGCCGCTGTTGGGCTGGGTTGCCGTCACCGGCCACATCAGCGCCGAACCCTTGCTGCTGGTGCTGATCATCTTCGCCTGGACCCCGCCGCACTTCTGGGCCCTGGCCATTCACCGCAAGGAGGAATACGCCAAGGCCGATATCCCGATGCTGCCGGTCACCCATGGCGAGCATTACACCAAGGTGCATATCCTGCTTTATACCTTCGTCCTGCTGGCGGTGAGCCTGATGCCCTATGTCATTCATATGAGCGGCCTGCTGTACCTCGCGTGTGCGCTGGTATTGGGCGGGCGCTTTCTGCAATGGGCCTGGGTGCTGTACCGTGGCGCTCAGCCGCACGCGGCGATCAACACCTTCAAGTACTCTATCTGGTACTTGCTGCTGCTGTTCATCGCCCTGCTCGTAGACCACTACCTACTGTTGAACCTATGACTCGAACTCAAAAAACTGTCTTTATCCTGGTGGCCATTGTCGCGTTGATCATGGGCCTGACCGTCAACAAAGTGCTGAGTGGCAAAGGCCAGGGCGATCCCACCGCCTTGATCGACGCCGGCATCATCCTGCTGCCGCAAAGTCGCCAGCTGCCGCCGGTAACCATGACCAATCAGGAAGGGCAGCCGGTGGTGGTCAATGAGTTGAAAGGCAAGTGGAGCTTGTTGTTCTTCGGCTACACCTTCTGCCCGGACATCTGCCCGACCACCCTCGCCCAACTGCGCCAGATCAAGAGCGAACTGCCCAAGGACGTTGTGGATAAGTTGCAGGTGATCCTGGTCAGCGTCGACCCGAACCGCGATACGCCGACCCAGCTCAAGCAGTACCTGGGCTACTTCGACCCGCAGTTCCAGGGCCTGACTGGCGCGAATGTGGAGGATGTGCAGAAGGTCTCGAATGCCGTGAGCATTCCGTTCATACCTGCCGATACCAGCAAGCCGAACTACACCGTCGACCACAGCGGCAACCTGGCGCTGATCGGGCCGGATGGGACGCAGCGCGGGTTTATTCGTGCGCCGTTGAATAACCAGAAGCTGGTGGCGCAGTTGCCTGGGTTGTTGAAGCGCAACTAACAGGCGACACATAACAAATGTGGGAGGGGGCTTGCCCCCGATTGCTGAGTGTCAGGCATTGCTTTGGTGGCTGACCCACTGCTATCGGGGCAAGCCCCCTCCCACGTTTTTTGATCTCCAGTGCTTGGGAGATCGGGTTACATCAGAACGCCGGCAGGATCGCGCCTTTGTACTTCTCGAGGATGAAGGCTTTCACTTCAGGGGTGTGCAGGGCTGCTACCAGCTTCTTCACCGCGTCGGAATCCTTGTTGTCTTCGCGGGTCACCAGAATGTTCACGTAAGGCGAGTCGTTGCCTTCGATCACCAGGGCGTCCTTGGACGGATCCAACTTGGCTTCCAGGGCGTAGTTGGTGTTGATCAGCGCGAGGTCGACCTGGGTCAGCACGCGCGGCAGGGTGGCGGCTTCCAGTTCACGGAATTTCAGGTTTTTGCTGTTACCGGTGATGTCCTTGATGGTCGACAGGATATTGGTCGGGTCCTTCAGGGTGATCAGGCCGTTCTTGGCCAGCAGCAGCAGCGCGCGGCCGCCGTTGGTGGCGTCGTTCGGGATCACCACGTTGGCACCGTCAGGCAGGTCGGCCAGCTTCTTGTACTTGCTGGAGTAGGCGCCCAGGGGTTCCAGGTGCACAGCGCCGACGCTCACCAGGTGAGTGCCCTTGGCTTTGTTGAACTCATCCAGGTACGGCTGGTGCTGGAAGAAGTTGGCGTCCAGGCGTTTTTCCGCGACTTGTACGTTGGGCTGCACGTAGTCGGTGAAGACTTTGACCTGCAGATCTACGCCTTCTTTGGCGAGGGCAGGTTTCACGAACTCCAGGATTTCCGCGTGAGGAACCGGCGAAGCGGCGACCGTGATGGTCTCAGCGTGGGCGGAAAACGCGGCAACGGCGGCGAAAGCAACCAGTAGTTTTTTCATCCAACAAGCTCCTTGTTCGGGCATGGGCCGGCGGGGGCCGGCCATGGCCGTTATTTTCGAGAAAAGTGCACCACCAGCTTGTCGCCGACGGTTTGCAGAATTTGCACCAGGATCAACAGCATCACCACCGTGACCACCATTACATCGGTCTGGAAGCGCTGGTAACCGAAACGGATTGCCAAGTCGCCCAGGCCACCGGCACCGACCACACCGGCCATGGCCGTGTAGGACACCAGTGTAATCGCCGTCACCGTAATCGCTGCGAAAATGCCCGGACGGGCTTCGGGCAGCAAGGCATTGGTGATGATCTGGCGGGTGCTGGCGCCCATGGATTGGGTGGCTTCGATGATGCCGCGGTCCACTTCACGCAAGGCGGTTTCCACCAACCGCGCAAAGAACGGCGTCGCGCCCACGACCAGCGGCGGAATCGCACCCGCCACACCCAGCGAAGTGCCGGTGAGCAGTACGGTGAACGGGATCATCACGATCAACAGAATGATGAACGGCAGCGAGCGCAGAATGTTCACAATCAGCGACAGCAGCGCGTACAGGCCCTTCTGCTCGAACAGTTGGCGCGGGCTGGTCAGGAACAGCAGCACACCCAGCGGCAGGCCGAGCACCACGGTGAAGAACAGCGAGCCGAACAGCATGGTCATGGTGTCGCCCGTGGCCAGCCAGATTTCAGACCAGTCGATATTGGCGAAGAAACTCATCAGGACTTCCATTAGCGCAGGACCTCCATGTGGACGTCGGCGGCGGTGAAACGTGCAAACGCGGCTTCCATGTCACCACCGGTGACGGCAAGGGTCAGTTGCCCGTAAGGGATGTCTTTGATGCGGTCGATACGACCGGCCAGGATGCTGTAGTCCACCCCCGTTTCCCGGGCGACGGTACCCAGCAATGGTGCGTAGGTCGCTTCGCCCTGGAATGTCAGGCGCACGATGCGGCCCGGCACGTGGGCGAAGTCATCGTGTTGCTCGCCTTCGTCGACCTGCTCGGCTTCTTGCACGAAGCGTTTGGTTGTCGGGTGCTTGGGGTGCAGGAACACATCGGCCACCGAGCCTTGCTCGACGATCACGCCGGCGTCCATCACGGCCACTTGGTCGCAGACGCGGCGGATCACGTCCATTTCATGGGTGATCAGCACGATGGTCAGCTTCAACTCGCGGTTGATCTCGGCCAGCAGTTGCAGCACCGAAGCGGTGGTCTGCGGGTCAAGGGCACTGGTCGCTTCGTCGCACAGCAAAATCTTTGGCTTGGTCGCCAGGGCGCGGGCGATGCCGACGCGTTGCTTCTGGCCACCGGACAACTGCGCCGGGTATTTCTTGGCGTGGTCGGACAGGCCGACGCGGGCGAGCAATTCGGCCACTCGCAGGTCGATGTCCTTGCGCGACAATTCGCCGGCCAGGGTAAGCGGCAGCGCCACGTTGTCGGCGACGGTCTTGGAGGCCAGCAGGTTGAAGTGCTGGAAGATCATCCCGACCTGCTGGCGGAAACGGCGCAGGCCGTTGGCATCCAGGGCGGTGACTTCTTCGCCATCCACCGTGATCTTGCCGCCGCTCGGTTCTTCGAGGCGGTTGATCAGGCGCAGCAGGGTGCTTTTACCCGCACCAGAGTGGCCGATCAGGCCGAATACCTGGCCGTTTTCGACACTCAAGCTGGTGGAGTGCAGCGCGGGAATATCCTTACCGGCGACGCGGTAGGTTTTATGGACGTTTTGAAACTCGATCACGTAGCGAACCTTGTGGGGCGCATGGAAAAGGGATCAGCGGTTAGCCGGGCGCGCATTTTAGCCTGTCCGTATAGCGTTTCTTAGCATTTATTTCGCATTCAACCTTTGATTTGGCAATAACGCGATCAAAGGTCATAAAAAAGGAACGGCCCAAAACCCCATCAGTCACTACTTAAGCAACTCGATTTCCCAGGTGCCGTGCCTGGGGTTTTGCTCAAACGAGCCGGGGACCGCTCTGGCCACTTTGAATAAGGAGTTTTGTCTGATGAGTACCAAGAAGCCAGCCACCCCGCCGAAGAGTGAACTCGCGGGCACCGATACCCTGGACCGTGGCAACACCAACGCCAAGCTGCAGGCCCTGGAGGAATTCCGTTCCGATGCGACCGGCCAGGCCCTGCGTACCAACCAAGGCGTCAAGATTTCCGACAACCAGAACACGTTGAAAGTCGGCTCCCGTGGCCCATCGCTGCTGGAAGACTTCATCATGCGTGAAAAAATCACGCACTTTGACCATGAACGCATCCCGGAGCGCATCGTGCATGCCCGTGGTACGGGTGCCCATGGCTATTTCCAGACGTATGAGAACCATTCGGCGCTGACCAAGGCCGGGTTCCTGCGTGACCCTGGGCATAAAACGCCGGTATTCACACGCTTTTCCACCGTGCAGGGCCCGCGTGGCTCGGGTGATACGGTGCGCGACGTACGGGGCTTTGCCGTGAAGTTTTTCACCGAAGAAGGCAACTTCGACCTGGTGGGCAACAACATGCCGGTGTTTTTCATTCAGGACGCGATCAAGTTTCCTGACTTCGTGCACGCCGTTAAGCCTGAACCGCACAACGAAATTCCTACCGGCGGATCTGCACACGATACGTTCTGGGACTTCGTTTCGTTGCAGCCCGAATCTGCCCACATGGTGATCTGGGCAATGTCTGACCGCGCCATTCCAAAAAGCCTGCGCAGCATGCAGGGCTTTGGCGTGCACACCTTCCGCCTGGTGAATGCCGAGGGTCAATCCAACTTCGTCAAATTCCACTGGCGCCCTACGGCGGGTACTTGCTCGCTGGTGTGGGACGAGGCGCAGAAGCTGGCCGGTAAAGACACGGACTACCATCGCCGCGATCTGTGGGAAGCCATTGAGATGGGCGACTACCCTGAGTGGGAATTGGGCGTGCAGGTTATTCCTGAGGACAAGGAGCATGCCTTCGACTTCGACATTCTCGACCCGACCAAGCTGATTCCCGAAGAGCTGGTGCCCATCACCCCATTGGGCAAGATGGTGCTCAACCGCAACCCGGATAACTTCTTTGCTGAAGTCGAACAGGTGGCATTCTGCCCAGGGCATATCGTGCCGGGTATCGACTTCTCCAATGACCCACTGCTGCAAGGTCGACTGTTTTCCTACACCGATACGCAGATCAGCCGACTGGGTGGCCCGAACTTTCACCAGCTGCCGATTAACCAGCCTGTGACGCCGCTGCATAACAACCAGCGCGACGCCATGCACCGCAGCACCATCGACAAAGGACGTGCGGCTTACGAGCCAAACTCCATCGATGGCGGCTGGCCGAAAGAAACCCCGCCGGCGGCGCAGGATGGCGGTTTTGAGTCTTACCCTGAGCGTATCGATGCGCACAAGATCCGTGAGCGCAGCGAGTCGTTCGGCGATCACTTCTCCCAAGCGCGCCTGTTCTTCCGCAGCATGAGCAAGCACGAGCAAGAGCACATCATCGCGGCTTATAGCTTTGAGTTGGGCAAGGTGGAGCGTGAGTTCATTCGCGCGCGCCAGGTCAACGAGATCCTGGCCAATATCGACCTCGAACTGGCCAAGCGCGTGGCGCACAACCTGGGGCTGCCAGCACCGACCAAACGCACTGTACCGGAGCGCAAAACCCAGCCGGATCGCTCGCCAGCATTGAGCCAGGCGAACCTGCTGCCGGGCGATATCAAGACGCGAAAAGTGGCGATACTGGCGGCCAATGGTGTGGACGGCGTGGCGATTGCCGCGTTGAAGAAGGCGCTGGAAGCGGAAGGTGCTCACGCCAAACTGCTGGGGCCGACCTCGGCACCGGTGAAGACGGCCGATGGCAAGAGCCTGCCGGTGGATGCGTCGATGGAAGGCATGCCGTCCATTGCGTTTGATGCGGTGTTCGTGCCGGGCGGGAAAGAGTCGATCAAGGCGTTGAGCGGTGACGGTGTGGCGCTGCATTTCGTGCTGGAGGCGTACAAGCACCTGAAGGCGATTACCGTCGCCAATGATGCGAAGCCATTGCTGGAACTGTTGAAGCTTGAGGCGGATGCAGGGCTGATCGTCGGGTCGGATGCCAAGGCGTTCAAGGCGTTTTTTGCCGCGATTGGACAGCATCGGGTGTGGGATCGTGAGGCGAAGGCCAAGGCGATTCCGGCTTAAGTCTTTGGTGGTTTGTTAGATCGTCATCGGGGGCAAGCCCCCTCCCACATTTGAGCGGTGAATACGTTCAACGTGTGGGAGGGGGCTTGCCCCCGATGTTTTTACTCCGCCTTGCGCGGAATCAGCACAACCTGCGCCGGAATATTCTTCAGAATCTGCCGGTGAATCTTCAGGTCATACCCCGAATCGATATGCTTCACCCGTTTGGTCAGCAAGGTGGCCAGCCACGGGTAATCCTCTGTGCGCGGTGCCTGGATGCTCACATCGCACTGGTAATTCACCACATCGGTGGCAATTGCATCCAGCTGGTGGCGCAGTTCTTCGATATTGGTGAGGTTCAGCGCCACGGTCGTGCTGGGTGCCGCCGGGTCGATGACCTTGGCGGCGGGCTTGGCTTCGGCGGCTTTCAAGGCGGCCTCGGCTTTGTCCAGCTCGGCTTTGCGGGCGTGGGTGATGGCGCTGTTTACGCCGCCGGTGAGTGCGGGTGCCTTGGGCATCAGGGCGCGGGCACGGCTGAGGGCGGTGGCGGCGGCGTTTACGTCACCTTTTTGCAGCACGATCTGACTGCGCTGCAGATAGGCTTCGGCCAATTGACGCTGGTAGGTTTCCAGCGCCGGGTCGTTGGGCGACTGGGCCTGTAGCGCGGCTAACTGGTCTTCGGCGGTGGCCAACTCGCTGCTGGCCAGGTTTTGCTCCAGCTGTGCAATGGCCACAGCGCGTGCGTCCGGGGCCTCGGGGGCAGCGGGCGGTGTGCTTTGACAGGCGCCCAGCAGCAGGGAAAATGCGGCAAGGAGCAGATAACGGGAGGTGAACGGCTTCATTCCTGCGACTCTCTATTTGCGCAAAAAGCGAGCAAGTCTACACCCCTCGACGGGGCAGGACAAAACTCAGCAAAAACAGGGCGGCGGCCGTGACCACAATCGATGGCCCGGCGGGCGTATCCTTGAACCAGGACAGCGCCAAACCCCCGCACACTGCGAGCATCCCCAACAGGCTGGCGCCGATCGCCATTTGCTCCGGCGAACGGGCATGGCGCTGGGCAGCGGCTGCAGGAATGATCAACAGCGACGTGATCAACAATACGCCCACTATCTTCATCGCGACAGCAATCACCACGGCGATCAGCAACATCAGGGCCATGCGCAGGCTCGGCACCGGCAAGCCCTCGACCGTGGCCAGCTCTTCGTGCACGGTAATCGCCAGCAATGGGCGCCACAGGGCGACCAGCAATACCAGGACGGCCGCGCTGCCGCCGAGGATCCACGCAAGGTCGGTGGGGCTGATCGCCAACAAATCGCCGAACAGGTAGGCCATCAAGTCGATGCGCACTTCGTGCATGAAGCTCAGCACCACCAGGCCCAACGACAGGGTGCTCGGCGCCAGGATGCCGAGCAAGGTGTCGGAAGCCAGCGGCTGGCGCTGCTGCAGAGTCACCAGCAGCACCGCCAGGAGCAGGCAGCCCACGGTCACGGCGATGGTGGGGCTGACATCCAGCAAGAAGCCCATGGCCACACCCAGCAGCGCAGCGTGGGACAACGTGTCGCCGAAGTAAGCCATGCGCCGCCAGACCACGAACGAGCCCAGTGGGCCCGCCACCAGCGCCAAAGCCAAGCCTGCCAGCAGGGCGTAGAGCAGAAAATCAGCCATGCTTGCAGCTATCTCCATGAACGTGGGTGTGAGGGGCGACGGGATCGTCGACCACGGCGCCATGCAGATCGTGGGCGTGGTCGTGATGGTGGTGGTAGATCGCCAGGCTTTGGGCATTCTTGCCGAACAGCTCGACGAAGGCCGGGTCGCCGCTGACCTGTTCCGGATGACCGGAGCAGCACACGTGGCGGTTGAGGCACACCACTTGGTCGGTGGTGCTCATCACCAAGTGCAGATCGTGGGACACCATCAGCACGCCGCAGCCATGACGGTCGCGCAGCCGGGTGATCAGGCTGTATAGCTCGGCCTGGCCGGCGACGTCGACGCCTTGCACAGGCTCATCCAGCACCAACAGTTCCGGCTCGCGCAACAGGGCGCGGGCCAGTAGCACGCGCTGCATTTCGCCGCCGGAGATGCTTTGCACCGGGCTGTCGATCACCTGTTCAGCGCCGACTTCCTTGAGCGCAGCCTGGGCGCGGGCGCGATCCACGCCTGGCACCAGGCGCAGGAAGCGCAACACGGAGAGTGGCAGTGTGGGGTCGACGTGCAGCTTCTGCGGCATATAACCGACGCGCAGCTTGGGTTTGCGCCACACGCTGCCGGTGTCGGGCTTGAGCAGTCCGAGCACGGCGCGTACCAGGGTGGTCTTGCCGGCGCCGTTGGGGCCGATCAGGGTGACGATCTGCCCAGGCTCAACGCTGAGTGCGATGTTATCCAGCACGGTTTGCCCGGCGAACGTGACCCCGACCTGCTCCAGGCGGATTAACGCGTTGCTCATCAAGCCCCCTGGCAGCCCGAGCACAGGCCGACCACTTCGACCGTTTGCCCTTCGACCCGGAAGCCGACATCGGCGGAGCTTTTGATGATGGCGTCGCTGATGCTTTTTTGTTCAAGCTCGATGGCGGCGTGGCACTCGCGGCAGATCAGGAACTGGCCCTGGTGCGCGTGTTCCGGGTGGCTGCAGCCGACGAAGGCGTTGAGCGAGGCGATGCGGTGCACCAGGCCGTTTTCCAGCAGGAAGTCCAGCGCGCGGTACACGGTCGGCGGTGCGGCGCGGCGGCCATCCTGCTCGCTGAGCACGCCGAGAATGTCGTAGGCGCCCAGCGGCTTGTGGCTCTGCCACACCAGTTCCAGCACGCGGCGCCGCAAGGCGGTCAGGCGCAACCCCTTCTGTGTGCACAGGGTGTCGGCCTCCGACAGCGCAGTATGCACGCAGTGAGAGTGGTCGTGGGGACGGCTGGCAAGCGGTGTTTTAGGCATGAGCGGCGACAGATATTTGATAGAGACGTTATTATGTTACCCGTTCCTACGCCATTGAGTGGTCATCGTGTCCCGACTTTTTCCCGTTTTTGTCGTGTTTGTCACCAGTTTGTTCATTACTGGCGCCGCTCAGGCCGAGGTCAAGGTGCTGACCAGCATCAAGCCATTGCAGTTGATTGCCGCTGCTGTGCAGGACGGCGTAGCGGTTCCCGAGGTGTTGTTGCCGCCGGGTGCATCGCCTCATAACTACGCATTGCGACCATCCGACGTACGGCGCGTGCAGTCGGTGGACCTGTTGTACTGGATCGGTCCGGATATGGAGAGTTTCCTACCACGCGTGCTTAAAGGTCGTACGGCCGCAACGGTGGCGGTGCAGGACCTTCCGGGAATGAAGCTGCGTCGATTCGCCGAAGATAGCCACTCCCACGCCGACGATGCCGACGAGCACGACCACGATCACCGACCAGGCAGCCTGGATGCGCACTTGTGGCTATCGACCGTAAACGCTCGGGTGATTGCCGCGCGTATGGCGACTGACCTGGCGACAGCCGACCCGGCCAATGCCACGCGTTACCAGAGCAACGTGAAGGCCTTCGATGAGCGCCTGGATGCCCTGGACGCGCGCTTGAAAGCCCGCTTGGCGCCAATTGATGGCAAACCTTACTTCGTGTTCCACGAAGCCTTCGATTACTTCGAAGACGCTTATGGGCTCAAGCATGCCGGTGTGTTCAGCGTTGCCGCAGAGGTACAGCCTGGCGCCCAGCACGTGGCGGCGATGCGTACGCGTTTGCAGGAAGTGGGCAAGACGTGCGTGTTCAGCGAGCCGCCGTTGCGCCCGCGTCTGGCTGAAACGCTGGTGGCCGGGTTGCCGGTGAAGCTGGCGGAGTTGGATGCGCTCGGCGGGTATACCCCGGCGACGGCTCAAGGTTATGAGCAGGTGCTGGAGAAACTGGGGAATGACTTGGCGGGTTGCCTGGAATCGTTGTGAGACGCAGCGCAGATCTAAGGTGGGAGGGAGCAAGCCCCCTCCCACATTTTTTAGAGCGCGAACGGCAGTTGGATCGTGACCTGCTGGCGCTGCGCCAACCGGTGTTCGAACTCGGCAGGATCGTGAATCAACACATCCTGACCGGCAAACGACTCAGCGGCGATCAGGCGCGACAACCAGAACCGCACGCAGGCCACGCGCAACATCATCGGCCACCATTCAGCTTCCTTCGCGGTAAACGGCCGCAGCCCGGCGTAGGCGCCCAGCATTGCCCGAGCGCGTTGCGCGTCAATCACGCCATCCGCGTCCGAGCACCAGTCATTCAGGGCGATTGCCACGTCGTAGAGCATCGGGCCCGAGCAGGCGTTGTAGAAGTCGATCAGGCCGGTGAGGTGCGTGCCTTCGAACATCGCGTTATCGCGGAACAGGTCGGCGTGCACATTGGCGCGCGGCAGGGCGAGGATCTGGGCCTTGTGCGCTTCGATCTCAGTCAGCGCGTCTTGCAGCAGGCGCTGCTGTGCGTCGTTCAAGTGCGAAATCAACTGCGCGCCTTCGTTGAGCATCCAGTCCAGGCCGCGATCGGTCTTGCGTTCCAGCACCTTCTCGCCTTGTGTCGCCAAGTGCAGGTGGCCAAGCAGGTCGCCGACCTGGGCGCAGTGCTGGGCGTTGGCGTCCTTGATGTGCTTGCCGGCCAGGCGCGGTTGCAGCAGGGCCGGTTTGCCTTTCAGCTCGCGCAGGGCCACACCGTCGGTGGTGCGCAGGGCGTAGGGCACTGGCAGGTCGGCGTCGTGGAGCACGTCGAGCAGTTCGATGAAGAAAGGCATTTCCGCGACCGGGCCGCGTTCAACCAGGGTCAGGACGAATTCGCCCTGCTCCAGGCTGATAAAGAAATTGGTGTTTTCGCTACCGGCGGCAATCCCCTGGAAGTCGATCAGGCGGCCGAGCCCGTAAGGGGCGAGAAAGGTTTCCAGCTCGGGCCGAGCCAGGGGGGTGAACACAGACATGGTTAAAACTGCCAGTACGGGCGCCGCGGTGTGCGGCGCCAATTGAAGTTAAGAAATCATTTCCATTCGAAGATCTTCCATGACGGGATCAGCATATCCGGCTGGTCAGAGCGGATGAAGTTCGCGTCGGTTCCGTCCGCGCGTACCAGGAAATACGGAGGCGCACCCTTCGGGGTGACCTTGATTGCGTACAGGAAACCGTTCTGACGGTATTCCTGGATGGTCTTGTCGCCTTCCGTGCGGATCGTAACTTCCGGATCACCCCCAGGGGCATCGTCTGCCGCCATGGCAGCCATCGGAGCGAGTGCAATCAAGCCGGTCAACAGCAGGCGATTGAATGTACGCATGATAACCTTGTCCCTTTGTCGTCATTGGTCCGGCTATTCTAGCGCCTGACCCGCCGAAAAGGTTGATTCTGCTCATGAGCCAAGCACCCCTCGTCCTGGTGGACGGTTCTTCCTATCTGTACCGCGCGTTCCATGCGCTGCCACCGCTGACCACCTCCAAAGGCCTGCCCACCGGCGCGGTCAAGGGGGTGTTGAACATGCTCAAAAGCCTGCGCAAGCAGTACCCGGACAGCCCGTTCGCGGTGGTGTTCGACGCCAAGGGTGGGACCTTTCGCGATGACATGTACGCTGAATACAAGGCCAACCGCCCGAGCATGCCCGATGACATGCGCCTGCAGATCGAGCCGCTGCACCAGAGCGTGATCGCCCTGGGCTTCCCGTTGTTGTGCGTTGAAGGCGTTGAGGCCGATGACGTGATCGGCACCCTGGCCCGCAGCAGTGCGGCCGCTGACCGTCCGGTGGTGATTTCCACCGGGGACAAGGACATGGCACAGCTGGTCGACGGGCACATTACCTTGGTCAATACCATGACCGGTAGCGCGATGGACATCGAGGGCGTGAAGGAGAAATTCGGTGTCGCTCCCGAGCAGATCATCGACTATCTGGCCTTGATGGGCGATTCGTCCGACAACATCCCAGGCGTCCCGGGCATTGGTCCGAAGACGGCTTCCGGCTTGCTGGTCGGTGTGAATGGTGGCCTTAAAGAGCTGTATGAACAGCTGGATATCGTGCCGACCCTGCCTATTCGGGGCGCGAAGACGCTGCCGGCCAAGCTGGAAGAGCATAAGGAGATGGCGTTCCTTTCCTACCAGTTGGCGACGATCAAGATTGATGTGCCGCTGGATGTGGGCCTGGATGACCTGCACCTGATTGAGCCGGACCGTGAAAAACTGCTGGAGCTGTACACGCTGCTGGAGTTCAAGAGCTGGTTTGATGAGATCCAGCGCGACGCCAAGCGGGTGGAGCTCAAGGCTGCGCCGGTTGTTGAGGACGTCGTTGAGGTAGTGGCGCCGGCGGAGGCGACTTACACCACGATCCTTGATCAGGCCACCTTCGACATCTGGTTGAAGAAGCTCAACGACGCGAAGCTGTTCGCCTTCGACACCGAAACCACCGGGATCGATGCCCAGCAGGCGCAGTTGGTGGGTGTTTCCTTCGCGGTGCAGCCCCACGAAGCGGCCTATATCCCGCTGACCCACTCGTACATCGGCGCGCCGGAGCAGTTGGATCGCGATACCGTGCTGCTGGCCCTCAAACCGCTGCTGGAAGACCCGACCAAGCTCAAGGTCGGCCAGCACGCCAAGTTCGACATGAACATCCTGGCCAATTGCGCCATCGGCGGCGACCCGGCGCACGGCATTACCGTGCGGGGCATCGCCTTCGACACCATGCTCGAATCCTATGTGTTGAACGCTACCGCAACGCGGCATGACATGGACAGCCTGGCCAAGAAGTACCTGGATTACGACACCGTCGCCTTCCAGGACATTGCCGGCAAGGGTGCCAAGCAGCTGACTTTCGATCAGATCGCGCTGGAGCAGGCTGGCCCTTATGCGGCGGAAGACGCCGATGTGACCTTGCGCCTGCACCAGGCGCTGTTTGCGCAACTTTCAGCCATTCCGAGCCTGGCGAGTGTGCTCACGGATATCGAGATTCCGTTGGTGCCGGTGTTGGCGCGTATTGAGCGCCAGGGTGCGTTGGTCGACAAGGACCTGCTGGGTATCCAGAGCATCGAACTGGGCAACAAGATGGTCGAGCTGGAGCGCCAGGCGTTCGAGATCGCTGGTGAAGAATTCAACCTGGGTTCGCCCAAGCAACTCGGGGCGATTCTTTACGAAAAGCTCGGCCTGCCGGTACTGAAGAAAACCGGTAAGGGCCAGGCTTCAACCGCCGAAGAAGTGCTGGCAAAGCTGGCCGAAGATGACTACCCGCTGCCCAAGGTGCTGATGCAGTACCGCAGCATGAGCAAGCTGAAAAGCACCTACACCGACCGTCTGCCGGAACAGATCAACCCGCGCACCGGGCGTATCCACACGTCCTATCACCAGGCGGTGGCGGCGACCGGGCGTTTATCGTCCAGTGATCCGAACCTGCAGAATATCCCGGTGCGTACCGCTGAAGGGCGGCGGATTCGCCAGGCCTTCATCGCGCCCAAAGGCTACAAAATGCTGGCGGCGGACTATTCGCAGATTGAGCTGCGGATCATGGCTCACCTGTCGAAGGACGAAGGTTTGATGAACGCCTTCCGTCACAACCTCGACGTGCACACCGCCACGGCGGCCGAGGTGTTCAAGGTTGAACTGGGTGACGTCACGTCTGATCAGCGCCGCAGCGCCAAGGCGATCAACTTTGGTTTGATCTATGGCATGGGCGCACAGAAGCTGGGCAAGGATATTGGCGTCGATACCAAGACGGCCAAGGCGTACATCGATGTGTATTTCGCCCGTTATCCCGGGGTTCGTGAGTACATGGAACGCACCCGCGCCCAGGCGTCCGATCAGGGCTACGTAGAGACCTTCTTCGGTCGCCGCCTCTACTTGCCGGATATCCATTCCAACAAGCCCCAGGAGCGCGCGGCGGCTGAACGCACTGCAATCAACGCGCCGATGCAGGGCACAGCGGCAGACATCATCAAGAAAGCCATGGTGCTGGTGGATAACTGGCTGACGGATTCAGGCCTGGATGCCAAGGTGATCCTGCAGGTGCACGATGAATTGGTGCTGGAAGTACGTGAGGATCTGGTCGCGGAAGTCAGCGAGAAGATTCGCGAGCACATGAGTGCCGCTGCTCAGCTGGATGTGCCGCTGCTGGTGGAAGTGGGCGTCGGCGATAACTGGGACCAGGCGCACTGATCTCGGAGCTTTGCTGCCACCGAGGGGTGGTGGCAGAGTGCTTTAGTCCGGAAATCGCCGTCAGTTATTTCAAATAGTTTTTCGAACCTGCCGGAACTTAACCCGTGAATTGCCACTCAGAGTTACTGAATGGGTGGTGAAGCCCTTCAATGCTCCTATGTTGTGTTAAGTGTTGGCAGATATCTGGACCCCGCCCTAGCGGTCCGGAACTTGAACCCCGAACTTCCCCTCCCCATACGAAGTCCGGGGTTTTTTTTGCCTGCGCAAAAGTTACTCCGCGATTTCCGCGCCCTTGTCCGCCAATTCCATCCAGCCGGCCAGTACGGTGTAGGCGTCTTCGAGGCCCATGCGCTTGGGCGCCGAGAACAGTTGGATGGTGATCGCATCACCCCAGCCTTTACGGATTTCAGACTGCACTTTAAGCAGCGTGTTTTTGGCGGCGCCGTAGGTCAGCTTGTCGGCTTTGGTCAGCAGGATATGCATCGGCATGCCGCTGGCAACTGCCCAGTCGAGCATCAGCAGGTCGAAATCGGTCATCGGATGGCGGATGTCCATCATCAGAATCAAACCCTTCAAACTCTCCCGGCCACCCAGGTAGGCCTCCAGGTGACGCTGCCAGTGCAGCTTCAGCGGGATAGGTACTTTTGCATAACCATAGCCCGGCAGGTCGACCAGACGCCGATCATCGTCTAGCTTGAAGAAATTGAGAAGTTGCGTACGGCCTGGGGTTTTCGAGGTGCGTGCCAGGCTGGCGTGAGTCAGGGTGTTCAGCGCGCTGGACTTACCGGCGTTGGAGCGCCCGGCAAAGGCGACTTCAAAGCCCTCGTCATCGGGGCATTGGTCAACTTTGGCGGCGCTGAGCATAAACGTGGACTGTTGGCACAGGCCAAGGATGGGATTCTTGAGTTGCATGAGATTTCCGATGTGGGCGATGCCGAGAAAGGGTGCGGCAAGCGGTGTCGTTTCCGTTTCAGTAGCGCCAGTATATAATGCCGCAGATTTTGTGTGTGCTTTGTCCCAGCGAAGGATGAAGTTCACGGGAGCGAAAGACCTTTATTGCGCATTAGAACGCAAAACGCTCTCAAACCCTGAAATGGTCGACGTATGACCAAGTGGTTGCTCGCTATCAGTGTCCTGCTTCCGCTTTATGGCGCTCAGGCTACACAGGATCCGGAAGCGGTGTACAACCGAGTTTGCATGGCTTGCCATGCCGGCCAGTTGCCGAATGCTCCGAAGCGGGGTGATCGGGCAGCCTGGGCGCCAAGACTGGCGCAGGGCATGGACACGTTGGTGCAACACGTGACCCAGGGTTTCAAGGCAATGCCGCCGCGTGGTTTGTGCATGGACTGCAGTACTGAGGATTACCAGGCCGTCATTGAGTTGATGGTGAGTAAACCCGGTAGATAACTCTTAAACCCCTTAGCCGTAGTTGGATTAGCTGATGAACAAACTGATCGTGAGTCTGCTGTTGACCTTGGGCATCACAGGCGCTGCCGTCGCTGCAGAGGGCCCCCTTAAAGGTGATGCCACTGCCGGTCAAGCGAAGGCCGCTGTATGTGGTGCTTGCCATGGACCGGATGGTAACAGCCCGGCGCCGAACTTCCCCAAACTGGCCGGCCAGGGTGAACGTTACCTGACCAAGCAACTGCACGACATCAAGGACGGCAAGCGAACGGTGTTGGAAATGACCGGCTTGCTGACCAACCTCAGCGATCAGGAACTCGCGGACCTCGCAGCGTATTTTGCCAGCCAGAAAGGCAGTGTGGGAGCTGCTGATCCGAAACTGGTGGCCCGTGGTGAGAAACTGTTCCGCGGCGGCGACCTGGAAAAAGGCCTGCCAGCCTGCACCGGCTGCCATTCGCCCAATGGCGCGGGCATAGCCGCCGCCGGCTTCCCGCACCTGAGTGGCCAGCACGCGACCTACATCGCCAAACAGTTGACCGATTTCCGTAAGGAAGAGGCAGGGCGAGCTAACGATGGCGACGCAGCGATCATGCGTACCATTGCGCGCAAGCTGAGCGATGAAGACATTGCAGCGGTCTCCAGCTATATCCAGGGCCTGCACTAACATGCCTGCAACGTTAACACTCGATTAATCCAGCGATGCAAGCATAAAAAGGGTGGCTTAGGCCGCCCTTTTTTGTGGCCGGTGCCGTTACACTAACGAACTCATGCCCGCGCAGACCTGTCACAACAAAGGTCGCGTGAGGCGACTTTATTTGTCCAGGAGTAAAGCATGCGTAATCTGATCCTCAGCGCCGCTCTCGTCACTGCCAGCCTCTTCGGCATGACCGCACAAGCTGCCGACGTGCCGCTTGAAGCCGGTAAAACCTACGTTGAATTGGCTAACCCGGTTCCGGTCTCGGAGCCAGGCAAGATCGAAGTGGTGGAGCTGTTCTGGTACGGCTGCCCGCATTGCTACGCCTTTGAACCGACCATCAACCCATGGGTCGAGAAGCTGCCTAAAGACGTGAACTTCAGACGTATCCCTGCCATGTTCGGTGGCCCATGGGATGCCCACGGCCAGCTGTTCCTGACCCTGGAAGCCATGGGCGTGGAGCATAAGGTCCACAACGCGGTATTCGACGCGATCCAGAAACAAGGCAAACGCCTGACCAAACCAGACGAAATGGCTGACTTCGTGGCCACCCAAGGTGTCGACAAGGACAAGTTCCTGGCCACCTTCAACTCCTTCGCGATCCAGGGCCAGATCAAACAGGCCAAGGAACTGGCGCAGAAGTACGGCGTGCAGGGCGTTCCAACCATGATCGTCAACGGCAAATACCGTTTCGACCTGGGCACCTCCGGTGGTCCTGAGCAGACCCTCAATGTTGCCGACCAGCTGATCGCCAAAGAGCGCGCAGCCAAGTAAGGGGCTCGTCATGCGCCGCTGGGGTACCGAACGCGTGGTTGGCCTGCATGATCCGCAGGTCAACGAACATCACTTGGAGTCCACGGGGTTGCCGCCGGACAGCCGCTTGCGGCTGCTCAGCTTCAATATCCAAGTGGGGATCAGTACCGAGAAATACCGTCACTACCTCACCCGTGGCTGGCAGCACCTGCTGCCCCACAACGGGCGGGCCGGCAACCTGCAAAAGATTGGCAACCTATTGAATGACTTCGATCTGGTTGCGCTGCAGGAAGCCGACGGCGGCAGCATGCGTTCCGGTTACATCAATCAGGTGGAGCACCTGGCCCAGCTCGGCGCGTTCCCCTATTGGTACCAGCAACTCAATCGCAACCTCGGGCGCCTGGCGCAGCACAGCAATGGTGTGCTCAGTCGTCTGAAGCCCACCGCCATCGAAGACCATCCGCTGCCAGGCCCCAAGGGCCGGGGGGCGATCCTTGTGCGTTTTGGCGAAGGCCCAGAGGCGCTGGTGGTGGTGATGATGCACCTGGCGTTGGGTGCGCGCACCCGCACGATGCAACTGGCCTACATCCGCGAGCTGATTGGCGGTTACAAACACCAGGTACTGATGGGTGACATGAACACCCATGCCAATGACCTGTTGTTGAATTCTCCGTTGCGCGACCTCGGGCTACTGGCTCCGCAAGCCGAAGCCACATTCCCCAGCTGGCGCCCGCAACGCTGTCTTGACCATATCCTGCTCAGCCCTACCCTCACACTCGAGAGTGTGCAGGTGCTGGCGCAGCCCATCTCCGATCACCTGCCGGTCGCGGTAGAGATTCGTCTGCCGGGTTCGCTCACGGCTGATGCATTACCCGCGTTGAGCCCCGGCCCTCGCGGACCCCTTGCATGAGCGACGACGCCCAGCGCTGGAAAGAGAAATACCTCAAAAGCATCGAGCAACAAGAAAAGCTCGAACGCCGTTGGGCAGCCCGCCTCGACCTGCTACGCCGTGGGCTGGTGCGCAGCACGCTGGCCGCTGAAGGCACCGACCGCGCCGTCGACCAGTGTATGAAGGAAATGCGTGACGTTGTCCGTACTGATGATATGGACGCCGCCCTCGCCGCCTTGCTGCCGCGCCTGGAAAAAGCCGTGCTGGATTCGGAGCAGCGCCGTGAAACCCGGGTCGACCAGATCAGCACCGCGCTGACGTCCCTGGTTACCCAGCTGCAAAAGTTGCCATTACCGCGTGAGGTTGCCCGGCCGCTTAAGACGTTCGCCAAGCAGTTGGACGGCCGAGTCAGCCAGGCACGTGAGATCCCCTTGCTGCTCAGCGAGTTGAGTGGCCTGCAGGGCCAGGCGCTGAACAACCTGGAGCCGGACGGCGAAACCACACGCCCAGGGCCGGGGCTTTTGCAGCGCCTGTTTGGTTCCAAAGACGTCGCGACCGAGCCGGAGGCCAGCGAATCGACAGCCCGCCCGGCACCGCAACCCATTGTGGCCAAGCCTGTCGCCGAGCCCCAACCGCCTGAACAGTCCGAGGAACTGACGCAAGCCTTGCGCGCCTTTGCGCCGCCGCCTCAGGAAAAGGTTAACCCCGCAGTTGAGTCGGCCGTGCCGGCCAAGGTGGCGGACGCTGTCAGTGAAACGTTTGTATACGAGGCTCCGCCTCAAGCTGAGCCCGTTGAAGCGCCCGTAGCGCCCGTAGCGCATGTCGAGCGGGAGCTTCCGACAGAAGAGCCGGCACCGGAAAGCGCCCTCGCCGCCTTTATCGAAACGCCTGCCGTTCAGGTCGAAACGCCGGGTGAGACCACCATCGGCAGCCTGTCGCTCCCTCCTGTGCTGGAGGTCGAGGAGTCCGACCCCGACGAGCTGCAAGCGGACGGCACGTATGCCTTACCTGATTCGCCGGAGCCGTCCTACAGCTCCGTAGCCAAGCATATTGAAGACACTCTGCTCGGGCTGCTGGAGGAGTTGTCGCTACCCGAGCGTCACCGGCCCCAGGCCGAGGCCATGCGTGAGCGTCTGGCGCACGGCCTGAACTGGTACGAACTGCTACCGATCCTCGACGACCTGGCCGTCTTGATGCTGGCAATCACCGACAGCGGCCAGCACGAATTCGAGGCTTACCTCAAGCAGCTCAACGAGCGTCTCGAAGCGTTCCAGGGGCATTTGCAGGTCGCCAGCGACGGCCATGCCGATAGCCGTTCGGCCGCCCGGGAGCTGGATTCGCAGATCCGTGAACAGGTCGATGGCCTGCAAAGCAGCGTGCAGGAGGCCGCCGATCTGGAAAGCCTCAAGCACGTATTGGAAAGCCACCTCGAAGGTCTTCTCGGCACCATGGACGAGCACCAGCAGCAGCGTGACCAGCGCGAGCAGGAAACGGCAGCGCGACTGAAAGGCTTGGCCGAGCGGGTTGCCAATATGGAGCAGGAAGCCCAGGGCTATCGCGAGCATTTGGAGGTGCAGCGCCAGAAGGCCTTGATCGATCCGCTCACTGGCCTGCCCAACCGCGCCGCCTGGAGTGAGCGGCTCGATCACGAGGTCAACGCCTGGCATCAACGGGGTAACAGCCTGTCGCTGGCGATGCTGGACTTGGATCACTTCAAGCGCATTAACGACGGCTACGGCCACCTGGCTGGCGACAGGGTGCTGAAAATCATCGCCAACGTGCTGCGCAAGCGCCTGCGGCCGACCGACTTTATCGCGCGTTTCGGCGGTGAAGAGTTCGTGTTGCTGATGCCCGACTCATCCCTCGCGGATGCCCTGGCGGCAGGTGAAGTGTTACGCGCTGCGATTGAAGCCTGCCCGTTTCACTTCAAAGGCGAGCCGGTGACGATCACTGTGTCCATGGGTGTGGCGCAGTTCCAGCCGGGAGAGCGCAGTGACCTGGCGCTCAAACGCGCGGATGCGGCCTTGTACCGGGCCAAGGCCGCAGGCCGAAACCAAGTGCAGGCCGCCTAAAAGATGTTCCATTTTGTAATTTGACGGTTGGGTCACAAGCGGTACGTTACACTGTTGCATTATCGTCTTCAGCGTAACGTCTTCCGCCATGAAATTTTTGTACATTGCTTTTGTGTTTCTTTTCCTTGCGGGCTGCGCCAGCGGCCCTCGCCTGGACACCAACCACCCCTCGGTGAACCACGACAACCGCGTGCAGTTCGTGGTGGTGCATTACACCTCGACCAACCTTGAACGCTCCCTGGCATTGCTCACCCACGGCCAGGTGAGCAGCCATTATCTGATCGGCGACGATGCCTCAGGCACTATCTACAAGCTGGTGGATGAGAGCCAGCGCGCCTGGCATGCCGGGGAAAGCGAATGGATGGGCCGCACCTGGCTTAACTCCAGCTCCATTGGTATTGAGATCGTGAACCCTGGCTACAAGGACACGCCGACAGGCCGCCTGTGGTATCCGTACTCCGAAGCCCAAGTGAAATCGCTGGTGGTGCTGCTCAAGGACATCAGCAAGCGCAATGGCATCGACCCCAAGAACATCATCGGCCACAGCGATATCGCACCGCTGCGCAAGCTGGACCCGGGCCCCTTGTTCCCCTGGAAGCGCCTGGCCGCTGAGGGGCTGGGTGTTTGGCCGGATGCACAGGCCGTCGCGCGGTTCCAAGTGCAGTACGCCACAGAACTGCCGAGCATTACCTGGTTCCAGGAACAATTGGCCCACTTGGGTTACCAGACGCCACAGACTGGAGAGCTGGATGTGGCTACACGTCATGTGATCGCGGCGTTCCAGATGCATTTCCGGCCATCGCTGTTCGACGGTACGCCTGACGCGCAAAGCGCTGCGATCCTGCGAGCGTTGAACTGTGGCGAGCAAGCGTGCTTACGCTCGGGTGCGGAGCGCCCTTAAGAGGCAGGCGGAGCGGCGCGACGTTTCAACAAGCGCCGTTGCTACAACAAGCGGGGGTTCCTACAAAGGCAACGCCATATAGAACTGAGTGCCCTGCCCCGGCCGCGAGTACACACCCATGCGGCCGCCGTGCAATTGCACAATCTCTTTGCACAGCGCCAGCCCCAGGCCGGCGCCGCCTTTCTTGCGACCCACCTGCACAAAGGGCTCGAAGATCCGCCCCTGCTGCCCATAGGCGATGCCTTCGCCGTTATCTTCGACGCTGATAATCACGCGCTCGCCGTGGCGGCGTGCCTGCAGACGAATCTGCCCCCCCTCAGGCGTGTGGCGTAGGGCATTGCCCAGCAGGTTGTCGAGCACCCGTTCCAACTGTGCTTGGTCCGCATATAACCGGGGCAGGTCTGACTGGGCTTCTACCATCAGCTCGACGTTTTGCACGTTGGCCGGCTCGACGAAGCGTGCTCGGGCGTGTTCAAGCAGATCGGTCACGTCGCACGGGCCTAAGGTGAGCTTCTGCAGGCCGTTCTGGTAGCGCGAGAAGTTGAGCAGGTCGTTGATCAATTGCATCAGCCGCTGCATCTCTTCATTGACTGTATCCAGCAGGTCCGCTTCACGGGAGTCCGGCGGAAATTTCGCCCGCTCGCGGAATAGCCCGAATGCCATGTGCATGCCGGTCACCGGTGTTCGCAGCTCATGAGAGGCGCGCAGTACGAACTCGCTGCGTACCCGCTCGAAGGCGCGTTGTTCGGTGACGTCATGCAGCACCATCACCGCCCCGAGGATATGCCCCTGGGTATGGCTGACGGGGGTCAAGCTGTAGGTCAGCAGGCGCAATTCGCCTTCGACTTCCACTTCCAGATCCTCCGGCGCCCGCTCCAGGCTGCCGCCACGCAGTACCAATTGCAGCTGTTCATCCAGTTCCGGTCGCACCAGGGCCTCGCCCAGGCCCTGGCCAAGGCGCTCCTCGTCCCAGCCCAGTTGGCGTTGGGCCACCGGGTTGAGGTGTTCCAGGCGGCCTTGCTGGTCAATCATCAGCAGACCATCGTCTATGCTGTCGAGTACCGCTTGCAGGCGCTGCTGGCCAGCCAGGAGTTCATCGACATTGGTCGCCTGATGCTGGCGCAACGCCTCGGCCATGATGCCGAAGCGGCGGGTCAGTTGGTTCATCTCTGCTGCCGACGAGATCGGCAGTGTCACTTCGAAATCGCCCTGCCCTATCTTGTCCGCCGCCTTGGCCAGCGCTTCGATCGGTCCGCCAAAACGCCGGGCGATGCCATGCGCCGTCACAAACCCGATGATCAGCACCGCGAGGCCAACCAGCCCCAGCAGCCCGGCGATCAGCAGGGCACGTTCGCGGGATTTGTGTTCGCTGTTGCTGATGTTCTCCAAGGCCTGCTTGTGCTCGTTGATCAAGCCATTGCGCAGCGCATTGAAGGTGTCGGTGAGTTTTTCCTTGGCCCCAGGTGGAGGGGTCGGTTGCTGGGACTCGTCAAAAGCGTTCAGCAGTTCCTGATACTGGCCCTTGGCCTGGCTGAACCCCGTCCCGCGACCGTCGCGTTGTTCATGGGCGATACCTTGGTCCAGCAGGTCGACGTAGCGCTGCTTGGAGGTTTGCAAAGCCTCGGGGTCGGGGCGCTCCTCCAGCATCATGATCAACTGATCACCCAGGCTCTGACGCAGCTTGAGGCCCAGGTCCAGGGTGATGAAGTTGCTGCGAATCAGGGATTCCTGAGTCTTGGCCATTTGCATGACGCTGACCAGGCCCAGGATCAAACCCAGCAGGGCAACGGTGATCAGCGCTGAGATGCTCAGGAATAGCCGAGTGCGCAGCTTCATCGCGAACTTCATAGGGTACAGCTCACAGGTTGTACTGTTTGCGTTTGCGGTACAGGGTCGACGCGTCGATACCCAGGGTGCGAGCCGCCTGGTCCAGGGTGTCGCTGGTGGCGAGCACGGCGCCGATGTGAGCTTTCTCCAGCTCGTCCAGGCTCAGCGCTGCACCGATCCGCGGAGCGTTGTTGGTCGGCTGCTCGGCCATCCCCAGGTGGCTGATTTCTACCTTCTCTTGCGGGCAAATGATGCTGGCGCGCTCTACTACGTTGCGCAGTTCGCGGATATTTCCCGGCCAGCGGTAGTTGAGGAGGGCCTCGCGCGCTTCGTCGCTGAAACCGCGCGCCGGTCGGGCGTACTCCTTGACGAAACGTGCCAGGAAGCGGTCGGCCAGGGTCAGGATGTCCTCGCTACGTTCGCGCAGTGGCGGCAGGTGCAGGGTGATCACGTTGAGGCGGTAGAGCAGATCCTCGCGGAAGCGGCCATCACGCACCATGTCTTCCAAGTTCAGGTTGGTGGCGGCGAGGATGCGCACATCCGCACGTCGGGTAACGGGGTCACCGACCCGCTCGTATTCTTTGTCTTGGATAAAGCGCAGCAACTTGGGTTGCAACGTGAGCGGAAAATCGCCGATTTCGTCGAGAAACAGCGTGCCGCCGTCCGCCTGGTTGACACGGCCCAAGGTGCTTTCACTGGCGCCGGTAAAGGCACCACGGCTATGGCCGAACAGCTCGCTCTCCATCAGTTCCGCCGTCAGCGACGGGCAGTTGATGGTCACACAGGATTTCTTCGAGCGCTTGCTCCAGCCGTGAATGGCTCGGGCCAGTTCACCTTTACCCGTGCCGGATTCACCCAGGATCAGAATGTTGGCGTCTGTGCCAGCCACCTGGCGTGCGGTTTCCAGCACCACCATCATCGATGGGCTGTGGGAATCGAGGCCGTCTTTCGGTTGGCGCACTGCGCCTTCCAAGGCTTCGAGGCGCGCAGAGAGTTGGCGTACTTCCAGTTGCTTGGCAGTGGCAAGGCGCAGTTGGTCTGGGCTGCAAGGCTTTACCAAATAGTCAGCGGCACCGGCCTGGATCGCATCAACGGCAGTGTCGACCGCCGAATGGGCGGTGACAATGACCACACGCATCCATGGCGCCTGGATGCGCATCTGGGCCAGTACGTCCAAGCCGTTGTCTTCACCCAGGCGCAGGTCCAGGAAGCACAAATCGAACACTTGGCGCTGCATCAAGGTATCCGCTTGGGCAGCGCTGTTCGCCGTGGCGACGGTGTAGCCCTCATCTTCCAGGCAATAACGGAAGGTGCGGAGGATCGCGGATTCGTCATCCACTAAAAGAATGCGGCCTTGAAGTTCCTTGGCTGATTCCATCTGTCCCGCGCTCCTTAACTCTATGAATGATGGTGTTTAGTCCCGGAATAATCGGGCAAGTTGCATGGTTTATTCTGATCGATAAAAGACAACGTCGTGCAGGTATCTGCATCACTTCCTACAAGGTGCCGATTGCTGGCGTTTTCATGCCGTCTTGCCACTTCGGCAACACACCCTCCGTGTTCTATCCCTTGATCCGACCGCTGGCTATCGTGCATTTCGCACGGCCCTCAAGGGGGCATCGTGCAGGATGCTGGGAGCTTGTTGGTTTATAAATATTTAACTCATTGATTTTATTAGTATTTATTTTGTAAAAAAGCTGGCATGCGCTCTGCAATACCTCTCTAACGAATAATCAGAATGCGGGAGAACGTCAGCATGACTCGCCAAAGCTTCAGCCCACTGCGTGTATCGCCACTGCGCTTGCAGCAAGGTCTGTTTGCCAGCCTGGCCTTGATGGTCACGTTGATTGGCGGCCAGCAGTTGCAGCATTGGCAGCAGAGTCAGCAGCAGATCCCGCAATTTGAACGTCCGAGCATGACCCAGACCCATTTCCGTTCCGTTGGCAGTGTTGCTGCCGATGCAACAGCCCCGCAATTGCAGATGGTCGACCAGGAATCTTCCCTGAGTGAACTGCCGTCGCAAGAGCGTTGGGTGTTCTAGGCACCAAAAGCCGCTCGTGTTGAGTGGCAGTACGGCACTACCGCTGTTACCTCTAAAAGAAGCATAAGGAGAATCACCATGTTGAGTTGGGCAATCACATTTCTGATCATCGCCATTGTGGCTGCAGTCCTGGGCTTCGGTGGTATCGCGGGCACCGCCACGGGTATCGCAAAAATTCTGTTTGTGGTCTTCCTGGTGATGTTCATCGCTTCCTTCTTCTTTGGTCGTCGCGGCCGAGGCTGAAAATGACCACTTTGTCCTTCAAAGCCATTACTGCCGCCCTATTGTTGGGCGGCAGCGGCTTGGTGATGGCCGCCAATGACGGCCAATCCCGAGCCAACGAATTGCTCAGCGCGGACCCGCAATACCGTGAGACCTGGCAAAGCGTGGTGAAGAAAGAAGAGCGCCTCCCGGAATGGGTGATGAACCTGTCGGGTACGGCCGAGCAAATGAATGCCGTGGAAGAAGATGGCGACAAGTACTTGGTCGGGCCGCTCTGCGAAACCGCAGACACCTGCCGGAACAAGCGTCTGATCGTTGCCTTCAGCCTCGACAAGGAAGATGCCTACGCCATGTTGGTGGAAGTCCCGGCCGGCCTGCCGGCGGAAAAGTCCCCAACGCGCCACGCCGATTACCGTTTTATCGGTAAACCGGATGAAGGCATGCAGAAGTTGCTGATGGAACAGCTGAAGAAAGATCCGAATTGGTACTAGGTTCCGTCCGGCGCGTCTGTCGTCAGCGGAACCAGCGTCCATAGAAAGAAGCCCCCTCGCTTCTTTCTGTTTGCACTGCTCGCCAAGGGTGGTGCATGACCAGGGGGCCGGGTTGCTCTGATCAAATGGGATCGGCGTGACCTACGGGTACAGGGAGTGCCTGCGCAAGGGCCGGGTCAGGAGAAAAGCTGCGACGCAGGTTCACAAGCCCATGGCTTGCTGAACTTGCGGCGGGCTTGTGACTTTCATTCATCGCCCCGCCTCTCATATCGCTCTGTCATACCTCTCGCTCTGTTATACCTCCCATAGCCGCAAATTTTGTTATCGCTCGCCTTTAACCATTTCTTGGTGTGTCGAGACGACCATCTATCGATAAAATTTTCGTCGCGCTATAGGACATATCTGACGTCAGGTCGCGGATTCCCCAGGCATTTCTGCCAGCGCCGCAAAGACGTGCTGCATCTCTAGGCGAGCCGGGTTTGGCAGGTTAACGGCATATTTGCCGGACAATCTGTCGCATTTGAACTGACCGTTCGGACAGTTATTATGAAAAAAGGCCATGCCGATTCGGCATAGGGTAGGCGTTTACGGCATTAGACGTCGCTCCCTTGCATGGGAATAGTTGCGCCTTTTTTCGCCTGCCAGTAAGCCATTTCGGCCACGCTGCGGTGACCTTCCATGGAGGCAGATGCACACACTTTTTCGCTCTCGAGCGTTCCAGCTGGCGCATTTGCCTTAAGTTCACTTGAAGTAAGGGTAATGACATGAAGAAGGCAAAGCTAAGCCTCGCCTGGCAGATCCTCATCGGTTTGGTGCTGGGGATCGCAATCGGTGCAGTGCTCAACCATTTCAGTGCTGAAAAGGCCTGGTGGATCAGCAATGTGTTGCAGCCAGCGGGCGATATCTTTATCCGCCTGATCAAGATGATCGTGATCCCGATCGTGATCTCCTCGCTGATCGTCGGCATTGCCGGTGTCGGTGACGCGAAGAAGCTCGGGCGTATCGGTGTCAAAACCATCCTTTACTTCGAAATCGTCACCACCATTGCCATTGTGGTCGGCCTGCTGCTGGCCAACGTGTTCCACCCAGGCGCTGGCATCGACATGAGTACCCTGGGTACCGTCGACATCTCCAAGTACACCGCCACCGCCGCTGAAGTGCGGCACGAGCATGCGTTTATCCAGACCATCCTCAACCTGATCCCATCGAACATCTTTGCCGCTGTTGCCCGTGGCGAGATGCTGCCGATCATCTTCTTCTCGGTACTGTTCGGCCTCGGCCTGTCGAGCCTCAAGCCCGAGCTGCGCGAGCCGCTGGTGACCATGTTCCAAGGCGTGTCCGAGAGCATGTTCAAAGTCACCCACATGATCATGAAGTACGCCCCGATCGGCGTATTCGCCTTGATCGCCGTGACCGTCGCCAACTTCGGCTTCGCCTCGCTGTTGCCGTTGGCCAAGCTGGTGATCCTGGTTTATGTCGCCATCCTGTTCTTCGCTTTCGTGATCCTCGGCCTCATCGCCCGCCTGTTCGGCTTCTCGGTGATCAAGTTGATGCGCATCTTCAAGGATGAGCTGGTACTGGCCTATTCCACCGCCAGCTCCGAAACCGTGCTGCCACGCGTGATCGAGAAGATGGAAGCCTACGGCGCGCCCAAGGCGATCTGCAGCTTCGTGGTGCCGACCGGCTACTCGTTCAACCTCGACGGTTCGACCCTCTACCAGAGCATTGCGGCGATCTTCATCGCCCAGCTGTATGGCATCGACCTGTCGATTGGCCAGCAACTGATGCTGGTGCTGACCCTCATGGTCACCTCCAAAGGCATCGCCGGTGTGCCGGGCGTGTCCTTCGTGGTGTTGCTGGCCACGCTGGGCAGCGTGGGCATTCCGCTGGAAGGCCTGGCGTTTATCGCCGGTGTCGACCGCATCATGGACATGGCGCGTACCGCCCTGAACGTAATCGGCAATGCCCTTGCAGTGCTGGTGATCTCCCGTTGGGAAGGCATGTACGACGATGCCAAGGGCGAGCGCTATTGGAATTCGCTGCCGCACTGGCGTAGCAAGGAAGCCTCGCCGCTGGGCCAAGCCACCCGCAGCTGATAATACGACTGCTCTGACACAAACCCCGGAAAATTCCGGGGTTTGTCGTTTCTGCCGGCCCCGCTATCATTCGCTCCATTCTTCGGGGGATTTAACTGATGCTCAATGGCCTGTGGCTTGGCTTCTTTGTCGTGGCAATGGTGTCGGCACTGGCGCAATGGCTGGTCGGCGGTAACGCCGGGATTTTCGCGGCGATGGTCGAAAGCATTTTCGCCATGGCCAAACTGTCGGTGGAAGTGATGGTGCTGCTGTTCGGCACCCTGACGTTATGGCTGGGCTTTTTGCGCATCGCCGAAAAAGCCGGGATCGTCGACTGGCTGGCCAAGGCCCTCGGCCCGCTGTTCCGCCGCCTGATGCCGGAAGTGCCCGCCGGCCATCCGGCCATCGGCTTGATCACCCTCAACTTCGCTGCCAACGGCCTGGGCCTGGATAACGCCGCCACGCCTATCGGTTTGAAAGCGATGAAGGCGCTGCAGGAACTCAACCCAATCCCCAACACGGCGAGTAACGCGCAGATCCTGTTCCTGGTGCTCAACGCCTCATCGCTGACGTTGTTGCCGGTCACCATCTTCATGTACCGCGCCCAGCAAGGCGCTGCGGACCCAACACTGGTGTTCCTGCCAATCCTGCTGGCGACCAGCGCGTCCACCTTAGTGGGCCTGCTGTCGGTGGCGGTGATGCAGCGCCTGCGGCTGTGGGATCCGGTGGTGCTGGCCTATCTGATTCCAGGCGCACTGGTGCTGGGCGGCTTCATGGCGCTGCTGGCGACCCTCTCCGCCACCGCTCTGGCTGGGTTGTCGTCGATCCTGGGCAACCTCACGCTGTTTGGCCTGATCATGTTGTTCCTGGTGATCGGTGCGTTGCGCAAGGTCAAGGTGTATGAGGCGTTTGTCGAAGGGGCCAAAGAAGGCTTCGATGTGGCCAAGAACCTGCTGCCCTACCTGGTGGCGATGCTGTGTGCCGTGGGTGTGTTGCGTGCCTCAGGGGCGCTGGATTTTGGCCTTGAAGGCATTCGCCATCTGGTCGCCTGGACGGGCATGGACACGCGCTTTGTGGATGCCTTGCCGACCGCGATGGTCAAGCCGTTCTCCGGCAGCGCTGCGCGAGCGATGCTGATCGAGACCATGCAGACCCAGGGCGTGGACAGCTTCCCGGCGTTGGTGGCGGCGACGATTCAGGGCAGTACCGAGACCACTTTCTATGTGTTGGCGGTGTACTTTGGTTCGGTGGGGATCCAGCGGGCACGGCATGCCGTGGGTTGTGCGTTGCTGGCGGAGTTTGCCGGTGTGGTGGCGGCGATTTCGGTGTGCTACTGGTTCTTCGGTTAAGGCTTGGATTGCTACCGGGGGCAAGCCCCCTCCCACATTTGAATGTGTTCACAGATCAACCTGTGGGAGGGGGCTTGCCCCCGATGAGGCCCTCAGTGTTTAGCTGCGTTATTGCCTTGCTGAACCACCCAATCCACCACCTGCTTATTCAACTGATCCCCCGCCTGTCCAAACCCGGCGACCACCGCCGGCACCTTGGTATCGCTCACCGGTTGCCTCACTTCAAACCGCCGACTGGCAACAATCCGCTGATCACTGCCGCGTACCAGGCGCGCGTCCAGGCGAATCACCACCTCCACCGCACTGCCGCGGTATTCACTCTGGAACGCCTGCAATTGCCCGCCCAGTTCATAGTCGGACTGCAGGTTGGTGTCATCGGTACTCAGCAGCGTCACCCGACCATCGCGTTGAAAGCCATCCATGAAGCGGTTGCGCAACAGTACCGGCGACGGATCGCTCCAGCGCGAGTTGGCATAGCTGCTGATCAGGTCGCCATTGGGCACCACGGCAATACGTGGGCTGTCGAGAAATTCGCTGGTCTGCGGTTTATTCACACGCAGCGACCAGCTGACCGGCGCACCCTGGCCGGTGGTCTGAGCCGAGGTCAGGCGATACACATCAGAAGGGTCGGCCTTGGGAAGAATCGAGCACGCGCTCACGAGTGCCAGCGCCACAGGGGCGATCATTTGGTAAGCACGCTTCATGGCGTGAACTCCTTGTTCTTGTCGCTGCCCAGCAGGTAACCGCTGGGGTTGGCTTCCAGGCGGCGGGAGATGGCGCGCAGCGAACCGAGGGTTTCGCGCAGTTCGCGCACGGCCGGCGCCAGTTCGTTGAGGCCTTGCATGCCGCTGTTCACCGAGTCCTTGTTGTTGGTCAGCAAGGTGTTGATGGTCGCGGTGCTGTGTTCCAGGGACTTCATGGCCTGCTCGGCGCTGCCAAAGGCCTGCTTGCCTTGCTCGTTAAGCAAGCCGTTGGCGTTGCGCATCAGCACAGTGGTCTGCTCCAGGGCGGCGCTGGCCTGTTTGCTCACTTGCATCAGTTGCTGCATCACCACCTTGATATCGCCGCGCTGGTCGGCGATGACGCCGGTAGTTTTTTGCAGGTTATCCAGGGTGTTGCTCAGGCGCTCGACGTTCTCGCGGGAAAACAGGTCGTTGGCGTTATGCAACAGCAGGTTGATGCTGGTCATCAGGTCGTTGCTGTTGTTCAGCAGGCGCGCGATAGGTGAGGGTGAGGCGATGATTTCCGGCAAGTTACCGTCTTTGCCCTTGAGTTCGGGGCTTTGCGGCGTACCGCCGCTGAGTTGGATAATCGAGGTGCCGGTGATGCCGGTCAACGCCAGCTTGGCCTGGGTGTCTTCCTTGATCGGCGTCTCACCGGCCAGGCGGATACGTGCCACTACGCGACGCGGATCTTTGGGGTCCAGGCGCAGGCTGATCACATCGCCCACTTTAATCCCGCTGTACTGCACCGAACTGCCCTGTGACAGGCCGCTGACCGCCTCGTTGAAAATCACTTCGTAATCCTGGAAGGCGCTGTCGACGCTGGACTTGGCCAGCCACAGGCCGAACAACATCGCGCCGACCACCACGATCACGCTGAACAAACCGATCATCACATGATGGGCTCGGGTTTCCATGTCATACCTCGTTGAGCGATTGAGCGGCATCCAATGCCGCGCGGCCTCGGGGGCCGTGGAAATATTCGTGAATCCACGCGTCGTCCGTTTCCGAGACGACATCGATGGCGTCGGCCACCAGCACCTTTTTCTGGGCCAGCACCGCCACGCGGTCGGTGATGGTGTACAGCGTGTCCAGGTCGTGGGTGACCAGGAACACGCTCAGGCCCAGCGCATCGCGCAGGGTCAGGATCAGTTGATCGAATTGCGCCGCGCCAATCGGGTCGAGGCCGGCGGTGGGTTCGTCGAGAAACAGGATGTCGGGGTCCAGGGCCAGCGCGCGGGCCAGCGCGGCGCGCTTGATCATGCCACCCGACAGTGACGCCGGGTATTTGTCGGCTGCCGACAGTGGCAACCCGGCCAGGGCCAGTTTGACCGCGGCCAGGTGCTCGGCGTCGCGGCGGCTGAGGCCTGCGTGTTCGATCAATGGCAGCGCTACGTTTTCGGTCACGGTCAGCGAGGAAAACAGCGCGCCCTTCTGGAACAGCACGCCAAAGCGTCGCTCCACCAGGGATCGCTCATGCTCCGCCAGGCTCGGCAGGTTCTTGCCAAACACCCGGACTTCGCCTGCGCTGGGCCGGCGCAGGCCGACGATGCTGCGCAACAACACCGACTTGCCGCTGCCGGAGCCGCCGACCACGGCAAGGATCTCGCCTTTGTACAAGTCCAGGTCGAGGTTCTCGTGCACGCGTTGGGTGCCAAAGCGATTGCACAGGCCGCGCACTTCAATCACCGCCTCGGCGGTCGCACGGTGTAAGCGACTCACCAGCCCATCTCCATAAAGAACAGCGCGGCGACCGCGTCCAGCACGATCACCACAAAAATCGATTGCACCACGCTGGAGGTGGTGTGGGCACCGACGGACTCGGCGCTGCCGCTCACCTTGAAGCCTTCCAGGCAGCCGATGGCGGCGATCAGGAAGGCGAAGATCGGCGCTTTCACCAGGCCCACCAGGAAATGCTGCACGCCAATGTCCGATTGCAGCAGTGAGAGGAACATCGCCGGCGAAATATCCAGGGCCACGGCGCACACCACGCCACCGCCGACAATGCCCGAGAGCATTGCCAGGAAGGTCAGCATCGGCAGCGCCACCAGCAGCGCCAGTACGCGCGGCAATACCAGCAGTTCCATCGGGTCCAGGCCCAGGGTGCGGATCGCGTCGATCTCTTCGTTGGCCTTCATCGAGCCGATTTGTGCGGTAAAGGCACTGGCGGTGCGACCGGCGATCAGGATCGCGGTCAGCAACACACCGAATTCGCGCAGGAAGGAGAACGCCACCAGGTCGACGGTGAAAATCGTCGCGCCAAAACTCTTGAGTACGGTGGCGCCGAGGAACGCCACCACGGCACCGACCAGAAAGGTCAGCAGGGCCACGATGGGCGCGGCGTCGAGGCCGACCTGTTCCAGGTGCGCGACCATCGGCGTGAGGCGCCAACGCCTGGGCCGGAAAATTCCGCGGGCGAAGGTTTCGAGGATCAGGCCGATAAAGCCCAGCAGTTGCTTGCTGTCTTGCCAGACGGTGTCTACCGCCCGGCCGATGCGAGCCAGCACTTGAATACCGGCGGCTTCTTCCGGGGCTTTCTCCGGTACGCAAAAATCATTCAGGGAGCGGTAGACGGTCTTGAGCAGTGCGCGGTCAGCGGCAGACAAGCTGCAATCGGTCTGCTCGGCGGATTGCTCGATGCGGGTCGGTCCCAGCAACTCCACCAGCAGCGAGGCGCCGGCGGTATCGAGGGCGCCCAGGCCATTGAGGTCGATACGCGCGCCCGCATCGTATTGGCCGTCGAGCTTGTCCGACAGCTTCTTCAGGCTGGCATAGTGGGCAAGCGTCCAGTCTCCCGTAATCCTCAGCTGTGGCGGGGTGATGGACGTATCGAGATGGGCTGCACCGGCCGAGGTACTGGTGGTCATAAGCTCCGAGCTTGTTGGCTATCCACAATTCCTACGTAATAGCACGATCCTGCCTACTTTGGGTTGTCCGTTTGTGCTGAGTCCGTCACTTTGAAACGCAGCACGCCGATCACCTGCCCGTCTTCGGTCAGCACCTGTACCTGCCAGCGACCCACGGCGTCGGCGGGGAAGTTCTGCTTGTGGGTCCAGGCGCGATAGCCCTCTTTGCGCCCGCCGTGGATATCCAGGGCGATGCGGTCAACCTCTTTGCCATTGAATTTCCACACGTGGTAAATCCGCTCATCCAGCCCACGCGGGGCGTTGATCGCGGTGTAGGCGTAGAGCCCGCCGCTGCGCAGTTGAGCGGCGGTGACTTCCTTGAGGTCGTCGCCCGGCGTGCGGTCTTGCAGTTGGGTGCTGATGGCCACTTCGGTCATCCACAGCGTGGCTGGCGGCACCCAGCTGCGCAGGAACCAACCGGCGCAGCCAATCGCAGCGGTGACCCCCAGTAGCATCGCCCAGCCTTTGAGGCTGCGCAGCGGCAGGCTTACCGCCAGGCTCGGGATCGACAGTGCCATGGCGACGCCGAGGGCCAGCTTGTAACTCTCAGCCGTGGTCAGGTGCAGGATGATCGGCAGTGCGGTGAGCAGCGCCGCGAACAGCGTGAAGGTGTGCAGTGCGAGGAACAGCGAGCGTTTGGGCGCCAGCCATTTGTAGTACAGCGGGTCGATTATCGATACCAGCGCTGCGGCGCCGAGCAGGCCGGTGAACACCGACTGGCCGCTGTTCCAGGCGGTGGTGATGAAAAAGAACGGCAGTACAAAGAACAGGCTTTCCTGGTGAATCATCTGGGTCGCATAGCGCAGCAGCGGCTCAGGGATTTCGCGCTTGAAGACTTTGGTGAACAGCTGGGTAAAGCTGTTTTCCAGCATCAGCCACAGCCAGCTCACCAGCATGATCACGGCGATCCAACTGGCCATGCCCTGCTGGCGATCCACCAGAATGAAGCTGCCCACACCCGAGACAAAACCGCCAAGTGCTATCACCCCGGGGTAGCGCTTCATCAGTTCGAGGATGCGGGTGATCAAGCGGGTCAGGTTTTGCATTCGGCGGTTCGCAGTCTTTGTAGGAGAAAATCCCAGACAGAATAACGTCTTAGCCCGTTGTCCGGTGCCTCATTACGCAAACCGTTTGCGATAAACCCGCACGCCGATCAACACAAAGGTGATCAAGCCGAGCACGCCGGCACCGATCCAACTCAGGCCGTCATAGCTGAGCAGCGGTTTCTCGATACGCCAATAGCCGGGCTGCTGGAACACTTGGCGCATGGCCTGGTTGGTCTGGTCCAGGCTTACCGCCTTGATGCGCTTGACCGGGTCGCCGAAGTGGCCGTTGTTGTAGTCACCGGAAGCGCTCCAGTAGTAGTCGGCCAACGCGCTGTTGCCCTGCACTGCCCAGGCCTGGCGCGCGATGGCGGCTTGTTGCAAGCGAGCGAATACCGCCGGATCGAGGCCATCCTTGAGCAGTTGGGCCTTGAGGTCCTGGAGAACCTGCTCTGCTTCGGGGAGGTTTTCGCGCTCAAGGTCGGCATTCAGGCTGAGGAAGCCGACGCCGCCGAGGACTTCACGTTCGCTCCAGGGGCCGTAGGACAAACCGTGCTTGAGGCGCAGTTGGCGGTACAGCGCCCAATCGAGGTAATCCTTGAGCAGGTCGTAGGTCTCATCATGCTGGTCGTCCAGCACCGGCTCGGGGAACAGCCAGTGCAGCTTGGCGCTGTCACCGACCCAGCCATGGATCAGTTCGCGATGGCTGGCGGCGGCGTGCTGGATCTCCGGCAGCGCTGGGTGTTCAGTGGGGTCAACCGGGTCGAGTTGCCCGAAGGTGCGCTCCAGATAGGCCGGCAGCAGCTTGTCGAGGTCGCCGACGATGATCAGGGTCATGTTGTTGGGCGCGTACCAGTGTTTGCGCAGGTGCTCCAACTGGTCGCGGGTCAGGTGGTCGACCTCGGCGCGCTCGGCGCATTTGAGTCCCAGTTCGACCGCCAATTGGTTGCTGGCGGTGTGGCCCAGGTCCTGGCGGTCCAACAGGCGTTGCAAGTGTGAGTAGTGGCCGCCGTCTTCACGTTCGACGACCTGCTTGGCGGCGTTGATATTGGCGTCGGTCAGTTCGGTGCGGGTGATGATCGCCAGCAACAGGTCCAGCACTTTGCGCTGGTTTTGTGCGGGCGCCTCGATCACAAAGGTGGTGTCGGCGTTGCTGGTGTAGGCGTTCCACTCGCCGCCCAGCGCTTGCATGCGGTCTTCCAGCTCACCTTCGCCGCCGCCGTCGATGCCGCTGAACAGCAGGTGTTCCAGCAGGTGCGGCAATTCCTTGTCTTCGCAGCTGAAGTCATCCAGGCCCACGCCCACCACCAGGCGGATCGCCACATGCCCGCGCTCGGTGCCCGGTTTGAGCAACAGTTGCAGGCCGTTGGGCAAGGTGTAGCCCTCGACTTGCAGGCGGTCAAAGGCGAAGACGTGGGCAGAGCCCATGAGCAGACAAGCGAACAACAGGCGACGCATAACAAGCTTCCTGGCGAGTGAGGTCAGTGTTAACTGACTTCACGGGCCATCGTACGTTCAGGGCGAATGTGTGATGTCGGCAATATCTTCGGCAGAGAGCGCGCCGGTGTCGGACGTTTCCAAGACTACATAAGCACTGCTGCAAAACAACGAGTTCAGTCGTTTCATGTCGGCAATCAGTTCCAGGTGCAGGGAGCTGGTCTCCAGGCTTTGCACGATTTTGCGCTGTAGCCGGCTGACGTGGGCGTGGGCCAGGCGGCGTTCCTGGGCGCGGAAACGGCGTTTTTCGCGCAGCAATTGGCGGGCGCTTTCCGGGTCGGCGCTGAGGAACACCGACAGGCCCAGGCGCAGATTGGCGATCAGTTGGCTGTGCAGGCCAGTGAGTTCTTCCAGGCCGACTTCGGAGAACTGGCGACGCTGTGAGGTTTTTTGCTGCTGGACTTTGCGCAGCATGCGTTCGATCAGGTCGCCGGCCAGTTTGAGGTTGATGGAAAGCTCGATGATTTCCGCCCAGCGGCGGCTGTCGTGCTCGCTGAGGTCTTCGCGGGGCATCTGCGCCAGGTAGAGTTTGATCGCGCTGTAGAGCGACTCGACGTCATCGCTGAGGCTGCGCATTTCCTGGGTGATGGCGGTCTGTTTGCCACGCAGGACTTCCTGCATGGCGGTGAGCATATTGTCGATCAGGTCGCCCAGGCGCAGGGTTTCACGGGCGGCGTTGGCCAGCGCCAGGCTCGGTGTGGCCAGGGCGGCCAGGTCAAGGTGGCGTGGTTTGGCCTTGCCATTGGTTTCTTCGCGCTCGGGCAGCAACCAGGCACATAGCCGGGCCATCGGGCCGATGGTCGGCAACAGGATCAGGCAGCGGCTGACGTTATAGAGCAGGTGGAAGGTGATGACCATGCCTTGGGCGCTGTAGTCCAAGCCGTCCATCCACAGCACCAGCGGGTCGAGTACCGGGATGATCAGCAGCAAGCCGATCAACTTGTACAGCAAGCTGCCCAGCGCCACTTGGCGTCCGGCGGCGTTTTGCATGCTCGTGCTGAGGAAAGCCAGGACGCCGCTGCCGATGTTTGCGCCGATCACCAGGCCGATCGCCACGTGCAAGCCGATCACGCCGGCGCCGGCGAGGGTGGCGGTCAGCAGGACGGCGGCCAGGCTGGAGTAGGAAATCATCGCGAACAAAGCGCCGACCAGGGCGTCGAGCAAAATGTCGCCGGTCAGCGAAGCGAACAGCACTTTCACACCTTGGGCGTGGGTGATGGGGCCGGCGGCTTCGACGATCAATTGCAGGGCGAGGATGATCAGCCCGAGGCCGATGCCGACCCTGCCCAACTGCCCTGCCCGCGTTTGTTTGCGCGACAGAAAGAAAATCACCCCGAGAAAGATCAGCAGCGGTGACAGCCAGGACAAGTCAAACGTCAGCACCCGCGCCATCAGCGCGGTACCGACGTCGGCACCGAGCATGGTCGCCAAGGCGGGCATCAGCCCCATCAGGCCCTGGCCGACAAAGGAGGTCACCAGCATCGCCGTGGCGTTGCTGCTCTGCACCATGGCGGTCACCAGGATACCGGCGATAAACGCCAGCCAGCGCTTGGACATGTTCTGCCCGATGACTTGGCGCAAGTTGGAACCGTAGACCCGCAGGATGCCGGTACGGACGATGTGCGTGCCCCAGATAAGCAGGGTCACGGCGGAAAGCAGATTGAGCAGGGTCAGCATGCTCGGCCCCCCGTGTAGGTGCGCTCTAAAATGAGCGAAGGAAAGTTACCGCGTGCCGCTCTACGTCTTTTACTTAAGCTGTAGTTGGCGAATGGGCTCTGCGCCAGCATCGCATAGCTAAAGTGGGGATTGAAACAAAACTGTCATGAAATCAGCTTTTTGCAGATGAGAAAAAGGGGCTCGAAAGCTAATGCCGGTCAGTTAAGGGTGAGCACCGTACCTGTGGCGAGGGAGCTTGCTCCCGTTGGACTGCGCAGCAGTCCCAGTCTTTTGAAACAAAGAGCTGGGGCCGCTTCGCGGCAAAACGGGAGCAAGCTCCCTCGCCACAGGTTATTTTTTACCCTTTCCACGTCTTAACTGACTGGCATTAGGCTCGAAAGCCCCTTTCAGCAGCGGGTCAGCTTTATTGACCCGGAATGTCTTTGCGCAGTTTCACCGGATCCTGCTGTTTGCGCTTTTTCGCGATGGCCGTACGCATCTTGATGTTCACCGCTTCCACCGCCAGCGAGAACGCCATGGCGAAGTAAACGTAGCCTTTTGGCACGTGCACATCGAAGGATTCGGCGATCAGTACGGTACCCACCACCAGCAGGAACGACAGGGCCAGCATCTTCAGCGACGGGTGCTTGTCGATGAATTCGCTGATGGTGCCTGCGGCCAGCATCATCACCAGTACCGCAACAACAATCGCCGCGACCATGACCGGCACGTGGGAGACCATGCCGACAGCGGTGATCACCGAGTCCAGGGAGAATACGATGTCGATGATTGCGATCTGGATGATGGTGTAGATGAACTTACCACCCTTGCCGCCTGGCTCGTCGTGGGTTTCGTCTTCACCTTCCAGTGCGTGGTACATCTCCTGGGAGCTTTTCCACAGCAGGAACAGGCCACCGAAGAACAGGATCAGGTCGCGGCCGGAAATGCCTTGGCCGAAGACCACGAACAGGTCGGCGGTCAGTTGCATCACCCAGGTGATCGACAGCAGCAACAGGATGCGCGTGACCATGGCCAGGGCCAGGCCGAAGATCCGGGTGCGCGCCTGCATATGCTTGGGCATGCGGCTGACCAGGATCGAAATCATGATGATGTTATCGATGCCCAGGACGATCTCGAGGGCCGTCAGGGTGAAGAAGGCAATCCAGATTTCCGGATTGGTCAGCCATTCCATGTGTATTCCTTTGAGCAAGTGTTAAACCGCGCAAGCTGCAGCGCCGCGCGGTGAGTGAGTCGGTACGATTATAGAGTGCTGAACAGCGGAAAAATCCCCATCAGCAATGCGGCGAACATTATGCACAGGCACACCAGTACTGCCCACTTCAGGGTGAAGCGCTGGTGATCGCCAAATTCGATACCGGCCAGGGCTACCAGCAGGTAGGTCGACGGTACCAGCGGGCTGAGCAAGTGCACAGGCTGGCCAACGATGGAGGCGCGGGCCATTTCCACGGCGGTGATGCCGTAGTGGCTGGCGGCTTCGGCGAGCACTGGCAGAACGCCATAGTAGAACGCGTCGTTGGACATGAAGAAGGTAAACGGCATGCTCACCAGTGCGGTGATCACGGCCAGGTACGGGCCCATGGCCTCCGGGATGACCGCCAGCAGGCTCTTGGACATGGCGTCGACCATGCCGGTACCGGACAGGATGCCGGTGAAGATACCCGCGGCGAAGATCAGCCCCACCACCGCCAGTACGCTGCCGGCGTGGGCGGCGACGCGGTCTTTCTGCTGTTGCAGGCAAGGGTAATTGACGATCATCGCGATACTGAATGCCACCATGAACAGCACCGGCAACGGCAACAGACCGGCGATCAGGGTGCACATCAGGGCCAGGGTCAGCGCGCCGTTGAACCAGATCAGCTTGGGACGACGAGCGTCGGGGTATTGCGACACGCTGATTTCGCTGTGGTCGATCTCATCGCCTTGCAGGTGCAGTTCACCCAGGCGCGCACGTTCGCGTTTGCCGTACATGTAGGCAATCACCAGGATCGCCAGCACGCCGGCGGCCATCGCCGGGATCATCGGTACGAAAATATCCGATGGGTCCACATGCAGCGCACTGGCGGCACGGGCGGTCGGGCCGCCCCAAGGGGTCATGTTCATCACGCCACCGGCGAGGATGATCAAGCCTGCCATGATCCGCGGGCTCATGCCGATGCGCTGGTACAGCGGCAGCATCGCGGCCACGCAGATCATGTAAGTGGTAGCGCCATCACCGTCGAGGGACACGACCAGGGCCAGCACGGCGGTACCGACGGAGACCTTCAGCGGGTCGCCCTTGACCATCTTGAGGATCTTGCGCACGGCCGGGTCGAACAGGCCGGAGTCGATCATCAGGGCAAAGTACAGAATGGCGAACATCAGCATCACGCCGGTCGGCGCGAGCTTGGTGATGCCTTCGAGCATCATCGGGCCGATCTTCGGGGCGAAACCGCCGAACAGCGCAAACAGGATCGGCACGATGATCAGGGCGATCAGCGCGGACAGGCGCTTGGTCATGATCAGGAACATGAAAGTGATGACCATGGCAAAGCCAAGGAAAGTCAGCATAGGAATACTCCAGGCGTAGCGCGGCTAGGGAATGGCGAACCGGGTGGGGTCAGCGCAGAACGAAAGGCACGAGGCGTACGGGTGGAGTGGGGGCGAACAGGCGGGTACGGACGGACATCGGGAATCACCATTGTTGTTGTTAACAGCCGGTCTGTTGCCGGCAGTGGAGGCGATCCTAGACGGGTAAGCTTTCAGCCAGCTTTCGCCGGAAAAACAGGTGACGAAGGGAATGCACGCAGTCTCTGGTTTTATGTAGATCAAAATGTGGGAGGGGGCTTGCCCCCGTTAACGGTGTGTCAGCCTGTGTATGCAGTGACTGGCACTCTGCAATCGGGGGCAAGCCCCCTCCCACATTTGTCTGTGTTTGGCTTGAGGTTTTTAGGGTAGTTCCAGACCGCCCGCTGCTTTGTGCAACGTCCGCAAATGCTCGCCCACCAGTTTGAGGTTGGCTTCGCAGGCGGCAATTTCGGCGGAGCGGGAAGGATCCAGCAGCGCCCTCACCTCTTTATCCAATTCGCCGGTCAGGGATTGCAGCTGCTTCTGGCGCTCGGCGCTTTCCGATTCAAGACGCTTTGCTTCCGAAGGTTGCGGCAGGCCATAACCACCGCTGCCCAGCAGCTCCGCCGGGCGACTGAGGAAGCCGCTGTTGGCGAGGATCTGCTGCAGCGTGGCGTTGGCTTTCTCCATGCCACCGTTTTTCAGCTCGCGGGCACCGAGGTAGCGTTGTTTGACTTCGTCCTGGGCCAGCATCAACTGCTTGCGAAAGCTTGCCTGCTCAAGCAGTAGCAGCGCGGCGCTGGTGCGCAGATCGGCCTGGCCGAACCACTGGCGGCGCTCCTCTGCACTGAGGGACAGCCAGTCTTCAACCTGGGTCTGTTTGATCGGCAGGCGTTTGCGCAGCACATCGAACATGGCCTGGTAGCGTTCGCGGAAGGAGTCGAAGTGATAACCCAGGCGCAGTGCCCGGCGTTTGTCATCCAGCACGCTGGTATCGGCCAGGCCGCGGGCGTTCAGGACTTCGAGCAGACCGTTGGGAGTGATGTTGTCCAGGCCGGTCAGTTGCGGGTTGGCGCTGCCGCTGCGTAGCAGTTTCAGGCTCTCCACCGCGCAGTTGTTGGAGATGAAGAAGTAGTTGCCGTCGTAGCTCCAATGCATCTCGGCGGCGTGCTCGACGGTGTCGTTGATTTCCTGGCGGGTCAACTTCAACGGTACGGAAGCCAGGCCGCGCAATTCGGTCTTGGTGTATTCGTCAATCACTTGCGCCAGCGGCAGTACAAACAACCGCGATGGGTACTTGCCGACCAGGCCATCCCAGCTCGATAGCTGTACGTCACCGACGAACGCGCGGTAGGACAACACCAGATGCTGGTCCAGGTCCAGGCGACAATCCGGCCCACGTGGACGCCCCGGCGCACAGATCACCAGGCGTAGCATGCTGTGGCCCCAGCGGCTGACCAGGTTCTGGTTGGCTTCGGCCAGCAGGTAGTCGATTTCGTAGACGCGCTCCGGGTCCACATGACCCAGCGGCGTCTTGGCGAAATCGTTACCGGCGTTCAGGAAGGCGTAGGTGCTGGCGCAGGTGTCTTGTTCCGGCGGGGCCCAGCCGAAGTGTTCCTGGTAATAGCGGAACAATGCCGGGCGCCGGCAGGCGTAGCTGGGGTCGAGGAGGAAGTACTCCATGTTGACCGCGACGAATTCCAGCGGGCTGGTGGTTTCGTAGATGTCCGGGCTGCGGGCGACCTGATGGTTGTGCTGCTCACGCTCGCCGCGACGGCCGACGTATTGCGGCCAGCCGGCAAGGTCCAGCAGGCGCGGGTCGTCACTGAGGGTAAAGCGACGGCCATTCTGGCCACGGCATTGATCAGGCAGGCCGATCAGGCCGGTGAGGTTATTTTGGCGGCTGCAACGATTGATCAGCGCGCGGTCCTCTTTGGACCACAGGCGCGCACGGTCATAGATGTGGGTCAGTTCGTGCAGCACCGTGGCGAGCATTTCGCGACGCACGGTGCCGTGGGGGCGATTGGTTTTCTGCGTGGCGGCGCTGCCGTCGGTCAGGCTGGCGAGCAGGTTACGGTTGAGGTCCAGCTCGGACACGAGGGAGGCTTGCCCGTAGGCATTCTCGGGCATTTTGTCGGTCCAGCCGACATCGATGCGCCGGTCCAACTGCTCGATAAAGCGCGGCGGTAAAGAGCGCATGGCTTCGTCGAGCAACGCCTGGCTGGCCTGCTGTTCAGCCGGGCTCAGACCCTCGGTCTTGAGCCGCAGTTGCAGGCTGGCCTGGGCTGCGCTGGCACACAGCAGCACAGTCCCGGCCAGGAGCCAGGCGGCAATTCGCCTCACAGTGCGAGGATAGCTTCTGCGAGGGTCTGGTCACTGGCGTCGCGGGCTTCCGGCAGGCGTGTGCGCAGGGTGTCGAAGGCCGCTTCCAAGTGCGCGCCACGGATCTCGCCGTTGGTAGCGACGAAACTGGCGGCGTCATCGTGGGCTTCGCGCACCACTTTGGAGTCGCGGATGGAGGTGGTGGTGTCCGAAGTGAAATCAATGGTGCGGCCTGAGGCGCGAACAATGATGTTACTGGTGGCCACCAAGGTATGCGCCTGGGCAACGTCGGCCAACAACAGCAGGCCAAGGGTGGCGGCGATCAGCGGGCTACGCATGGAATTACTCCGAATACAAAGATGGAATACAAAGATGATTATTGGACGAGAATTGCTTGCGCCAGTTCAAGGTCGCTGGCGTTAAGTTTTGGTTGGCTGCGGCGCAGATAATCCAGCGCTGACTCCAGCCGTGCGCCCCGCCATTCGCCGTCAGTGGCGATAAACGCGGCAGCGTCATCCCGCGCGGCCATTATCACTTTTTTGTCGAAGGGTGCGGAGGTCACCTTGCTGGTGGCATACGCGCTCACGACCGTGCTCTGGGTGGTGAGGTCAAAGGCCGAAGCCCATGGTGACCAGCCGCAGAAAAACACCACAGGGACTATTAAAAGGCGGTATGAAAAAGCCATGGGACTCAACAACTGAAAGCGAGCGCCAAGGCTAGCGCAATGCCCAGGCGAGAGCCAGTGCATCGGTATCAGGGAGCGGCAGACGCTCCCTTTGTGCTCCGAATCAGATAGCCAGGATCGCTTGGGCCAGTTGCGCGTCAGTCGCGGTATTCAATTGCGGCGCTTGTTGGCGGATCTGTGCCAGGGCGCTCTCCAGTTTCACACCACGAATGGCACCTTCGCTGGCGACAAAGCTGGCAGCGTCGTCACGAGCGGCACGCACGACCTTGTTGTCGCGCAGCGAAGAAGTGGCATCGGAGCTGGCGTCGGAGGTGGCCTTGAGCGCGCCGACGATGGAGTCGGTGGTCACGATGAAGCTGGTCGCGCTGGCGTTGGCAGTCAGGGCCAATAGGGCAGCAGCACTCAGCAAGCGAAGACGGGACATGGGAAGACTCCTGTAGATGAACGGATAAGGTGGCGCAGGGCAGCCATTGGGGATCAGACGCCTGTACAACGCGGTTCGCCACGTGGTGGCTGGATATTAAGCCGCCGCTTATCCGTTCGGGAAGCTTCTTGACTGCCTAGTCACGCCAGAACGGCTTGGACAGCTCGGCGATTCGGTCGCCATGGCTGATGCCCAGGTCTGACAGTTCCCGAGCATCAAGCTGTGACAGTTGACGCCGTTCATAAGCCAGGCGTGCCCATCTAACGAAGGCAAAGGCCACCTGGCGTGGCAGCCGCTTATAAAGAGGGGAAGTCGTATCCATGGCGAGTACCTTTCATGAGGTCTTGGATCACCATGTTGGATGGGGCGGGGTGACCGATACAGATACACCAGAGTTAAATTGTACTGCTTAACTGTTGTGTTTTATTAACTGTACCTGTGATTGAGAACGGCTTCTGTTTTTACGCTCAAAACCCCAAACCCGGAAACAACAAAGCCCGCCTCCGGTTTCCCGGGGCGGGCTCTGTTTTGACAAATCAGGTTGCTGGCAGTGGACCCGTCAGGTCAGGGCCAGCGAGCGCTAAATCAGCGCCAGAACGGCTTGCTCAGCTCTTCGTAGCGTTGAGCTTCGCTGATGCCTGCGTCAGCCAGCAGACGCGAATCCAGGCGAGCCAGTTGGTGGCGGCTGGAGATGCGGCGCTGCCACAACATCAGGTTGGCGATAACGCGCAGAGGCAGGGAAGCCTGGGTGTTTACAGCTTTTTCTTCAAAGAACAGTTCGGAACTGAGTGTACGTTCCATGATGACATCCTTCCGCTTGTGGCGGGATTAGGTAGTGGTTTAACTGATGCCAATGATCCTCTCCCGGCGCAAGACTCTCTAGATACAGTTCACCTGTATTGTGAGGGGCCAGTTAACTGTTTATAGACGCTGTACTGTACGAAAATAGGGCAACTGTACTTGTCTGCACTTAAGTGGTGCGAAATGGCCATTTTCGATGAGGGGTGTGGGATATTTCGGTAGGAAATGACCGGTACAGCAGTACAGTTTTTTCAAGAAGTGGTAGCGACAAGGCCGAGCTGATGAAACTGTATTTGCATCAGCTCGGATCTGTATCAATCAGGCCTTGAGCATGTGCCCGGTTTCTTCCAGGTTAATGTGCCAGCTCAGTGCTTCGCGCAGGATGTGCGGGGTATGCCCGCCGATCGCGCAGGCAGCATCGAAGTAACTGTTCAGCGCATCGCGGTACGCCGGGTGCACACAGTTGTCGATGATCACCCGCGCTCGTTCCCGTGGCGCCAGGCCACGCAGGTCAGCCAGCCCGACTTCGGTCACCAGGATGTCGACGTCATGCTCGGTGTGGTCCACATGACTGACCATCGGCACTACGCTGGAAATTGCCCCGCCCTTGGCAATCGACTTGGTCACGAAGATCGCCAAGTGCGCGTTGCGCGCGAAATCCCCGGAGCCGCCAATGCCGTTCATCATGCGCGTGCCGCAGATATGGGTGGAATTGACGTTGCCGTAGATGTCGAACTCCAGTGCGGTGTTGATACCGATGATGCCCAACCGACGCACCACCTCAGGGTGATTGGAGATTTCCTGCGGGCGCAGTACCAGCTTGTCTTTGTAGTGTTCCAGGTTGCCGAACACATCGGCATTGCGTCGCTCTGACAACGTGATCGAGCTGCCCGAAGCGAAGCTCAATTTGCCTGCATCGATCAGGTCGAAGGTCGAGTCCTGCAACACTTCCGAATACATGGTGAGGTCTTCGAACGGCGAGTCGATCAATCCGCACATCACTGCGTTGGCGATGTTGCCGATCCCTGCCTGCAGCGGGCCGAGCTTGTTGGTCATGCGTCCCGCATCGACTTCCTGTTTGAGGAAGTTGATCAGGTGATTGGCGATGCCTTGTGTGTCGCTGTCGGGCGGCGTCACGGTAGAGGCCGAGTCAGCCTGGTTGGTGATCACGATGGCGACGATTTTTTCCGGTGGGATCGGGATGGCGGTGCTGCCAATGCGATCATCGACTTTCACCAACGGGATCGGCGTGCGCGTCGGCCGGTAGGTCGGGATATAGATGTCGTGCAGCCCTTCCAGGTTGGGGTTGTGCGCCATGTTGATCTCGACAATCACCTGCTTGGCGAAAATCGCGAAGCTGGCCGAGTTACCCACAGACGTGGTGGGCACAATATGCCCCTGTTCCGTGATTGCGACCGCTTCAATCACTGCAATGTCAGGCAGCTTGAGTTGGTTGTTACGCAATTGCTCGACGGTTTCCGACAAGTGCTGGTCGATAAACATCACTTCGCCGGCGTTGATCGCTTTGCGCAAGGTACTGTCGACCTGAAACGGCATGCGTCGGGACAGCACGCCGGCTTCGGTCAATTGCTTATCCAGGTCATTGCCCAGGCTGGCGCCGGTCATCAGGGTGATTTTCAGCGGAGAAGTCTTGGCGCGCTCGGCCAAGGCGTGGGGGACGGCCTTGGCTTCACCGGCACGGGTGAAGCCGCTCATGCCGACGGTCATGCCGTCTTCGATCAGTGCGGCGGCGTCTGCCGCGCTCATGACCTTGTTCAACAACGAAGGCAAGCGGATGCGATCACGGTACATGGATTCTTATCTCGGGCTACGGAAGCAAGGTGCGCAGTTTAGTGATTTCAAAAAAAATCGGCCCGCTACCATGGTCGAATGCCAGGTAGCGATTTAGAGCCTTTGGTCGGGTTTCATGCAGTAATAAAAAACCCCAGCCTACAAGAGGCCGGGGTTTCGAGTATTGCGCTGAAGCAGTGTTACTCGACGGCTTTGACCATGTCTTCAATGACCTTCTTGGCATCTCCGAAGACCATCATGGTCTTGTCCAGATAGAACAGCTCGTTATCCAAACCGGCATAACCGCTGGCCATCGAGCGCTTATTGACGATGATGGTTTTGGCCTTGAACGCCTCGAGGATCGGCATGCCGGCAATCGGTGAGTTCGGGTCGTTTTTGGCGGCCGGGTTGACCACGTCGTTCGCGCCAAGCACCAGCACCACATCGGCCTGGCCGAACTCGGAGTTGATGTCTTCCATTTCGAACACTTGGTCGTAAGGCACCTCCGCCTCGGCGAGCAGTACGTTCATGTGCCCTGGCATACGGCCCGCCACTGGGTGAATCGCGTATTTCACGGTGACGCCGCGATGAGTCAGCTTCTCGGTCAGTTCCTTGAGTGCGTGTTGCGCTCGCGCCACTGCCAGGCCATAGCCCGGCACAATGATCACGGTGTCGGCGTTGGTCAGCAGGAAGGTCGCGTCGTCGGCCGAACCGGATTTCACCGGGCGCGCTTCTTTCGAGCCCGCCGCCGCGCTGGCATCCGGCGCATTGCCGAAACCGCCGAGCAGTACGTTAAAGAAGGAACGGTTCATCGCCTTGCACATAATGTACGAGAGGATTGCGCCGCTGGAGCCCACCAGGGAGCCGGCGATGATCAGCATCGAGTTGTTCAGCGAGAAGCCGATGCCCGCCGCTGCCCAGCCGGAGTAGCTGTTGAGCATCGACACCACCACCGGCATGTCCGCGCCGCCGATCGGGATGATGATCAGCACGCCAAGCACGAAGGCCAGGGCCAGCATCAGGGCAAAGGCGGTGAGGTTGCCGGTGAACATGAACGCCAGGCCGAGGCCAAGTGTTGCGAGGCCGAGCACCAAGTTCAGCTTGTGCTGGCCGCCGAACTGTACCGGTGCGCCTTGGAACAGACGGAACTTGTACTTGCCCGACAGCTTGCCGAACGCGATCACCGAGCCGGAGAACGTAATTGCGCCGATGGCCGCGCCGAGAAACAGCTCCAGGCGGTTACCGGCTGGAATCGAGTCGCCCAGGTGTTTGACGATGCCCAGGGATTGCGGCTCGACCACCGCGGCAATCGCAATAAACACGGCGGCCAGACCGATCATGCTGTGCATGAACGCCACCAGCTCCGGCATCTTGGTCATTTCTACGCGCTTGGCCATGATCGAACCGGCGGTGCCGCCGATCAGCAGGCCGACGATCACATAGCCGATGCCGGCGGTGGCGAGCTCAGCGCCCAGCTTATAGATGAGGCCCACTGTGGTAAGTACCGCCAGCGCCATGCCGAGCATCCCGAACAGGTTGCCGCGCCGCGACGTGGTCGGATGTGACAGGCCTTTGAGGGCCTGGATGAAGCAGATCGACGCGATCAGGTAGAGCGTCGTTACCAGATTCATGCTCATTACTTCGGCGCCTCTTCTTTTGCTTTCGGGGCTTTCTTCTTGAACATCTCAAGCATGCGGCGGGTGACCAGGAAGCCACCGAATACGTTCACTGCTGCCAGTGCCACGGCCAGCGTGCCCATGGTCTTGCCCAGTGGAGTGACGGTGAGGGCTGCGGCGAGCATGGCGCCGACGATCACGATCGCGGAAATGGCGTTGGTCACCGCCATCAATGGCGTGTGCAGCGCGGGCGTTACGTTCCAGACCACGTGGTAACCGACATAAATCGCCAGCACAAAGATGATCAGGTTGTAGATACCGGGGGAGATAAGCTCTTCCATCGTCTGAATCCCTGCTTAGGCGTTTTTGCGGATGACTTGGCCGTCGCGGCACATCAGGCACGCAGCGACGATGTCGTCTTCGAGGTTGATTTCAAACTGCCCTTCCTTGGTGAAGACCAGTTTCAGGAAGTCCAGCAGGTTGCGCGCATACAAAGCTGAGGCGTCGGCAGCGACGGCACCGGCCAGGTTGGTCGGGCCGCAGATGATCACGCCATTTTCCACCACCACCTGGTCGGCGACGGTCAGCGGGCAGTTGCCGCCTTGGGCGGCGGCGAGGTCGATGACCACTGAGCCGGGCTTCATCTGTGCGACGGTTTCGGCGCTGAGCAGGGTCGGCGCTTTTCGGCCGGGGATCAGGGCGGTGGTAATGACGATGTCGGCCTGCTTGGCGCGCTCGTGCACGGCCAGGGCCTGGCGCTGCATCCAGCTGGTCGGCATTGGACGTGCATAGCCACCGACCCCGACGGCGCATTCGCGTTCTTCATCGGTTTCGTAAGGCACGTCGACGAATTTGGCACCCAGGGATTCGATCTGCTCTTTAACGGCCGGGCGCACGTCAGACGCTTCGATCACTGCACCCAGGCGTTTCGCTGTGGCAATGGCTTGCAGGCCTGCGACACCGGCGCCCAGGATCAGTACGCGCGCGGCTTTCACGGTGCCTGCGGCCGTCATCAGCATCGGCATGAAGCGCGGGTAATGATGCGCAGCCAGCAACACGGCTTTATAGCCGGCGATGTTGGCCTGGGATGACAGCACGTCGAGGCTCTGGGCCCGTGAGGTGCGTGGCGCTGCTTCAAGGGCAAAGGCCGTGATGCCGCGTTCGGCGAGCTTGGCAATGGTTTCATTGCTGAACGGATTGAGCATGCCCACCAACACGGTGCCGCTTTTGATCAGCGCCAGCTCGCTGTCGCTGGGGGCCACCACCTTGAGAATCAGCTCGGCGCCAAACGCATCGTTGGCACTGCCAATGGTTGCGCCTGCCGCTTCATAGGCATTGTCCACGACGCTGGCCTTTAGGCCTGCCCCGCTTTGTACAGTGACCTTATGGCCCTGGCCGATCAGCTTCTTGATGGTTTCCGGGGTGGCAGCCACCCGCGTTTCACCGGTCTGGGTTTCGAGAGGAACACCAATGTGCACGTCAAATCTCCTGCATGATCTTTTTGCTTTTGATCTTTTTGTAAAAAGGCCAGTGCACCGCGAGTGGCGCAACTGGGGCGGCCGATCAGCACGATCCCGCTGAAATGACAGCGGGGCGCGGCATTTTGCAGGCGAACTTTACGGCCTTCAAGGGATTATGACGGGTGACGAAAAATTAACTACAAGTCACCCTGTGACTGATTGTCGCAATACCCTGAAATAACCTCTTCAAATACATGGGCTTAAAGGGCTGCAGGCAGTTTTGCACTCTTTTGCCATCGCCGGTGTGAATAGTCGGCTATTGGCTTTTGACAGTCGCTATAAGCCAGGTAGATCATGGCTTTGAGCCTTTTCTTGGACTGACAGATACAGTCTGCTGAAATGCGACATATACGTATATCTGTAGGATTAAAAAGTTACTGACTACAAAGTCAGTAATACGGTTGTGGCCTTTAAATGCTGGGGCTGTAGCGCTGGGACTGGTCGATAAGCCAATCCCTGAAGGCGTGCAATGAGGCAGATTCAACCTTTTTGTCAGGAATCATCAGGTAATAAGCCTTTGAGCTGCTCAGCGCCTCTGGGCTGGCGATCAGCAATTGTCCCTCCTCAAGCTCGCGCTGGATGAGGAACGGTGGAATCAGCGCGATCCCCATATCGTGCATGGCGGCCTGGGACAACATCGAGAATAGCTCGTATCGGGGGCCTGTCATGTCGCGGGGTATGTTCAGTTGTTGGGCGTTGAACCATTGGCGCCACGCGTAGGGGCGTGTGGTCTGCTGCAGAAGCGGCAGTTCTGCGATCTCCTGGGGACTGAACCGCGTGCGGCTACCCAATAGCCGAGGGCTGCACACTGGGACAGGGTTTTCCCCCATCAGTCGGTGGGATTCTGTGCCGGACCAGTCGGCATCGCCGAAGTAGATCGCGGCGTCGAATTCAGTGTCGGCAAACAGGAAGGGCCGTGTTCGGTTCGTGAGGTTAACGGTGACTTCGGGGTGCTGGCGTTGGAAGTCCTTGAGGCGAGGAATCAGCCATTGAGTACCGAATGTCGGGACCACGGCCAGTTCGATGGTGTTAGCGCCCTGCTGACCCATGACGGAAAGCGTATCGCGTTCCACCGCATCCAATTGCGTGGCCACGCGACGACTGTAGGACAGCCCCGCTTCTGTAAGCTTTACCCCACGCCGTGAGCGGCGAAACAGCTCGACACTTAAAAACTCTTCAAGGCTGGCGATCTGTCGACAGATGGCACCTTGCGTGATCGAAAGCTCCTGCGCCGCCTTGGTAAAGCTCTCGTGGCGGGCTGCCGCTTCAAAACTGACAAGGGCGGTGGTGCTGGGAATTTTTCTGCGCATATACCGTGTCCTCACTTACTAAAGCGCATATGCGCCTTTCTCGGCTACTTCGAAGTGAGAAATTAGCACAACCCTATGCGGAAACCTCGTTTGCCCTCTGCGCGTGTCGGGCCTAGGCTGCTTCCACGACTTCCGATTCTTTCCGCGAGGACTTATTCATGGCTGGCAAGGCAAGCTTCAACTGGATCGATCCACTGCTGCTCGATCAACAGCTCACCGAAGAAGAGCGCATGGTGCGCGACAGTGCTGAGCAGTTCGCCCAAGACAAGTTGGCCCCGCGTGTGCTCGAAGCCTTTCGCCATGAAAAGACCGACCCTGCTATTTTTCGCGAGATGGGCGAGACCGGTTTGCTCGGTGCGATGATCCCTGAGCAGTACGGTGGCAGCGGCTTGAATTACGTCAGCTATGGGTTGATCGCGCGCGAAGTGGAGCGTGTCGACTCCGGCTATCGCTCGATGATGAGTGTGCAGTCGTCACTGGTCATGGTGCCGATCAACGAGTTCGGCACTGAGGCACAGAAACAGAAGTACCTGCCGAAGCTGGCTTCTGGCGAATGGATCGGTTGTTTCGGCTTGACTGAGCCCAATCATGGCTCCGATCCGGGTGCGATGATCACTCGTGCTCGCAAGGTCGAGGGGGGTTATAGCCTGACGGGCGCGAAGATGTGGATCACCAATAGTCCGATCGCGGATGTGTTTGTGGTCTGGGGTAAGGACGATGCTGGCGATATTCGTGGGTTTGTCCTGGAGAAAGGCTGGAAGGGCCTGAGCGCTCCGGCGATTCATGGCAAGGTCGGGCTGCGCGCCTCCATCACCGGTGAAATCGTCATGGATAACGTGTTTGTTCCGGAAGAGAACATCTTTCCGGATGTGCGCGGTTTGAAGGGGCCCTTCACCTGCCTTAACTCGGCGCGCTATGGCATCTCCTGGGGGGCGTTGGGGGCCGCCGAGTTCTGCTGGCATACCGCTCGCCAATACACGCTTGATCGCCATCAATTCGGGCGCCCATTGGCGGCGACCCAGTTGATCCAGAAGAAGCTGGCCGATATGCAGACTGAGATCACCCTGGCCCTGCAAGGTTGCCTGCGTTTGGGGCGGATGAAGGACGAAGGTACGGCGGCGGTTGAAATCACGTCGATCATGAAGCGCAACTCGTGTGGCAAGTCCCTGGATATCGCACGCATGGCGCGTGACATGCTGGGTGGCAACGGTATTTCCGACGAGTTCGGGGTGGCACGTCATCTGGTCAACCTGGAGGTGGTGAATACCTATGAAGGTACTCATGACGTGCATGCGTTGATTCTGGGGCGCGCGCAAACCGGTCTTCAGGCGTTCTATTAATAGGAGCACGGCATGGGCGCGCTTTCGCATCTGCGGGTACTGGACTTATCGCGAGTACTGGCGGGCCCCTGGTCCGGGCAGATCCTCGCGGACCTTGGGGCTGAGGTGATCAAGGTTGAACGGCCGGGCAGTGGTGATGACACGCGCGCCTGGGGGCCGCCATTCCTCAAGGATGCTTATGGTGAGAACACCAGTGAGGCGGCTTATTACCTGTCGGCCAATCGCAATAAGCAGTCGGTGACTATCGATTTCACGCGGCCGGAGGGGCAGGCGCTGGTCCGTGAGCTGGCGGCCAAGTCAGACATCCTGATCGAGAACTTCAAGGTGGGTGGTCTCGCTGCGTATGGGCTGGACTATGAGTCGCTCAAGGAGATCAACCCGGAGTTGATCTACTGCTCGATCACTGGCTTCGGTCAGACGGGGCCATATGCTACGCGTGCGGGTTATGACTTCATGATCCAGGGGCTCGGCGGGCTTATGAGCCTGACTGGTCGCCCCGAGGGTGATGAGGGGGCTGGGCCGGTGAAAGTGGGCGTCGCGCTGACTGACATCCTGACGGGGCTCTACTCGACCGTTGCTATCTTGGCGGCACTGGCTCATCGGGATCATGACGGTGGTGGGCAGCACATCGATATGGCGTTACTGGACGTGCAGGTGGCATGCCTGGCGAACCAAGCGATGAATTATCTGACGACAGGAGCGTCGCCCAAGCGCCTGGGGAATGCTCACCCGAACATCGTGCCTTATCAGGACTTTCCCACGGCCGACGGTGATTTCATCCTGACGGTGGGTAATGACGGGCAGTTTCGTAAGTTTGCTGAAGTGGCCGGGCGGCCACAGTGGGCGGATGATCCGCGCTTCTCTACTAATAAGGTGCGGGTGGCCAATCGGGCGGAGCTGATTCCGTTGATTCGCCAGGCTACGGTGTTCAAGACGACGGCTGAGTGGGTATCGCAGTTGGAGCGGGTGGGTGTGCCTTGTGGGCCGATCAATGACCTAGCCCAGGTGTTTGATGATCCGCAGGTCAAGGCGCGCGGCTTGGCGATGGAGTTGCCTCATGCGTTGGCAGGGATGGTGCCCCAGGTTGCCAGCCCAATACGGTTGTCGAAGACGCCTGTGGAGTATCGGAGCGCGCCTCCTCTGCTGGGTGAGCATACGGCCGAGGTGCTTCAGGAAGTACTGGGGCTGGGCATGGCGAATATAGTTGCTCTAAAGGCGGCGGGGGTTATTTGACTGCTTCCTTCTATATAGAGGGTATT